>NZ_JOCB01000115.1 GCF_000718775.1 Streptomyces sp. NRRL S-31
GACTTCCCACGGCTTCGGCCGAGCCACCCCACACCCCCGGATCACCAGTTCCGAACTGATCCAACCACCTCGAAGATCATTTCGTTAGGAGTTCTAAGTGCCGCCCCCCACGCGAGGTCCGCCAGGAAGGAATCCACCACGCTCACGCCCGTCGCCGTACACGCCCCCGATACCTGTTCGCGACAACGGCGAAAACATTCTCTGCTCAAACGATTGACCACGCGTCAGGGCAGCCATAGCATCCCGCTCAAACGTTTGAGCAGGAGGATGCATGCAAGGCCGCGTGTTCTTTCAGCCACCCGACGGATGGGTGGGAGACGTCATCCCGTTCGCACGGGACGGCGAGTTGAACCTCTTCTATCTGCACGAGCGGCGGGAGACGCCGAAGCCGGGAACCTCCTGGTCGCTGGCGGTCACCCGCGACCTCCTGGACGTCGAGGACCACGGCACGGCCCTGCCGCACGGCACGGACGGCGACTCCGACTTCAACGCGTACACCGGGAGCGTCGTCCGCGACGCGAGCGGCGGGTACCACCTCTTCTACACGGGGCAGAACCCGGCGGTCCGCGGCGCCGACGGGGCGCCCCTCCAACTCGTGATGCACGCCACCGGCGAGGGTGACCTCACCTCGTGGACCAAGCATCCCGAGCACACCTTCGGCGCCGGGGAGGGCTACGAGACCGCGGACTGGCGCGACCCGTTCGTCTTCTTCGACGAGCCCGGCGGGATGTGGCGGATGCTGATCACGGCCCGCCACACCGAGGGGCCCGAACGCCGCCGGGGCGTGATCGCCCAGTACGAGTCGAGTGACCTGGTCGCCTGGGAGCGGACGGCGCCCTTCTGGGACCCTCGCCGTCACGTGGCACACGAGTGTCCCGAGGTGTTCGCCCTCGGCGAGTGGTGGTACCTGGTGTATTCGGAGTTCTCCGACGCCTTCACCACCCGCTACCGGATGGCGCGCGACCCGCGGGGTCCCTGGACGGCGCCGGTGCGCGACACGGTGGACGGACGCGCCTACTACGCCGCCAAGTCCGCCGACTGGAACGGCAGACGGATCTTCGCCGGGTGGATCGCCAGCCGGGAAGGCGACACCGACGACGGCGCCTGGCAATGGGCGGGCACCCTCTCCCTGTTGGAGGCGCGGCAGAACGCGGACGGCACGCTCGCGTTCGCGGTGCCCGCCGAGGTCCTCGACAGCTTCGGCCGGGAGGTGCCCACGGGGCTCGCGCCCACCGTCCTGTCGGCCCCGGACGGACACCGCGTCGCCGTCGGCACCGAGACACTGCCCGAACAGTACGTGCTGCGCGCCGCGTTCACCGTCGCTCCGGGCACCGCCGAGTACGGCCTGGTGCTGCACGCGAGCGCGGACGGGGACCGCGGGTACGTGATCCGGCTGGAGCCGCGGCGCGGCCGGATGGTCCTGGACCGGTGGCCGCGCCGGCGCACCGGCGACGCCCAGTGGCAGATCTCCGGCGATGTGCCTCACCTGGTCGAACTCGAACGGCCGGCCGACCTGAGCGGCGGCACGCACACCCTCGAAGTGCTGGCCGAGGGCGACCTGGCGGTGATCGTCCTGGACCGCCAGGTGTGTCTCAGCACACGGCTGTACGACCTGCGCGGCGGCCGGGCCGGCTTCTTCGTCACCGACGGGACGGCCGAACTGCGCGGCCTGGAGCTGCGGGTGCGGGGCGATCACTCATGACGACCCGGCCGACGCACCCCGCGAGCCCTCACGCACCGGAGTCCGGAGGCACACCGTGAGAAGGTCCCGCCCGTCCGCCGTGGTGGCGCTGACCCTGTCCCTGCTGCTGTCGCTCTCCGGCTGCGCGACGCGCGGCGGCGGTGTCGCCCCCACCGACGTGGCCCCGGCCGGTGCCGTGCGGCCCCACGCGATCACCTGGCTGCTCTCCCACCCCGCCGACGGCGCCGTCATCACCACCATGCGCGCCCTCGCCCGGGAGTACGCCGCCGCGCATCCGGGTTTCAGGCTCGACTTCGTCACCACCCCGGACCGCCCGTCGTACATCCAGAAGTACGAGACGCTGGCCGCCGCCGGAAAGCTGCCGGAGCTGTTCGACTCCGACGCGACCCCGTTCGCCCGCAGGCTCGCCCGCGCGGGCCGGATGATGGACGCGGCCGCACTGCTGCGCGACTTCGGTCTCTACGACAAGTACCGTCCGGCCGCGCTGGACTACCAGCGGTTCGACGACGGCTCGCTGTACCTGATCCCCCTCGAATACCAGGCGGAGTACTTCTTCTACAACAAGGCGCTCCTGCGCGAGGCGGGCGTCCGGGTCCCGACGTCACTGGACGACTTCCCGGCGATGTGCCGCGCGCTGCGCGGGGCCGGGGTCACCCCCATCGCGCTCGACGGCCAGGACCAGTGGCCGCTCGAACGGTACGCGGCACTGCACCCGTTCCGCACCGCCGGACCCGGTTACATCCGCCGGCTGAAGCTGGGCGAGGCGAGCCTCGGCGACCGGACCGGACGCCGGGCCGCCGAGTGGCTGGGCACGCTGGGCAGGGCCGGCTGCTTCCAGAAGGGTTTCTCCTCGGTGGGCTACGCCGACGCGCAGAACCTGTTCACCTCCGGCAGGGCCGCCGTCTACTACACCGGCACCTGGGACCTGGCGTCCCTCGCCACCACCGCGCTCGACGCGAAGGTCCGCGACGACGTCGACTTCTTCACCCCGCCGCCGACCCACGACCCGGTCACCGCGTCGAACGAGTACGTCACCCCGTCGGGCATCGGCATGGCCGTGAACGCGCGGACCTACGACCCGTTGGTGCGCGACTTCCTGAAGTTCGCGCTCACCCGCTACCCGGCCCGGTACGCGGCGGCCGGCGAGCTGGCCCCCACCACGGACGCCAGGACCGTCGTGCCCGACGACGCCACCCCGCTGTACGCCCGTGCCGTCGCCGCCGCGGGCGCCGTCGGCAAGCGGATCGCGATGCCGTGGGACACCCAGCTCGATCCGACCAGCAACACCAAGTTCCAGCAGAACCTCGTCCTGCTCGTGCAGGGTGACATGTCCCCGCGGGCGTTCGTCTCCACGATGGACTCCGTCATCCGCCGCAACGCGCCGAGGTACGCCCGGTGACCGCCGCCGCCCCGCCGCGGCCCCGCCCCGCGGGCACCAGAAGGGCCGCCATGCTTCCCTCCCGCTCCAAGCTCTCCGTCGCGGTGTTCCTGACGCCACCGTTGCTGCTGTACGGCGCGGCGGTGCTGCTGCCCATCGTGCAGTCCCTGGTGCTCAGCTTCTTCACCTGGGACGGCATCGGCGACCTGCGCTTCGCGGGCCTGTCGAACTACACGTTCATGCTCACCGAGGGCGACTTCTGGACCGCCGTCACCAACCAGCTCGGCTACCTGGCGGTGTGCCTGGTCCTCCAGCTCGGCGGCGGGCTGTTCGTGGCGAGTCTGCTGCTGTCGCTCACCCGGGGCCGCGAGGTCGTCAAGGTGCTGTTCCTGCTGCCGACCATGATCTCCACGGTGGCGATCGCCCTGCTCTTCCAGCGCGTCTACTCCGCCGACCCGGCCGGGCCGCTGAACCGGCTGCTGGACCTGGTCGGGCTGGACGCCCTGGAACGCCCCTGGCTCTCCGACGTGCACACCGTCCTGGTGGCCGTCTCCGCGCCCGAGGGCTGGCGGTTCATCGGTCTGTACACGGTGATCCTCTACGCGGCACTGCTGACGGTGCCCAGGGAACTGGAGGAGGCCGCCCGCCTGGACGGCGCCAACCCGTGGCAGGTCTTCACCCGGATCCGCTTCCCCTACATCCGGCCCGTGTGGCTGACCACCTCGATCATGGCGGTCACCTACGCCATGCGCGGCTTCGACATCCCCTACCTCCTGACCAACGGCGGCCCCGGACAGTCCTCCGAGCTGATGACGACCTACATGTACAAGACGGCGTTCCTCGGCACGGACTACGGCTACGCCGCCGCCATGTCGGTGTTCATCGTCGTGGAGAGCCTGGTCGCCGTGGGGCTGGTCCTGTTCGTGCTGCGGCGGAAGGCTGCCTGATGACGTCCACGCTCCTCCCCTCCCGTCCGCTCCCGCGCCCCGGCCGCCGTCCGGCCGGCCCGGCCGGGCCGCCCACGTCCCGGGGCGGGCGGCGCCACGCGTACCGCGTGCTGTCGCGCGTGGTGGTCGCGCTGCTGACGGTGGTCCAGGTGTACCCGCTGGTGTGGCTGTTCCTCAGCAGCGTCCGCGCCGAGGGGGACTTCGCGTCCGCCCACCCGTTCAGCCTGCCGACCTCGTTCACGCTGGACAACTTCGCCCGCGCCTTCGACCACGCCGACCTCGGCCGCTACATCCTCAACAGCCTCGTCGTCACGGCCGGCGCGGACGTGCTGATCGTGGTGTGCGGGATGATGGGCGCGTACGCGCTCCAGGTGCTGGGTTTCCGGTTCAGCGGCGCGGTGCGGGGCCTGTTCCTGCTCGGCATCGTCGTACCGGTGCAGATCGCCCTGGTGCCGCTGTTCGTGGACTACGCCGGGGTGGGCCTGCTCGACACCTATCCGGCGATGATGATCCCGCTCGCCGGCTTCGGACTGCCGATGTCGCTGTACCTGTTCTCCTCGTTCTTCGGCTACGTCCCGAGGGAGACGTACGAGGCCGCCTCCCTGGACGGGGCGGGGCCGTACCGCGTCTTCGCGCGCATCACGCTGCCGCTGTCGGTGAACACGATCGTCACCGTGGTGATGGTCAACAGCATCTTCATCTGGAACGACTTCGTCTTCGCCAACACCTTCGTGCTCTCCGAGGGGCACAAGACCATCCCCGTGGGCCTGCAAAACTACATCGGTGCGATGGGGAAGACCGACTGGACCGCCACCTTCGCGGGTGTCTGCGTCACCGTGACGCCGCTCCTGTTGCTCTTCCTCGTCCTCAACAAGGCGATGATCTACGGGCTCGAGAGCGGAGCGACCAAGGGATGAAGAAGGATCGGGGCGCCCGGCGGGCCGTCACCATGCGGGACGTGGCCCGCGAGGCGGGGGTGTCCGTCTCCGCCGTCTCGCACGTCGTCAACGACACCAACGCCAGGATCGGCCAGGACACCCGCCGGCGGGTCCTGCGCGCCATCGACGAGCTGGGCTACCGGCCGAACGCCATGGCGAAGAACCTCGTCAAGGGCTCCTCCCGCTTCATCGGCCTGGTCGCCGACGCCATCGCCTCGACCCCGTTCGCCGGCCAGATCATCCACGGCGCCCAGGAGGAGGCGTGGCAGCACGGCCATGTCCTGCTCGTGGCCAACACCGAGGGAAACGCGGCGGCCGAGGCCAGCGCGATCTCGATGATGCTGGAGCACAAGGTGCGCGGCATCCTCTACTCCACGTGGTACCACCGGGAGGTGGAGGTGCCCGACGAACTGGCCGCGTCGGACACCGTGCTGGTCAACTGCTTCAGCCGGCACGCCGATGTACGCGCCGTGGTCCCGGACGAGACCGACGGCGGTCACGACGCCACCCGCATGCTGCTGGAGCGGGGCCACCGCCGCGTGGCCTTCCTGAACACGCTCACCGCCTCACCGGCCCGGGAGGGACGGCTGCGCGGATACCGCCGGGCCCTCGCGGAGGCGGGCGTCGCGTTCGATCCCGCACTGGTCTTCGACGTGCGGCCCGACCAGGAGGGCGGCTTCGCGGCGGTGCGCGAGATCATCCGGTCGGAGGCGACGGCCGTCTTCTGCCACAACGACCGGGTGGCCATGGGCCTTTACGACGGTCTGCGCGACCGCGGGCTGCGCGTGCCCGAGGACCTGTCGGTCGTCGGCTTCGACAACCAGGAGATCATCGCCGCACACCTGCGTCCGCCGCTGTCGACGGTGGCCCTGCCGCACGAGGAACTCGGCCGGCGCGGAGTGCGGGTCCTGCTCGGGCTGGAGGCCGCCGGGACGGACCCGGTCGCGGTGAACTGCCCGCCCGTGCAACGCTCTTCCATCGCCGCGGCCACCACCGTCTGACACTTCTCCGCCGCTTCTGTTCCGTTCCCCGGTCAGCGATCACCGCCCCATTCCCACACGCGCCCCATTTGCACCGATTCGCCCGAAGGGATCGCCCCATGCCTCACCTCTCCCGACGTGCCCTGCTGCGGTCTTTCGGTGTGGCCGCCGTCGCCGCCGCGGCCACCCGCATACCGG
Source organism: Streptomyces sp. NRRL S-31 (assembly GCF_000718775.1). Classification (GTDB taxonomy): domain Bacteria; phylum Actinomycetota; class Actinomycetes; order Streptomycetales; family Streptomycetaceae; genus Streptomyces. Next base: position 6,144 of record NZ_JOCB01000115.1, read on the forward strand.
CCGCGTCCGCCGCCGGCTCACTGCGCGCGGTCTACCACCTGACACCGCCGTCCGGCTGGCTCAGCGACCCGCAGCGCCCGGTCCTCGCCGGCGGCGAGTACCACCTGTACTACCTGCACAGCGACCAGAACAACGCGCCCGGCTGGTGGCAGCACGCCACGACGGCCGACTCCGTCTCCTTCACCGATCGCGGCGCGGCGATCCCCCTCGTGCGCGCCGACTTCCCGGTGTGGACGGGGTCGGGTGTCCTCGACCGCCACGACACCGCGGGTTTCGGCGAGAACGCGCTGGTCGTCCTCGCCACCCAGCCCACCGGCGGCGACCGCTACGAACAGGAGCAGTACCTTTACCACTCCACGGACAACGGGTACACCTTCACCGCCTACGGCCCTCCGGTGATCGACAATCCCGACCACAGCGACTGGTTCCGGGACCCCAAGATCCACTGGGACGCGGCGCGCGGCGAGTGGGTCGCGGTCATCGGCCGCCAACAGTCCATGTGGTTCTACACCTCACCCGACCTGATCCACTGGACCCACACCTCCGTCTTCACCTACGCCACCCCGAACATCGGCGGCTTCGAGTGCCCCGACCTGTTCGAGATGACCGCCGACGACGGCACCGCCCACTGGGTGCTCGGCGCCAGCACCCAGGGCGACTACAGCGGCCTGCCCGACACGTACGCCTACTGGACCGGACGCTGGGACGGCACCTCCTGGACCTCCGACCAGCCCGACCCGCAGTGGCTCGACTGGGGCTGGGACTGGTACGCCGCCGTCACCTGGCCCGACGCGGACGCCCCCGACACCAGCCGGTACGCCCTCGCCTGGATGAACAACTGGCAGTACGCCGCCCGTACCGTGCCCACGGACGTCAGCGACGGTTACAACGGACAGATGTCCGTCGTCCGCGAACTGCGCCTGGCCCGCCAGCCCGAGGGTTGGTACACGTTGCTGTCCCAGCCGGTCGCCGCCCTGCGCGACCGGGCCACCCGCACGGTCACGCTCGACGACGTCACGACCGGCGGCAGCGTCGTGCTGCCGTACGCGGGCGCCTCCTACGACCTGGAACTCGACATCGCCTGGGACACCGCGACCAACGTCGGCCTCTCCGTGGGCCGCTCCGCCGACGGCACCCGGCACACCAACATCGGCGTCTACGCCGGCTCGGTCTACGTCGACCGGCGCCCCTCCGACCGGGCCGACTACTCCTTCGGCGGTCACGGCCAGAGCAACGCCCCGATCGACCCCGCCGCCCGCTCGGTGCACCTGCGCGTCCTCGTGGACCGGCAGAGCGTCGAGGTCTTCGTCAACGCCGGCCACACGGTCCTGTCCCACCAGGTCTACTTCCAGCCCGGCGACACCGGAATCAGCCTCTACGCCGACGGCGGCGACGGCACCTTCTCGGGCATCACCGTACGAGAGATCGGCTAGCCCGTGGACCGAGCAACGGCAAAGGACCCGGCGGCCGCCGACCCGCACTTCCCCGTCGCCCACCTCAGACCACCGCGCAACTGGGTCAACGACCCCAACGGACTCGTCTTCCACCAGGGCCACTACCACCTCTTCTTCCAGTACAACCCGTACGGCACCGAGCACGCCCACATGCACTGGGGCCACTACCGCAGCCCCGATCTGGTGCACTGGGAGCGGATGCCCGTCGCCCTCGCCCCCACCCCGGCGGGCGAGGACGCGGGCGGCGTCTGGTCCGGTAACGCGATCAGCACCGGCGGGGAACTCGTCGCCTTCTACTCGGCCCGGCGCGAGGATCGCTGGTGGCAGCCGGTCGCCTGCGCGGTCTCCCGCGACGGCGGCCGTACCTTCCGCAAGCACCCCGGCCTCCTGGTCGGCGAGGCTCCCGACGGTACGAGCATGTTCCGCGACCCGTACGTGTGGCGGGACGGCGACCGCTGGCGGATGCTGGTCGGCGCCGCCCTCACCGACGGCCGGGGAGCCGCCTGGCAGTACGTCTCCGACGACCTCGGGCACTGGCGCAGCACCGGTCCCTTCCTGGCCCGCTCCCCGGAGCCCCTGCCCGGAGGCGGCGACACGGAGGAGGGCTGGGAATGCGTCCAGTACGCCGCCTTCGACGACCGTAGAGGCGCCCTGCTCATCAGCGCCTGGGACCCCGTCACGGGCGCCGCCCGCACCGCCGTCCACACCGGACGCGACGACGGCACCGCCTTCCACGCGGGCTCGCCGCACCGCCTCGACCACGGACCGGACTTCTACGCCCCCGCCCTGCTGGCCGCGCCCGACGGTCCCGGGCGCATCCGCTGGCTCATGTGGGCCTGGTCCTGGGAGGCCCGCGACGCCGAGCGGGTGGGCGCCCACAGCTCCTGGGCCGAAGAGGTCGGCTGGGCGGGCCTGTTGACCGTGCCACGCGAGCTGACCCTGCACCGGGACGGCACCGTACGGCAGCGACCGGCCCGCGAGATCGAGGCACTGCGCGAGGAGAGGATCGCCGCCGTACGGACCGTGGTGGCCGGAGGCGAGAGCCGCGGGATGGCGGTGACCGGCGCGGCCTTCACCCTGCGGGCACGACTGGAACGCACCCCGGGCGGGGCGGCGGCCGGTCTGCGTCTGGCCACCACGCGGGACGGCCGAGAACGGCTCGACATCGCGCTCGACCCCGTCACCGGGGACCTGGTCGCCGACCGCGGCCGGGCCTCGCTCGACCCTCGCGCACAGGGCGGTGCCTGGCGCATCCCGCGGGCGGCGGCCCCTGGTGAGCGCATCGAGGTGAGCGTGATCGTCGACCACTCCGTCGCCACGGTCTTCCTCGGCGACGGGCGGACGCTCACCCTGCGCTTCTATCCCACGGGCCGGGCCCCGTGGCGGCTGCTGGCCATGGCGGCGGGGGACGGTGAGGCGACCGTCGAGGCGGACGTCTGGCGGCTCGGCCCCCTGCGCCTGACCGGTCCGGACGGTCCGGGACGGGATTCCGCGTGACGTGGGGGCCGCTCCGCTGGTCGACCGGCAGGCCGCGGACCGTTCGCGGGGCGGCCCGCCACCCTCGCGGTCGGAGACAGCCACGGCCACGGCCACGGATGCGACATGCCCTCGGCTGAGGGAGACTGGTCATGGAGTGCCAGGCACTCAAGCTCCTCCTGACGCACCGCTGCCACCTCGCCGGAGAGACGCGGGCGACGAAAGGTCGAGTCGGTGGACGGCATACGAGAGCATCGCCGGGCGACTGCCTGGTTGCAGCAGGCTCGCGCCGCGGAGGCCCGTGGCTCCCCTCCCGGGATGCCACACCCCACCAGCCACGCGGTCCGGGCCGCCGTGGGCCGCGCGGACGTCGACGAGCGGGAGGCGCCGAGGCTGTACCGCTATGTGGTGGGTGTCGACCGGCAGGCCCGTCCGCTGGACGCCCAGGAGTCGGCGGGGCTGGGGGACCCGATGGCCGAGCTGTTCTTCCGCAGGGGTGTCTTCCCGCCGACGGCGCGGGATCTCCTCGCCGGGCTGCCCGAGCCGGCCACGCGGACCAACCAGTCCGTGTACCTGGTCGGCGAGGCCGGGCAGATCCCGCCGGGCTCGGCCCCCGAGCTGCCGCGTGCCACCCGGTTCGTCGTCGCCCGCGCCGCCACCGGCCGGGACGTGGACCTGCTGGTCAGCACGGGGGCGAACGAGGATCCGGCCACGTCGTTCCTCCAGGTCGCCGCCTGGGACCGGACCGCGAAGGTCTTCAACTACTACATGCGGATCAGCCCGGTGTGGGTGTGGGCCGGCAACTCGTGGTCCGCTCTCGCCCCCGGTTCCCGCGGCAACGGCTGCTTCGACAGCCACATCAACGGCAGCGTCGTGATGAAGGAGCTGAAGGCGCCCTGGAACAATTGGCAGTCCCAGGCGGCGCAGATCCGTCTGGCCCCGGACGACCCCTTCCGTCTCGACCCGCTGTATCAGCAGGTCATCGGCGCCGAGAACCTCGAGCTGACCGTCCGTGCGCTGATCAGCCGCTGGACCTCCGCCCGGCTGGAAGCCGTCACGCAGGACGGCACGGTGGAGCATCCCGAGCAGCTGATGCGCCATCTGTTCACCACGACCGCGGTGAACCTGGCCAGTACGGCGACCCAGAGTTCGACGATCACCGCCGCCGGCGGTGACCTGCTGCTGCCCCCGGGTCTCTGGCTGAACGGCGACGCGCTCCTGGGCGATCTCGAACTGCCCGTCACGGCCGCCGTTCCGCCCAGGGCCCCGGCCGCCCACTACGTCGACAGCCTCGCCGCCTTCGGCTTCGCCCTGGAGGAGAAGAGCAGCGGTTTCTCCCAGCCGGGCGACACCTTCTTCGCCTTCGTCGTACCGGAGCCGGCCTGCGAGGACAACGACGTGGTCCGGCAGATGGTGGAACGGGGCCTGATCACGGCCAAGTTCGCCGCCTGCGCGCTCATGGTCGATTTCACCAACCCGGTCTTCAGCCCCGTCCGGGAACGGCTGATGGCCCATGTCCCCACCACGCCGACCGCCGTGACCGAGCTGGAGGACCACATCGCGCAGGCGATCCTGGAAGCCGCCGCGAGTCTGCCGTCCGACAGCCCCGAACGCCGCTTCGCCGCCGACTGGGTCCTCGCCGACGACATGTGGCCGAAGTCCTTCGCCCAGCGGATCGACGACTACCTCGGTCACATCGGTCGACGGATCCGCGAGTCGGCAGGGTTCGACGACTACGTCCGGCTGGCGGAGTCGCGCCGCCGTGACTTCAAGGCGATGCGGCTCAACGAGTTCGAGCTGACGCTGCCGACCACCAACATCCCCGGGGACGCACCGCGGCTCAGGATGAACGACGACGGCACCGTCTCGCCCGCCTCCTGACAGCCGCCCGGGTCCGTTCGCCCGTCCCCGGCCACCCATCTGAAGGAGTGCCTCATGAGCCTGCTCGCCTCCTACGGCCCGCCCGGACACCTCGACGATCTCGACGAGACCGGCCTGAAGGCCTGGAACATGTTCATCTGCGACCTGGTCGACAGCTCGATCGCGGGCCCCGATCCGCACCAGGTGCTCAACGACAGCCCGCGCGGCCAGTTCTACAACCTGACCAAGACCGACACGGCGGCCGACGCCGCCGAGGCCACCGTCACCTGGACGGCCTTCCCCCGTCTGGTCAGGATCCAGTCCCTGTCCGACGCCCAGCGGTGGCGGCGGGCCGACGCCAGCCGGGACGTCCAGGACGAGTACTGCGAGTGGAGCGTCACCCGCGATGCCACCGGGAAGATCACCAAGGTCATGTTCACCTGCGAGGGCCCCGAGTACTGGCATCTGCTCGCCCAGTCGAACCCCGCCAGGGTCCTCGAGCTCTACCGGACGCACATCGGCCCGGACGTCCGGCACGGCGACCTCTTCGGAACCACCGGCACCTACAACCCCCGCAACCGGTGGAACGACTCCACGACGGACGGAGCCATGCATCTGATCCAGACCAACAACAATCTGGGCGCGGAGATCGAACTCGCGGCCGCGGCCACCAACGTGCGCGTCATCGACGGCCGCGAGCTGACCACCGAGCAGGAACTCATCCACTGCGGCAAGTACGGCGCGCCCGAGCGGAACAGCGACCCGCACATCGGCGGAGCGGTGAACGAGCTGGCCCGGCAGAAGGCGGACGTCTCCCTCGCCGACCCGGTGGGTCTCTACTTCGGCGAACTGGCCACGGACGGCTGGGCCACCCCCGACGGCTCCGATCCCAAGGACTACTGGGTCAGACAGCGCGGCGACGCGACCCACCCCGTGCGGTGCGTCTACGAGGTGCCCCGGGGGAAGGGCTTCACCGTCGGTGACATCGAGATCAACGGGAAGCCCATCCGGTTCGGCGGGCAGATCGCCGACTTCATCACCGTCCAACTGACCGGGGTGGCCTGCCGGTTCGGACAGAGCACCACACAGCCGAAGAACGCCTGCGTGCAGGTGGTCCCCGCGCCCGCCGAGCCGGCCGCGGTCGCGCGGAACCTCGGCGCCGCGTCGTTCCCCGGCTACCGTGCCGCTCCCCTCGCCACGTCCTGGACCCGCCGCCGCTGAGCAGAGGGGGGGCCGGTCAGTCCTGCCGGTGGCGGAGCAGGGCGGCCCGCAGCTCGCTCTCGGTGATCTGCTCCGCCGGGCGGTGGAGCACCCAGCGACGGGCCTCGCCGTCCATGGGCAGCACCGTGACGACGGTCTCCAGCGGTGGGTGGCCGTCCTCGCCCCCGACGAGCTGACGGATCACGACGGCGGTGTCGTCGTCGAGGGCGAGCACGGCCCGTACGGCGTCGTTCAGTTCGCGCAGGCGCGGGCTCGGCCAGGCGATCCCCGGGCGCGGTTCCAGGTACATGGGGGTATCCCTTGGTTGCGGGTTCGTGGCGGAGGCGCACCCGAACACGCCGAGGAGTCCTCGGCTGTTCAGGACAGCCGCTCGTCCTTGACGGCGAGTTCGCGGTCGCCCCGGCGGTAACCGACGGTGCGGATGCCGAGTGCCGCCTTGAGCTGCCGGGCGGGGACGACCTGCGGGGTCGGGGCGGGAGCGCGGCCGGGGTGGGGCAGGGGGTAGGCGGTGGTGGTGGCGGAGTGGAAGGTGATGTTGCCCTCCGTCTTGGTGAACAGCTGGTGGACGTGCCCGTTGAGGCAGGTGACGGAGGCGAAGCGGCGCAGGAGGGCGATGACCTTGAGGGCGTCGTCGGTGCTCCAGCCCCACCGCGGGTACATGGCGAACAGCGGGATGTGGCTGAAGACCACGACGGGGGTGTCCGACGACAGCCCGGCGAGGTCCTTGCGGACGAAGTCGATCTGGGCGTTGCCGAGGTGGCCGAGCTTCTCCAGGCTCATGGTGTTGACCAGGGCGATGAAGTGCACGCCATGGGTGTCGAAGCTGTACCAGCCGTCGCCTAGCGTGCCCGTGCCGAAGGTCCGCCGGTAGGCACGGCCCGCGTCGCCGATGGAGTCGTGCTCGCCCGGCACGGTGAAGACGCGGTCCGTCCTCATACCGGTCATCATCTGCTTGACCTGGTCGAACTGCCCTGCCGTGGACAGGTGGGTCAGGTCGCCGCTGTGCATCACGAAGTCGGGCCGGAATCCGAGGGAGTTGACCTGGTGGATCGCCTCGGAGAACGAGCCGGCCACATCCATGTTGGCCGGGCCCTGGAACCCGATGTGGCTGTCGGAGACCTGTACGAACCGCAGCGCGCCGTTGTCCGCGGCGGCCCCGGCCATGCCCGGGGCGGTGCCGTCCCGGGCTTCGGCGACCTGGCTGACCACCTGTCCGCCGGCCACGGTGAGCACCACGGCGCCCCCGAACCAGGCCGCGTGCCGCATGAGTTGGCGTCGGCTCATACCGTTCTCGGTACCGGGCCGGCCGGTGTCGTCGGCCGGTGCCCCGTCGTGGTCGTAGTCGTTCCAGTGACCGGTCATCGGGTCACCTCCACCTTGGCGGTCATGAACGGATGGATGGTGCAGAGGTAGGCATAGGTGCCGGGCTTGGTGAACGTGTGGCGGTAGGTGGCGTGGGTGGCCAGGGCGGCCGAACGCAACGGGCCGCCCGATCCGGTGCTGGTGACGGTGTGGGCGTCGGTGTCCTCATTGGCCCACGTCACCGTCGTACCCACGCTGACCTTCAGCGTGGCCGGGGAGAACGCGAAGTTCCTGATCGCCACCGCGTCGCCGGTCACCGGTGCGGCCGGCGCGCCCGTGTCCGAGGGGCTCATGGGCATGCTCATGCCGGGCATCGGCGAGGCACCGGGCGCGCTCCCCGACCCTGTAGCGCCGGGCATCCCCGCCATCCGGTGCTGACCCGGACCGGGTGTGATGGCGCCGGCGCCGGTGGCCGAGGAGTGCGACGACTGGCCGCAGGAGCTGAGCCCCAGTGCGCCGCCGGCGGCGATGACGGCGACGGCCAGCCCGGTCGCGACGCGTGATCGCCGGCCTGGCGTGCGAAGGTGCAGGTGCATGGTGTTTCCGTTCCTCGATCGATCAGGCGGAGACGGAGTGTGCGCCGGCTCGGCGCACGCCTCCGCGGGCACATGTGGTGGAAGCCGTTTCCGGGGGCGCGTGGCCCTCACCGGGACGGGGACGGGGTGAGCCTCGACGGCGCCGGGAGCGTGTCCGTCGTATGGCGTATCCCGGCCGCCCCTGATCCCTCCTTCGTCGCGGGGGCGCACGGGGAATCGGTGAGGAGGAGCGCGTACGTCGGCTCTCGACCGGCTCCACGGACGACGGGGGCCCGACGGTTCGACGGAGCGGCACTTTTCCTGGACCTCTTGGTCTCGCCGCAGGTCGGCCCGCCTACCAGGCTCCACTCACTCCGGGCACCGGCGGTGCCACGCGGTCCGGCGGGGGACCCGGAGCCCCTCGCCCGCGCCGCTCGCGGAGCGTCATCACGCCGTTCTGTGTGTTACAGGACAAAGCCGTATATGTACGCGATGATCGGCTCATGCCCTGGAGTTCCCGAAAACGTGGTCCGCGGACCCATCCGGATCGCTCCGCGGACCGTGTCTCTGGTAAAGGGACCCTTTCGACCGCGGACGAGGAACTGCTGCGCACCCTGTACGCGGAGCACGCGGGACCCCTGTTCCACTACGTGCTGCGACTGACCTCGGGAGACTGGCAATGGGCGGAGGATGTGGTGCAGGAGACACTGCTCCGGGCATGGCAGCATCCCGCCGCGTTCGACCCCGCGCGCGGCCCGGCCCGGGCGTGGCTGTGCACGGTGGCCCGGCACCTGGTCATCGACGCCCACCGGGCCCGGCAGGCCAGGCCTGCCGAGGCCGGCGGCGAGGCGCTGGAACGGGCCGCCGAGCAGAACCCGGGCGAGGACGAGATCGATATGGCACTACAGAGCTGGGCGGTCGCCGACGCTGTCCGATCCCTGTCCCCGGACCACCGCGCGGTGCTGCTGGAGACCTACTACCAGGGCCGGACCATGACGGAGGCGGCACGGGTGCTGGGCATCCCGCTGGGCACGGTGAAGTCGCGGACGTACTACGCCCTGCACGCCCTGCGGCTGGCGCTACAGGAACGCGGGATCGAGCCGTGACGGCGGCGTGCGGGAGGTGGCGGTCATGAGCGCGGAGCACGACGATCTGCGGCTGGCGCTGGGGGCGTACGTCCTGGGCATGCTGTCCTCGGCGGAAGCGGAGCAGGTGCGTGCCCATCTCGCGGGCTGCGCCGAGTGCCAGGCCGAACACGCCCAGCTGGCGGGACTGCCCGCGCTGCTGGCGACGGTGACCCCGGCGGAAGCCTCGGGCCGGACGGTGCCGACGGACGACGGGAACCTGGCCGACCGGCTGGTGGCGCGGGCGGGCGAGGAGGGCACGCGGGGTTCTTCGCCCGAACGGCCCGCCGTGCCCGCCACGCCCGCGGCGTCCGCCGCGCCGCGGACGCCCGAGGGAGGTGTGCTGGAGAGACTGCTCCAGCAGGCCGCGACCCGGCGCCGCAGGACCTGGCGTCTGCAACTGGCCGGCGCGGCCGCCTCGCTGGTGTTGGTCGCGGCAGCGGCGGGCGGCACCTGGCTGGCCGCCGTCGGCACCGTGGGCAGCGTGGCGACACCGCCCGGGGCGAGCACGTCCGCGGTCACCCGCACCTTCTCCGGAACCGATTCCTCCACCGGCGTCTCCGCCTCGGTGAAGGTCTCCCCCTCGGCCTGGGGCAGTGTCCTCCAGGTCACGGCCAAGGGGGCGCCCGCCGGGACCACCTGCCGGCTGCAAGCGGTCGGCCCCGGCGGCACCAGGGCGTACGCCGGCACCTGGTGGGCGGGCCAGTACCCTCCCGGGACCGTGATCCCCGGGGCGGTCGCCATGGCACCCGAGGCCATCGAGCACTTCGAGATCCTCGGGGACGACGGCCAGAAACTGGTCACGATCCGGGCGTGACCCGACGACGGCCGCCGGACGTGCCGGCCCCCGGACGGACGTGCCGGTGCTCGTGACACCTCCCGCGCCCCGGGCACGCTCGTGACCACCACTGCCGACCGGTAACACCGTCCCGCCGACGGGTAACACCGTCCCGCCGACTGGTACCCCCGTCGTCACCGTGCCGCCGACCGGTATCACCGTGCCGTCCGGCTCCGGCATCGAGCCGTGTCAGGGGGCGGGTGAGCCCCGCCGGACCGCCACTCCGCCGCGATGCCCAAGGATTCGACGCGATGCCCAAGAAGTCGACGCGACCCCCAAGAAGTCGAGCAAAAGCGGCGAAGGGTCCGAACCGTTCAGCATGCGTCACCCGTGAAACCAGATGAGCGCGCCTTTGCAGAATCCGGCTCACCGACAATCCGAAATTCGCTGGTGATCCCCCGTTCCGGTCTCCGCACAGCACAGAAAAGCCAGAAGACCATGTTCGTCACCGACTCCTCCCGCCCGAGTCCACTGCTCGGCCAGCCCTGCCACCGCGAGGCGCTGCTCACCCTGCCCGCACAGGAGGCGCACGTCTCCGCCGTCCGTCATTTCACGGCCGATCTGCTGGAGGCTTGGCACGTATCCGCGAGCGAGCGGGACTCCGCCGTGCTCATCGTCGACGAACTCGCCGCCAACGCGGCCCGGTACGGCCGCGAGCGCATGACCCTGCGGCTCGTCCTCGACGACGGCACCCTGCACATCGTGGTCACCGACTCCGGCATGGCGGTGGAGCGCCACCGCCCCGACCTCGCCTCCGAGGAACACGGCCGCGGCACCGGCATCGTCCAGTACCTCGCCCAGTCGACCGAGGCCCACCAGACACGCGGCGGCCGCGAAGTCCGCGCCTGCCTGAGGTGCGCGTCATGACCGGGCCGGGCGTTCCGCACGAGCTGCGGCTTCGGCCCCCGCGCACCAACGGAGGTGTGGGCGTGGACGCCACCCCGGACAACGGCGAGCGCATCGACGTCCCGCCCCCGCACGAGGCGTACGCGAACGCGCCGGACCTGCGCCGCGAGATACACCGAGTGCTCGCCCTCGAGGCCGAACGCGACGGCCGCCGGGCCGGACCCGGCACCGGCTCCCCGGCCGGTGCGACGGCGGCCGAACGCGTCCGACTCCTGCGCCGGGCCGCCCTCATGGACCGGCTGGCCCTCGAGGCGCCCGGCCCCGGCCCGGTCGCGGCCGCCGAGGAAACCGCCGGGCAACTCGTCCTGCACGACCGCCGCCATCCCGACCTGGTGGCCGGTCCGCACCGGCCCGACGCGATCACGCTCGCCGCCGCCCGCCGCTACGTCCGCCAGGAGTACGCCGCCTGGACGGCCGCCGGGCGCCCCGGAACCTGATGCGGCGCCGACCGGACAGGAAGTCGGTACCGACCCGAGAAGAAGTCCGGACCGGCTCGACACCCAGTCCATACCGGCTCGACACGAAGTCCGGACCGGCTCGACACCCAGTCCGTACCGGCTCGACAAGAAGGAGGACCCATGTTCCGCAACGCGCTGGAGCCCTGGCACCTGCTGATCGTGATAGCGGTGGTGGTGATGCTCTTCGGCTCGAAGAGGCTGCCCGACACCGCCCGGGCGCTGGGCAGGTCCCTGCGGATCCTCAAGAGCGAGACCCGGGCCCTGAAGGACGACGGCGCCTCGGACGCCCCCGATGACACCGACGCCCACCGCACCGCTCCTCCGGACAGCACGACCAGCCGCTAGGACATGGCGTGCTCCGGTCGGCCCGCACCAAGAAGAGAGACCCCGAGGGGCGGATGCCGCTCGCGGAGCACCTTCGTGAACTGCGCGAACGGCTCGCCAAGGCCGTCCTTGCCATCCTGGTCGTCACGGTCGCGGCGGCCTTCTCCTACAAGGAGATCATCGACTTCTTCACCAGGCCGGTCCTGGACTCAGTCGGCTGCCCGACGACCTTCGCCGATCTGGCGAAGCGGACCTCGGACACCACCTGCGCGCGGATCACGGTCAACGGTCTGCTCGCGCCCTTCACCCTGGCGCTGAAGGTGTCGCTGACGGCCGGCGTCGTACTGGCCTCTCCGGTATGGCTGTACCAGCTGTGGGCGTTCGTCGCCCCCGGCCTGCACGAACGCGAGCGGAAGTACGCCTACGCGTTCGTCGGCGCGGGCGTCCCGCTGTTCCTCGGCGGCGCCTTCTTCGCCTACAAGGTGCTGCCCAGGACGGCGAGGGTGCTGATCGGCTTCACCCCGCACGGGGTGGACAACCTGCTGCCCCTGGACGATCTGCTCGACCTCGTCACCCGCATGGTGGTCGTCTTCGGCCTCTCCTTCGAGATGCCGCTGCTGCTGGTCATGCTGAACCTCACCGGGGTGCTGTCCGGGCGGCGGATGCTCGGCCGGTGGCGCGGCACGGTCGTGGGGATCACGGTCTTCTCGGCCGTGGCGACGCCGAGCACGGACCCGCTGACCATGCTGGCGCTGGCCGCGCCGATCTGGGCGCTCTACTTCGCCGCCGTCGTCTTCTCGCTTCTCGGTGACCGGCGCAAGGCCCGAAGAGCGGCGCCCGTCACCGGATGACCGAGATCTCCGGCAGCGGCTGCCGCCGGTCACCCAGCTCGGCGACGAGTACCCGGCGGGCCAGCCGCCGCGTCCGACTCCACCCCTCGTCGACAGACAACGCCTCCCTCGTCCATCGACCGGCGTTCTCCGCACCGCTCATCGCGCCGAGAACGGCATCGATCTCCCGCAGGTCAGGCAGGACACCGGGACCGAGTCGCCCCGCGTCCACCAGGGCTTCGGCCATGTCGAAGGCGTGGGCGAAGTCCAGAGCGATCTCATCGGTCACCACACCGTGCCGGTCGAGCCAGGCGACCTGGGACCGGGCGTCAGCCGCCAACAGGGTCAGCGACTCGATCAGCAGACGCCGACGGAACGAGGAATCGGGGATGTCCACACCACGATCGTCGCACGCGGCCGGTCCGACCCGCATGCTCCGTCGTGGTCTTCGCAGGCACAGCGCACGGAACGCCGTGGCCGCGCCCGGCCGACGACCTCGGCCCCGGCCGGGAGGCGGGGCCCGCCCGCCTGTGTCAGGTCCGTGGTGAAACCGCAGACCGGCTGTGAATATCCCGGTTCCGTTCCGCGCTTTCACCACAGCATTGCTGCAAAGCAGCCCAGTCGAGGTGTGCCGATATGGTCGGTCGATGTACTGATATGTGACCCCGTGGTCACCGGCGAGGAGGGTTTGCACCGCTTGGACACCGAGGCGAGCCACCCGCGCCAGGCGGGCTTCATGGGGGCTCTATGATCGTCTGACGAACTACTGGTTCCGCGTCCGTCCTCCTGTCGCCGACGATTCTTGGCGACCGCGAACGTAATCGTCTGAGCGGGTCGCGTGACGGTGACGCAGGTGAAGAAGGGTGAACTCCATGGCTCTCGGGCTGCTTCGACGTCGGCGTTCCCGCGGTGCCGGACCGAGCATCTCGGTCCCCCTGCCGCCCGGGGCCGGGGCGTTCAGCGTCGAGGTCGTCGACCCCATGGGGCAGCCCATGTGCGGAGCCGAGGTCACCGTGACCGCGCTGGACAGCCACCGGCTCGTGACGCGTGGCATCACGGACCCCCACGGCTACTTCATCGCGACGCTGTCGCCGGGTTCCTACAGCGTGATGGTCGCGGCCGACGGCCTGTCGCCTGCCCGCGAGAGCCTCGACATCGCCGCCGGGGTGGCTCTGCCCCCGGTGCGCCTCGCGCTCCAGTCCGCCCGCCAGATGGAGCTTCCGACGGCCGGGACCTGGCTGTTCGACCCTCCGCACACCGCGATCCGGTTCATCGCCAAGCACGTGGGCATGGCCCATGTCCACGGGCGCTTCACCCGTTTCCAGGGCGGCATCCGCGTCGCGCCGAACATGGCCGACTCGCGGGTCTCGGTGCGCATCGACGCCTCCAGCGTCACCACGGGCAACAACACCCGCGACAACCACCTGCGCTCCGCTGACTTCCTGGACGTCGAACGCTACCCGTACATCGACTTCACCAGCACCCGGTTCGCCCACCGCGGCGGCTCCAAGTGGACCCTGCACGGCACGCTCACCATGCACGGCACCAGCCGCTCCGTCGGTCTCGACACGACCTACCTCGGGATGGTCAACGGAGGCTACGAGCAGGAACTGCGCTGCGCGGCCCTCGCGAAGGCGGAACTCCACCGGGAGGACTTCACCCTCAACTGGCGTTCCATGCTGGCCCGTGGCATCGCCGTCGTCGGTCCGACCGTCCAACTGGAACTGGACGTGCAGGCGATGTACCGCACCCACGACACGCCCACGCCGCCGCAGTAGGCCCGCGCGCGGGGGGCGCCCGAGGTGGGCCGCGGTCCGACGGGCGCCTTCCGGTCCTCCACGGGTGCCGATCGAGGCCGTCCGGCAGCGCACCCGCACATCGTGTCCGATGGGAAGGGGTTCACGACCATGGGTATCTTCAGCCGGCGCCAGACTTCCGTCGGCGAGCCGCCTCCGGCTGTCGACACCGGCACCTCCGTCACGGAGGCCACGCCCCGGGGTGTCGCGCTCGACCCGGCGCTTCGAGCGCTGACCGGGCGTTGGACCATCGACCGCCCGCACAGCCGCATCGGGTTCTCCGTGCGGCACGCCATGGTCACGACGGTCCGGGGGGCTTTCACCGAGTACGACAGCACCCTGCACTTCGACGGGGACCGGCCCTCCGAGTCGCGGGCCGAGCTCGTCATCCGGGTCGCCAGCGTGGACACGGGCGTGGAACAGAGGGACGCGCACCTCGTCAGCCCCGACTTCTTCGACGCGCGCCGCTTCCCGGAGATGGCCTTCCGCAGCACCTCCGCCATCCACGAGGGCGGAGAGACCTTCCGCATGACCGGGGACCTGACCATCCGTGACGTCACCCGCCCCGTCGAACTGCAACTCGACTATCTCGGCTCGGTCGTGGACCCCTTCGGCTACGAGCGAGCCGGCTTCGACGGCACCACCACCATCGACCGCACCGAGTGGGGCCTGGTCTACAACCAGCGCCTCACGGCGGGCGGCACCATGGTGAGCGAGAAGGTCCGGCTCCAGTTCGACATCTCCGCGATCCGGTCGTCGTCCTAGCCGGAGTCGGGGTGCCGGCCGGCCCGTAGGCCGGCTCGGACGACGAGGGATACGGCGGGCGGGGGCGTCAGTCGCCGGTGTTGGTCGCCCAGACCGGCCGGCCCGCGTTGTCGTAGACGACGACGTTGCCGTCGTCCTGGACCGCGAGGTAGGCACCCCGGTGCCAGGTGTCGGCCGCCCAGATCGGGTTCCCGGAGCCGTCGTAGACCACGAAGTTGCCGTCTTCCTGGAAGACGGCGCAGTTGCCGCGGCTCCACGCGTTGGGCGCCTGCCACACAGGACGCCCGTCCTTGTAGAGGACGAAGTTGCCGTCTTCCTGCATGCGCAGGGCAGCCCGCCCGTTGCCCGACGTCCACGCCTGGTTCCGGCAGATCGTGGCGCGCGGCCGGATGATGTGATCACTGCTCGGGCGGCTGACCGCCCCCGGCCCCGCCGCCCGTGCCGGTGACGCCGGGCTCCACGGGGTCACCGCTTGCGCGCTGACCGCGCCCGCGCCCGCGAAAGCCAGCACTCCGGCCACCACACACGCAGCTCTGCGAAGGTGCACTACGACCACCCTTCAATGACGCCAGTAGGTGGTCAAATGATGACAAAGAGCAATGCCGTTCGGTATGGGCGCCCCGCACCTTCACCCGAACGAGACAACACACGGGCCCCAGCGGGGCCGGCCCCCGGGAACGGACGGGAACTCCGTGTCACACCCGTGTGCGACCATCCTCTGAACTTGCGATGATCAACTTCCGATGATCCAGGAGAATCCCTTGCCCGACGGTTCCTCTGCCTTAACGAGATCCGGGCGGCTCACCGCCGTCACCGTTTCCGTCCCACTGCCGAGTTCGGCGGCCCGGCCGGCTCCGAGACGGCCGGCTTCGGCGGTGTCGCACCCGATGACCGGCCTGAATGGGGGAACGGTAGAGGAAACCGGCACTTCGACGTACAGGAACTGAGGATCCGTTCGCTCATCACAGAACCTCGACAGAACAAGGAGATGCCCTCCATGAGCACCAGACAGGCCGTGTCCGGTGAACCGCTCCGCCGCGTCGCCGCCCCGCGCGACCTCCTCGGCTGCTCCCCCGCGCCGGCGGCCGTCGAGGCCGGCCGGGCGCGCCCGCACCTCACCGTCCCGGACCGGAAGGACGGCCGCGCGTGATACCCCTGCCCACCGCCGTCATCCCGTCGCCGGCCGCCGACGCCGCCCACGACGCCGCGCACGCGACCGCCGCCCGTTTCCGGCAGGGCGCCTACTCCGTGCCCTGTCCGGAGTGCCATGTCCAGGCCGGAGTGCTGTGCCTCGCCCGGCGCAGCGTCTGCGCCGCCCGCCGGAACGCCTACCGGCAGAACCCCGAGACCACCGGCCTCGTGCCACTCCTCGTGGCGCGTACCCGATGAGCGGAGCCGCCGCGACCGACGCCGCCCGACAGGCCGTCACCCGGGCACGCGGTGGCCGCGGACTCCGACGGGTACGCGCACGGGCCTGAGCGGCGGACGAGGGAGGGCTCGGCCCGGCGGGGCAGCGGCCGGGCCGCCGCCCGCACGTCACGGGCCGGGGCGTGGCCGCCGCCCGCACGTCACGGGCCGTAGCGTGGCCGCGGCTCCGCCGCACGGCCGCGGGCATGGCGAACACGGGGGCCGGCGTCGGCGGCGCTCCCCGACTTGCCGGACTCGTAGCGCAGTCGCAGTTCGGACCGGGGCCGCTGGCCGGGGTCTCCTCGCGCCGTCGACCGCGGGGAGGTGTCTGCTGCGGAGGCGGCTGACCTGGGGCGGTGCGCCCCGCAACCGGCGGACGGGCCCGGCCTGCCGCCCCGCTAGGCAGGCGGGAGTTCGACGACAGGGCCTAGCCCACGGGCGCGGCGTCTGTCAGTCCGGAAGGTTCCGGGTTCCCCGGCGGGACCGCGCGTCGCTACTTTCCGAATCGCTCGTCTCACGGCGGCGGCCGGATCGGCCTTGCCACGCGTCCCAGGAGGTCACGTTGACCGCGCACCACCCCACCCGTAGGAGCATCCTCAAGTCCGCCGGCGGCCTCGGTGCCGCGCTCGCCCTGGGCGGCGCGGGAGTGCTGGCGCAGGCGCCGACGGCCTCGGCCGCCGACGACGGCTTCGGCCTGCGCATCGTGGACCGAAACGAGAGTGACGGCCGGATGTGGTACTACCGCTTCCAGACCGACGCCATCGGCTGGAACCCCGGCGTCAACGTGCTGCTGCCGGACGACTACCACCGGAGCGGACGCACCTACCCCGTCCTGTACCTCTTCCACGGCGGCGGCACGGACCAGGACTTCATCACCTTCGACCGCGAGGGCGTCCGCGACTGGACCGCCGGCCGGCCGATCATCGTGGTCATGCCCGACGGCGGGCACGCCGGCTGGTACTCCAACCCCGTCAGCTCCAATGCCGGGCCGCGCAACTGGGAGCACTTCCACATCAACCAGCTGCTGCCCTGGGTCGAGTCGAACTTCCGGACGTACGCCGAGTACGACGGCCGGGCGGTGGCCGGCTTCTCCATGGGCGGCTTCGGCGCGCTGAAGTACGCGGCCAAGTACTACGGCCACTTCGCCTCGGTCAGCGCTCACTCCGGTCCGGCCAGCCTGCGTCGCGACGGCGGGCTCGTCGGCCACTGGGCCAACGCCTCCGCCGCGGCCCTGGACCTCAACGGCGGCACGATCTACGGAGCGCCGTTCTGGGACGAGGCCCGGGTGAGCGCCGACAACCCGGTGCAGCGGATCGAGAGTTACCGCAACAAGCGGGTGTTCCTGGTCGCCGGCACCAGCCCCGACCCGGTCAACTGGTTCGACACCGTCAACGAGACCCAGGTCCTCGCCGGACAGCGGGAGTTCCGTTCTCTGCTCGACGGGGCGGGGATCCCGCACGAGTCGTACGAGCTGCCCGGCGGCCACTTCATCCGCCGCGACATGATGCAGCGCGACATCGACGGCATCATCGGCCGTCTGCGCAAGGCGTGACGGGGGCCTGACGTGTTGCTCGCTCTCTCTCGGCGCGCCCTGCGCGGGGCGCTCGCGGCGGCCGTCGTCCTGGTGCCCGGCCTGGTGGTGACCTCCCCGGCCGCCGCGGCGGCGCCCGCCCGGGCCTCCTCCGCGCCCGCCGGGTCCCCCGCCCGGGCCGCCGCCGGTTTCGCCGCCGCCTGCCCGGCGGCCGGCTACATCTCCCAGCACTACAGCTGGGAGCACAACGGCATCGACATCGCCAACGACTACGGCACCCCGATCCATGCCGTGGGCGACGGCGAGGTGACCATCTCCGGGTACGAATCCGGGTACGGCCAGTGGATCCGCATCCTGCACCCCGACGGGACCATCACCGAGTACGGCCACATGTACCAGCGGGACGTTCAGGTGGGCGACCACGTCGTGGCGGGCCAGCAGATCGCGCTGATGGGCAGCGAGGGCCAGTCCAGCGGCCCGCACCTGCACCTGAGGGTGTGGGGGGACGCGGGCGCGAGCGTGCGCACCGACCCGATCCCCTATCTGGCGGAGCGCGGTGTGGACATGCCCTGCATGCCGGGCAGCGGCCCGCATCCCGCCCCGCTGGTGTATCCGGCGGAGTCCGGCCGGGTGGTGTCGGCGCGTTCGGCGGACGGACGGCTGGAGGTCTTCGCCGCCGGGACCGACGGTGTCCACCACGCCTGGCAGACAGGCGTCAACGGCGGCTGGTCGGACTGGGAACCCCTGGCACCGCTACCAACTCACACCATCCGGCGCCTGGTCCGGCTGGGAACCCTTCGGCGGCGGCGGCCACGACATCGCGGTCGGCGCCAACGGCGACG
>NZ_JOCB01000116.1 GCF_000718775.1 Streptomyces sp. NRRL S-31
GGGGGTGCCCTCGGAGCGGGGGAAGAACTCGTACCAGGAGCCGTACAGGGCGCGTTCGCGTTCCACCAGCAGCGGCATCGGGTCGGAGGCGGTCACCAGCTCCCGCAGCGGGTGCCGGGCGAGCACCGCCTCCACCCGAGGAGCCAGCGCCGCCGCGAGGCGCCAGGCCGCCGGACGGCCGCCGTCCCGCAGGGCCGCCACCGCGTCCAGGACGGGCTGCCGGTCCGCCTCCGGGACCCCGGCGGCGGCCCGCTCGTACAGCAGCGCGCCCTCCGTCAGGACCAGCTCGCTGTCCAGGCCGGCCGGGATCTTGATCCGGGCGTGGTGCCGCCAGGTGCCGACCGGGTCCGACCACGCCTCAACCGTGTAGGTCCACAGGCCGGGTTCGCCCGGGGTGACGGTGGCGCCCCAGCGGTCGGTGCCCGGGGCGAGTTCCCGCATCGGCGTCCAGGGACCGGGCCGGCCCCCGGGGTCGCGGAGCACCACGTTCGCCGCGACGGCGTCGTGGCCCTCCCGGAACACGGTGGCCGTGACCTCGAAGGACTCCCCGGTGACCGCCTTGGCGGGCCTGCGGCCGTGCTGGACCACGGGACGTACGTCGAGGATGGGGATGCGGCCCGAGGCGGTGGCCGCGCCCGGTGCGGACCGCTCCCCGGCGGCGGGCGGCACGGCGGTGCCGGGCGGCGCGGCACCTTTCCCGCCCGTCGTCTTCTTTCCTGGTGCCTTGGCCTTGCTGCTGGTCGGGGGTGCTGACGAGTGGTGCGTGGCGGGCATGACCGCTCCTGTCCGCATCAACGTGGTTGTGGGCGGATGGGTGTGGGGAGGTGGGTCCTGCGGGTGAGCTGTGGTGCGCCTGTGGGGTGAGTACCGAAAAGGAGCCTTCCCACCGGGTTCGGGTGGGCAATCCGGCACTCTGTTAACTACTCGCGCGTACGTCCACCCGCAGAACCGGCCCCTTCCTTCCGGGTGCCCGGTGACCGGGTGTTGACGCCCCCTCCGACACCCCCGGCGGGGTACGTCCCCACCGACCGCGCGGTAACCACTACCGTCGGATACGACGACGAGACGTACAGCTCGGTGCGTCTCACCCGCAACGCGTCCCGAGGTAGGAATGTGAAGGCGATCCGTCGGTTCACCGTCCGTCCCGTTCTCCCCGACCCCCTCCGGCCGCTGAACGACCTGGCGCGCAATCTGCGCTGGTCCTGGCATGCGGAAACGCGCGATCTCTTCCAGTCCGTCGACCCCGAGGCATGGGCCTCGGCCGGCGGCGACCCGGTACGGCTGCTGGGCGGCGTGCGGCCGGCCCGGCTGGCCGAACTGGCCGCGGACCGGCGGTTCCTGCGCCGCCTCGCCGCCGCCGCCGACGACCTCGACGACTATCTGACCGGAGACCGCTGGTACCAGGCCCAGTCCGACGGCCTGCCCGCCGCCGTCGCCTACTTCTCCCCGGAGTTCGGCATCACGGCCGCGCTCCCGCAGTACTCCGGCGGCCTCGGCATCCTCGCCGGCGACCATCTGAAGGCGGCCAGCGACCTCGGCGTACCGCTGGTCGGGGTGGGACTGCTGTACCGGCACGGGTACTTCCGGCAGACCCTCTCCCGGGACGGCTGGCAGCAGGAGCACTACCCGGTGCTGGACCCCAACGAACTGCCCCTCACCCAGCTGAAGGAGTCCGACGGCACCCCCGCCCGGGTCTCCCTCGCCCTGCCCGGCGGCAAGGAGCTGCGTGCCCGGATCTGGCTGGCGCGGGTCGGCCGGGTGCCGCTGCTGCTGCTCGACTCGGACGTGGAGGAGAACGACCTCGGCGAACGCGGGGTCACCGACCGGCTCTACGGCGGCGGCAGCGAGCACCGGCTGCTCCAGGAGATGCTCCTCGGCATAGGGGGTGTGCGGGCGGTGCGGACGTACTGCCGGCTCACCGGGCACCCGGTGCCGGAGGTGTTCCACACCAACGAGGGGCACGCCGGGTTCCTCGGTCTGGAACGGATCGCCGAACTCTGCGCCGGCGGGCTGGACTTCGACTCCGCGCTGGAGGCCGTGCGGGGCGGCACGGTGTTCACCACGCACACCCCGGTCCCGGCCGGCATCGACCGCTTCGACCGGGAGCTGGTCGGCCGGCACTTCGGCCCGGACGCCGAACTCCCGGCCCTCGACGTGCGACGCGTCCTGGCGCTGGGCGAGGAGACCTACCCGGGCGGCGAGCCCAACCTGTTCAACATGGCCGTGATGGGGCTCCGGCTGGCCCAGCGGGCGAACGGGGTGTCCCTGCTGCACGGACAGGTCAGCCGGGGCATGTTCGCCGGACTGTGGCCGGGGTTCGACGCCGAGGAGGTGCCGATCACCTCCGTGACCAACGGGGTGCACGCCCCGACCTGGGTGGCGCCGGAGGTGCTGCGGCTCGGGGCCCGGCAGGTGGGTGCCCAGCGGACCGAGGACGCGCTGAGCGTCGGCGGCTCCGAGCGCTGGGACTCGGTCGCGGACATCCCGGACCAGGAGATCTTCGAGCTGCGCCGCACCCTGCGCGAGCAACTGGTGCTGGAGGTGCGGGAGCGGCTGCGGGCCTCATGGCGGCAACGCGGCGCCGGCGACGCCGAGCTGGGCTGGATCGACGGGGCGCTGGACCCGGACGTGCTGACGATCGGGTTCGCCCGCCGGGTGCCGTCGTACAAGCGCCTGACGCTGATGCTGCGCGACCGGGACCGGCTGACGGAACTGCTGCTGCACCCCGAGCGGCCGGTGCAGATCGTGATCGCGGGCAAGGCGCACCCGGCGGACGACGGCGGCAAGCGGCTGGTGCAGGAGCTGGTCCGGTTCGCGGACGACCCCCGCGTGCGGCACCGGATCGTCTTCCTGCCCGACTACGGCATGGCGATGGCGCAGAAGCTCTACCCGGGCTGTGACGTCTGGCTGAACAACCCCCTGCGGCCGCTGGAGGCGTGCGGCACGAGCGGGATGAAGGCGGCGCTCAACGGCTGCCTCAACCTGTCGGTGCTGGACGGCTGGTGGGACGAGTGGTTCAAGCCGGACTTCGGCTGGGCCATCCCGACCGCCGACGGGGTCGGCACCGACCCCGACCGCCGGGACGACATCGAGGCGGCGGCCCTGTACGACCTGCTGGAACAGCGGGTCGCGCCGCGCTTCTACGAGCGCGGGCGGGGCGGACTGCCCGACCGCTGGCTGGAGATGGTCCGCCAGACGCTGTCCCTGCTGGGCCCGAAGGTGCTGGCGGGCCGCATGGTCCGCGAGTACGTCGACCGGCTCTACGCCCCCGCCGCGCGGGCGCACCGGGCGCTGACCCCGGACACCGCCCGGGAGCTGGCCGAGTGGAAGTCCCGGGTGCGGGCCGCCTGGCCGGGGGTGAGCGTGGATCACGTCGAGACCACCGCGACGACGGCCACGGCGGAGCTGGGCACCACCGTGGGCCTGCGGGTCCGGGTGGGCCTGGGCGGGCTGGGTCCGGACGACGTGGAGGTGCAGGCGGTGTCCGGCCGGGTGGACGCGGAGGACCGCATCACCGACGCCACCGTCGTCCCGCTGAAGGCGACGGGCGCCCCCGACCTGGAGGGCCGCCTCCTCTACGAGGGTCCCCTCTCCCTGGACCGCACCGGCCCCTACGGCTACACGGTCCGCGTGCTGCCCGCCCACCGGCTCCTCGCCAGCGGCGCCGAAACGGGCCTGGTGACGGTGCCGTCGCAGGAGGTGGTGGAGGGAGCGGGGATGGTGCTGCGCTGACCCGCCCCGGCGTGCTCAGCCCTCGCCGGCCCGGGCGGACAGCCGCCTGAGCACCGTGCCGCACCGGCGGGCGTACGCGTGCTGCAAGCCCCGGGTCGCCGCGCCGCCGGCCTTCGCGTACCACTTGGCCGGCCGGCTGAAGGCCGCGACGGTGAGCCAGACCGTGCCGTCTCCGGTGCGGTCGACCACGAAGGCCTCCTCGCCGCACTCGGGGTGGCCTTCGAGGGTGCCGTAGGCCCAGCCGGCGCGGCGGGGTTCCTCGACCGTCCAGACGATGCGGCAGGGGGCCTTGACCACGCCGGCCAGGGTGACCGTGACGTCGGCACCGGGGGCGGCGCGGTCGGCCGTGGCGTCGATGCCGACGCCCAGGGCGCGGTGCATCTCCCAGGTCAGGACCGCCTCGGCGGCCCGCCGGAACACCTCGTGGCCCTCTCCGATACGGGTGCGGACGAACATCGGGTGGAAGCCGGGCGGGCAGAACGCCAGGTCGTCGCGGGTCGCGCCGACCGGCTCGTAGGTGAAGGGCGCCGGGGACATGGGTCACAAGGGTAGGGCGGCACCCGGGAGGAGGTACTCCCGGGTGCCGCCCTGGCGCGCCGTGTGCGACTAGCTGACGTTGACCCCGGTCCAGGCGGCGGCGACCGCCTTGTACTCGGTGCTGGTCGAGCCGTACAGCGCGGACGCCGCGTTCAGGGTCGCCGTGCGGGCGGCCTTGTAGTTGGTCGTCGACGTCATGTACGTCGTCAGCGCCTTGTACCAGATCTGGAGCGCCTTGGCGCGGCCGATGCCGGTGACCGCGGCGCCGTTGTACGTCGGCGAGTTGTAGGTGACACCGTTGATCGTCTTCGAACCGCTGCCCTCCGCGAGGAGGTAGAAGAAGTGGTTCGCGACGCCGGACGAGTAGTGCACGTCCTTGTTGCCGACGGTGGAGGACCAGTAGTCCGCCGAGCCGCCGTCCTTGCTGGGCTTGTCCATGTAGCGCAGCGGGCTGCCGTCGCCGTTGATGTCGATCTCCTCGCCGATGAGGTAGTCACCGACGTCGTTGGGGTTGTTCGCGAAGAACTCGACACCCGTGCCGAAGATGTCCGAGGTGCCCTCGTTCAGGCCGCCGGACTCACCGGAGTAGTTCAGGCCCGCGGTGTTGGAGGTGACGCCGTGGCTCATCTCGTGGCCGGCCACGTCCAGCGAGGTGAGCGGGTTGACGTTGCCGCTGCCGTCGCCGTAGGTCATGCAGAAGCAGCTGTCGTCCCAGAAGGCGTTCACGTAGGCGTTGCCGTAGTGGACGCGGGAGTAGGCGCCGACACCGTTGTTCTTGATGCCGCTGCGGTTGAAGGTGCTCTTGTAGAAGTCCCAGGTCTCCTGGGCGCCGTAGGCGGCGTCGGCGGCCGCCGTCTGGTCGGTGCTGGAGCTGGACGCGGTGCCGGTGCCCCAGACGTTGTCGGCGTCCGTGAACAGCGTGCCGGTGCCGGACGTCTTGCGGGCCAGGTTGTAGGTCTTGTGACCGCCCCGGCCGGCGTCGGTCAGCTGGTACGTCGAGCCCGACAGGGTGGTGTCGAGGCTGACGGTGCCGGAGTACAGGCTCTTGCCGGTGCCGGTCACGTTCTCGACGCCCTGGTACTCGAAGAGCTTCTTGCCGGAGGCGGCGTCGGTGATGACGTGCAGTTGGTTCGGGGTGCCGTCGTCCTGGAGGCCGCCGACGACCGTCTCGTAGGCGAGGACGGGCTTGCCGGAGCCGGCCCAGATCACCTTGCGGGCGCCGTCCGCGCTGGTCTTGGCGGAGCCGAGGGCCTTGGCGGCGGACACCGCCTGCTTCTCGGCCTTGGCGGCGGTGACCTGCGGCTTGAGCGAGGCCACCTTGATGACCGACTTGTTGGCCTTGGTGATGCCCTCGGCCTTGCCGGACTTGGCCGTGTGGACGATCAGGTCGCCGCCGAGCACCGGCAGACCGGCGTAGGTGCGCTCGTAGCGGGTGTGGACGGTGCCGTCGACGTCCTTGACGACGTCCTTGACGACCAGCTTCTCCTTGGCGCCGAGACCTATGTGCCGCGCGGTCCGGGCGGCGTCGGCCTGGGCCTGCCGGATGAGGGTGGTGCGGGCAGCGGCGGACAGCGTGGTCGGGGCTGCGGCCAGGGGCTTGGCGGCGGCACCGGCCGGGGTCTGGGCGCTCGCGCTGGTGGTCAGACCGGTGGAGACGAGGGCTCCGGCGGCGACAGCGGTGGCGACGGCC
Source organism: Streptomyces sp. NRRL S-31 (assembly GCF_000718775.1). Taxonomy (GTDB): domain Bacteria; phylum Actinomycetota; class Actinomycetes; order Streptomycetales; family Streptomycetaceae; genus Streptomyces. The sequence continues at coordinate 5,960 of NZ_JOCB01000116.1, forward strand.
AGGGTGATGCGCTTGTGACGCGCGTAGAGGGGGCTCACGCAAGCTCCTTCGTGGGGGAGTCCGGTCAGTGTGGGGTTACTGGCCGGAGAGTGTGGCGTTGTGAAGTTGCTGTGCTGCTGCGGCGGGTGGAGAGAGAGTGACATCAAGGGCGCGTACATGTCAGGCCCCTGAAGTGATGTTGGCCGAAAATCGCCTGTCCGGTAAACGTTGCGGGCGTGTGAACGGGCGCCGCCCGGGGGTGCGTCACCCCCGGACGGCCCCGTGATCCCGGGCCCGTGGCGTGTGGTTTACGGGAAGGTCAGCTTCCAGCCGTTGATCGTTCCGGTGTCGTAGGTGGCCTGATCCTGTACGCGCAACTTCCACGTTCCATTGGCCGGTTCGGCCGCGGCGTTGACCGTGTAGGTCTCGTTCACGTCGTCCGCCGAGTCCGAGGAGCTGGCGTTCTTCAGCCGGTAGGCGGTGCCCGACGGGCCGACGAGGTCGATCACCAGGTCGCCCCGCCAGGTGTGCGTGATGTCGACGCTCACCTGGAGGCCGGCCGGCGCGTTCCCGGTCCGGCCGGAGACGGTGATGTCCGAGGTGACGGCGGGTCCGTTGTCCGGGACGGCCACCGGCGTGCTGCTCTCGTACGACGTGCCGCCGCCGCTCCCGCCGCCGGAGCGCGCGCCCACCCCGATACCCGCCCAGGCGTCCTGCACCGCCTTGTACTCGGCGCTGGAGGTGCCGTACAGCTCGCCGGTCGCCGCGAGGGTGCCGGTGCGCGCGCCCGCGTAGTTGGTGGTGGACGTCCACTTGGTGGTCAGCGCCCGGTACCAGATCTGGAGCGCCTTGTCCCGGCCGATGCCGGTGACCGGGAGGTTGTCCGCCGTCGGCGAGTTGTAGCTGACGCCGTTGACCACCTTGGCGCCGCTGCCCTCGCTCAGCAGGTAGAAGAAGTGGTTGGCCGGGCCGGACGAGTAGTGCACGTCGACCCCGCCGATGCCCGAGTACCAGTTGTCCTTGGACGCGCCGTCCTTGCTGGGCTTGTCCATGTACCGCAGCGGGGTGCCGTTGCCGTTGATGTCGATCTTCTCGCCGACGAGGTAGTCGCCGACGTCGGTGGCGTTGTTCGCGTAGAACTCCACGCCGGCCGCCATGATGTCGCTGGTCGCCTCGTTCAGGCCGCCGGACTCCCCGCTGTAGTTGAGGTTCGCGGTGGCCGAGGTGACGCCGTGGCTCATCTCATGGCCGGCGACGTCGATCGAGGTCAGCGGCTTGGCGTTGCCGGTGCCGTCGCCGTAGGTCATGCAGAAGCAGCTGTCGTCCCAGAAGGCGTTCACGTAGGCGTTGCCGTAGTGGACGCGGGAGTAGGCGCCGACGCCGTTGTTCTTGATGCCGGTGCGGCCGAAGGTGGCCTTGTAGAAGTCCCAGGTGAGCGCGGCGCCGTAGTGGGCGTCCGCGCCCGCGGTGGCGGCGTTGGAGGTGGCCCCGTTGCCCCAGGTGTCCAAGGACTGCGAGTACAGGGTGCCGGTGCCGGAGGTGCCGCGGTTCAGGTTGTACGTCTTGTGTCCGCCGCGCGCCCCGTCGGTGAGCGTGTACGTCGAGCCCGACTGGGTGGTGGTCAGCGCGACCTGACCGCTGTACTGGGTGTTGCCCACGCCGTTCCTCACCCCCTGGTACTCGTACAGCTTCCGGCCGGTGGTGGCGTCGGTGATGACGTGCAGCCGGTTCGGGGTGCCGTCGTCCTGGAGCCCGCCGACGACCGTCTCGTACGCCAGCACGGGCTTGCCGGAGGCCGCCCAGACCACGGTGCGGACGCTGTCCGCGGCCGGCGCCGTCCCGCCGAGCGCCCTCGCCCGCTGCACGGCCTGCCGCTTTGCCGCGGCCCGCGGCACCGCCGGGGTGAGACCGGCGACCTTGAGCGTGGCGCCGGTGGCCCGGACCACGTCCACGGTCCTGCCCGACCTGGACGCCACGACCAGGTCGCCGCCGAGCACCGGCAGACCGCCGTACGTCCGCTCGTAGCGGGTGTGCAGGGTGCCGTCGGCGTCCTCGACGACGTCCTTGACGACGAGCCGCTCCTTGCCGCCGAGGCCGATCGACCTGGCGGTGGCCGCCTTGGTGGTGTCGGCGCGCCGGATCAGCTCGGCGCGCTGCGAGGGGGTGAGCTCGACCGCCACGTGCGCGGGGTTCGGCCGGCCGGCCGGCGGTTGCGCCGGGGCGGCGGTGGCCGAGCCGGACTGGACGGCGGCGGCGATCAGCGCGGCGACACCGGCGAGGGCGACGGTGGCGGTGCGGCGGGGCGTGCGGGTGCGCGACGGGGTGTGGGAGGTGCGTCCGCGAGAGGAACTGCTTCTCAACACTGACTCCTTCTGCGTGGCCGCGGGGTGCGCGGCCAGGGGAGACCGGACGGAGGGTTGGGGCGTCCGGGGCAGAACAGGGCGTTGCGCGGAACCAGGTGCGGGTGCTGGCCGGCCCGTTCGACGTGCGGAAGCTGTGAGGTTGCTGTGAGTCGGCCAGGGAAGAGTGGCAGGAGATCTCCCTACTTGTCAGGACCGCGTCACTAAGTTGGCCAAAAACGGTTCGTTGTCCGGTCGTTCATGTTCGTTATGCGGACCGTTGGACGGATGTGCACCCGGGGCGCCGCACCGGCCCCCGGACCCGGCGCCACGGCGGGGTGCGGCGGGTGTGCGGCGAGGGGTGCGGCGGGGGTCCGGCGGGGCGCGGCCAAAACTCGGTGGGCGATACAGGCGGCGGTCCGTACGCTCGCGGTTGATGCCCACGACACGTGCAACCACCGACCGCTCCGCCCCGCGCGCCCTGCTCCGGCTGTGGCCGTACGTCCGCCCCGTGCGCGCACGGCTGATCACCGCCGCGGTCGTCGCGGTCGTCGCCTCCTGTACCGGGCTGGTGATCCCGCTCGTCCTCAAGTGGATGGTCGACGGGCCGGTCGCCGCCCATGACCCGGCCGGCGTGTGGCTGGGCGCCCTGTACCTGCTCCTGCTCGGTGTCGCCGAGGCGGTCCTGTTCGGCGTCCGGCGCTGGCTCGTGGCCCGCCCGCTGTCGTACGTGGAGGCGGGGATGCGGGCGGACCTCTACCGCCGTCTGCAACGCCTGCCCGTGGCCTTCCACGACCGCTGGGCCTCCGGCCAGCTGCTCTCGCGCGCCACCACCGACCTGATGCTGCTGCGGATGTTCCTCGCCTTCCCGCTGACCTTCCTGCTCGTCAACGGCGTCACCATCCTCGTCGGCCTGGTGATCATGCTGATGCAGGACTGGGTGCTGGGGCTGGTCGTCCTCGGCCCCGCCGTCCCCGTGATGTGGACCTGCGCGGTCTTCGAACGGCGGTACGCCGAGGTGTCGCGGCGCGCCCAGGACCAGGTCGGGGACCTCGCCACGGTGGTCGAGGAGAGCGTCCTCGGCATCCGCGTCGTCAAGGGCTTCGGCCGGCACCGCAGCCAGGCGCGCGCCTTCCGGGAGCTGGCGGTCCGGCTCCGGGACACGGAACTGCGCAAGGCGCGGCTGCTCGCCTCGATCTGGAGCGTCATCGTGACGCTGCCCGAGGTGGCGATCGGGGCGGCGCTGGTCCTGGGCGCGGTGCGGGTGGCCGACGGCGGCCTCTCGGCGGGCACGCTGGTCGCCTTCCTGAGCACGGCCCTCGCACTGCGCTGGCCGGTGGACTCCATCGGGTTCCTGCTGGCGATGAGCCAGGAGGCGGCCACGGCCACCGAACGGTACTTCGAGGTGATGGACGAGGAACCGGAGGACGGCACGGCCGCGGCCGGCCCCGCCGCCGGCGCACCGGTGAAGGACCCGGCCGCGCGAGGGCTCCGCTTCGAGGACGTCCGGTTCCGCTACCCCGACGCGCCCCCCGGCTCCCCGCCCCTCCTCGCCCACGTCGACCTGCACATCCGGCCCGGCGAGTCCATGGCCCTCGTCGGCGCCACCGGCAGCGGCAAGACGACGCTCACCGCCCTCGTCCCCCGGCTGTACGAGGTCACCTCCGGCCGGATCACCCTGGACGGCGTCGACATCACGGCCATGACCCGCGAGGAACTGCGCGCCAGGGTCGCCGTCGCCTTCGAGGAACCCACCCTGTTCTCGGCGAGCGTCGGCGAGAACGTGCTCATGGGCGCCCCGGACGGCGCCGGTGAGCCCGAGCTGGAACGGGCCCTCGCCATCGCCCAGGCCGACTTCGCGCACGCGCTCCCGCAGGGCACCGGCACCCGCGTCGGCGAGCAGGGCCTCAGCCTCTCCGGCGGCCAGCGGCAGCGCCTGGCGCTGGCCCGCGCGGTGGTCGGCCGCCCCGAGTTCCTGGTGCTGGACGACCCGCTGTCCGCGCTCGACGTGCACACGGAGGCCGCCGTGGAGGCCGCGCTGCGCCACGTCCTCACCGACACCACCGCGCTGATCGTCGCCCACCGCCCGTCCACGGTGCTGCTCGCCGACCGGGTCGCCCTGCTCTCCGGCGGCCGGATCGCCGCCGTCGGCACCCACCAGCAACTGCTGCGGGAGAACGCCGAGTACGCCCATCTGATGTCCGGGGAACAGGAGGACTCCCGTTGACCGCCACGACCGCCTCCACCCCCGCCGTCACCGACGACGATCCGTCCCGCCCGGCGGACGCGGGCGACCCCTTCGACCGGGACGTCCTGCCCACCCCGCCCGGCGCCACCGCGGCCCTGCTGCGCTCGCTGCTCGCGCCCCTGCGGGCCCGGGTCGCGCTCACCACGCTCCTGCTGCTGCTCCAGCAGGCGGCGGTGCAGGCGGGCCCACTGCTGGTGGCGTACGCCATCGACACCGCCGTACCGGCGTTCCGCGACGACCGGCACGGCCCGCTGGTCGCGGTCGCCGTCGGCTACCTGCTGTGCGCGCTCGCCTCCGGCATCCTCCAGTTCGCGTTCGTGGAGACCTCCGCCCGGGTCAGCCAGGACGGGCTGCTGGACCTGAGGGGGCGGATCTTCCGGCACGCGCAGGCGCTGAGCGTCGACTTCCACGAGCGGTACACCTCCGGCCGGCTGATCTCCCGGTCCACCACGGACGTCGAGTCGCTGCGCGAACTCCTGGAGGAGGGGCTCCAGGAGCTGGTGACCGTGGTGCTGTCCTTCGTCTCCATCGCGGCGCTGCTGCTCTGGCTGGACCTCGGCCTCGGCGCGGTCGCGGTGGCCTCCTTCGTGCCGCTGTACGCGCTGGTCCGGCTCTACCGGCGGCGCGCGGGGCGGGTGTTCGGGGAGCGCTCCACGGCGATCGCGGCCGTGATCGTGAAGTTCGTGGAGACCATGAACGGCATCCGTCCGGTGCGCGCCTTCCGCCGGGAGGCCGCGAACGACGCCGAGTTCGCCGGGCTGAACGCGCGGCACGCCCGCACGAACGGGGACACGCTGCTGGAGATGGCCCGCTACGTGGTCGGCTCCCGGCTGGTGGCCAACACGGCGGTCGCCGGGATCGTGCTCTGGGGCGCCCACCGGGTGGCGTCCGGCTCACTGGAACTGGGCGTGCTGGCGGCGGCCGTGCTGTACCTGCGCCGGCTCTACGACCCGATCGACCGGCTGGGCATGTTCCTCAACTCCTACCAGTCGGCCGCCGCCTCACTGGAGAAGATCGCCGGACTGCTGGCCCAGACGCCCTCCGTGCCGGAGCCCGCCCGGCCGCGCGAACTCCCGCCGCTGACGACGGAGTTCCCCGGCCGCGAGGTGGTCTTCGACGGGGTCCGGTTCGGCTACCGCACCGGCGGCGAGGTGCTGCCCCGCTTCGACCTCACCCTGCCCGCCGGGCAGACGGTCGCGGTCGTCGGCTCCACCGGCGCCGGCAAGTCCACCCTGGCCAAGCTGCTCGCCCGCTTCTACGACCCCTCCGACGGGCGGGTGCTGCTGGACGGCGTGGACCTGCGCGAGCTGGCGATGCCGGAACTGCGGCGCGGGGTGGTCATGGTGACGCAGGAGGCGTTCCTGTTCTCCGGCACGGTCGCCGACAACATCGCCATCGGCCGGCCCGACGCCACCCGCGAGGAGATCGAGGCGGCCGCGAAGGCGATCGGCGCCGACGAGTTCATCAGTGCGCTGCCCGACGGCTACGACACCGACGTCCGCAAGCGCGGCGGGCGCATCTCCGCCGGGCAGCGCCAGCTGGTCGCCTTCGCCCGGGCACTGCTCGCCGACCCGGCCGTGCTGATCCTGGACGAGGCGACCAGCTCGCTGGACATCCCGGGGGAGCGGGCCGTCCAGCGCGCGATGTCGACGGTGCTGCGCGGCCGGACGGCCGTCGTGATCGCGCACCGGCTGTCCACCGTGGAGATCGCGGATCGGGTCCTGGTGATGGAGCACGGCCGGATCGTCGAGGACGGCCGCCCGGCCGAACTCATCGCGGGCACCGGCCGCTTCGCGAACCTGCACCGGGCGTGGCGGGACAGCCTGGCGTAGCCGGCCCGCTAGCCGGGGTACGGCAGCAGACCGCTCGCGATCCTCTCCCACGCCCCCTTCAGCTCGGCCAGCAACGCGGGCCGGTCCCGCCCCAGATCGGCCTGTTCGCGCAGGTCGGACGCGAGGTGGTAGAGGTGGTCGGTGCCGGCGGCGTCCTGGTAGTACTTCCAGTCGCCGCGGCGCAACGCCCGGTTGGCCCGCACCCGCCAGAACAGGTCGCGCTCGGGGAGTTCCTCGCCGCGCAGCAGGTAGCCGGCGAGGCTGGTGCCGTCCAGCGGGTGGGCGGGGTCGGGACGGGCACCGCCCAGCTCCAGCAGGGTCGCGGTCCAGTCGGGGGAGAAGTTCGGCTCGTGGCTGACCTGGTGGCCGTCGATCCGGGCCGGCCAGCGCACGATGGCCGGCACCCGGATGCCGCCCTCCTTCAGGACGAATTTCTCGCCGCTCAGCGGCCACTGGTACGACCAGCGCTCCCCGCCGTTGTCGCTGGCGAACAGCACCAGGGTGTTCTCCTCCTGCCCGGAGCGGCGCAGCGCGGCCAGCACCTCGCCGACCGCCGCGTCCAGGCTCTGCACCATCTCGGTGTACTTGGCGACCGAGCCGCCGTCGCGGTGGTTGAGGGCCTCGGTGACCTGGCCCGGATTCTTCGCGGCCCGGATCCGCGCGGCGATCTCCGCGCCGGTCTCCTCGTCGCCCTCGGCGAGCCAGGGCCAGTGCGGGGTGGTGAAGTTGAGGTTGAGCAGCCAGGGCCGGGTGTGCTTCCGGCCGACGTACTCGACGGCCCGTTCGGTCAGGACGGTCGTGTAGTAGCGCAGGTCCCGGTACTCGGCGTCGCCCTCGTACAGGTCGTGTTCGCCGAGCTGGCCGAGCTTGGAGAAGTACTCCAGGACACCGCCGAAGTTGCCGAAGAACTCGTCCCAGCCGGACTTGGTCGGGCTGTGGTCGGGCAGCCAGCCGCAGTGCCACTTGCCGATGAGCGCCGTGTCGTAGCCGGCCTTCTTCAGCAGGGAGGCGAGGGTGGGGTGGTCCGGGTCCAGGCCCTGGGACCTGTCGGCCACGGGCTCGGCGAGGCCGCCCTCGGTGCGGCCCGGGTAGCGGCCGGTGTAGAGGCTGAAGCGGGTCGGCGAGCAGGTCGCCGAGCCGGAGTAGGCGTCGGTGAAGCGCACGCCCTGGCGGGCCAGCCGGTCCAGGTTCGGGGTCTTGATGTGCGGGGCGCCGTAGGAGGAGAGGTCGGCCCAGCCGAGGTCGTCGCCCAGGATGACCAGGAAGTTGGGGCGCGTCCCGGGGGCGGCGGCGGTACGGGCCCGGAAGGGGCGTTCGGCGGGGGCGGCCTGCGCGGGCGTGGCGGCGCCGGCGACGGTGGTGACCGCGCCGCCGCCGAGCAGACCGCCGAAGGCACGGCGGGATATGTCGGGCATGCGGAATCCTCGGAACGGCCGTGCCCCGACGCGGGGCACGACGAGGTGAAGGAGGGAGGGAAGAGGTGGAGGAGGGTGCGGCTCAGCGACAGAGGGCGCTGGACTGCCGGCACAGATCCACGTGCCGCCGCCCCACGAGCGCGAGGGGCGCGCATGCGTGTTCGATGGTCGGCTTCATGATCCCAGGACGGTGCCAGGCGTCCGTACCGGCCGTCAAGACGCTGTCCGGCAGGCGGGATCACGGCACCCCCAGCTCGAAGAGGGCGTAACCGGCGTACGAGCCGGAGGCCAGGGCCGCGATGCCCAGCAGCGTGCACTGCACCGGCAGGCTCAGCCGGCGCATGGCGACCGCGAGCGGCAGGAACAGCGGGAAGCAGGGCAGCAGGTAGCGGGAGATGTTGGCGACGATCTGCTGGCTGCCGAGGACCAGCGCGAGCGTGAGGACGGTGTACAGGACCAGCACCGCCGGCGGGCGCAGCCGCAGCAGCAGCGGCAGCAGCGCGGCCGCGAGCAGGATGACGGCGACCGAGATGACGTCCGCGAAGGGGTAGGCGAAGAGGTAGTCGAACTTGCCCACCGGCACGGACGTCAGCACGTCGAGGGTCTGCTCGCCGTAGTCGAAGCTGTGCGCCCAGGCGCCCGACTGGAGCTTGAAGTAGCCGCCCAGGTCGCCCATCCGGTCACCGACCCACAGCAGGTAGCCGAGCAGTCCGAGCGGGGCCATGACCATCGCCAGTACCGGGCGCAGCACGCCGTCCTCGCGCCGGCGCAGACAGAGCAGCGCGGCCACGCCGAGCGCGGCGATCAGCGCGGCGGCCGTGGGCCGGTTGAGGCCGGCCGCGAAGGTGAGCACACCGGCGGTGAGCCAGCGGCGGGTGAGCACGGCCCAGCAGGCCCAGGCCGCCAGGGCCACGTAGAGGGAGTCGGAGTAGACCGCCCACTCCACGCCCGAACCCGGCCACACCGCCCACAGCCCGGCCGCCGCCAGCCCGGCCCGCCGCCCGCCGAACCGGTCCGCGATCGCGTAGACGCCGAGGGCGGCGGCGAAGGAGGCGACGATGGAGACGAGCAGCCCGGCGCCGTACGAGCCGAGCCCGGTGAGCGTCGAGGTGAGCCGGATCAGGGCCGGGTAGAGCGGGAAGAACGCCGCCGAGTTGCCCTCCAGCGTGATCAGGCCGGTGGCGCCCGGGACCGGGACGAGCTTCGGGTCGTAGCCGTGCAGCGCGATCTGCTGGTACCACCAGCCGTCCCAGGTGGCCAGCACGTCCCAGGCGTGCGCGCCGCCGCCGAACCGGGGGTGCTTGGCGCGGTAGTCCCCGGTGGCGGAGAGCAGGTACATGAAGGAGCAGAAGCCGGCCAGCTTCAGCGTGCCGAACAGGGCGAGGACCGGCCCGTGGTGGCGGGCGGCGGCCCGCAGCCGCGCGCCGGGCGTGCTGCGGGCGGGCGCCGCGTCGAGGCGGGGCAGGGTCGCGGTCACCGGGCCACCGGCCCCGGACGGCGGCGGCCCAGGGTGCGCCGCATCCGGGCGATCCCGCGCAGGTCCGCCAGCGCGGTGGCGAACAGGTCGACGCTGCTGTCCGGGTCGTCCACCCAGTCCACCGGCACCTCGTGGATCCGCAGCCCCGCCCGCTCGGCGAGCACCAGCAGCTCCGTGTCGAAGAACCACTCCCCGTCCCGTACCAGCGGCAGCAGCCGCTCGGCGGTCTCCCGCCGGACGGCCTTGAACCCGCACTGCGCGTCGGAGAAGCCGACGGCGAGCGTGCAGCGCAGCAGGACGTTGTAGCACCGGGATATGACCTCGCGCTTGGTCCCGCGCACCACCCGCGCGCCGGGCGCAAGCCGGGTGCCGATGGCCAGGTCGGAGTGGCCCGAGATGAGCGGGGCGACCAGCGGCAGCAGCGCGGTGAGCCCGGTGGACAGGTCCACGTCCAGGTACGCCAGCACGGGAGCCCGGGACCCCGACCAGGCGGCCCGCAGCGCCCTGCCGCGGCCCTTCTCGGCCAGCCGCAGCGAGGTCACCCCGGCGAGTTCGGCGGCGAGCCGGGCGGCGATCGCCGGGGTGCGGTCGGTGCTCGCGTTGTCGGCGATGGTGATCCGGAACGGGTAGGGGAAGGTGTCCCGCAGGTGCGCGTGCAGCCGGCGGACGTTGGGCTCCAGGTCCTTCTCCTCGTTGAACACCGGTACGGCCACGTCCAGGACGGGCTCCTCCGGGGGCGTGCGCAGGAGGGCGGGCCGGGGCACCGGCACTCCGGCCGGGGGCCGGCTCGGTCGGATGTGGGTCACGTGGTTCCCCGTCTGTTCTCGGGTGTGGGGCGTGCGGAGGGCACGGGCGGGCGAGGCGGGCGGCACGGGCTAACCGCCCGGTCCGGCCGTCTCGGAGGGGCGGTCCGACGGCTCGGCGGGCGTGCTCGCCGGCGCGGTGGTGCCGCCGCCGGCCCGGGCGGTGGCCGTGGCGGACGGCGGCCCGTGTCCGGAGTCGGCCGGGGTCCCGCCGGCCGTGGGCGCCCGGGTGGTGCTCGGGGTGTCGCCCGGTACCGGCGGGGAGGACGTCGAGGAGGTCGAGGTCGCCGGGGAGGTCGAGGACGACGAAGACGACGAGGACGACGAGGACGACGATGACGTGGTCGATGTGGTCGATGTCGACGTGGGCGGCGGTCCGCTGGGCGTCCGGGTCGGCGGCGGTGACGGTGTCGTGCTCGGCGTGGGACCCGGGCTGGTGAAGGGCCGCGGGGGCGGTGCGGTGGGCCGGTCGTCGGTGTGGCCGTGCGGCCACAGGAACAGCCCCAGGCCCAGCCCGGCCACCGCCAGCACGGAACCGGCGGCCCGGCGTGCCGCGCGCACCCGGCGCCGGGCCCGCACGCCCGCGCGCAGCGACTCCCGGTGCCGGGCCTCGAAGGGCGCCGGCTGCCGGTCCAGCCGCATGAGCCGCGTCAGCTGCCGCTCGAAGGGGTCCAGGGCGTCGGGCTGATCCGTCGGATCGGGCCGGCCGACGCGATCCGGCCGGTACCCGCCGTCCGTCCGCTCCATCCGGTCCGTCCGATCCCCGAGGTCCGTGCGATCCCCGCGGTCCGTGCCATCCCCGTGGCCCGTGTGATCCCCGCGGTCCATGTGGTCCATGTGGTCCATGTGGTCCATCTCCCTCACGCCACCGGCTCGACGACGTCGGCCAGCAGCCGGCGCAGCCGAGCCACCCCGCGCGCGGCATGGGACCGGGCCGTGCCCACGGGACACCCCAGGGTCTCGGCGACCTGCCGGTCGGGCAGGTCCTGGTAGTAGCGCAGCACCACGGCGGCCCGCTGCTGCGGGGTCAGCCGCGCGAGCGCCGCCTCCAGCCGGGAGCGCTCGGCGACGGTCACCGACAGATCGCCGGCCGCCGCCGTCTCGGGCAGCTCCTCGACGGGCCGTTCGCCCCACCAGCGCCGGCGGGCGGAGCGGGCCGCGGCCCGCGCCAGCACCTTGCGCACATACGCCTCCGGCGCCTCGTCGGCGACCTTCGGCCAGACGAACCACAGCTTGACCAAGGACTCCTGCAACAGGTCCTCGGCCCGGTGCCGGTCGCCGCCGGTGAGCAGACGGGCCAGATGGAACAACACCGACCAGCGGGCCGCCACGAACGCGTCGTACTCACCGGCCCTGGCCTGCTCCATCCCCATGGGTCCCCGTTCTCGCCGGCTGTCTACACCAGGAGAAAGGCCCTGGACCCCCGCCGGCGCTGCACCGGCGGAGCGTGATCCGCGTCACTCCCGGGCGTCGGACGGGTTCAGGCGACCCGCAGCAGCAGCACCGTCCGCGCCGGGACCGTGATCCGGGACCCCGCCCGGTGGACCGTACCCGGTGCCCGGGACTGCTCCTCAACGGCGGTGTCCACGACCACCTCGTACCGCTCCGCCCACGGCGGCCCCGGCAGCACGAACCCCGTCGGCCGGTCGCCCGCGTGCAGCACCGCGAGGAAGCTGTCGTCCACCACCGGCGCGCCCCGCTCGTCCCGGCCCGGGATGTCCCGCCCGGACAGGTACATGCCGAGCGTGGCCGCGGGCGCGTACCAGTCGCCCTCGGTCATCTCCGCCCCGCGCGCGGTGAACCAGGCCAGGTCCCTCAGTCCGTCCGCGGTCTGCGACCGGCCGGAGAAGAAGGCCCGCCGGCGCAGCACCGGATGCCGGTGGCGCAGCGCGACGAGCCGCGCGGTCAGGTCGTACAGCGCCCGCCAGCCGGGCTGCTCCAGGAGCGACCAGTCCAGCCAGCTGATCTCGTTGTCCTGGCAGTAGGCGTTGTTGTTGCCGCGCTGGGTGCGGCCGAGTTCGTCGCCCGCCACCAGCATCGGCACACCGGTGGAGAGCAGCAGGGTGGTCAGCAGGTTCCGCAGCTGCCGGCGGCGCAGCGCCCGCACCCGCTCGTCGTCGCTCTCGCCCTCCGTCCCGCAGTTGGCGGACCGGTTGTCGTCCGTGCCGTCCCGGTTGTCCTCGCCGTTGTCCTCGTTGTGCTTGGTCTCGTACGACACGAGGTCGCGCAGGGTGAAGCCGTCGTGCGCGGTGACGAAGTTGACGGAGGCGTAGGGGCGCCGCCCGCCCCAGGCGTACAGGTCGCTGGAGCCGGACAGGCGGTAGCCCATCTCGCGCACGTCGGGCAGCGCGTGCCGCCAGAAGTCCCGGACGGTGTTGCGGTAGCGGTCGTTCCACTCCGCCCACAGCGGCGGGAACGCGCCCACCTGGTAGCCGCCGGAGCCGATGTCCCACGGTTCGGCGATCAGCTTCACCCGGCGCAGCACCGGGTCCTGGGCGATGACCGCGAGGAACGGGGAGAGCATGTCGACGTCGTGCATCGAGCGGGCCAGCGCCGCCGCCAGGTCGAAGCGGAAGCCGTCCACGCCCATCTCGGTCACCCAGTAGCGCAGCGAGTCGGTGATCAGCCGCAGCACCTGGGGCCGTACGACGTGCAGGGTGTTGCCGCAGCCGGTGTAGTCGGCGTACCGGCGGGCGTCGTCCTGGAGCCGGTAGTAGCCGCGGTTGTCGATGCCCTTCAGCGACAGCGTCGGCCCCAGCTCGCCGGCCTCCGCGGTGTGGTTGTAGACCACGTCGAGGATGACCTCGACGCCGGCCGCGTGCAGCGCCCGCACCATCCGTTTGAACTCGCCGACCTGCTGCCCGGCCGTGCCGGAGGCGGCGTAGCCGGCGTGCGGGGCGAAGTAGCCGATGGAGTTGTAGCCCCAGTAGTTCCGCAGGCCCCGGCGCAGCAGGTGGTCCTCGTGCGCGAACTGGTGCACCGGCAGCAGCTCGACGGCCGTCACGCCCAGCCCCACCAGGTGCTCGATCGCGGCCGGGTGCGCGAGCCCCGCGTAGGTGCCGCGCAGCTCCTCGGGGATGCCGGGGTGCAGCTTGGTGAAGCCGCGGACGTGCAGTTCGTAGATGACCGAGTCCGCCCAGGGCGTCTTGGGCCGGCGGTCGTCGGACCAGTCGTCGTCATCGTGGACGACGACGCCCTTCGGCACGTACGGCGCCGAGTCCCGCTCGTCCCGCACGGTGTCCGCCACCTGCTGCTCCGGCCAGTCCCGCACATGTCCGTACACCTCCGGCGGCAGCCCGAACTCGCCGTCGACCGCCCGCGCGTACGGGTCGAGCAGCAGCTTGGCCGGGTTCCAGCGGGCGCCGGTCCACGGGTCCCAGCGGCCGTCCACCCGGTAGCCGTAGCGCTGTCCGGGCAGCACGCCCGGCACGAAGCCGTGCCAGATCTCGTGCGTCAGCTCGGTCAGCGGCACGCGCGTCTCCCGGCCCCCCTCGTCGAACAGGCACACCCGCACCGCCTCGGCGCCGGCGGCCCACAGTGCGAAGTTGGTGCCGGCGACCCCGTCCGGACCGACCCGGAACCGGGCCCCCAGCGGGGTCGGCGCCCCCGGCCACACGGCCGGGACGGGCGGTACGGCCCGCCGGGCGCCGTTCGCCGCCGCCGGTCGCTCGCTCCCGGTGGCCGGCCCCCCGGCCGGTGCCCGCCGCTCGGCTGCGCTCGTCACTGTCGGCCCCTCTTCTCAGTGGCTCGCCCGAGGGGCGTGCCCGGCCGCCGGGCGGCCCGGGGGAGCGTCCCGGCACCCCCGGCCGCCCGGTACGACCGCGCCCCGACGGCTCCGACGCGGGTGCCGGGGGCGCCCTCCGGGCGGAGGGCGGGCTCCCCGGCGTGTCGTCCTTCCCTCCTGTTCTGCCCAGCGCGTGGCTCGCACTCACGTTTCCCCGGAGCGGGCCGGTCGTTGGGCCCCGTGTGAGGCACGCACAAGGACGCGCACGGCGCGTGGGGGCCGCGCTGGCCGCCGTACTGACATGGACGGGGCTGCTCGCGGGCTGCTCCGCGGACGGCTCGGGACCGCTGGGCATGGGCGGGATGCCGGGCAGATCCCCGGCTCCCGAGGACGTCATCCGGGTGACCCCCGACGACGGCGGCACGGGCGTACGCCCGGGCGACCGGCTGCGGGTCCGGCTGCCCGCCGGGCGCCTGGAGAAGGTGACCGTCGTCAAGTCCCGGGACGCGCAGGACTCACCGGTCCCCGGGCACATCAGCGAGGACGGGCTGACCTGGCAGCCCGACGAGGACCGGCTGGCGCTCGCCGCCCGGTACACCGTCGACGCGGTGGCGCTGGACGCCCGGGGCCGCCGCTCGGCCCGGCACACCACGTTCACCACCTACGTCCCGGACGAGCGGTTCATCGCCTACGTCACCCCGGAGAACCGCGCCACGGTCGGCACCGGGATGATCGTCTCGCTCGCCTTCAGCCGGGAGATCACCAACCGCGCCGCCGTCGAACGGGCCGTCAGCGTCACGGCCCGGCCGCCCGTGGAGGTCCGTCCGCACTGGTTCGGCAAGGACCGCCTGGACTTCAGGCCCGAGCGGTACTGGAAACCCGGCACCGAGGTCACCGTCAGCCTGGGCCTGCGGGACGTGGAGGGCGCGCGGGGCATCTACGGCCTCCAGGACAAGACCTTCTCCTTCACCGTCGGCCGCAGCCAGGTCTCGCTGGTGGACGTCACCAAGCACAGCATGGACGTGCGGCGCGACGGACAGCTCCTCGCCACCGTCCCGGTCACGGCGGGCGCCCCCAAACACCCGAGCTACAACGGGAAGATGGTGGTGATGGACATGCTGGAGGTCACCCGCATGAACAGCCAGACCGTCGGCTTCGGCGGCGAGTACGACATCCCCGACGTCCCGCACGCCATGAAGCTCACCGACTCCGGCACCTTCCTGCACGGCAACTACTGGGCGCCGGACGCCCCCGGGCAGACCAACGTCAGCCACGGCTGCGTGGGTCTCAGGGACGTCAAGGGCGGCAGCTCGGACACCCCGGCGGGCTGGTTCTTCGACCGCACCCTGGTCGGCGACGTCATCGAGGTGGTGCACAGCAAGGACAAGACGGTCGCGCCCGACAACGGCCTCGGCGGGTGGAACATGGGCTGGCGGGAGTGGCGGGAGGGCAGCGCGGTGCGGTGACGGGCCGCGGGGGCCCCCCAAACCGGCGGCGGCGGGCGGATGTTGCGACGGAACGGTGACATTCGCCTGACACCGCGCCCAGAACCCGGCAGTTAATATGCGCGCACCGAAGTGGTGGGGAGCTGGCCGGGTCTGACCTGGTCCGGCGAGGGGAGAACAACTTGAACATGCGGCCTGAACCGGGGGCGTCGGTGCGGGGGCGGCGGGGCCGTAGGGGACTGGCACTCATAGCCGGCGCCCTGGTGCTGTCGCTCGCCGCGTGCGGCGGAGGCGGGGATGCCGGTTCCGGCTCCGGCTCCGGGCACGGGAAGACCGCGGGCGGCACCCAGGGCGGACGGTCCACGGCCGCGGTCAGCATCGCGCCCGCGTCCGGCGCCACCGGCGTCGACACCAGCGGCACCCTCAAGGTCGGGGTGGCCAAGGGCAGGCTGACCGAGGTCACCGTCAAGGACGACGAGGGCGCGAAGGTCGAGGGGGCGCTCACCGCGGGCGGCACCTCCTGGACGCCGTCGGCCCACCTGGCGGCCGGCACCCGGTACACCGTGCACGCGGTCGCCGAGGACTCCGCGGGCCGCCGGGCCACCGAGGACTCCAGCTTCACCACGCTGACCCCGAAGAACACCTTCACCGGCTACTTCACCCCCGAGGACGGCTCCACCGTCGGCGTCGGCATGCCGTTCTCCATACGCTTCACCCGGGGCATCACCCGCCCCGGGGACGTCGAGAAGGCCGTCCGGGTCAGGACCGAGCCCGCCGTGGACGTGGCCGGCCACTGGTTCGGCAACGACCGCCTGGACTTCCGCCCGGAGAAGTACTGGAAGGCCGGCACCAAGGTCACCGTCGACCTCGACCTGGACGGCGTCGAGGGCCGCGACGGCGTCTACGGCAAGCAGCGCAAGACCGTGAAGTTCACCATCGGCCGCAACCAGGTCTCCTACGTGGACGCCAAGAAGCACACCATGAAGGTCACCCGGGACGGCAAGACCGTCCGGACCCTCCCGGTCACCACCGGCAAGCCCGGTTACGACACCTGGAACGGCCAGATGGTCATGAGTGAGAAGCTCGCCGTGACCCGCATGAACGGCGAGACGGTCGGCTACGGCGGCGAGTACGACATCAAGGACGTCCCGCACGCCATCCGCCTCACCACCTCCGGCACCTTCATCCACGGCAACTACTGGGGCGGCGACGCCTTCGGCAACTACAACGCCAGCCACGGCTGCGTCGGTCTGCGCGACGTGCGCGGCGGCTACGACGGAGCCGTCCCGGCCGCCTGGTTCTTCGACCACTCGATGCTCGGCGACGTGGTGGTCGTGAAGAACTCCCACGACCGCACGGTGGCCCCGGACAACGGCCTCAACGGCTGGAACATGTCGTGGGCCGACTGGCGGAAGTGAGCCCCGGCTGACGTGAGGACCCGGTGCTGTGACCTACGGCACCGGGTCCGATGTCGTTAGTGGCCGTTAACCTGGCCTCCATGACCGTCACTCTGGAAGTCGCCGAAGGCGTCGGCACCCTGCGTCTGGACCGGCCGCCCATGAACGCGCTGGACATCGCCACCCAGGACCGGTTGAAGGAGCTGGCCGAGGAGGCCGCCCGCCGCGACGACGTGCGCGCCGTGGTGATCTACGGCGGCGAGCGGGTGTTCGCGGCGGGCGCGGACATCAAGGAGATGCAGAACATGGACCACGCGGCGATGGTGCTGCGGTCCCGTGCCCTCCAGGACTCCTTCACCGCCGTGGCCCGCATCCCCAAGCCGGTCGTCGCCGCCGTCACCGGCTACGCGCTCGGCGGCGGCTGCGAGCTGGCCCTGTGCGCGGACTACCGCATCGCCGCCGACAACGCCAAGCTCGGCCAGCCCGAGATCCTGCTCGGCCTGATCCCGGGCGCCGGCGGCACCCAGCGGCTGCCCCGGCTGGTCGGCCCCTCCAAGGCGAAGGACCTGATCTTCACGGGCCGTCAGGTCAAGGCCGACGAGGCCCTGGCGATCGGCCTGGTGGACCGGGTCGTCCCGGCCGCCGAGGTGTACGAGCAGGCGCACGCCTGGGCCGCGCGGCTCGCCCGGGGCCCGGCCATCGCGCTGCGCGCGGCGAAGGAGTCCGTCGACACCGGACTGGAGGCCGACATCGACACCGGTCTCGCCGTCGAACGGAACTGGTTCGCGGGTCTGTTCGCCACCGAGGACCGTGAGCGGGGCATGCGCAGCTTCGTCGAGGAGGGGCCGGGCAAGGCGAAGTTCGTCTGACCGTCAGCCGGATGAACCTCCAGCCCGCCCTCGCCGGGGGCCCTGCCGTTGACGCGTCGTCGCATTCGGGTCCCTCGATGGAGCGGTTTATGGGAGCCTTATAGGCACCTTAAATCTGTACTGTCGAGGGAGCCCGGCGCTTGCCCGGAAGTGAGCCGTCGCCGCAGGTCAACCATGCCGTACCAGACATCGAGATGCCGACGGCATATGCCGCTCGACTGGCGCGGAACGGGGGCGTACGGGGGGCGTATTCCTCCGGAACGCCTCCCAAGTACCCGCCGGACGGCCATCATGGGGGCATGGCGGGGCTGGAGGGCATCGAACAGCCGCGGGGACACAGCCGTGCGACCGCGGCGCGCTGGTCGCCCGCGGTCGAGGACGAGCAAGGACTCAAAGCACTCGAACTGTTCGGCGACCCGGCGCAGTCGGAGGTCCCGCTGCCCTCCCGCCCGGAGTCCGCGGCCACCGCCCGCCGGCTCGCCCAGGTCGTCCTCCTGCGCACCTGGCGGCTCACCCCCAAGCTCACCGAGGACGCCGTCCTCCTCGTGTCCGAACTCGTCGGCAACGCCGTACGGCACACCGGCGCCCGCGTCTTCGGTCTGCGCATGCGGCGCCGCCCCGGCTGGATCCGGGTGGAGGTCCGCGACCCCTCGCGCGGTCTGCCCTGTCTGATGCCGGTCCAGGACATGGACGTCAGCGGACGCGGACTCTTCCTGGTGGACAAGCTCGCCGACCGCTGGGGCGTGGACCTGCTGCCGCGCGGCAAGACGACCTGGTTCGAGATGCGGGTCGCCGACCGGTAGGGGCCCGTTTCCGGGGCCGCGACCCGACACCCCCCGTCAACTGGACGAATCGCCGGTTTTCCCCGCCTTTCCCCCTTAAATGGTGCGGGTGACCTCCACCCACCGCCGTGATGTGCTGCGGGCCGGCGCCGGGCTCGCCGCCGGCGGTGCGCTCGCCGCCGGCTGCGGTACCGGCCGGGCCGCCCCGCCCGCCACCCCGGCC
>NZ_JOCB01000117.1 GCF_000718775.1 Streptomyces sp. NRRL S-31
CCCGGCTGCGGACCCCACGAACCAGTCGGGGCCCTCGCCTGCCCCTCCTGGCCGACCTGCGCTCCATGGCCCTGCTGTACGCGCCGGCCTTCCTCCTCGGGATCGGGGAAGCCGCCTACGACAACGCCGCCCAATCCCTGATCCCCCGCGTCGTGGCGGACGAGAACGGACGAGAACCTGGAGAAGGCCGACAGTGCGCTGATCACCGCCGAACGCATCGGACAGGGCTTGGCAGGACCGGCCCTGGGCGGCGTCCTGTTCCCTCTCCCCCGCCCTGCGGTTCGGCCTCAACGCCCTTGCCATGGCCCTCGGCGTCCTTCTCCTCGCCCGCCTGCGTACCTCAGGCCCCGCCCGGGTCGCCGCCGTGCCCGGCGGGCAGGTGGTCCGAACCGTCGTCGGCGACGCCGCGGCCGGCATGCGCCGGCTGTGGCGAGCGCGGTTCGTCCGCACGACCGTCCTGACCTGCTCGGCCGCGTCAACAGCGCCAACCGCCCCTTCTCCGTGGCCGCTGTCCCCTTCTGCCTGCGCGCACCCCTCTGGTTGGCCACCGGCGCACGCGCACGCTTCCGAGCTCGGTGTCATCGCGAGCGCCCCCGCCGTCGCCCGCGACGACAAGCTGGGCCGCGTCGACACCGAGGTCCTCGTGCTCGCCCCTCGCGCCTGACCGGCTGCCGAACGGAACAGCTCCTTCAGCGCGTTGGCCGCCCCGTCGCCTACAGACGCCCTGAACATCGGCTCGTGGACGGCCTCCTCACCTGGCCCGCAGGGCCCTACAGCCGTCCCCCCGAGAGCCTTCCGAAACACTTCCTTCATCCGGGAAGCATTCAGGGATAACGACTGCCTCCTACGGTCCCCCGTCATGGACATGAAGGACCTGTACGCGCCCGGCCTCCCGCCGGATCCGCTCCACTCCCTCCCGCCACCTCCGCTGGCCCGCTCGCCACCGGTGCCACACGGGCCCGCCGTCCTCGCCCGCCTCCGATGTGAGGCACCCCGCAACAGTCCCCCACCCGCAACAAGGAGGCGCGGTATGACCACCGAGCCACGACTGGCAGAAGTCACCGAGCCGGAACCGGCGCGGAAGGCAGCGCCCGGTACCGACCAGGCCGTCAAGGAAACCCTGGAGGATTACACCCTCCGCTTCGCGCCCCGCGGTTACCGGCGCTGGACCCCCATGGTGGTGGCCACCACGGCACTCGGCGGCATCGCCTACATGGCCGACTTCTCGATCGGCGCCGGCATCGGTTTGGCACACGGCACCGGCAACGCGCTCGTGGCGATCGCCGTGGCCGCCGTCGTCATCTTCGTCACCGGCTTCCCCCTCGCCTACTACGGCGCCCGTTACAACATCGACCTGGACCTGATCACCCGTGGCTCCGGCTTCGGCTACTACGGCTCGGTCCTCACCAGCGTCATCTTCGCCAGCTTCACCTTCATCTTCTTCGCCCTCGAAGGCTCGATCATGGCCCAGGGCCTGAAGCTCGGGCTCGGACTGCCGCTGTGGCTGGGCTACCTGGTCTCCACGCTGATGGTCATCCCCCTGGTGATCTACGGCATGAAGGCGCTCAGCAAGCTCCAGGTGTGGACCACGCCCGTCTGGCTGGTGCTGATGGTCGCCCCGCTGGTCTATCTGATCGCCACCGACCCCGGCACGGTCGACCGCTTCCTCTCCTACGCCGGCACCGACGGCGAGGGCAGCGTCAACACCGCCTCCGTGCTGCTCGGCGCGGGCGTGTGCCTCTCCCTGATAGCCCAGATCGGCGAGCAGATCGACTACCTGCGCTTCATGCCACCCAAGACCGAGGCCAACAAACGCACCTGGTGGACTGCCGTCGTCATGGCCGGCCCCGGCTGGGTGGTCCTCGGCGCGCTCAAGCAGGCCATCGGTGTCTTCCTCGCCGTCTACATCCTCGCCGAGGTCGGCCCGACGGCCGCACCCGAACCGATCCAGCAGTTCCGTGGCGCATTCGACGCGATGATGCCGTCCTGGGTGGTCATCCCGCTCGCCGTGGCACTCGTCGTCATCAGCCAGATCAAGATCAATGTGACGAACGCGTACTCCGGTTCGCTGGCGTGGACGAACTCCTTCACCCGCGTCACCAGGCACTACCCCGGCCGCATGATCTTCGTCCTGGTCAACCTGGCCTTCGCGCTCGCCCTGATGGAAGCCGACATGTTCAGCTTCCTCAACGACATTCTCGGCTTCTACTCGAACTGTGCGATCGCCTGGGTCGTCACCGTCGCCGCCGACATCGGCGTCAACAAGTACCTGCTCAAGCTCTCCCCGCTCCAGCCCGAGTTCCGCCGCGGCATGCTGTACGCCGTCAACCCGGTGGGTGTCGTCGCCTTCGTCGCCGCCTCCGGCCTGTCGATCGCCATGTACTTCCACGCCCTGGGCGACACCCTCCAGCCGTACTCCCCCGTCGCCGCCGCCGTCATCGCCTTCGCCCTCACCCCGCTCATGGCGGTCGTCACCAAGGGCAAGTACTACCTGCGCCGCACCGACGACGGCATCGACGAGCCGCTCCTGGACGGGGACGGCAACCCCAGTGCCGTGACGTACCAGTGCCACGTGTGCCGACAGGACTTCGAGCGACCCGACGTGGCCGCCTGCGTCACGCACGACGCCGTCGTCTGCTCGCTGTGCCTGAGCACCGACAAGGTCGGCGACCACGTGCTGTCGGCGGCACCCACCGCCTCGAACCGAAAGGGCCATGCCGCGTAGTCGGCCAGGACACATCCGGGCCGGCATCGCCCGCCGCCACCGGACATCGGACGCAAACCCCGTCCCGTGCCACCTTTTGTACCGCCACCTCGGAAAGAGCGCCTGAGACCTGGTCGCGGCGGTCCTACCGCGCGTCGAGCGCCTCCACCTCGGCCGCTGCTGAGACCGCCGCGTCCTCGTCCGTCCTACGGATCCGGAGTCCGAGGGCGACGAGAACGGCGGCCGCCGGCACGAAAGTCTTGTCCCGGTCACCGTCGACGGCGCCTCCTACCTGGTGCCGCAGCGTCTCGTGAAGGCGTACGAGCGCGGCCTGCTGCGCCCCGAGGGCTGATTTCTTGATGCCTTCCGAGTCTTCCGAGCCTTTCGGGCGACTGCCCGTCACCGTCCTGTCCGGCTTCCTCGGCGCGGGCAAGACCACCCTCCTCAATCATGTCCTCGGCAACCGCGAGGGCCTTCGCGTCGCGGTCATCGTCAACGACATGAGCCAGGTCAACATCGACGCCGCCCTGGTGCGCGGCGGCGAGGCCGCCCTGTCGCGCACCGAGGAGCGACTGGTCGAGATGACCAACGGCTGCATCTGCTGCACCCTGCGCGACGACCTGCTTCAGGAGGTCGACCGGCTGGCGCGCGAGGGCCGTTTCGACTACCTGCTCATCGAGTCGTCCGGCATCTCCGAACCCATGCCGGTTGCCGCGACTTTCGCCTTCGCCCGCGACGACGGCGCCACCCTCGAAGAGGTGGCCCGTCTGGACACCATGGTCACCGTCGTGGACTCGGCGAACTTCCTGCGTGAGCTGACGACGGGCGACGAGCTCGTCGAGCGCGGCCTGGACCAGTACGAGGAAGACGAACGCACCGTCAGCGACCTGCTCATGGACCAGGTCGAGTTCGCCGACGTCATCCGGCCGGGTGAAGGCCGACGACGTACTCGGCACCCGGCTGTTCGACCTGGAACGAGCCCGGCAGGCCCCCGGCTGGGTGCGGGAACTGAACGGTGACCACGTCCCCGAGACCGAGGAGTACGGAATCTCCTCGACCGTCTTCCGGGCCGGACTGCCGTTCCACCCCGGTCGGCTATGGGCCTTCGTGACCGAGGGACTCGACAGCGGCGCGTACGGGCGGATCCTGCGCTCCAAGGGCTTCTTCACACTGGCCAGCCGACCGCGGGTGACGGGACTGTGGTCACAGGCCGGCTCGGTCGCACGTTTCGAGCCCTCCGCCGCCCGTGACACCGACAGCCCCGAGTGCCAGGAACTGGTCTTCATCGGCACACACCTGCGCGCTGACGCCCTGCACGCGGCACTGACCGACTGCCTCATGGCCGACGGTGAGAGCCTGCCGCCCGGCGACCCGTTTCCCGCCTGGGACACCTACGGCATCGACGGCACCTGCGAGCACGAACTCGTAACGTCTGCCTGATAGTTCGGGTCGGGCGGCGAACACAGCCACGGCGCCGCCCGGCCCGGCGCAGGCACAGGCACAGGCACAGGCACAGGCACAGGCACAGGCACAGGCACACGATGAAGCGATCAGGGATGCGCGGAGGACCGCGGCAGGATCGCCGACGCCGTGCGTCTCGGCGTGCGGACGCTCTGGTAGGCCGCACATGTGCGGGCGGCGAGGAGGGCGCGGGACCATCTGGCCACGGGCACGCCGACCCGCACGACGACCATGGGCACGCTCACACCCACACGGCCGCCCCGCGCGGCGCCTGGCTGCTCACGGTCCCCGCCGCCGCGCTGCCGCTCTTCCCTCCGCCTGCGCCCCGGAGGGCCGTATGGTCCGGCTGACCGGTCTCGTCACCCATGGGGACAGTGACACTGGTACGCGACCAGGCTGCTGGTCTCGTGCTACGGCGGACACGACGACGATCAAGGTGCAGGTCCGCGGCGCGGACGCCCCGGCCACCGACACGTGGGTAACGGTGACGGGAACCTGGCGCCCCAAGGGCAGGCCGGGCTCGGAAGCGACCTGGCCCCCGTATCGGACGTGCATACGGTCCGCCAGGTCGCCGAGCCGTCGAACCCATACGAGAAGCGGTGACAGCGCCGGGGCGATCCCTTCGGCTGTGCGGGCTACCGGGTGCCGTAGGGCAGGAGCGCCATCTCCCGTGCGTTCTTGATGGCCTGTGCTATGTGCCGCTGCTGCTGACGCGTCACCTGGGTCACCCTGCGGCTGCGGATCTTCCCGCGGTCGGAGATGAACTTCCGCAGCAGGTCGGTGTCCTTGTAGTCGACATAGGTGATGCCGGCGGCGTCCAGCGGGTTGACGCGCTGACGCTTGGTGGTCTGCCGCCCGGTGCTCGTGCGTCGGGGCATGGTGAGGTCGGTCCTCTCTGTCGGGTCTATCGGGTCACTGGGTCGAGCAAGTCGTCGAAGACGTGCGGGAGTTGTTGCCAGCCTCTTCTGCCGGCCGCGTACTCGTCGTCGGTGAGGAGGCACGAGTCGAGCAGGGTCGGCAGACCGTCTCGGTCCAGGCCGGGCGAGGTGAAGGTGAGGTACTGGCAGCGGTCGCCGTGTTCGGGGTGCCAGTCCAGGGAAGCGGCGAGACGGCGTCCGGCGGGCACCATCTCCCACGCGCTGTCCGGCAATGCGGCCAGCCAGGGACCCACCGACTCCACGCACAGGGCACCGCCCGCGGCGTCCCAGGACAGCAGGGTGTCGGGACGGTCGGCCAGCCAGAAACGCCCACGGCTGCGCGCGGCGGCACAGGTCAGGTCCTCCAGAGCGGCGTAGAGGCGCTGCGGGTGGAAGGGCCGGGTACGCCGCCAGACGAGGGTGGTCACGCCGTGTTCGTCGCACTCCTGCGGCAGCAGCGCGCACGCCGGGTGCAGGCGGGCGGCGGCGGCCGCCACGTCGAAGCCCGCCAGCAGGGCGGACCCCAGGGCGCCGCTGTCCACACGCAGCTTTCGCGCACCTGGTGTGAGCTGGGCGAGCAGAGCACGGTCGGTGTCGTCGGCGCTCTCCCCCGGCGAGCCGTTCTCGACGACGGCGATCACCGTCGGGTGTTCCAACTGCCGGGCGAAGGTGTCTGCGACCGTGCGTTGGTCGGTCGGGGCCGCGGCGAGGCCCACGTCGGCCAGGTCGTCGCCATTGGCCAGGTACGGCAGCACGAGCGCCGGGTCGACCGCGGTGGCGACCCCGGTCAGAGTCAACGGGGCCCCCGCGGCGGCGATGACCGCGGCCATCGCCTGGGGCTCGACCGAGTCCCACAGTTCCACGACGGCCAGCCGGTACCTGTCCTCCTCGGCGAGCCGCAGCAGCTCGGGGACCAGGTCCTCACGCAGTGCGCAGCACGCGCAGTCGTTCACCAGCGGGGCGTCGCCGTGACCCAGCGGGCCGGCGGCGTCGCGGACCGTGCGGTGCACGGCGCTGTCGACGGCGGACGTCAGGTCGTGGTGCAGCGCGATGGAGCCGGGGACCGTGCGCAGGATCTCCTCGACTGCGGCGCGGCGGGCGTCGGCGTGCAGTCCGGCGACGATGGCGACCGGCAGCCCGCTCATCGCTCACCCCGTCCGCGTCCGTAGCGCCGCTCGAAGCGCTCGACCCGCCCGGCGGTGTCCAGGACGCGCTGGGTGCCGGTGTAGAAGGGGTGGCTCGCCGAGGAGATCTCGACGTCGATGACCGGGTAGGTGTTGCCGTCCTCCCACTCCACGGTCCTGTCGCTGGTGGCCGTCGAGCGGGTGAGGAAGGCGAAGTCGGCGGCCCGGTCACGGAAGACGACCGGGCGGTACTCGGGGTGGATTCCGGGCTTCATGGCTCTCAGCGCTCCTCACGGAAGTCGACGTGGCGGCCGGCGACCGGGTCGTACTTGCGCAGCGTCAGCCGGTCGGGGTCGTTGCGGCGGTTCTTGCGGGTCACGTAGGTGTAGCCGGTCCTGGCGGTGGACCTCAGCTTGATGATCGGGCGGAGTTCGTTACGGGCCATGGACGGCACCCTACACGAGTTTGGTTTTCATTTTCATTTGGCTGCTAGTGTGCTGCCCTCACCGACCCACCGAGGAGGAACCCGTGTCCGCCCACTGCCAACTCACCGACCGCCAACCCGGCTTCGGCCACCACATCTCCCACTCCCACCGGCGCACCAAGCGCCGCTTCGACCCGAACATCCAGCGCAAGCGCTACTGGCTGCCCAGCGAAGGGCGCCACATCCGGCTCACCCTGTCCGCCAAGGGCGTCAAGACCATCGACGCGATCGGCATCGAAGCCGCGGTGGCCCGCATCCGCGCCCGGGGAGGGAAGGTCTGATGGCGAAGAAGAGCAAGATCGCGAAGAACGAGCAGCGGCGTCTTGTCGTGGCGCGTCATGCCGAGCGGCGCGCCGCGCTGAAGGCGATCATCTCGTCACCCCACAGCTCCGAGGACGAACGCGCCGCGGCGCAGCGGGAACTGCGCCGGCAGCCCCGCGACGCCAGCGCCACCCGCCTGCGCAACCGCGACGCCGTGGACGGACGCCCCCGGGGTCACCTGCGCGCCTTCGGGCTCTCCCGCATCCGGGTCCGCGCGATGGCCCACGCCGGCGAACTGCCCGGCGTGACCAAGAGCAGTTGGTGAGCGACGGCCACTCAGCTGACGGGGCGAGCCCCTGAACCGCCGCAGCACTCACGCCGACGGTGTGGGTGCTGCGGCAGGTTCAGGGGCTCGCCCAGGCCACCACCGCTGGAAGAGTCGCCGGCCGCCCAGGTCGAGGCGGAAGGGTGCCGGTCTACCTCGTGGAGGCAAGTGGAAGGGCGTCGGTGTAGGAGTTCGCTGGTTTGGCGACCTTCTCCACGGCCCGGGCGTCGAGCGCGGCGGGTGCGGAGCCGGTGCCGAGGGCTCCGCCGGGGTGCCAGGTGCCTGTGACCGCCACCCAGGTGTCGGCGGCCGGAGCGGTTGCGCCGTAGATCCGTACCGTCACGGACTGGGCGTCCGCGGCGCAGCAGGAGATGATGATCCGAGTCAGGTACCAGCCGCCGCCCCGCTTGCCGGAGGTGACGAAGCCCGTCATCCGCACTGTGCGGTCCTTGATGGCCCGCGTGTGGTCCTGCTGCACGCGCCGGATGAAGTCCGAGAGCGTCATGGGCAGCGGCGAGGTCGCCGGCAGCGGGTCGAAGTCGTCCTGGTGCGTGATCGCCTTGGTCGGCTCGCGGGAGGCTGTGTACGCGCCGAGGGCGGGCGGAGCATAGAGCAGCATGCTCAGCGCTGGGAGGAACAGAAGCCAGGCGGCACGGGATGCGCCGGAGTGGTGGTGCCCGTGGTCGTGGCCGCCGCCGTGGTCCGTATGATCGTCGCGTCCACGCCGTCGCCCGTGCGCCACCGCGTCCGCGACGCCGAGCAGGATCAGCAGGACGCCGGAGGCGATGAGCAGGGGGCGCATCCCTTCCTTGACGTATCGCAGATACAGGTCGGTGAAGAGGGCGACGCGCAGCAGGCCGATGCCGGTGAGGACGAGAAGGGCCGTCTGAAGCGGGCGTCTCACAGCAGTGCTCCTCCGACCAGCGCGCTGGACAGGACCGCCACGACCACCGTGGCGGCGGAGAATCGGACCGCGAAGGCCCGGCCGAAGGTACCCGCCTGTAGGGCGATCAGCTTCAGATCAACCATCGGACCGACCACCATGAACGCCAGCCGCGCGACGGGCGAGAACCCGCTCAGCGAGGCCGCCACGAACGCGTCGGCCTCCGAACACACCGCCAGCACGATCGCCAGTCCGGCCAGGAACACCACCGACAGCCAGGGCGAACCGGAGAAGGTGTCCAGCAAGGAACGGGGCACCGCCACGTTGAACGTGGCCGCCGCCATCGCGCCCACCACCAGGAAACCGCCCGCATGCAGGAAGTCCTGCCGGAAGCCGGCCCGGAACTCTCTCCACCGACTGCCACCCGCCTGATGCCCACTGTGCCGCTGGACCGGCCGCAGCCACTCGGCCCTCCCCAACCACAGCCACAGCCAGCCCATCACCGACGCCGTGCCCAGCGAGGCCAGCAGCCGGGCGGCGACCATGGCGGGCTGCGCCGGGAAGGCAACCGCGGTGGCCGTCAACACCACCGGGTTGATCGCAGGAGCCGACAGCAGGAACGCGAACGCGGCCGCGGGCGTGACTCCCCGCCCGATCAGACTGTTCGCCACCGGCACCGACGCACACTCGCAGCCCGGCAACACGGCTCCCGCCACTCCGGCCACCGGCACGGCGAGTGCCGGATGGCGTGGCAGCACACGAGTGAACACCCGGGCCGGCACGAACGCGTTGATGGCACCGGACAGGGCCGTGCCCAGCAGCAGGAAGGGCAGCGCCTGCACGGTCACGGCGAGACAGACGGTCCGCCACGCCTGCATCGCCGGCGTCTCCGTCCACCGGCCCACGAGGTAGAGCGCGATACCCGGAACGGTGGCCGCGCCCAGCAACAGCAGCGGCCAGAACCGAGGCAAGCCGGCGGCAGCTTCACCGCTCGCCGCTCCGTCCACCTCGGCGATTTCAGCCTCCCCGGCCCGTTCTTCCGCCGTCCGCATGCCACCCCCGTCTGCCGGATGCTCCGGCAAACATATCGGCCCCGACGACCTGAACCTTCACGAGCGCCATGCTCGGTGAGGACAAGCCCCGCCGTAGGCCCGTGGACGCCGGCATGAGGTATCCGTATCGGTCCGGGGGTTCGCGGCGGGCTGCGGCAACGGACGGCGCCGTCTTCCTTTTCTCCGCGTAGACGGCTGCTGATACGCCATGACCGGTCGGCCACGGCCAGACGTGCTGCGGCCGACAGCCCTACGCGAACTGTCGGCCACCCTCGGGTTCCGTAGCTCGGCCGCCCTGCCTGATTCATCTGCGCCACTTCACGCAGACCGGGATCGGAGAGTGCGTTGACTAGTAGCCATTGGTGCACGTTCGGTGGATGGAACAGGCTCCTGCCTCACGGGGCGTCGGTCCCTAGCCGGCGGTACGTGGGCGGGCGGCGTACAGGTGGGCGACGGTGATGACGGCGCTGGCCGCGAGGGGCACCAGGAGCGCGGTGTTCATGTTCTCCCAGCCGAGGGTGTTCAGCACCGGTCCCGCGGCCAGCGCGCCGACGGCGGATCCGCCGAGGGTGAAGACCTCGCCGACGCCCTGGACAACGGAACGTTCCTGCGGCCTGTAGGAGTTTGCGACGAGCGCGGAGCCGGAGACGTACATCAGGTTCCAGCCCACGCCGATCAGCCCCAGGGCGATCACGAAGTGCATGTGGGACAGGCTCATCAGGGCAGTCACCGTGCCCAGCGCGCTGACGGCGACGCCGATCAGCAGGGTCCGTCCCGCGCCGATCAGCCGGGTGAGCGGTCCCGAGGCGAAGGCGGTGGCAAACATGCCGACCATGTGCCACTGGATGACCTGGGCGCCGTCGTGGACGGAATGACCGGCCTTGACCGCCGCGATAGGGGCCGCGGCCATCAGTGAGGTCATCACGAAGTACCCGATGCAGGAGCCCGCGACGCCGGCGAGGAACACCGGCTGCCGCGCGATTTGCTTGAGGGTGCGCGGGGCCACGTCTTCGGCGGCGGCTCCGGGCTCTGACCGGGCTGCGGCGGCCGCTTCGGTGTCCTCGGCCGTCAGCAGGGACAGCACGCCGATGGAAATCAGCGCCAGCACGGTGACCAGCGCGTAGGAACCCGTGAACTCCACAGGACCGAGGTCCCTGACCGCCGTGGCCAGGAACGGCCCTGCGACGGCCGCGATCACCCCGCCGGACAGGACGGTCGAGATGGCCTTGCCGCGCTGATCGGGCGGGAACATGTCGGCGGCCGCGTACCGGTAGTAACCCGCGAACGCCTGATAGACGCCGATACACGCGATGCCGATGCAGAAGAGCACGAACTGCTCGGTGAGCAGCGCGGTGACCGAAATGATGCCGCCGGTGAGCGCGGCACCGGAGCCGACCAGGAAACCGGCTTTGCGTCCGCGACGCCTCATGAAGCGGGACGCGGGGTAGGTCGCGACCCATGAGCCGACGCCGATGAGGGCGAACGGCAGGGTCGCGAGCGCGGGCACAGGAGCGAGTCTGAGGCCGACCAGGCCGGTGAGCGTCAGGTCGATGCTGATCCCGAAGTAGTAGAGCATCTGAGCCGACGTCAGCACCGTCATGGCGCGGCGCCTGTGCGACGTGCCGGGCACGGCCTGCGGCTTACCTCCTTCCGTGTTTCGCCGCTCGGCTTCTTTGGAGGGCTGTGCCATCGAATTCACCAGATCGGGGGTGCGGCAGCGCAAGAGCTGACGGCAAGATGAATGTGAGTTGAAATGTCGCCACCGGCTTGGCCCATCCGTGCGCCCCCTGCCGCCTTCTCGGCACCCCGGACGCTCTTTACACACACGGAGGGGGATCCTTCCTGCAGGGAGCGGAAGTCAATGGAAGATGTCTAGCGCTCTCACGGAGATCAGTATTGCTTCGGACCGTATGTTTCGGTGATCATTTCGCGCAATAGTTGCGCGTTACAATGACTGAAATCTGCCGCCGCATTGGCCGGGGAGGCGAACGGTTGTCGAAAATCCATCGAGAAGAAATGACATTTGCCCGTTATGGCCAGTGGTGCAATTCGCATCGTGAGCCGCCCCTGAGCTCTTTCACGCCAGCTTCGTTGAGCGAGTATGCGGCTGGTACCCCGTTCACCGGCCGTCGGCCCACACCCGTCGAGCACATCCCGCACCGGTCGATGTGGCTCGACGACGGCACCAGGTCCGCATCAACCACTGCAAACGGCGCGACCCAGCCCTGGGCTGGTCGTCGGTCACGGCAAGCACCGCCGCTCCGTCCGGTTCCCTCGGCGGTGGCGAGCGTCAACGTGGCCCGATATACCGAAGGCCCACGCAGCGGACCGTCCTCACCGACGTCGACTGCGCGGTCTCGGTGGTCGCCGCTCCGCGCCTGCCGCGTCGCGAGGCGCGGCAGGCGCGACGCACCGGAAGGGCGGGGGACGGCACACTGCTGAAGCCCCTTCCGTCCAGGGGCGCCGTCAGGGCGTCGGCTCGACGGAGGCAGCCGTCGTCGGCGCGGGACCGTCGAGACCGAGTCGCTGTCCCAGGCCGACGCCGTGCCGGTAGAGGGCGGTTCCCTCGGCCAGCCGGTTCTCCTCCCATGCCTCCAGGGCGGCGTCCAGGGACGGGAGTTGTCCGAGGGCCCCGAAGAGGGTGATGGCGTCGACGGCCGCCTTCTCCGCACCGGCCGCCGTGTGGGGCCGTACGACGAACGCGGCGTCCCCGGCCAGCAGCATCCGGTCCTTGCGCATCCGGCTGACCCGCCCGTCCAGGATCGCCTGCACGAACGGGGCTCGTGTGTGCTCGACCAGCCGACGCAGCGGCTCGGGCAGCAACGTCCGGGCACGGGCCAGGAGTTCGGCATGCACCCGCGGTGCGATGAGCCCCGGGGGCACGGACAGCCCGCGGGCGGTGCCGTCGCGGTCGGTGGTGATGCGGTCGAGGCCCGCCGCGTCGGCCCGGACGTACCACACCCAGTTCATCCGCCGGCTGCCCGGCGCCATCTCGCCGAAGTCCCCCGGGATGAAGTAGCACAGGAACTGGGTGCGGTCCCCGTCGTAGAAGCTGAACCGGTCCCGGAAGACCGCGCTCATCTCCTCCGGAAGCTCCGTCTCGTCGATCACTCCGCGGTAGGCGACGTACCCGGCATAGCGCGGAGCGCCGTCGGGAGCGACGAGTTCGCGGTGGCGGGATGAGGAGCCGTCCGCGATGATCGCGAGGTCGACCGGATGGACAGCGTCGCCGACGTGGACGTCGACGCCGCCAGGGTGGGGCGCGAGGGCGGCCACCGGCTGCCCTTCGTGGTAGCGGGCGCTGTCGAGGCGGTCCCGGAGGGACGCGTAGATCGCCCCCCAGGAGATCATCCGCTGCCCCATGAGCGTGAGGTGGCTGCTCCCGTCCCGGCTGAAGTACTGCCGGTGGGTGACGGGAACGCTGATCCGGTCGGGATCGACGCCGCAGAAGGTGTTCAGGAACCAGGCGACACCCGGCTGGAGCACGATGCCCGCACCGCGGTCGTCGGGGCGGCCCGCGGACCGCTCCCAGACCGTGACGTCGAGACCGAGTTCGGCGAGTGCGACCGCTTGGAACAGCCCGCTCAGCGAACCACCGACCACACCCACCGACTTGATGTCCGACACCTTGATGTCCGATACAGGGGTCACAGCGCGCACACTCCGTTCTCGCACGCGGCTCCGGACGGTGCCTCGGCGCTCTGGCGTTCCAGGAACTCCACGAGTGCGTCAACGCCCACCGCGCCACTGATGCCCTTGTCGCCCACGATCAGTACCGGCACCCCGCGAAGTCCCAGGTGCTCGGCGAGGTTAAGGTCCTCGCGCACGGCCGACTCCAGGGCCGGATCGGCCAAGCGGGCCGCCACGTCCTCTCCGAGGCCCATCTCCTGACCGATCCGGGCCAGTACGGCCGTGTCCCCGACGTCCTGGCCCTCGGAGAAGTAGGCCGCGAGCAACCGGTCGGCCATCGCCCACCCCTGCTGGGCCCGCTGTTCCGCCAGCGCGATCAGCCGGTGCCCCACCCGCGTGTTCGGCGTCCTGGCGATCGCCTCGTAGTCGAAGACGACGCCGTCGTCGCGGCCGGCCGACACCGTCCCGCTGTCGAGCTGCCGCGAACGCTCCCAGCTGCCGAACTTCCCGCTCCGGTACGCGCGCCGGTCCATCCCGGACAGCGGCATCTCGGGGTTCAGCTCGAACGCGTGGTGGCGGATGTGGAACTCCTCACCTGTGCGCTCCCTCACGACGCCGACGGCCTTGTCCAGCCGACGGCCGCCGATATAGCACCAGGGGCAGATCAGATCACTGAAGACGTCAAGGGTGATCATGGAAACCTCCAATCGAACCGACTAGTCTGTTCGATGACAACGGCGACACGGCCGTAACCATTCCCGCCCCCACCGGAGGCCCTGTGACCAGCCCCGACGCCACTCGCGTCAAGATCATCACGGCCGCGGCCGGCCTGTTCACCCGGTGCGGCGTGCGGGCCGTCGGCATCAACGAGATCTGGCGAGCCGCCGAGGTCGCCAAATCGACCCTCTACCAGCACTTCCGCTCCAAGGACGAGCTTGTCGCCGCCGTCCTGCGCCAGCGCAACGACGAGTGGTGCGCGCGACTGCGTGCCCTCGCCTCCACGGCGGCCACGCCGCGGGACCGGCTGCTCGCGATCTTCGACCTGCTGGGCCAGGAGTTCGCCGATCCCGCCTACCGCGGCAGTGACCTGCTGAACGTCGCCGCCGAGTACCCCGATCCGGATCACCCCGTGCGGGTGGCGATCCGCGACCACAAACGCGAGATCCTGCGCTATCTCGCGGAACTCGCCACGGCGGCGCGGGAACCCGACCCCGACAAGGCCGCGGCGACCGTCCTGACGCTCGCCGACGGGGCCGCCTGCGCCTGGGTGAGCCTCGGCGATCCCACCGCAGCCGGTCTCGCGCGGGAGGCGGCGTCGCGCCTGCTGGCGTGCGGCTGACCCCGGGCCCGTCCCGACGTACTGAGTGTCGAACGGCTGGCCTCTCCCACATCGGCGCCACCGCCACCGTCCGCGCCGCGTCCGACTCCGCCTCCGGCGCGACGCCATCGACACCCTCGGTACCGCGCTCGACGGTCCCGGCCGGGACGAGCCGACCCGCGACGACGACCCGCCACGGTGTGGTGCCGACATCCGCCGACATCGGCGTCAACCTGCCGTCGCACCGCAGAGGCCCCCGGCACACAATCACTTGGCTGTTGACAGCGTCAACGTAGCTGTACCATCTTTGTCAACGAGCAAAAGGTGTACTCTCCAGCGGGATACACCCATCTTGCACAGGGCGGGCGAAACGGGGAGGGGCCGGTGGGTCTGGAGACGGTCGGCGGGCGGTTCCGGGTCACGGGGATCGTGGGGCGCGGGAACATGGGCGAGGTGCACCGCGCCGAGGATCTCCAGGCCGCCCCGGACTCCCCGCACCGGGAGGTGGCGGTCAAGACCGTGCTGCGCGGGCGGACCGGGATCGCGGTCGACGCCTCGGGGTCCGGCAAGGAGGTCGAGCGCTTCCGGCGCGAGGTGCGGATCATGCGCATGCTCTCCCAGGGGCACCCGAACCTCACCCTGCTGGTCGACGGCGGCGTGGACGGGGCGCCGGGCGGCAGCGGTCTGCCCTACCTCGCCATGGAGCTGCTGGACGGTCATCCGCTCGCGGACCTCGTCGACGAGGAGCCGCAGCTCCCGGTCTCCTGGGTCGCCGCCATCGGGGCGCAGATCGCCGCCGGTCTCACCGCCGCGCACACCGCCGGGGTCGTGCACCGCGATCTGAAGCCGGCCAATGTGATGCTGACCGGCGACGGCAGCGTCAAGATCCTCGACTTCGGCATGGGCACGATCGTCGACGACCCGGACCAGACGCGGCTGACCAGCACGGGCGTCAGCGTCGGCACCGCCCGCTACATGGCGCCGGAGCAGTTCCGCGCCGAGCGGGTCTCCGCCGCGGCCGACCTGTACGCGCTCGGCTGCATCCTGTACGAGCTGCTGATCGGACGGCCCCCGTTCTCCGCCCGGACCCCCTACGAGCTGTCCGAGCAGCACCAGCACGAGCGGCCGCCCCGGCTGACCCTGGTCCGCCCGGACCTGCCCGCCGAGCTGGTCCGGCTGGTGGAGCGCCTCCTGGAGAAGGACGCCGAGCTGCGGCCGGAGAACGCCGCCCTGGTCCGTGAGGTGCTGGTCCCGCTCGCGCTGGCCCCGGACGACACGGCCGCCCTGCTGGCCCCCCACTGGCAGGCGACGGACCCGGTGGCGCGGCTGCGGGCCCTGCTTCCCGAGCCCGCCGCCGCCGTCCCGGCGCCCGTGCCGCGCAGGGAGCCGCGGCTGCCCGAGGCGATGGACGTCTTCGGCATCCACGCCGACCTGATCGGCGAGTACGCGGACTTCACCAGGAGCGCGACGGTGATCCGGGACGCCCGGATCGCGGGCTTCGTCGAGGAGGACCTGGCGGCGAAGTCGCAGTGGCCCGATCCGTGGCTCTCGCTGAACCCGTTCTTCGCCGACGGCGGCCAGGTCACCGATCTCGTGCGGGACGGCGTCCTGCACCCGAGGTGCGCGGAGATCTTCCAGGCCGGCAAGAGGGAGACCTCGCCGCGCCCGGACGGCCGGCCGCTCACCTTCCATCTGCACCAGCGGGAGGCGATCGAGGCCGCGCAGGCGGGCGACTCCTACGTGCTCACCACGGGCACCGGTTCCGGCAAGTCGCTGTCGTACATCGTCCCGATCGTGGACCGGGTGCTCAAGGAGCGGCAGGCGGCGGGGCCGGACGCGGGGGGCCGGGTGCGCGCGATCGTCGTCTACCCGATGAACGCGCTGGCCAACTCGCAGCTCGGGGAGCTGGAGAAGTACCTGCGCCACGGTTTCGGGGCGGGCCGCGAGCCGGTCACCTTCGCCCGCTACACCGGCCAGGAGTCCGCCGAGGAGCGCCGCGAGCTGCGCCGGAACCCGCCGGACATCCTGCTCACCAACTACGTGATGCTGGAGCTGATGCTGACCCGGCCGGACGACCGGAGCAGCCTGATCCGCATGGCGGAGGGGCTCCAGTTCCTGGTCTTCGACGAACTGCACACCTACCGGGGGCGGCAGGGCGCGGACGTGGCGTTCCTGATCCGCCGGGTCCGCGAGGCCTGCCGGGCCTCGGCGACCCTCCAGTGCATCGGCACCTCGGCGACCATGTCCACCGAGGGTTCCTGGGAGGACCAGCGGCGCGAGGTGGCGCGGGTCGCGGGCCGGCTGTTCGGGACGACGGTGCTGCCCAAGCGGGTCATCGGCGAGACCCTGGTCCGGGCCACCGAGGAGGCGCCGGATTCGGTGCCCGCCGAGCGGCTGCGGGTGCCGGCGGCGCCCCGCTCGTACGAGGCGCTGACGAAGGACCCGCTGGCCCGCTGGGTGGAGTCCCGGTTCGGTCTGGAGCGCGAGGAGGGCACGGGGCGGCTGCGCCGGCGTGCCCCGGGGACGCTCGAGGAGGCGGCGGCCGAGCTGGCCGCCGCGTCCGGCGTGACCGAGGAGAGCGTGCGCGAGGCGATCCGGACGACCCTGGAGGCGGGGGCGCAGGCCAAGCACCCGCTGACGGAGCGGCCGCTGTTCGCGTTCCGGCTGCACCAGTTCCTCTCCAAGGGCGACACCGTCTACACGACGCTCCAGGACCCGCTCACCCGGCCGCTGACCCGCACCTACCAGCTGGAGCAGCCGGACAGCGACGGCAAGCCGCTGTTCCCGCTGGCGTTCTGCCGCGAGTGCGGCCAGGAATACCTGACCGTCTGGCGCATCGAGGAGGACGGCGCGTTCCGGTACGAGCCGCGCCGGGACACCTCCGCCTCCGGGGGCCGCGCGGGCGAGGGCTACCTGTACCTGGGCATGCCCGGGCAGGACTACGAGTGGCCGGCCGATCCGCAGAAGGCCGTGGACGACCGGCGGCTGCCGGAGTCGTGGCTGGAGCCGGACGCGCAGGGCGTGATGGTCGTGAGGAAGTCCTACAAGCCCCGGGTGCCGAAGCGGGTCGTCGTGGACGCCCATGGAAACGAGTCGGGCGAGGGCCTGGTGGCGGCGTTCGTGCCCGCGCCGTTCCTGTTCTGCGTGCACTGCCAGGTCTCATACGAGCAGACCCGCGGCCGGGACTTCGCCAAGCTGGCCACCCTGGACCAGGAGGGCCGTTCCTCGGCGACCTCGCTGATCTCCGCGTCGATCGTGAAGTCGCTGCGGGCGGTGCCCGAGGAGAGCCTCGGCAAGGAGGCGCGCAAGCTCCTCACCTTCGTCGACAACCGGCAGGACGCCTCGCTCCAGGCCGGGCACTTCAACGACTTCGCCCAGGTGACGCAGTTGCGCGGCGCCCTGTACCAGGCCGCGGTGCGGGCGGGCGGTGAGGGGCTGCACCACGACGACCTCGCCGAGGCCGTGACCGAGGTGATGGGCCTCGCCCCCCGCGAGTACGCGGCGGGCACGGACCTGCCCCCCTCCATGGAGCGCCGGGCGACGAAGGCGTTCCGGGACGTCGTCGGCTACCGCCTCTACCGCGATCTGGAGCGCGGCTGGCGCATCACCATGCCGAACCTGGAGCAGACGGGTCTGCTGCGGATCGACTACGAGGACCTGGACTGGGTGGCCGCCCAGCCCGAGCGCTGGCGGTCCGCGCACGCCGTGCTGCGCGACGCGGATCCGGCGCTGCGCGAGGAGGTCGCCCGCACGCTGCTCGACTACATGCGGCGTGAACTCGCCGTCGATGTCCAGTACTTCCGCGACGACTTCGACACCCTCCAGCGGGCCAGCGCGGAGCGCCTGACCGGACCGTGGGTGCTGGGCGACAGCGACCGGCCGACCGTCGGGACCGCCTACCCGTACGGTTCGCGTCCGGGCATGGAGCGCTCGGCGCTGTTCCTGTCGGCGCGCGGCAAGTTCGGCAAGTACCTGCGGCGGAACATGCCGGAACTGCGCGACCTGCCGCTGGAGGACGTGCAGGGCGTCATCGAGGACCTGCTGAGGGTGCTGCGGGACGCGGAGCTGGTGCGCGAGGTGGAGGCGGCCCCCGAGCAGTCCGGCCCCGCCTACCGGCGCCGCGCGGAGCGGAAGCGCACCGGTTACCGGGTGTCGGCCGCCGCCCTGGTCTGGCGGGCCGGGAACGGCGAGCGGGGCGCGGTCGACCCGCTGGCGCGCACCTACAGCAGCGGCGAGGGCCCGCGCGTCAACCCGTTCTTCCGCGACCTGTACCGCACCGCGGCCGCCGAGCTGGCCGGGCTGTACGCGCGGGAGCACACCGCGCAGGTCACCCCGGAGGACCGGCTGGAGCGGGAGCGGCAGTTCCGCGATGCCGAACTGCCCCTGCTCTACTGCTCGCCGACGATGGAGCTGGGCGTGGACATCTCCTCGCTCAACGCGGTGATGATGCGCAACGTGCCGCCGACCCCGGCGAACTACGCGCAGCGCTCGGGCCGGGCGGGACGGTCGGGCCAGCCCGCGCTGGTCACGACGTACTGCGCGACGGGCAACAGCCACGACCAGTACTATTTCCGGCGCTCCCAGGACATGGTGTCGGGGCAGGTGGCCCCGCCTCGCCTGGACCTCGCCAACGAGGACCTGGTCCGCTCCCACCTCCAGGGCATCTGGCTGGCGGAGACCGGCATGAAGCTCGGCACCGCGATCCCGGACATCGTCGACGTCGCCTACGACCCCGACGGCGGCGACCGCCCCGATCCGCAGATGCCGCTGCCGCTCCTCGCCGACATCCGCGACCTGTCCCTGGACGAGGGCGCCCGCGGGCGTGCGGTCGCCGCCGCCCGTACCGTCCTCGCCCCGCTGATCACGGACTTCGAGTCGACGACCTGGTGGTACGACGAGTGGATCGAGGACCGGATCGAGCGGGCGCCGAAGGAGTTCGACGCCTCCTTCGACCGGTGGCGCGACCTGTTCCGGGCGGCCGTCATCGACCAGTACGAGCAGAACAAGCGGGTCGTCGACCACACCCTCTCCCCCGGTGAGCAGGCCCGGGCGCGCACCCGCCGCCGGGAGGCGGAGACCCAGACGAACCTGCTGCTGAACCGCTCCGCCGACAGCAAGTCGGTGATGAGCGACTTCAACCCGTACCGCTATCTGGCGTCCGAGGGGTTCCTGCCGGGCTACAGCTTCCCGCGGCTGCCGCTGGCCGCGTACATCCCGCGCTCCGGCAACCGCCGCAACGCGGACGGCGACTACCTCCAGCGTCCCCGGTTCCTCGCAATCCGGGAGTTCGGGCCGGGCGCGCTGATCTACCACGAGGGCGCCCGCTACCAGGTCACCCGGGTGCAGCTGCCGCCGGACGCCTCGGGCGACCTGGCGACGGCGGAGGCCAGGCGGTGCGACGGCTGCGGCTACCACCACGAGGTCAGGCCCGGCACGGACCGGTGCGTGATGTGCGGGGAGGAACTGCGGGGCAGGCGCACCGGTCTGCTGCACCTGCACACCGTGTACACCACCCCGCGCGAGCGGATCTCCTCGGACGAGGAGGAGCGCCGCCGGGCCGGTTTCCGCCTGGAGACCTCGTACGCCTTCCAGGACCACGGCGTGCGCAAGGGGCGCCTCACCTCGCACGTGACGGACGCGGGCGGCGCGCCCGTCCTCGACGTGGACTACGGCGATTCGGCGACCGTCCGGATCACCAACCTGGGCCGGGTCCGTGACAAGGAGGGCGAGCCGGACGGCTACTGGCTGGACCTGGGCGACGGCCGCTGGCTCAACGACCGGGCCGCCGCGGACGCCATCGAGGGCACCGGCATGCCGGTGGTGGACGAGGACGGCAACGAGAAGCGCCGCAAGAAGCGGGTCCTGCCGTACGTGGAGGACCGCCGCAACATCCTCGTGGTCACGCTGGACGAGCCGGAGCCCGAGCCGGTGGCGCTGTCGTTCCTGTACGCGCTGGAGCGGGGCATCGAGGCGGCGTTCGAGCTGGAGGACTCCGAGCTGACGGCGGAGCTGCTGCCGCCGGACGACGGCCCGCGCCGCCGCCTGCTGTTCACGGAGGCCGCGGAGGGCGGCGCCGGTGTGCTGCGCCGCATCCAGCACGACCGGGACGCGCTCGCCCAGGCGGCCCGCACCGCCCTGGAGATCTGCCACTTCGACCCGGACACGGGCGAGGACGAGGGCGGCCCGGCGGACGGCGAGAAGTGCGCCCGCGGCTGCTACGCCTGTCTGCTGACCTACGCCAACCAGACGCACCACCGCCGGCTGAGCCGGTACGCCGCCCGTCCGCTGCTGCTGCGGCTGGCCGGCGCCCGCACCGAGCGGGAGGACCGCGGCGAGTCCCGCAGCGAGCGGTTCCGCAGGCTGGCCCCGGCGGCGAGCGGCGGGGCGACCGCGTCCGCGAGCAGTGCGGCGACCGCGTCCGCGGGCGGTACGGTGCCCGCTCCCACGGGCGGCGGGGCGACCGCGTCCGGGAGTGCCTCGCCGACCCCGGCGGAGGCGGATCCGACGGCCCTGGTCGCGGCCGGTGACCTGCTCGGCTGGCTCCGGGCGAAGGGCTACCGGCTGCCGGACGAGGCCGGCGTCCTCGTGCCGGAGGCGGGGGCCCGCCCCGACCTGGTCTTCCGCCTGGACGGCGCCAGCCTCGCCGTGTTCGTCGACGTCCCCGGCCACCCGGCCGACTCGACCCGCGACACCGAGGCCGGCTACCGCCTGGAGGACGCGGGCTGGGACGTCCTGCGCTTCCCGACGGACGCGGACTGGGACGCCATCGCCGACCACAACGCCGCCTACTTCCACACCCGTTGACCGCCTCACCGGCTCCCGACCTCTAGGAACCGAGACATCTCATGAGCCTCACGTACACAGCCGGTTCGCTGGTCGCCGCCCGCGGCCGGGAATGGGTGGTGCTGCCCGAGAGCGCCGCCGACATGCTGGTGCTGCGCCCGCTGGGCGGCAGCGAGGACGACATCGCGGCCGTCTTCCCCGCCTTCGAGGAGGTGCGCCCCGCCGAGTTCGCGGCGCCTAGCGCAGCCGACCTCGGCGACCAGCGTGCCGCCGGTCTGCTGCGCACGGCGCTGCGCATCGGCTTCCGGTCGGGCGCGGGCCCGTTCCGCTCGCTGGCGTCGATCGCCGTGGAACCCCGCGCCTACCAGCTGGTCCCGCTGCTGATGGCGCTGCGGCAGCGCACCGTGCGGCTGCTGATCTCGGACGACGTCGGCATCGGCAAGACGGTCGAGGCGGGTCTGATCGCCAAGGAGCTGCTCGCGCAGGGCGAGGCGACCCGGCTGGCCGTGCTGTGCTCCCCGGCGCTGGCCGAGCAGTGGCAGGGCGAGCTGCGGGAGAAGTTCGGCATCGACGCCGAACTGGTGCTGGCGTCCACGGTGTCGCGGCTGGAGCGCGGCCTGGAGCTGGGCCAGTCCCTGTTCGACAAGCATCCGTTCACGATCATCTCCACCGACTTCATCAAGTCGACCCGGCACCGCGAGGACTTCCTGCGGCACTGCCCCGGCCTGGTGATCGTGGACGAGGCCCACACGTGTGTGGCCGCCGACGACAGCGCGCAGGGCGGCGGGTCGTCCGCGACGAGCCAGCTCCGCTACGAGCTGCTGCGCAAGGTCGCCGCCGACGCCGACCGGCACCTGCTGCTGCTGACCGCGACCCCGCACTCCGGGAAGGAGTCCGCGTTCCGCAACCTGCTCGGTCTGGTGCGGCCCGAACTGGCCACGCTGGACCTGGAGTCGGCGGCGGGCCGGGCGAAGCTGGCCGAGCACTTCGTGGCCCGCAAGCGGGCCGACGTGCGTGACTACCTCACCAAGGAGGACGGTCTCGCCGACGACTCCCTGGCCGAGCGGACCGCGTTCCCGTCCGACCGCTGGACGAAGGACGAGCCGTACAAGCTGACCCCCGCCTACCGGGCGCTGCTCGACGACGCCATCGCCTACGCCCGGGACCGGGTCGAGCGGGCCGGCGAGCAGGGCAAGCGGGAGGCCCGGATCGCCTGGTGGTCGGTGATCGCCCTGCTCCGCTCGATGGTCTCCTCGCCGGCCGCCGCCGCGCAGACCCTGAAGACCCGCTCGGAGTCCGCCGCCGCCCGCACCGCGCACGAGGCGGACGTGCTGGGCGCCCCGGTGGCCGCCGACTCCGCCGACAACGACCGGCTGGAGGGCATGGACGTCGCGCCGGGCGCCGCCGAGTCGGAGGACGCGGGCGCCCGGCTGCTCGAACTCGCTCAGCGGGCCGGGGAGTTGGTCGGTCC
Source organism: Streptomyces sp. NRRL S-31 (assembly GCF_000718775.1). Lineage (GTDB taxonomy): Bacteria > Actinomycetota > Actinomycetes > Streptomycetales > Streptomycetaceae > Streptomyces. The sequence goes on from NZ_JOCB01000117.1 coordinate 22,414, forward strand.
GGCCGGGGACGCGAAGCTGAAGGCGCTGACCGGGCACCTGAAGAAGCTGCTCGCCGACGGCTATCACCCGATCGTCTTCTGCCGTTACATCCCCACCGCCGAGTACCTGGCCGAGCAGCTCGACGGCAAGCTGGGCAGGAAGACGAAGATCGCCGCCGTGACCGGCACGCTCTCCCCGCAGCAGCGGCTGGAGCGCATCGAGCAGCTCGCCGCCGAGGCGGCCGAGGAGGCCGGCGACCCGGCCGTGCGCCGGGTGCTGATCGCCACCGACTGCCTGTCCGAGGGCGTCAACCTCCAGCACCACTTCGACGCCGTCGTCCACTACGACCTCGCCTGGAACCCGACCCGCCACGACCAGCGGGAGGGCCGCGTCGACCGCTACGGCCAGAAGCGCGACGAGGTCCGCGTCATCACCATGTACGGCGAGGACAACGGGATCGACGGCAAGGTCCTGGAGGTGCTGTTCAAGAAGCACCGGCAGATCAAGAAGGACCTGGGCATCTCCGTCTCCGTCCCCGACGAGACGGCCTCCGGCGTCACCGACGCCGTGGTGGAGTGGCTGCTGCTGCACGGACGGCGGGGCAGCCAGGAGAGCCTGTTCGAGATGGACGGCCACCGGGAGTCGTTCGACCGGATCGAGCGCGAGTGGACCTCGGCCGCGGACCGGGAGAAGACCTCCCGCTCCAAGTACGCCCAGCGTGCCATCCACCCGGAGGAGGTGGCCCGCGAGGTCGCCGCCGTACGGGCCGCGCTCGGCGGCGCCGAGGAGGTCCGCGGCTTCGCCCTGGAGGCGCTGCGCGACCTGGACGCCCTGGTCCGCGACCCGCGCGACGGCTCCGGCGACTTCACCGCCCAGGTCGGCGGCACCCCGGCCGGCCTGCGCGACGCGCTCGCCGCCACCCTCGGCAACCGGCTGGTGGAGGAGGACCGGGAGATCCCGTTCCGCACCACCCCGGCGATCGCCCGCGGCGAGGCCGCCCTGGTCCGCACCGACCCTGCGATCGGCGCCGTCGCCTCCTACGTCCTGGACTCGGCCCTGGACGAGGGCGCCCTCGGTCCGCGCCCGGCCCGCCGCTGCGGTGTGGTGACGACGGACGCGGTCGCCATCCGTACGACGCTCCTCCTGGTCCGCTACCGCTTCCACCTCACCCTGCCGTCCCGTACCGGCGACCGGCAGCTGGTCGCCGAGGACGCGCGCCTGCTCGCCTACGAGGGCGTACCGGCCCGCGCCCGCTGGCTGGACGACGACGCGGCGACCGCTCTCCTCGCGGCCCGCGCCACCGCCAACACCCATGAGCTGGCCGCCCGCAACGCCATCTCCCGCGACCTGGCCGGGCTGCCGGACCTGGCCGCGCACCTCACCGAGTACGGCACCCGGCTGGCCGCCGAACTCGACGCCTCGCACCGCCGGGTCCGCAAGGCCAACGAGGAGATCGTCCGCGGTCTGAAGGTCGTCCCGCAGGAGCCCGCCGACGTCCTCGGCGTGTACGTCTACCTGCCGCAGCAGCCCGCGCCCCTCTCCTCGGGAGCCGAAGCCTGATGTCCGCGACCACTCGCACCGCCCTGGCGTTCACCGCCGTCACCACGGTCGGCGGGCTCCTCCCCGCCGACATGCTGCTGCGCATCGCCGAGGCCCGGAACCTGCCCGGCACCAAGCCCGCCGACTACCACCTGCCCGCCTCCGTGCCCGTACGCGACGAAGCCGAACGGGCCTGGGAATACCTCAAGCCGCTCTGGCGCGAGCTGCGCACCGCCCTGCCCGCCGACCCGGCCACCGGCGCCCCCGCCGCCGACCCCACCGGCCGCGCC
>NZ_JOCB01000118.1 GCF_000718775.1 Streptomyces sp. NRRL S-31
GCGGCCCGGGCCGCGGCCCGACGGCACCGCCGGCGGCGAGCCGGCCGTGAGCGGGGCGTGCGGGGCGTGCGGGGCTTGCGGGGCGTGAGCGGGGCGTGAGCGCCGGGCGCTGAAGCCGGTACGGCGCTGGAGCCGGTCTCCGGTGTCTCGTGTCCGGCGTTCGGCTTTTTGACGCTCGGCGTGCGGCGTGCGGTTCCGGCGCGGCGGATCGGCTCGGCGTCCGTGACGTCAGGCGCCGGTGGTGGAGCCCGGCCGGACGATCATCAGGACGGTCACGGCGGCCCACAGCAGGTTGAACAACCCGGTGGACATCGCGAGCCGGGCGGTGTGCGCCCGGGTGCCGGCCCCGTCGAGCAGCGCGGTCTGGGCCGGCAGCACCAGTGCGAGGAGGACGAGGGCGGCGAGGGCGGTGAGCGCCATCGACACGATCAGCCAGGCACTGCCGAGTACGCCCATCCGGCTCGCGGTGGCGAACCCGAACACCGGGACGACGACGCCGACGACGGCGTACACCCGGCAGATCCGGTGCAGCAGCCAGAGCGTCCCGGCCGGGGCGGAGCCCTCGGGGCCGGACTCCCCGGGGTCGCCGGACTCCCCGGGACCGGCGGCCAGGGCCCGGCGGGCGGCGGGCGGGAACATGCTGGCGGCGACGGCGACGGGACCGACGGCGAGGATCGCGGCGATGACGTGGACGGCGAGGAGGAACTGGGTCACGGGGCGACGCTAGGGGCCGGCACGATCACGCAGAAGTGGCGAGGTTGCCACCTCCCGACGGATTCCCGCCACCGGTCGAAGCGTGCCACCGGCCCGACCCTCCTCGCTGCCTCGCTCCCTCGCTCCTCTGGTACACGGTCGGGCGGCATCCCGTCGTACCGCTACATTCCTGCCATGCACACCGTGGCCGTACTGGCGCTGGACGGCGTCATCCCGTTCGACCTCTCCGCCCCCGTCGACACCTTCGGCTGGGCCCGGCTGCCCGACGGCCGGGAGCCGTACCGGGTGCGGGTGTGCTCGCCGTGGGAGGAGGTCGGCGCGGGTGCCTTCACGGTCCGGGCGCCGTACGGCCTGGAGGCGCTGGCGGAGGCCGACACGATCATCCTGCCGGGGGTCGCGGAGCTGCCGGAGGAACTGCCGCCGGGGGTCGCCGAGGCCCTGCGCGCGGCGGCGGCCGACGGCACCCGCATCGCGTCGATCTGTGTGGGGGCGTTCCTCTTCGCGGCGACGGGCCTGCTGGACGGTCTGCGCGCGACGACCCACTGGTTCGCGGCCGGGCGGCTGGCGGAGCTGTATCCGCGGGTGACCGTCGACCCGAACGTCCTGTACGTCGACAACGGCCAGTTCCTCACCTCGGCGGGCGCCGCCGCGGCCCTGGACATGTGCCTGCACATGATCCGCAGGGATTTCGGCTCGGCGGTCGCGGCGCACGCGGCCCGGATGTCCGTGATGCCGCTGGAACGGGAGGGCGGGCAGGCCCAGTTCATCGTGCACGACCTGCCCCCGGCTCCCGCCGGCGCCACCCTGGAGCCGCTGCTGCGCTGGCTGGAGGACCACTGCGACCGTGACCTGACGCTGGAGGAGATCGCGGCGAAGGCCGAGATGAGCAGCCGCACCCTCAACCGCCGCTTCCGTGACCAGACCGGCACGACACCGCTCCAGTGGTTGCACCGGGCGCGGGTGCGGCGGGCCCAGTACCTGCTGGAGACGACGGACCACCCGGTGGAACGGATCGCCGCCCAGGCGGGGTTCGGCTCGCCCACGGCCTTCCGGGAACGCTTCCGGAAGGTGGTGGGCACGAACCCGCAGGGGTACCGGAAGGCGTTCCGGGAGAAGGCGTCGTAGCGGGCGGTACGAGGGCGGAGCCGCGACGGGGTCAGGCCTTGCGGTCGGCGACGGCCCAGGAGGCGAGGGCGACGGCGCCGGCCACACCGAGGACGGACGGCCAGGCGCCGATCTTCTTGGCGAGCGGGTGGGACCCGGCGAAGGCGGCGACATAGGCGGCGGTCAGCGCGCCCGCGGCCTTCCCGCCGGCCCGCGCCCGCCACTGCTGCGCGGCGGCGGCCCCGGCAGTGGCCAGCACGACCCCGCCGAGCTGGCGCTTCTTCGTCCAGCGGGCGACGCCGTAGCCGCCGACGAGTCCGGTAGCGGCGACGACCGCGCTGGGAACCCTGGCCATGACTGCCTCCTTGTGTCCGTCTGTCATCCGTCGGACATCCTTTATGACATCCGTTATGTCTGCCCTGAGGCTAACGCGCAGGTGGGACCGGGCCGGAATGGAGTCGGATGCGGGCGGTTCCGGCCGGCACGCTCGACACGGACCACCCCCGAAGCCCCCACCGGCACACTTGGCGGCACCCCACCTCGCCCGGTGGCACCACACCCCACAAGACACCACATGCCGCACATTGGCCGAACTCCCGCTCATGTCCCTCGCTTTACGGGGTACCGGGCTTGCGGTGCCCCGAAGTGTCCCGGAGGAGGAGCCACCACGATGACCGTGACGACCCCGCAGCCCAGAACGACCATCCCCGCCCCCGCCCCGTCGCTGCGCCCACGCGCCCGGGACGCGGCCGAGGACGCCGGCTGGCTGGAGCTGACCGAGGCGGTACGCGAGGCGGGCCAGTACCCGACGCGGGCGGAGGCGGAGCGCATCACCCGCGTCGTCCTGTCGGCCCTGGGCGGCCACACTACCGGCGACGAACGCGTCGCCCTGGCCCAGGCGCTGCCCCCCGAGGCGGGCCGGGCCATCGCCTCCCAGATCCCCGCGGCCGACCCCCTGACGGCCCGCGAGTTCGTCGACGCGGTCGCGACCCGCATGGAAGGCTCGACCCCGGCCACGGCCCGCTGGGACGTCAGCTCGGTCCTGAGCACCCTCTCCGCCCACATCGGCGAACCCCTGACCACCCGACTCCTGACCCAACTCCCCCCGGGCTACGCGCTGCTGTTCGGCCGCGCGGACTTGGCGCCGACGGCATAGCACGCGATTGGGCGCCGCACATCCTGGGGCGGCGCCCGGGTCACCCCCGACTTACGAGCCGCCGAACCGGCCAGGCGTTCATGGCTACCGTGTCCCGGTTCAGACGGGCACGAAGAGACCGCTCACCATGGCCGACGACTCGGGTGCTCGCCTAAATCCGCAGAACGACGGAGCGGGCACCGCGTCTCAGCTGCTGGCGCTCAGCGGTCCAGTGGCTGGGGGTGAACCAATGACTTCAGGAAGAAGAGCCAAGCGCTCGTGCGAACGGCAATGACTGGCCCGTCGGTGCACTTCGAGTCCCGGACGCTGATGCCGTTGCTGACGTACGCACACTCAACGCACTCGGTCGCGTTGCCACCGCTGTAGGACGACTTGAACCACCTGGGCTCGGTAGTGGGCTGAGTGCCGACGGACATTCACAGCTCCTTGAGGGCGCGATGGATCATGGCGGACGAGGACTCCATGTCCAACGCTTGTGCCTGAAGGTACTCGAACGCAAGTCGGTAACGGTCCAGTTCCTCGTCCTTCTCCAGGAAGAGCGAGCCGGCGTGGAAGTCGACGTACACCACATCAAGGGCCGACTCGGGCCCACCGATGATGACGAAGCTTCCCAGCGCCGCGGCGTGCGCTCCTTTGGAGAAGGGCAGTACCTGGAGGGTGATGTGGGGCGACTCGTTCGCTTCGAGCAGCCGGCCGAGCTGCTCTTTCATGAGCTGAGGTGATCCCACGACGCGACGGATGACCGACTCATCGAGGATCGCCCACAACCGCGGTGGCTTCGGGCGCATGAGGATCTCCTGCCGCTTCATGCGGATGTCAACGAGACGTTCGATCTCCTCACGGGCGAGGGGCACTTCGTTGGCCCTCTGAAGTGCGGTGCTGTAGGCCCGCGTCTGGAGGAGGCCGGGCACGTACACACACGAGAAGTGGCTCTCGCGGACTGCGTCGTCCTCAAGGGTGAGCAGCAGGTTCATGCTCTCGGGGATCGAGTCCGCGAAAGAGTTCCACCAGCCCTGCTGCCTGGCGTCCTTCGCCAGACCAATGACGGCCCTTGTCTCGTCCTCAGTTGCGCCGTACTCACGGCACAGAGCCTCAACGACGATCCACCTGACTGGCCCGGCCTGAGTTTCGTACCGGCTGACCGTCGCCTTCGAGACACCGACGAGCCGCCCGGCTTCCTCAAGCGTCAGTCCTTTGCGAGCACGCAACTTACGCAAGGTCGCGCCAAGCTGGCGTCGGCGAGTGGTGGTTCGTTCAGACATTCGGCTCCTTCGCCGTGTACCGGGATGGCGGCTTCGGGATCTCCACAGGCTAGGTAGCGCTGGACCGGCCTCACTACCGGATTCACTCGATCGGGACTCATGAGAAGTTGCATAGCGAGAGTTCTCGTATGCCATGCTCAACCCGGACCGCTACGCAGTGCAGCCGTTCGGATACGGCGGGCGCAGGCATGTGCGTGGCCTGGGAGGAAGGGTGGCCATGCCCATCTCCGGAACGACTGATGGCCGGCTGTGCTGCGTCTTGCCTTTCAAGGCGGCGCCAGTTGAGGTACGCCTGCTGCGGAACGCGGCGGCGAGGCAGCTGACCCGGTGGGGAATGCCGGTAGCTGTCGACGAGGCTGTAGTCCTCATCACCGAGCTGGCGACGAACGTTGTCAAGCACGTGGGGGACGGTGCGGTGGCAGCACTGGTACTGGAGTGGAGGAGCAACCGGCTGCGGCTGGAGGTCCACGACAGGAGCCCTGTACTGCCGGTCGCCAGGAAGGTGGGGCGCCACGACGAGTGCGGCCGGGGCCTGCATCTCGTCGCGGGCCTGACCGCCGGCTGGGGCGCGACTCCTACCGCCGTAGGCAAGGCGGTGTGGTGCGAAGTACCACTCAGCTCGGGAGCGGATTGCTATCGGGTTGAGCGCGTTGTCGGTGTGCTGGAGGCGTACCAAAGCACTGGAGATGCTCTGGAGCGGCAAGGGCGGAGCTGGGAGACGAGCCTTGAGGAGTCCGCGGTCAAGCTGATCGCCGGCCTGCTCCATTGGACCGTCGCACGTGGGCACGATCCCGACGACTTCCTCGACCGCGCCCAGACGTGCTACGAGGCCGAGGAGTCGGACGCGGCCTGACCGGTAGTGGCCGAGCGCCGGCGCGCTAACCGAGCGCGGCTCGCAGTATGGCGCCGGCGTCGTCTGGCGCGCCTTCCTCGTGCAGCTCGAGGGCTACCGCCATGACGTCCTGATTTTCCTGGTCCCGGCCGTAGACGTGGATGAGGTCGTCAGCCAGCCGGTCCCGCTCGCGATATCTGAGTTCTGTCACCACCAGCGCGGTCTCAGCCGGGGTGAGCAGTTCTGTCGTGCTCTGCCGGAGCAGGGTGAGGGCGAGGTCTTCCCGGCCGGAGCTGTCCAGCTCCTCAGCCTGTGTCACCAGCTGCCGTGTCGCCGATACGTCCTTCGTGCTCAGCTGCCGGTCCCTTGGCCGACGGGGGACCGGCAGCTGAGCCCTGGCATCCTGTGCCGCCGCCGGAAGTTCCCGCAGGGCCGCCGCCAGACGTTCACGCAGGCCGGCCTCCGTGGCGGCTTTTTCAGCCAGCGCGGTCTTTAAATCGGCCACCGTGACCTTCAAATCTGCCACCGCCATCCGCAGTCTTGCCTGTTCTGTCCTGGCGGCCCGCAGCCGGGCGGCGAGCCGTTTCCGCTGCTGCCGACGGGCCTCCTGCTGCCGCTGGTGCGCCGCGCACGCCGGACAGGGGGCGTTCAGCTGCTGAATGAGCGAATCGATTCGGCCGCCCATCTCCAGGCAGTACTCGCAGCCTCGCTGTTCCCCTAGGGCGCTGGATCGGAGACCTAGCAGTGCTTCCAGACTGATAACGACATCCTGACCGCTGGCAGCGGCGTCGGCGCAAGCTTCCTTGTGCAAACGCTCAAGGAAGCCCTGGGATGGGATCCTGGCGTCGTTCAGATAACGCGACAGTTCGTCAGCGGTGCACTCTAGTCGTTTTGCCGCCTCTGCCTGCTTGAGTGGTCTTCTGCCCGTTTCCCCCGGATCGTCTGACTGGAGAAGGCGGCACAAGTCCCGCAACGCCAAGCCGAGCTGGCGCTTCCTGGGGCGTACGCCATCCTTGAACTGCTTGCCGGGGTCCAGCCAGCCCCTTCTGGTGGCCGGGCTTCGTCCAGCTGACGACATGCAGTTACCCCTCCCTGGATCGCTCAGGTGCGGCCAGCGTCGCCGCCCCCAAGCCCTGCTTGTGACTGGGCAATTGTGCCCCCATCCTGACCCTCCTACGCCAGCTTTTCCCGTTGCCTCTCTGCGGTCTGAACTTGCTCGCAATGAGCAAGTTCAGACCGCAGAGAATGCTTAGCCCGCGCAAGCGGGAAAGGGGCTGGACAGCATTACTGTTGTGGTGTCAGCTAGATACGCCGCTGAGGAGCGGGGGAAAGCGGAGCCCATGTGTCGTGCACTGCGTGCACTGTCAGTTGCAGTTGCGGCACGCTCCGGAATAAAACGCGAGCCATTGGCACGAGTTCACGGAGGCGTTAATGGAAGAGATCCCGTCCTACCAGGACAAGAAGTTCGGAAGCATGATTCGGGCAGCGCTGTGGCTGGTCTCCGTCGTGGGGGAGGGCAACATCTTCACCAAGGCGCAGCTGCGCGAGACGTTCCCGGACGTCGCGCAGATCGACCGCAGGCTGCGGGACCTGCGGGACCACGGCTGGCAGATCGACACGAATCGCGACGACCCCTCCCTGCTCCAGCAGGAGCAGCGGTTCGTGGCCAAGGGCGCGGACGTGTGGATCCCCGGCAAGTCGAAGGCGCCGAAGCACAAGAGCAGCCTGACCGCCGCTCAGCGCGCGAAGGTCCTTCAGGACGACAACCACCTGTGCCGGTCGTGTGGCATCGGTGCCGGCGAGGCGTACGAGGACGGCGGCATCGATCTCGCCAAGCTCAATGTCTCCCGTCGTAAGGTGCTCCAGTCTGACGGAATCGCGGACTATCAGCTCGTAACGGAGTGCAAGAAGTGCGGGACCGGCGGCGGGGCGGACCGCGAGGTTGACCTCGGGGCGCTGCTGGGCCATGTCGAGAGCCTCTCGTCGGTGGAGCGGCGTCTCTTCGCGAAGTGGATCGACGCCGACCAGCGTTCGTTCAGCCCGATCGAGAAGATCTGGGGCGTCTACCGGACGCTGCCCCAGGAGTCGCGCGCAGCGGTGGCGCAGGCCATCGGTGACCTGGCCGACTGATCCAGGACCGGCAACGCAAGCTGACAGGACCGGCAACAGAAGGGACGAGGAAGAACATGGTGCGGGAGTTCCCGCCGCCGCCGCGCGCGGAGACGGTCAGTGAGCTGATCAAGAAGAGGCTGGAGGAGGCGAGGGCCGCAGGTGGCACCCGGGAGACCGTCACGGTCGACTGGAACGGACAGCAGATCCATGTCGACGTGATCGACCTGCCGTTGAACGACCTCTATCTCAACCCTGGTACGCACCGGATCCGTGCCCAGCGCAGCCACAAGCCGGACCAGGACCGGAACCTGGACAAGGACCCCTTCGGAGAGGCTGGCCAGGACTACCTGCGCAGCCTGCTCCAGGCCAAGCCCTCTGACCCGAATCTGCGGGATCCCGACTTCGACAAGCTGAAGGAGGACCTGGACAAGTTCGGCCAGAACGAACCCGGGTTGGTGACCCACCACGGCGTCCTGGTGAACGGCAACACGCGTGCTGTCGCCCTGCGGGAGCTGCACAAGCAGTCGATGAGGGTAGGCGTACTCCCGTCGTCGTTCACGCAGGCCGACATCGACGCCGTGGAGCTGGCGCTCCAGCTCCGCCAGGACCAGCGGCGCGACTACTCGTACATCAACCGGCTGATCGCCATGGAAGAGCAGGCGGCGATGGGCCGGACGCCCGAGCAGATCGCCAAGGAGTTCCGGATCCGGACGGCGACCTACCACCAGGAGCGGTGGATTCTCAGCACGATCAAGGAGCTGAACAACCGCAGTGCGAGCGGTGGGGGAGTCGCGTTGAGGCTCGTTGACTGGGAGGGGGCGCAGGAGCGTCTCAAGGAACTTCAGCGTCTGTACGCGAAGTTGGAGACTCTGGACCGGGACCAGGCTGAAATCGTGAAGGAGCGGCGTCTGGCCGCGATCCTGCTGAACTTCTCGAAGACGGACCTGCGGCACATCGATGAGGCGTTCCTGAAGGAGGGGTACCTGGAGGAGGTGCTGCCGCCTGAACTGGCCGACAGCGGGACCGCTGCCCAGCCCGAGTCGGTGTCCATCCCCGGGTTGGACCTGGAGGTGCCGGCGACCACGTCGGCCGTATCGGCGGCCCGTGCGCTGAACGACCGTATTCTCCGGGCCGCAGCTATGGTCCGCGATACCAGCGCAGGGCTGCCCGACAGCGAAAAGTCCTCGGCTCAGGCCCTGCTCGACCAGGCTAAGGACGCCTTCGACCAGGCAATCGAGAACGCCGGCCGTGACGCCCGGCTCCGTAAGCGCAAGCAGCTCGCGCCGGCCCGGCTCGCGGACGCGTGCGTCAACATCGACCAGTGCGTCATCGAGCTGGTTCAGGCACGCACCTCGAACAGCCTGGACGAGGAGGCCTTCGACGAGGCCGTACTCAAGCTCCGGGGCAGTCTGCGCAAGCTCGCCCAGCAGGCCGGGCGCGGGATCCCGAACCCCGGCGACGGTGTCTCCTGGCTCCTCGCAGCCGCCACCGCGGAGGGCACCCAGTGACGGAAACGTCCCTGCACCTCGGGTTCGATGATTCGCGCACCCGGGTGGTCCTGCGGACCACTGAGCAGTACCGGCAGGACCTCGTCCAGCTGGCCGGCCGGTTCCGTACCGGCGGCCAGCTGGGCCCGCTCTCCGCCTCAGTGGCGCTGGACGAACTCCTGGTGAACCTGCCCGTCCTCAGCGGCTGGCCCGACCGGGCCGGTGTGGAGTGGGCCCCGGAACTCCGGAAGCTCGTCTCTGGAGTGGTCAAGGACTCCAGGCTGGTCGAAGAGCGGCTGGCCGACTCCGCGGTGCCCCCGGAGGTCGCTGCCGATGACGTACTGAGCATGCTTGGAGAGACCTGGAAGGAAGACCTCAACGCCTTCCAGCGCCGGGACGTCGCCAAGCTCCTTTCCCTCGGGCACGGAGCGAACTTCAGCGTGCCCGGTGCCGGCAAGACCCGTGTGGCGCTCGCGGTCTATGCCGCTCAGCGGGCCAGGGGCGCCGCCAGCAGACTGTTGGTGGTCTGCCCGAAGTCGGCTTATGAGTCGTGGCGCTACGAGACCGCCGTCTGCTTCAACTACCCGCTGCGCACCCATGTGCTCGACGGTTCTCTGGACGAGTGGGCCGAGGTGCTCATCGTCAACTATGAGCGGCTGGACCGCTCGCTGCCGCTCCTGGCGAACTGGCTCAAAGCCGCCCCTTCGATGATCATCCTTGATGAGGCCCACCGGATGAAGCTGGGCGCGCGGGGCACGTACGGTGCCGCATGCATGGCGCTGGGTCCGCTCGCCGAACGCCGTCTCATCCTGACCGGGACGCCCGCTCCGAACGGTGCCAAAGACCTGGAGAACCTTATGGGCTTCGTCTGGCCGGGCCACGGCCAGCGGGCGGTGACCCGGGCGGTAGCGGGCGGAGACCTCGCCTACGCGAGCACGGTGCTGCGGCCGCTGTTCACCCGGACAACCAAGCAGGAACTCGGCCTGCCGCCGATGACGCTACGAATGCGCTACGTCGACATGCCGGCCCTGCACGCCGAAATCTACAGTTCCCTGGTGGGCGGCATGTCCAACGGCACCGCACGCGATGACCTCAGTGCGCTCGGCAAGACAGCGCTCCGTCTGCTGATGGCGGCGACCAGCCCGGCCCTGCTGCTGGAAGGCGCCACCAAGCACGAGCCGCTCGTTTACCAGTTGCCCCCGCTGGAGATCCCGGCCGGCAGCTCCTTGTATTCGCTGATGCAGGACCTGCCGGACTACGAGCTGTCCCCCAAGTACAAGGAGGCGCTGGCGATCATCGCCGAAAATGCCGCGCAGGGCCGTAAGACCCTGGTGTGGACGACTTTCGTGCGCAGCCTGACCACCCTGGCCCAGATGCTTCAGAAGTACAGCCCTGCCGTGGTGTACGGCGGCACGCCCGACAGGGAGGAGCAACTGCGCCGCTTTCGTGAGGACCCCAGCTGCATGGTTCTGATCTCCAACCCGGCGACTCTGGGAGAGGGGATCAGTCTCCACCACGTGTGCCATGACGCGGTCTACGTGGACCGGGACTTCATGGCGGGCCGCTACCTTCAGAGTCTGGACCGGATCCATCGGCTCGGTCTTGCTCCGGACACCGAGACGCGGGTCACTGTGATCGCGGCACGCGGCACGATCGACGAAGTCGTCGAGGTGCGGCTGGATCAGAAGCTCGAGTTCATGGGCCGCATCCTTGACGACCCCACCGTGCAGCAACTTGCCGACCTCGAGGAAGAGCCCTCCGTGGCGGCTGGACTGGCGCCTGGGGACATCGAGGCGCTGCTGCGGCACATCGGCGGTGTGTAGGGCGGCCGCTGCCTGCACGCGCTGTGCGTGGGCCGCCCTGTAGCACTTGCCGAGAAGTCTGGTGAGTGAGATCACAGGGTGTGCGGTGTTCCGTGCCCTCAGCCCTGGCCACCGAGGTGGCCTGGGCTGAGACAGTGGGAGACTCGTGGGTGTTGAGTGCTCAAGGGCCAGCAAGTGATCATGGGCTCTGCGACACTTGACCTCGGTTTTGAGTCAATCCTGGAAGGAACGCTATGAGCGCCAGCGGTCGTGAGCGTCCGCAGTTCACCCGGCCACTGACCTCGGTGGAGATCTGTGCCGGTGCGGGCGGGCAAGCCGTTGGGCTGCACAGCGCGGGCTTCGACCACCTTGCTCTCGTGGAGTGGGACGCGCATGCAGTGGCCACCCTCCGGGCGAACGTGGCCAAGTGGCCGGGGTGGGGCGAAGGGCAGGCCGATGGGCTTGAGCCCATGGATGTGAAGGAATTCCTCAAGCCGGATGCGGATGCGGATGCTGGCCTGGAGACTGGAGGGGAAAGGCTGGATTTGCTGGCCGGTGGCGTTCCGTGCCCCCCGTTCTCGCTGGCTGGCAAGCGCTTGGGTAAAGATGACGAGCGTGACCTCTTCCCGGATGCACTGAGGATTATCCGCCAACTCCTGCCGCGGGCCGTGATGATTGAGAATGTCCGGGGAATTCTAGAGCCTCCGGAGTTCTTCATTGACTACCGCCGGGATATCCTGAGTGAGCTGCGTGAGCTGGGATATCTGGTCCCGGAAATCAAGGCCAGCTGGTCCGCTGTTGAACAGGATCGTGTTATGCGGAAAGTCTGGCGCCGTATCGACGCGAGTAAATTCGGTGTCCCGCAGCTGCGTCCGCGAGCCATCCTGGTGCTGATCCATAAAGATGTGCTGGAAGAGACCGGTGCTGAGTTCGTGTGGCCAAGCAGAGTCAAGGGAGAACAAGCGACAGTCGTCGGAGAGCTTGCCGCGAGCATGGAGGCGCGCTGCCGGATGTACTGGGACAAGAATGTCCACGGTGAGCGGGCGAAGCCGGGAGAGCGTACAGGGCAGGATGTTTTCAAGGACTGGCTGCGTGCGGCTTCCACGGCGGCAGAGCTGGGCCGGGGTGTTGCTCCTACCCTCGTTGGAGGGTCGAAGAAGCATGGTGGCGCGGACCTCGGGCCGACCCGGGCCAAGCGGGCCTGGGAGCTTCTGGGTGTGGACGGCATGGGTGTCGCCAACGAGCCCGGGAAATGCGATCCGGAGCGGGACCTCTTCCGTCCTGCTGGTCCCATGCTGACGGTAGAGCAGGCCGCGATTATCCAGGGCTTCCCCGAGGGCTGGAAGTTCCAGGGGAGGAAGACGGCTCAGTACCGGCAGGTGGGGAACGCTTTCCCGCCTCCGGTGGCTGAGGCGGTGGGGCGTGCTATTGCGGCAGTGCTCAGGCCTGAGCTCCGCGATGAACTTCTCTGCGATTATGAACTGGACGCCAACGATGGTACGTCGGTCGTACCGCATCCAGAGCAGATGGCCATTCCGGTGTCAGGTACGTCTATCGTCAGCGTCCCGTCGGTGGCGGACAGCCGCGGCGATCTTGTCAGCGCAGGCGTCTGACGGCTCGTGCTCCCAGAAGCGGAGCACGAGCCACCCGGCGTTCCTGAGGCGCTGATCCGTGTCCCGGTCCCGTTCTACGTTGCGGATCACCTTTTCCGACCAGTAGCCGGAATTGGTTCTGGGCGGGACGTAGTGCTCGGGGCAGCCGTGCCAATAACAGCCGTCGATGAACACGGCCACCTTTGCCGGACGGAAGACCATGTCCGCCGTCCGGCGGAGGTCCGGCAAGGGGCGTGCGGCGACGCGGTAGCGCAGACCTCGGGCGTGAACCAACCGCCGGATCAGCGTTTCCGGCTTGGTGTCCCGGCTACGGATCGCCTGCATGTTGCGACGACGTGCCGCGGACGAGGCCCAGGAGCCTTCCGGCGGTATCCACAGGGGGTCTTCGGACACGTTCGCAAGCCTAGTCCGCTGACTTCAGGCTCCGTGACAGACCGCGTAGGTGCTCCCGGCGCCGCACCAGCACTCCACCCCCCGCTCAGGCGGCCAAGCCGTGGCGCGGCCCCGTGATGCCAGCGTCGTCGCGTACTGCGGGAGCAGGGTCGCGTCGTCCGGGGACGTGCCCTCCGATGCCGCGAAGGCCTCGTACGAGGGGACGGTGCCCGTGACGATGCCCAGGTTGGGGGTGCCGGAGCCGGCGAGTTCGCGGAGGGAGGACTCTATGGTCGTCAGGTGCTCGGTGTGGGACGGGTACTCGGCCGACAGGGCCGGGTAGGTCGAGAGGAGTTCGGCCAGTTCCGGTGCCGGCCAGTGGAGGACCGCCACCGGGAACGGGCGGGAGAGGGCTGCTCGGTAGGCGCCCAGTTCGGCGCGGAGGCGGGAGATCTCCGCCTCCAGTTCCGCCGGGTTGTCCGAGCCCAGGGACCACACCCGTTTCGGGTCGTGGAGTTCGTCCAGGGGAACCGGGGACGTGTGCAGGGTGTCCGCCAGGGTGTCCCAGTCGTCGTGCGGCAGGCCCAGCATGCGGCGGACGCGGTGGCGGCCGTAGAGGACGGGGTGCAGGGCGGGGGAGGGCTCCGTCGCGTCCGGCAGCAGCAGGCGTGCCGCCTCGGTGAAGGTCTCCGCGGCCGCTTCCAGCTCGTCGTGGGACTCCAGGGCCTCCGCCACGATCACCCAGGGGCCCGGGTCACGGGGGGCCGTGGCGCGGATGCCGTCGATGATCGCCCTGGCCTCCGCCTCGTGGCCGTACTCCCAGAGGTTGGACGCCTTCAGGGCCCGTACCAGGTGGGGATCGTCCAGCCCCGCCGACGAGCCGAGCAGGCGGTCGTAGAGCGTGGTCGCCGCGGGGCGGTCGCCGGACAGCTCCAGGTGGGCCGCCGCCCGGAGCAGCAGGGTCTCGGCGTCCTCGGGGTACAGGCCGGCGGTTCGCTCCAGGCGTGCCGCTTCGGCGGAGTGGTCGACGTTCTCGGCAGGCGTGTCGGGGCGCATGGGGGACACCGTACTGCCGCGCGGTGACAAAAGTGAGGCGCGGTGGGGGAGGGGACGGGCACGGGGGGCGGCGGTGAGCGCGCCGGGTGGTCGGGGTACGGGGCCCGGGTGCCGGTGGGCGTGCGGGGCCTCCCGCCGTGGGGGAGGGTGTTCCGCCGCCGTGCCTCTGGCAGGTTGCGGGCGCCGCGCCTATCGTGCGGGCGGCTCCGGTGGGAGATGGGCTGCGGATGCGGGGTGCGGCGGGTGTGCGGGTCGTGGGGCACCGGGACCGGCGCAGGCGCGCCCGGGGCAGGCGGGTGCTGTGGGGCGGGGGCGAGGTGCTCGTGACGGCCGGGGTGGTGCTCCTGCTGCTGGTGGTGCACCAGCTGTGGTGGACCGACCGGGAGGCGCGGCGCGGGGCCGGGCGCGAGGTGGCGGCGCTGGAGCGGGAGTGGGGGATCGGTACGGCGGGTGCCGGCGGGGCTTCCGGTGGTTCCGGGGGGTCGCCCGGTTCCGGTGCTCCCGGGGCGCCCGGTGGGTCCCGCGGCGGCCGAGTCCTCGAAGGGGCCTGGTGGGGCCGGTGAGTCCCGGGCGCCCCGGCGCGCGCCCGGCCCCGCGACCCTGCCCCGGCCGTCCCGACCGTCCCGGGCGTACGCCGTGCTCACCATCGCCCGGCTGGGTCTGCGGGTCCCCGTCGCGGAGGGCGTGGGCAAGGCGGACGTGCTGAACAAGGGCTACGCGGGCCACTACCCCGGGACCCGGCAGCCGGGGCGGGCCGGGAACTTCGCGCTCGCCGGGCACCGGAACACGCACGGCGAGCCCTTCCGGTACCTGCCCCGGCTGCGGCGGGGGGATCCGATTCGGGTGGAGACGCGGTCGGCGACGTACACGTACGCCGTCGACGCGATCCTGCCGCGGACGGTCGGCCCGCGACTCGGGGGTGCTCCGGCCCGTTCCGCGCTCGCTCGTCCGGTCCGGGTACGGGTACGGGTACGACGAGCCGGGTTACCACCTCACCCTGACCACCTGCACCCCGGAGTTCACCTCCCGCTACCGGATGGTGGTGTGGGCGAGGCTGGTGGCCATGTGGCCCAGGTGAGCCCGGGCGGGCGGGGCGGCGGGGCGGCTGCCCGTCCGCGTCACGGGCGCTCGCGCAGCGCCAGTACGCTCACCGCTCCCGCCACCGCGAGGCCCGCCGACACCAGCAGGGCGGTGTCCGCGCCCCGGGCCGGGGTGCCGGCCGAGGTGGCGAGGGCGATGGTCAGGGCCACGCCGGCGCAGGAGCCGATGTACCGGAAGGTCTGCTGGGCGCCGGAGCCCATCGCGGCGCGCTCCCGCGGTACCGACTCGACGGCGAGCAGCGGCAGCGCGCCGTTGAGCAGGCCGCTGCCGAGGCCGCTGATGATCAGGCCGGGCAGCAGCCGGGTCCAGGTGCCGGAGCCGACGGCGCCGAGCATCGTCACCGTGGCGACGGTGTGCAGGGCGAAGCCGAGGGCGAGCTGGGTGCGCGGGCCGACGCGGCCGTTCAGGTGCTTGACCTGGAGGGCGACGACGAAGCTCAGGCCGGACCAGAGCAGCAGCAGCCAGGCCGTGGCCAGTGGGGAGAGCCGGAGTGTCTGCTGGAGCAGCGCCGGCAGGAAGCTGAACGTGCCGATCACGGCCAGGCCGGTGAACAGGCCGCCCGCGGAGGAGGCCAGGAAGGGAGGGTGGCGCAGCAGTCCGAGGTCGATCATGGGGGTGGCGGTCCGGCGCTCCACCGCGACGAACCCGGCGACGAGCAGGACGGCCGCCGCCAGCAGCAGGCCGACCGGGGCGCGCAGCCAGCCGTCCCGGCCCAGGGTCAGGGCGGCGACCAGGGCCACCAGGGCCAGCCCGAAGGTGAGCGCGCCGAGCACGTCCGGCCGGCCGCCGCGCGGAGCGCGTGACTCGGTCAGCGCCCGGGGGCCGAGCGCGGCGACGGCGAGGGCGGCGGCGCCGAGGACGCCGTAGGCCGGCCGCCAGCTCGGCAGCGCGCCCGCGAGCAGCGGGCCCGCGGCGATGCCGCCGCTGACGAAGGCGCCCCAGACGCCGGTGGCGTGCAGCCGGCCGCGAGGGCTCGGGAAGGCGTGGACGAGCAGGCCGAGGCTGCTGGCCAGCAGGGCCGCGCTGGCCGCGCCCTGGGCGATGCGGGCCAGGGTGAACTGCCAGGTCGACGTGGTGAGCGCGCCGAGGGCGGTGGTCAGGCCGAGGGCCAGGGTGCCGGCGAGGAAGACCCGGCGCCGGCCGTGGTCGTCGGCGAGGCTGCCGGCCACCAGCAGGAGGGCGGCGAGGCCGAGCGGGGTGCCGTTGAGCAGCCATGCCTGGGCGGAGAGCGGGGTGTGCAGGGCGGTCGCGGTGTCCGGCAGCGTGACCATCGGGGCCGTGTACGTCATCAGGGCGACGGCGGTGGCCGCGCTGGTGAGGGCCAGGGTGGCGCGCGGGCGTACGGGGGCGTCCCGGGCGGCGGCGCCGGATACGGCGGTGGGGGAGTGGGTGGAGGCGGAGTCGAGCCGGGCCATGGCCTTGTCCTGTTCTGTGCTTCCGGGCCCCGGTGCGGTCCGATGCTGTCGAGTCCGGCGGAGCCTTTTGCCGACGGGGTGACCGGTTCGGTCCGATCTGTGAGTTCGGTCATTGAACTGACCTGTCACCGTCACCGTAGCACCGTCGGTTCGATGACTGAACCGACGAGCTGGAAGTGGTTACAGTGGAGGGCATGGCACTGGGCAAGGACTACGGGACGCAGGAGTGCTCCATCGCCCGCGCGCTGGAGGTCGTCGGCGAGCGGTGGACGCTGCTCGTCGTCCGCGACGCGATCTACGGCGTCCGGCGCTACAACGACTTCCTCGTTCACCTCGGCATCCCGCGCGCCGTCCTCTCGGCCCGGCTCCGCACGCTCACCGAGCAGGGAATCCTGGAGAAGCGCCGGTACCAGGAGGCGCCGCCCCGGGAGGAGTACGTCGTCACCGAGCGCGGTGCCGCACTGTGGCCCGTGCTGCGCGCCCTCGGCCAGTGGGGGCGCGAGCACATCGACGACACCCGGCTGCGGATCTTCCGGCACGCGGACTGCGGCGGCGAGGTCGAGCCGTTCGGGCACTGCGCGGCCTGCGGAACCATCGTGGCGGTCCCGGACGTCGTCATGGTGCCGGGACCGGGACTGGACACCGCTCCGGCGGATCCGGTCAGCAGGGCGCTGCTGCGGCCGAAGCGGCTGCTGGAGCCCCTTCAGACCGAGCCCGCGCACCTGGCACACTGACGGGGACGCCCGCCGCGCCGGCGGCGGACGTGAGGAAAAGGGGGAGTGCCGATGCGCAGCGGTGCCGTCGCCACGCGCCCCCTCGCCCTCCTGATGCTCCTGGCGCAGTTGCTGCTGCTCCAGGCGGCCCTCCTCGGCGCCGGCGGCCTCACCACCGCCGTCGCCCTCGCCGCGACCGCCACCACCGCCGCCACGCTCGGTGTCTGCGCGCTGCTGGCCGCGCGCGGCGTGCCGGCCGTACCCCCGCACCGCGTCCGCACCGCGATACGCGACCGGACCCGCCGTACGGCCTTCCTGTCCCAGCGCGATCCCGACGCGCCCGGCCGGCGGCGGCCCAGAGCCCCCGGACACGCCCTTTCGGCGACCGCCGCGTAGGGCACGTTCCCGCACCCGTCTGCGCGTGACCCCGCGCGGCTCGTCCTGCCGTTCTCCGCTCATGACCGGTCGCTTTCCGGTCACTTCCGGCACGACGAGACCCCCGGAGGGCTCACCCATGTCTGTTTTCGCTCATCTGGTCGAAAGCTTGGCCGATCTGCTGACCCCGCTCTTCCACGCCTCGGCGGCAGCCGCCGCGATCGTCCTGTTCACCGCGCTGGTACGGCTCCTCGTGCACCCGCTGTCCCGGGCCGCCGCCCGCGGCCGGCGTGCCCAGGCCGCGCTCCAGCCGAGAATCGCCGGCCTGCGCGAGAAGCACGCCGCGGACCCCGAGCGGCTCCAGCGGGCGGTGCTGGAACTGCACGCCGAGGAGAAGGTCTCCCCCCTCGCCGGCTGCCTGCCCAGCCTGCTCCAGATGCCCGCCTTCTTCCTGCTCTACCACCTCTTCTCCGGCACCACGATCGGCGGCGGGAGCAACGCCCTGCTGGACCACCGGCTGTTCGCGGCACCGCTCGGCGGCCGTTGGGCCGACGCGCTCTCCGACGGCGGGGTGTTCGGCCCGGCCGGGCTGGTCTACCTCGGCCTCTTCGCCGTCGTGGCGGCCGTCGCGGCCGCCAACTACCGGCGCGCCCGGCGGACCACGGCCGGGCAGCCGGTCCCCGTCGCCGGCGGCGACCAGGTCCCCGGCCTGGCCGCGGTCACCCGCGTCACCCCGTTCCTGTCCTTCTTCACCCTCGTCACCGTGGCGGTCGTCCCGCTGGCCGCCGCGCTGTACATCGTCACCAGTACGGCGTGGAGCGCGGCGGAACAGACCCTGCTGTACCGCTGAGCGGCCCGCCCTCCGTACCGCCGAGCGGGGCCGGGTCGCGGTCCAGTCCCTGAACAGGGTCTTGCGGAGTGGACAGCGGAATTGGAGGATCGGCCAGTCCTCCGATGGCCGCACTCATCGGCCGGGCGCCCCGCGATCGAGGGAGATGGTGACCATGAAGCTGCTGCGAGTCGGTACGGCGGGGACGGAGCGCCCCGCACTGCTCGACGCCGAGGGGACCCTCCGGGACCTGTCCGGCCTCGTGGACGACATCGACGGCACGCTCCTCGCCGACGACGCGGCGCTCGGCCGGGTACGGGCGGCGGCCGAGGCCGGTGAGCTGCCCGCGCTGGACCCGGCCGGACTCCGCGTCGGGCCGCCGCTCGGCCGCATCGGCAAGGTCGTCTGCATCGGGCTCAACTACCACGACCACGCCCGCGAGACGGGTGCCGAGCCGCCCTCCGAGCCGGTCGTCTTCCTCAAGGCGCCGGACACGGTCGTCGGACCGCACGACACGGTGCTGGTGCCGCGCGGCTCGGTGAAGACCGACTGGGAGGTCGAACTCGCGGTCGTCATCGGGCGTACGGCCCGCTACCTGGACTCGGCGGAGGAGGGGCTCGCGCACGTCGCCGGGTACGCGGTGGCACACGACGTCTCCGAGCGGGAGTTCCAGATCGAGCGGGGCGGGACCTGGGACAAGGGGAAGAACTGCGAGACGTTCAACCCGCTGGGCCCGTGGCTGGTGACGGCCGACGAGGTGGCCGACCCGCAGGACCTGTCGCTGCGGCTGTGGGTGAACGGGGAACTGAAGCAGGACGGTACGACGGCCGAGCAGATCTTCCCCGTGGGAGAGGTCGTGCGGTACCTCAGCCGGTTCATGACCCTGTACCCCGGGGACGTCATCAACACGGGGACGCCGGCGGGAGTGGCGATGGGGCGGCCCGAGCCCAAGCCGTACCTGCGGGCCGGGGACGTGGTCGAGCTGGAGATCGGCGGACTCGGACGGCAGCGGCAGGAGCTGAAGGACGCGTAGGCGCTCCGCCGGGGGCGGCCGGGAAGCCGGCGGGCGCCGAGGGGCGCCCGCCGGAAGGGCCGGGGCGGTCTCAGACGAGGAGAGAGGCCAGTCGGCGCCACTGCTCCCTGGGCAGGGTGTCGCCGGTGCCCCCGGTCACCACCTGGAGGGCCACGTGGTCCGCGCCCGCCTCGTGGAAGGCGGTGACGCGCTCGCGGATCCGGGACTCGTCGCCCCAGGCGAAGACCGCGTCGATGAGCCGGTCGCTGCCGCCGTCGGCGAGGTCGGTCTCCGTGAAGCCCAGGCGGAGGAAGTTCCTGGTGTAGTTGGGGAGCTGGAGATAGCGGCCCAGGTAGGCGCGCGCCGTCTCCCGGGCGCGGTCCGCGTCGGGCTCCAGCACCACCTTGAACTCCGGGGCCAGCAGCGGCCCTTCGCCCAGCGTCCCGCGGGCGTCCGCGGTGTGCTCGGGCGTGACCAGGTAGGGGATCGCGCCGGCCGCGCGGTCCCGGGACAGCTCCAGCATCCTGGGGCCCAGCGCGGCGAGCACGCGCCGGTCGGCGGGGACGCCCGCCCGGTCCAGCTCGTCGAGGTAACCGGTCATCGCCGCGTACGGGCGGCGGTAGTCCTTCACCAAGGGGCCGTGGCTCACCCCGAGTCCCAGCACGAAGCGGCCGGGGTGGGCCGCCTCCACCTCGGTGAAGCCGGTCGCCGACGTGGCGGCGTCCTGCTGTCAGACGCTCTGGATGCTGGTGCCGACCACGATGTGCCGCGTCGCCCCGATGAGCGGGGCGGCGTGATCCGCGGTGCTGTTGCCGCCCAGCCAGATCGCGCCGTACCCGAGTTCCTCCAGTTCGGCCGCGGCCTCGTCCAGTTCGCCGCGCCGGTCCGGGTCCTCCGAGCGCAGCTCGATGCTCCAGACGCCGTACCGGCCGACGGTCTCCTTCAGTGCGGTGGTCATCGGGTGGGTCCCTCCGGTGGTGGACGGTGCCGTGATCATCATGCCTTCGCCAACTGCCAACCGGAGGGCACCCCGTGCCGATTCCCGCCGTTCCCTCAGTCGGCCGAAACTCCGAGGAACCTCTCCAGGACCTCCACCACGAACCGGTGGTCCTCCAGCTGGGGCAGACCGGAGACGGTCACCGCGCCGATCACGCCGACGCCCTCGACCGTGATCGGGAACGAGCCGCCGTGCGCCGCGTACGTGTCCGGGTCGAGCCGGGAGGACTCCTCGAACGTCGTGCCCTTGGCGCGGAAGCGGGTGCCGACCAGGTAGGACGGGGCGCCGTAGCGCTCCACCACCCGGCGCTTGCGGGCGATCCAGGCGTCGTTGTCCGGGGCGGAGCCCGGCAGGGCGGCGTGGAAGAGCTGCTGGCCGGCGCGGTGGATGTCGACGGCCACCGGCAGCCGGCGCTCCCGGGCCAGCTCGACCAGGAGCGAGCCGAGCGCCCAGGCGTCGTCGTGGGTGAACCGCTCGAAGACCAGGCGGCTCTGCTGCGCCTGGAGCTCCTCGACGGTCGGGGCCGGCGCCGGGGTGGTCCCGGCCGTGGTCTGGGGGATGGTCTGGCGCATCAGAGGGTCACCGTCACCTTGTCTCGTGCGGACCTGCGGGCCGCTTCCAGTACGTCGAGGGCGGCTGCCGCCTCCCAGGCGGTCACCGGGTTGGGGCCGGCGCCGCGCAGGGCGGCCGCGACGGCCGCGTAGTAGGCGGGGTAGTCGCCGGGGAGGGACGGTACGGGGGTGCCGCCGCCGGAGAGGGGGGACTCGCCGGAGCCGACGCGACCCCACAGCGATTCGTCCTCCGCGCCCCAGTCGGCGGTGGTGCCGGGACGGCTGCCCTCGCGCAGGGCCGCCTCCTGCGGGTCCAGGCCGTACTTGACGTAGCCCGCGCGCGAGCCCAGCACCCGGAAGCGGGGGCCGAGCTGGGCGGTCGTCGCGGAGACGTAGAGGTGGGAGCGGACCCCGCTCGCGTGGGTGAGCGCGATGAAGGTGTCGTCGTCGGCCTCCGCGCCGGCGCGGCGGACATCCGTCTCGGCGTAGACCTCGGTGGCCGGGCCGAAGAGGACCAGGGCCTGGTCGATCACGTGGCTGCCGAGGTCGTAGAGCAGGCCGCCGATCTCCGCCGGGTCGCCGGACTCCCGCCAGCCGCCCTTGGGCCGCGGGCGCCAGCGCTCGAAACGGGACTCGAAGCGCCAGGCGTCGCCGAGTTCCCCGTCCGCGAGGAGTCGTCGCAGGGTCAGGAAGTCGTTGTCCCAGCGGCGGTTCTGGAAGACCGAGAGCAGCAGACCGCGCTCCTCGGCGAGGGCGGCCAGCTCGCGGGCCTCGGCCGCGGTGCCGGCGACCGGCTTGTCCACGACCACCGGCAGCCCCGCCTTCAGGGCGGCCGTGGCGAGGGGCACGTGCGTCTTGTTCGGGGAGGCGATGACGACCAGGTCCAGCTCGTCCGCGCGGTCGAACAGCTCCTCGGGGGCGGCGACGGGCGTCACGTCGGGGAACTCGGCGCGGGCCTGCTGCTGCCGCTCCGGGTTGGAGGTGACCACGGTGTCCAGGGCGAGGCCCTCGGTGGCGGCGATCAGCGGTGCGTGGAAGACGGAGCCGGCGAGGCCGTAGCCGATCAGGCCGACGCGGAGGGGGGTAGCAGTCATGCCCTCCACTTTGGCAACGCTGTTGCGGAAGTGCAAGCGGTGAGGACAATGGGAGCGTGGACAGGACGAGCGCGACGGCGAGGGACACGGCGGGAGCCACGGCGGGTACGGCGCCGCGGGGCGGCCGGCCGGCGGGGGCAAACCTCGGTCTGGTGCGCAGCCACAACACCGCGCTGGTGCTGGGGCTGCTGCGTGAGGCCGGGGCCGCGGGCATCAGCCGGCTGGAGCTGGCCGAGCGCACCGGGCTGACCCCGCAGGCCGTCAGCAAGATCACCGCGCGGCTGCGGGAGGCGGGGTTCGCGGCGGAGGCCGGGCACCGGGCGTCGACCGGCGGCAAGCCGCGGACCGTGCTGCGGCTGGTGCCGGAGGCGGGGCACGCCGTCGGGGTGCACCTCGACCGCGACGAACTGCGCGTGGTGCTCGTGGACCTGGACGGCGCCGTGGTGGCGGAGCGGCGCGCGGCGCTGGACCTGGGGGCCGGGGCGGAGGCCGTGCTGGGGGCGGTCCGCGCGGCGGTCCGCGCGGTGGCCGGGGAGCTGACCGGGGACGGGGAACTGGCGGGGGTCCGGTCCCTGGTGGGCGTGGGGGTCGCACTGCCCGGGCCGCTGGACCACGCGCGCGGGGTGCTGCACCGGGTCACCGGGTTTCCCGAGTGGGACGGCTTTCCGCTGCGCGACGCGCTCGCGGAGCGGCTCGGGGTGCCGGTGGTGGTGGACAAGGACACCAACGCGGCGGCGCTCGGGCTGGCGGCCGGTGGCGCGGGGGACGCGGCGGGCGGGTCCTTCGCCTATCTGCACCTCGGTACCGGGCTCGGGGCCGGACTGGTGATCGGCGGGACCGTGCACCGCGGGGCGCGGACCGGGGCGGGGGAGTTCGGGCACCAGGTGGTCCAGCTGGACGGACCGCTGTGCGAGTGCGGCGACCGGGGCTGCGTGGAGGTGCTGTGCCTCGGCGCGGCGGCACGGGGCGAGGTGGCGGAGGCGGCGCGGGTGCTGGGCGTGGCGGCCGGGAACCTGGTGGGGCTGCTGGACATCGATGTGGTGCTGCTCGGCGGGCGTACGGTCGCCGGGGCGCCGGAGGCGTACGTCCGGGGGGTCGGCGAGGTGCTGAGGGCACGGGCCCGGCGGGAGGGAGCAGGCGGGGAGCACATCCCGGTACGGGTCGCTCCACGGGGTGAGCGGGTGGTGGCCGAGGGCGCCGCCCAACTGCTGCTGGCCCCCCTGTTCGGCCGCGGCGACGTCTGACACCCGTCGCACGGAGGCCCTGAAGGGGCGCGGGGAACGGCGCGATCAGCCAGGACGTGCCCGCAGTCGTGTGACGTCCCGTAGTGGCCCGTGCCCTGAAGGGGCGCGGGGAACGGCGCGATCAATCACGACGTGCCCGCAGCCGTGCGACGCCCCGCAGTAGCCCGTGCCTTGAAGGGGCGCGGGGAACTGCGCGACCGGCCACGACGTGCCCGCAGCGGCCCGTGCCCCGAAGCGACGCGGGGAACCGCGCGACCGGCCGCAACCCACAACGCACCCGCACCGGTCGGCAGACCCCCGCCGCCCATGACCCGACCCGGTGATGCCGCTCCGCTGGCCGGGCGGCCGGCACCCGGGACCCGGCGTGGCGGCGCCGGGCGTCCCCGAGCACCCGGCATGGTCATGTGTTCATGCGACCGTGCACATCCTTGTCCCTCCTCCTGGCCGCAGCGGCCACCACCGCGTCCACCGCCACCGCCACCGCCACCACCGCCAGGCCACCGCACGCCGCCCGCGCCGACGCGACCCCGTCCTGCGCCGCTGCCGACGCGCGGGCCTTCCCGCTGGCCACCCGCATCCGGGGCGGGCCCCCGTCGTACGAGGCCGGCGGCGGCCAGGGCACCTGGTACATCGACCTCACCAACACCACCGGCCGCACCTGCACCGGCATCCACCCGGTCGTGGTCCTCGCGGACGACAAGCGCGCGCTGCGGCCGAACCAGCCCCGGCTGGACTTCGACGACGGCTCCCGGACCCGGCCGGTCACCTTCGAGGCCACCGACGCGCACGAGCTGGTCGGTGTGCTGGACGGCACGGGGTTCGCGGGGTTCACCGTGCCGCCCGGCCGGACGGTCAGCGTCCGGGTCCGGCTCGCGCTCGCCTCCGACGCCGTACCCGACCAGGTCACCGCGAACGCCGCCGTCGTACAGCGGCGCGGACAGGACGGCGACTGGGTCGGGGAGTCCAACGCCTACCGCTTCGCGATCGCCGGGGGCGGGGCGGAGGACCCGCAGGCCGTCCGAGAGGCCGGGGACACGGAAGAGGCCCGCCAACCACAGGACACCCGGCGTCCCACCCAGCCCCCTCGGACCCCCCAGCCT
>NZ_JOCB01000119.1 GCF_000718775.1 Streptomyces sp. NRRL S-31
GGGCCGGGGGGCCGGCGGGCCGGTGGGCCGGTGGGGCGGGCCGGGAGCCCGGTGGCGCACGGCGGCGGGGCGCCCGAGGTGCGCGAGCCGGCATCACGGGGCTGACCTGCGACGGGGGACCGGCGCCCCCGCGACTGCCCGGACGGGCGTGCGTCAGGGCCGCTGGGTAACCGCGTGGCCCGGCCGCCCGGTTCCCCAGCGGGAGGCATCGGCGCGGCCCCGGGCCGCCGTCCGCCCGTTCCCCGCCGGGAGGCATCGGCGGGGTCCCGGGCCGCCGTCCGCCCGATCCCACCGGCAGGCATCGGCGCGGTCCCCGGCCGCCCGACCGATCCCACCGGTTCCACCCGGAGGCGGCCCGGAGGCGGCCCGGGCGGTCCGGTCCGGACCAGTTGGGTGATCGCGACCGGATCGAGCTGTCGAATCCCTTGACGATCGCCCTCCGCCCGGATTAACTCACGTCCTAAATTAAGTCATGAGTGCAATCCCCGAAGGGACACCGGGAGCCATGCGCAGCATCCGAGCCGCGGCCGTAGGCGCCGTCACCCTGTCACTCGCCCTCGCGGCCACGGCCTGCGGAGGCGGATCGGCCACCGGCGAGGGGTCCAACGACTCGCCGAAGACGCTGACGTACTGGGCTTCCAACCAGGGGGCCAGCGTCGCGGTCGACAAGCAGGTTCTCCAGCCCGAACTCGACAAGTTCGAGAAGCAGACCGGCATCAAGGTCAAGCTGGAGGTCGTGCCCTGGTCGGATCTGCTCAACCGGATCCTCACCGCGACCACGTCCGGCCAGGGCCCCGACGTGCTGAACATCGGCAACACCTGGAGCGCCTCCCTCCAGGCGACCGGCGCCCTGCTGCCGTGGAACGAGGAGAACTTCGCCAAGATAGGCGGCAGGGACCGGTTCGCCGAGACCGCGCTCGGTTCGACGGGCGTGCGGGGCGAGGACCCGGCGGCGGTGCCGCTGTACTCGATGGCGTACGCGCTCTACTACAACAAGCGGATCTTCGCCGACGCCGGCATCGGCAAGCCCCCGGCCACCTGGGACGAGCTGATCGCCGACGGCAAGAAGATCAAGGCCAAGGGCAAGTCCGTACTGGGTGCCGAGGGTTCGAACCTGTCGGAGAACATCCACCACGTCTTCGTCTTCGCCAAGCAGCACGGCGCCGACTTCTTCACCGCCGACGGCAAGCCCGACTTCACCGACGCCAAGGTGGTCGAGGCCGTCAAGCAGTACGTCGACCTGATGGCCAAGGACGAGGTCATCCCGACCGGCGACGCCGAGTACGCGCAGAACCAGTCCGTCAGCGACTTCGCCAAGGGCAAGCAGGCGATGCTGCTGTGGCAGACCGCCGCCTCCAACCTCAAGTCCCAGGGAATGGACGAGGACGCCTACGGTGTCGCGCCCGTACCGGTGAACTCCGGAACGCCCGGCGCCGGCACCCAGGTGAACTCGGCGGTCATGGGCATCAACATGGCCGTCTTCAAGAACACGGACAACATCGACGGCGCCACAAGGTTCGTGAAGTTCATGACCTCGGACACCGAGCAGAAGATCCTCAACACGGCGTACAGCACCATCCCGCCGGTCAAGGCGGCCCAGGGCGACCCGGCGTTCAGCACCTCCGCCACCGCCGTACTGAAGAGCACCCTCGCCTCCAGCGCCGCCGCGCTGCCGCAGGTGCCGTCCGAGTCGCAGTTCGAGACGTCGGTCGGTACGGCGGTCAAGGAACTGTTCGCCGACGCCGCCGCCGGACGCGCCGTGACCACCGGCTCGGTCAAGGCGAAGCTGGAGAAGGCCCAGCAGCAGATGCCGGCCGCGTGACCACGATGACGACCGCCACGTTCAAGGAAGCGGCGCCCGAGACGTCCCCCGGTGCGGCGCGCGAGCCCCGCCGCCGCACCGGACGGATCCGCCGCGTCTCACTGCCGTACCTGCTCCTGCTTCCCGCTCTGGTCCTCGAACTCCTGGTCCATCTGGTGCCGATGGCGATCGGCATCGTGATGAGTCTCAGGGAACTGACCCAGTTCTACATCCGGGACTGGGGGACCGCCCCGTGGTCCGGCCTCGACAACTACCGGGTGTCGGTGGACTTCGACGCGCCCGTGGGCGAGGCGCTGCTCCGGTCGTTCGGTGTCACGGTCGCCTTCACCCTGCTGTCGGTCGGCCTGTGCTGGCTGACCGGTACCGCCGCCGCCGTCTTCATGCAGGACACCTTCCGCGGCCGCGGCCTGCTGCGCACGGTCTTCCTCATCCCCTACGCGCTGCCGGTCTACGCGGCCGTCATCACCTGGGTGTTCATGTTCCAGCACGACAACGGCCTGGTGAACCACGTGCTGCACGACCAGTTGCACCTCACCGACGAGCCGTCCTTCTGGCTCATCGGCGACAACAGCTTCTACGCCCTGCTCACCGTGTCGGTGTGGAAGGGCTGGCCGTTCGCCTTCCTCATCGTGACGGCCGGCCTCCAGAACATCCCCGGGGAGCTGTACGAGGCCGCGGCGCTGGACGGCGCCGGCGTCTGGCAGCGGATCCGCCGCATCACCCTGCCCTCCCTCCGCCCCGTCAACCAGGTGCTGGTCCTGGTGCTGTTCCTGTGGACGTTCAACGACTTCAACACGCCGTACGTGCTGTTCGGCAAGGCCGCTCCCGAAGCCGCCGACCTGATCTCCGTACACATCTACCAGTCGTCCTTCGTCACCTGGAACTTCGGCACCGGCTCGGCGATGTCCGTCCTGCTGCTGCTCTTCCTGCTCGCCGTGACGGGCCTCTACCTGCTGCTGACCACACGCGGACGGAGGACCTCCGATGCGTAACTCACCCCTGGCGCCGCCCCGTTCGTTCCTGTGGACACGACGGGTCTTCCTCACCCTGCTCACCGGGTTCGTCCTCACCCCGGTGTACGTGATGGTCTCCAGCTCGCTCAAGCCGCTCGCCGACGTCTCCGGCACCTTCCGCTGGCTGCCCAGCGGGCTCACCATCCGCCCGTACATCGACATCTGGTCCACGATCCCACTCGCCCGGTACTTCGTGAACTCGCTGATCGTGGCGGGCGCGGCGACCGCCGGCTCGGTGGTCATCGCGGTCTTCGCCGCCTACGCCGTCAGCCGCTACGACTTCCGCGGCAAGCGCGTCTTCACCGTCACCGTGCTGTCCACCCAGATGCTCCCCGGCATCCTCTTCCTGCTCCCGCTCTTCCTGCTCTACGTCAACATCGGCAACGCCACCGGCATCGCCCTGTTCGGCTCGCGCGGCGGACTGATCCTGACCTATCTCACCTTCACCCTGCCGTTCTCCATCTGGATGCTGATCGGCTACTTCGACTCGGTGCCGCGCGACCTGGACGAGGCGGCGCTGGTGGACGGCTGCGGGCCGCTGAAGGCGCTGCTCAGGATCGTCGTGCCGGCCGCGATCCCGGGCATCGTCGCGGTCGCCGTGTACGCCTTCATGACCGCGTGGGGCGAAGTGCTCTTCGCCTCGGTCATGACCGACGACACCACCCGCACCCTCGCCGTCGGCCTCCAGGGCTACTCCACCCTCAACAACGTCTACTGGAACCAGATCATGGCCGCCTCGCTCGTCGTCAGCGTGCCGGTGGTCGCCGGATTCCTCCTCCTCCAGCGCTACCTCGTCGCGGGTCTGACGGCGGGCGCCGTCAAGTGACCCACACCCCTGATCCCGAAGGGACTTCCGTGTCCGAACCCATCGACCTCGCACCCATCGACCTCGCCGCCTTCCCGGACGACTTCCTGTGGGGCACGGCCACGGCGGCGTACCAGATCGAGGGAGCCGTGGCCGAGGACGGCCGTTCGCCCTCCATCTGGGACACCTTCTCGCACACCCCCGGGAAGATCGCGAACGACGACAACGGCGACGTCGCCTGCGACCACTACCACCGGTGGCGCGAGGACATCGGCCTGATGCGGCAGCTCGGCGTCAACGCCTACCGGCTGTCGGTGGCCTGGCCCCGCGTGGTGCCCGGCGGGACGGGCCCGGTGAACGCCAAGGGACTCGACTTCTACGACGGGGTGGTGGACGCCCTGCTGGAGGCGGGCATCACCCCGTCCGTCACCCTCTACCACTGGGACCTGCCGCAGGCGCTCCAGGACCGGGGCGGCTGGCCGGAGCGGGACACCGCCGAGGCGTTCGCCGAGTACGCCTCCGTCGTCGCCGGCCGTCTCGGCGACCGCGTCACGCTCTGGGCCACTCTCAACGAGCCCTCCTGCTCGGCGTGGATCGGGCACCTGGAGGGCACGATGGCGCCCGGCTGGACCGACCTCACCGCCGCCGTCCGCGCCTCCGGCCATCTGCTCCTCGGCCATGGCCTCGCCACCCAGGCGATCCGCGCCGCCGCCCCCGGCGCGCAGGTCGGCATCGTCAACAACCTCTCCACCGTGCACCCGGCCGGCGACCGCCCCGAGGACCTGGCGGCGGCCCGCCGGCACGACGGCCATGTCAACCGCTGGTGGCTCGACCCGGTGCACGGGCGCGGCTTCCCCGCCGACATGGTGGAGACGTACGGCGTCGAACTCCCGCTGACCGATGCCGACTTGGCGACCATCGCCGCCCCGCTCGACTGGCTGGGCCTGAACTACTACTTCCCGGAGTACGTCACCGACGACCCCGACGGCCCCGCGCCGTACGTCCGGTCGGTCCGGCGCGAGGGTGTCCCGCGCACCGGCATGGACTGGGAGATCGACGCGTCCGGCATCGAGACCCTGCTGCTCCGGCTCACCGAGGAGTACGGCGCCCGCCGGATCTACATCACCGAGAACGGCTCCGCCTTCCCGGACGTGGTGCGCCCCGACGGCAGCGTCGACGACCCCGAGCGCCAGGACTACCTGGAACGCCACCTCGCGGCCTGCGCCTCGGCCGCCCGCCGCGGCGCCCCGCTGGCCGGATACTTCGCCTGGTCCCTGCTGGACAACTTCGAGTGGGCGTACGGCTACGACAAGCGGTTCGGGCTGGTCCACGTGGACTACCGCACCCAGGTCCGCACCATCAAGGGCAGTGGCCGCCGGTACGCGGACATCGTCCGCGTACACCGCGGCCAGACACGCCGGGCCGCCTGAGCCGAGGCCCGGACGGCCGGCGGACACGGCTGGGCAGCCGTGCCCGCCGGCCCACACCACGCCACGTGCCTCCGCGCCATGAGGACGCGCGGCCACCGCAAATCTTCACAACCGACAAACGGGCCACAACGTGAGCGGCGCGGACTTCGCCTCGGCCGGGACGCTAAGTTGATCAGACAGCGAACCGTCCGTACGGGGGAGACCCACATGCGCTTCATATGCGTGCCGCAGGATGGCGGGGGCGGCGGAGGTACCGGAGATCCGGCGGTGAACCAGGACGACCTGGGGGTCGTGGGCCGCGAGGCCACATCGGAGAGTAGCAAGCATTGAGACCCTCATCGCCTGTCCTGTTCGGCAGCCTCCTTTTCGTCGCCGTGACAGCGGTGGCCGGCTGCTCCTCGGACGCCCCCGGGCAGCGCTTCGCCGTTCCGCGTGAGCTCTGCGGGGTGGCCGTCCCGGCCGATGCGCTCTCGCGGCTCCTGCCCGCGTCCGGAGAACGACTCACCGTCGAGCCGAAGGGAAGTCTCGACGACGGCTCCGCGCTGTGCGGCGTCAAGGTCGACGAGGACACGGTGCTGCAAGTGAGCGGAGAACGCATCGACGCCGGTGACTCCGCGCGGCACATCCTGCGCAGCCGACTCTCGATCCAGGAGCAGAAGTCCTCGGAAGGCAACACGATCGCGTATTCCGGGCAAGCCGCCGTGTCGCTGGTCAAGTGCCGTGGCGGCGATGTCGAGGAGGACATCAGCACCCTTGTCAGAGTGCTGAAGCCCGGCCGTCCGAATGAATCCGCGATGAAAGAGCTGATGCGGGGATACACAGCCTCGCTGAAGAAGCGGCAACCGTGTGAGCGGGCGTCTTGAGCGGAGATCACGGCGGCCGGTCCGCGGGGTCGGCCCGAGGGCGGGGCGCACGGTTCGCCTCGCGGACGGCTCTGGCCGCCGTCGGACTGCTTGCCTTGGTCGCAGTGGTGGCGTGGCAGGTGCGTTCGGCGTCCGGAGAACCCGACGTCGCCGTGCCGGCGCGTGTCTGTGACGGGGCTCTTTCCGGGGCCGATGTGAAGTCCCTCCTGCCGGAGAAGGGCGAGCGGTTCTCGCAGTGGCATTCCGGTGTCTTCAACCCGGAGCAGCCGTACGCCAGGAAGGCGCCCGGCACCTGCAAGGTGTACGGCGGGGGCAAGGCGGTGAGGATCAAGCACACCCTCTACTCCAAGGGGGACTACACCATGGAGGACGTGGCTCGCGACGCCGGTGCGGCGGGCGCCATCCGGATCACGCTGGGCGAGGCCGAGGGATTCCACGAGGGGGACACCACCTCCCTCTTCGCCGACTGCTCGTCAGAGCAGGGCAAGGCGGTGGTGGAGGTCGACGTCACGTACGAGAAGACGTCCGACCGGGCGGTGATCCGGAAGACGGCCTCGCTCGCCGCCGACACCGACACCCTGCGGCTGGAAGCCCGGGAACTGTGGGATTGTCAGGGCGCGGACAGCCTGCCGAACGGCGTGCCGCGGCTCGGCTGAGCCGGTGAGGCCGAACGGGCGGAGACGGTGGCCGGCTGTCGTCGGGGAGTGCCTGCGCGGCGGTTCGGTGTCCGGGAGGGGGACGCGTTCAGGTCGGCGGCCCGGCCGGGGCGGGGCGACGGCTCCGGCACCGCCTCCCCGGCGATCGTGCGGGCCGTGCGCCGCAGCCACACCACGTCCCGTCCGAAGGACCACACCAGCGAGCCCAGCGCCAGCAGGACGACCGTGAGGTTCACCGGGCGGGGCAGCAGGTCCGCGCCGGCCAGGAGCAGGGACACGCCCTGGAGCGCGGCCACCGTCTTGCGGGCGAACGACGCCGGGAGCGGCGCGGTCAGCCACGGCGCGAACCGGGCGGCGGCGACGAACGCGTAGCGCATCCCGCCGATGAGGAGCACCCAGGGGCCCAGCCGCGTCGACACGTACACGCTCAGCACCAGGATCAGGAACGCGTCCACCTCCATGTCGAAGCGCGCCCCCAGCGCGGTCGTGCTGCCGGTACGGCGTGCCACCTCGCCGTCCACGCCGTCCAGCAGCAGGGCCACCGCGGTCAGGGCGACCAGCGGCGTCACCGGCGGCGCGCTCTCGAAGGAGTCCGCGACCAGCGCGGTCACCCCGCCGACCAGGGTGGCCCGGCCGAGCGTGACCCGGTTCGCGGGGCCGAAGGAGGACAGCCGGGAGCGGTGCAGGGCCCGGGAGAGGACCGCCCAGGTGGCGCACGCGAACGCGAGCCCCGTCAGCCAGCCGGCCGGCCCCATGCCGGTGGCCGGGCCGAGCAGCGCCAGCAGCAGGACCTGCGCGCCCGCTCCCACCGCGGTCTCCTGCCGGAGCCTCGCGTCGTACGTGTTGTTCAGGGCCACCGCACACCCTCCGGCCGAATGACAGAGTCGAGCGACGCCGCGTACTGTGCGCGGCCTGTGCACACCTCGGTACGTGGACAACTTCCCGATCGTTCAGGAGGACGCCGATGAACCGGTCGGCCCGCGCGTTCTGGCTCCGCTCGCCCGGCCGGGGCGAACTGCGCGACGTCACCCTGCCGGAGCCCGCCGAGGACGAGGTCCTGGTGCGCGCCCTGTACTCCGGGATCAGCCGGGGGACCGAGACGCTCGTCTTCCGCGGCGGGGTGCCGGAGAGCCAGCGCGCCGTGATGCGGGCCCCGTTCCAGGAGGGCGACTTCCCCGCACCGGTGAAGTACGGCTACCTCAGCGTGGGCGTGGTCGAGGAGGGCCCGGCCGCGCTGGCCGGCCGCACGGTCTTCTGCCTCTACCCGCACCAGAGCCGGTACGTCGTGCCGGCGAGCGCCGTCACCGTGGTGCCCGAGCGGGTGCCCGCCGGACGGGCCGTGCTCGCCGGCACCGTGGAGACCGCCGTCAACGCCCTGTGGGACGCCACCCCGTTGATCGGTGACCGGATCGCCGTCGTCGGCGGCGGCATGGTCGGCTGCGCGGTCGCCGCGCTCCTCGCCCGCTTCCCCGGCGTCCGGCTCCAGTTGGTCGACGCCGCCCCGGCCCGCGCCCGGACCGCCGAGGCGCTCGGTGCCGGCTTCGCCACGCCGGCCGACGCCCTCGGCGACTGCGACCTCGTCGTGCACGCCAGCGCCACCGAGGCCGGGCTCACCCGCGCCCTCGCCCTCCTCGCCCCGGAGGGCACCGTCGTGGAGCTGAGCTGGTACGGCGACCGGACCGTGACCCTGCCGCTCGGTGAGGCCTTCCACTCCCGCCGGCTCACCGTGCGCGGCAGCCAGGTCGGCACCGTCTCCCCGGCCGCCCGGCCCGGCCGCACCTACGCCGACCGGATGGCGCTCGCCCTCGACCTGCTCGCCGACCCGGCCCTGGACGCGCTCATCACCGGGGAGAGCGCCTTCGAGGAACTCCCTTCCGTGCTGCCGGAGCTGGCCGCCGGCTCGCTCCCCGCCCTCTGCCACCGGATCCGCTACACGAAAGACCGGCCCGAGCCGGGAAGAGAGTAGGGACGGCTGAACACGGGGAAGCCAAGAGCCGTACTAGACGGCATCCCCCGGCGGGCAGGGGCAGGGGGACCAGACGCGCCGCACCTGGAGGGCCGCCCGTTGTTCAGCATCACCGTCCGCGATCACATCATGATCGCCCACAGTTTCCGCGGCGAGGTCTTCGGGCCCGCGCGGCGACTGCACGGAGCCACCTTCCTCGTGGACGCGACGTTCCGCCGCGAGCAACTGGACCAGGACGGCATCGTGGTCGACATCGGCCTGGCCACACGTGAACTGGGCGCCGTCACCGCCGAGCTGAACTACCGCAACCTCGACGAGGAACCGGAGTTCGCGGGCGTCAACACCTCCACCGAGTTCCTGGCCAAGGTCATCGCCGACCGGCTCGCCGAACGCGTCCACCGGGGCGCCCTGGGCGAGGGCGCCAGGGGACTCGCGGGCATCACGGTCACCCTGCACGAGTCGCACATCGCCTGGGCGAGTTACGAGCGTGCCCTGTGACCGGCCGGACCGTGCAGCGGACCCGCCTCGCGTACGCGCCCCGGAAGACCGCCGCCGAGAACGCCGGACTCGCCCCCATGTCCCTGCGCACCGCGCACTTCGTGATGCCGGCCGGCGTCGACGACCCGGCCGCGCCCAGCGGCGGCAACGCCTACGACCGCCGGATCTGCCTGGACCTGCCCGGCTTCGGCTGGCAGATCGCCCGGCACCCGGTCCTCGGCCGCTGGCCACGCCCGGACATCGGCGCCCGCGACGGCCTCGCCCGCGCCCTGCGGGACCTGCCCGACGGCACGGTCGTCCTCCTCGACGGCCTCGTCGCCTGCGGCGTCCCGGAGATCGTCGTCCCCGAGGCCGGGCGGCTGCGCCTCGCCGTCCTCGTCCACCTGCCGCTCGGCGACGAGACCGGCCTGGACCCGGCCGTCGCCGCCGCCCTGGACACCCGGGAGCGCGCGGTGCTGCGGGCGGCGGGCGCGGTGATCGCCACCAGCGACTGGGCGGCCCGCCGGCTCGTCTCCCACCACGGACTCGCCCCCGACCGGGTGCACGTCGCCGCGCCCGGCGCCGACATCGCGCCCCTCGCGCCCGGCACCGACGGCGTCTCCCGGCTGCTGTGCGTGGCCGCCGTCACCCCGCGCAAGGGCCAGCACCGGCTGGTGGAGGCGCTGGCGGCGGTCCGGGACCTGCCGTGGACCTGTAGGTGCGTCGGCGGCCTCGGCCACGACCCCGCGTACGTCGCCGGGTTGCGGCGGCTGATCGCCCGGTACGGCCTCGCCGACCGCCTCCGGCTGACCGGCCCGCTCTCCGGCGC
Organism: Streptomyces sp. NRRL S-31; assembly: GCF_000718775.1. Taxonomy (GTDB): domain Bacteria; phylum Actinomycetota; class Actinomycetes; order Streptomycetales; family Streptomycetaceae; genus Streptomyces. Next base: position 9,862 of record NZ_JOCB01000119.1, read on the forward strand.
CGGACTCGACGCCGCGTACGCGGCGGCCGACCTGCTGGTCCTCACCTCCTGCGCCGAGACCTACGGCATGGCGGTCACGGAGGCCCTCGCCCGTGGCATCCCCGTCCTGGCCACCGACGTCGGCGGGCTGCCCGAGGCGGTCGGCCGCGCACCGGACGGCGGGGTGCCCGGCATCCTCGTCCCGCCGGAGGACCCCGCCGCCCTCGCCGCGGAACTGCGCGGCTGGTTCGGCGAACCCGGCGTACGCCGCCGTCTGAAGGCCGCGGCCCGGGGCCGGCGCGCCGCGCTCGGCGGCTGGGCGGCCACGGCCCGCGGTCTGGCGGGCGTGCTCCAGCGGCTCCCGGCACCGGCACCCCCGGGGACGGCGGCATGAGCACCCCGAGGACCGTGACGGGCGTACCGGCGCGGCCCGGACCGGGCGCGGCGGACGCCGGGGCCCTGCCCGGCGCCGACGGTACGGCAGGCGAGGAGGCGAGAGCCGTGGCGGCAGGGGGGAGCGATGGTGCCGCGCGGCGGAGCGCGGGTGCAGTGGGGCGGAGCGGGGCTCCCGCAAGGCGGAGTGGGGGTGCCGTCGGGGCGGGTGAGCGGGACGGCGTCCCTGGTGACGGCACGGAAGGCGGGGAGTCCCGGGCGTCCGGAGACCCCGCGAACGCCCGCTCCGCGGAGTCCCGGCCTGCGGAGTCCCGCTTTGCGGAGTCCCGCTTCACGGAGTCCCGGTCTGCGGTGATCGCCGGTGCCGGGCCCGTGGCACGGTCCGGCGCGCGGGCCGGCGTACGGCCGGGGAACGGCGATCCCGAGGAGCCGCCGCTGTACGCCCCCGAGTGGCTGCGCCTGCGGGAGGACGCCGACGCGGAGGCCCGTTCGCCCGAACCGCTCGGCACGCTGCGCGCCTGGCCGTCCGGCCTGCCGGGGACGGCCGGCCGGACGGTCGTGCACGACCTGGGCTGCGGCACCGGCTCGATGGGCCGCTGGGTGGCACCCCGGCTGGACGGCGCCCAGCACTGGATCCTGTACGACCGCGACCCCCGCCTGCTGCGCCACGCCGCCGCGAGCTCCCCGCGCCGCGCCGCCGACGGCAGCCCCGTCACGGTCGACACCCGGCGCGGCGACATCGCCCGGCTCACCGCGCACACGCTGGCCGGAGCCACGCTGGTGACCGCGTCCGCGCTGCTCGACGTCCTCACCCGGGAGGAGGTCGAGGCCCTGGCGGACGCCTGCGCGGGCGCCGGGTGTCCGGCCCTGCTCACCCTCACCGTCGCCGGACGCGTCGAACCGGACCCGGCGGACCCGCTGGACGCCGAGATCGCCGAGGCGTTCAACGCGCACCAGCGGCGCACCGGACTGCTCGGCCCGGACGCGACCGCCGTGGCCCGCGAGGCGTTCACCGAGCGCGGGGCGACGGTCCGGCTGTACCCCAGCCCGTGGCGGCTCGGCCCCGGGCGGACCGCGCTGACCGAGCAGTGGCTGCGCGGCTGGGTGGGCGCGGCGGTGGAACAGCGCCCGGAGCTGCGCGACCGCGCCGAGCGGTATCTGCGGTCCCGGCTCGCCGCGTGCGCGGCCGGCACGCTCCGGGTCACCGTCCACCACACCGACCTGCTGGCCCTCCCACGGCCGACGGGCGGACCGGCGTGCGGACCGGCGTGAACACGAGGACGCCCGGGGCGACGGGGACGGGTCCGGTTCGCCCGGACACGAGGCCGACGCAGGTGCCCGGCTCGCGCGGAACGCCGCTCACGGACCTGGCGTCCGGTCCGCATGGGGCGCCGTTCACGGACCCGGCGCAGGTGCCCGGCCCGCGCGGAACGTCGCTCACGGACCCGCAGCCCGACCGGCCGACCGCCTCCCGTCGCCCCGGTTTTCGTCGCCTCGGTTCCCGTGCCGTGCGCACCCGTGCGGGCACGCTCGCCGGTGTCGTCATCCTCACCGTCCTGCTGTGGCGGCTCGGCACCGGAGCCCTGCTCGACGGGGTGCGCCGGATCGGCGCCGCGACCGTGCTCGCCGCGCTGGGGATCGGCGCCGTCACCACCGTGTGCAGCGCGTGGCGCTGGCAGTTGGTGGCGCGCGGCCTGCGGCTGCGGCTGCCGCTGGGGGCGGCCGTCGCCGACTACTACCGTGCGCTGTTCCTGAACGCGGCCCTGCCCGGCGGCATCCTGGGCGATGTGCACCGGGCGGTACGGCACGGGCGGAGCGCCGGAGACGTCCGGTGCGGGGTGCGGGCGGTCGTCCTGGAGCGGGCCGCGGGGCAGATCGCGCTGACCGTGGCCGGCGTCGTGGTGCTGCTGACCCTGCCGTCCCCGGTGCGTGCCGAGGCGCGGGGCGCCGCACCGCTGGCGGCGCTCGCCGCCGCGGGCGCGTGTGCCGCCGTGCTCGCCGTCCGGACGAAGCGCCCCACGGCCCGCCGGGGCGGCGGCGCCCCGCGCCGGCTGCCGGGCGGGGTCCGGCGGGGACTGGCGTCCCGGCGGAGCGCGCCCGGTGTCGCGTTGTCCTCCGCGGTCGTCCTCGCCGGGCACCTGGTCATGTTCGTCGTGGCGGCCCGGGTGGCCGGCTCGGCCGCCCCGGTGCCGGTGCTGCTGCCGCTCGCGGTGCTCGCCCTGCTGGCCATGGGCCTGCCGTTGAACGTGGGCGGCTTCGGCCCGCGCGAGGGCGTCACCGCGTGGGCGTTCGGCGCGGCGGGGCTCGGCGCGGACAGCGGGGTCGCGGTCGCGGTCGTCTACGGCGTCCTCGGCTTCGTGGCGAGCCTGCCCGGCGCCGTGGTCCTGGTCCACCGCTGGTACGGCGACCTGCGCACCGCCCCGGGCCCCGCCTCCGCCCCCGGCCCGGCCCCCGTTTCCGCTCCCGGCCCGGCTTCCGCCTCCTCCGCTCCGGCGTCCGTGCCCACTCCCGTCCTCCCTCCCGGTGACCGCCCGTCGGCCGGGGCCGCCCCCATGGGTCCCGGCCGGCGGGCAGACGTGGACTATGCGCGGCCGGCGGGCGGGGCGAGCAGGTCGAAAAGCGGCCCGAAGGATTCCGCCAGGCTCGACAGGAGTTTCTTTCCCTTCTCCGCCGAACCCAGGGAAGGACGGCCGATGACGCCCGATTCGGTATAGGCGGACATTCCCACGGTGAGCAGCCGACGTCGGTCGTCGGCGGTGAAATCGGCGGTCTCGTATCCAGGGCGGACGAATTCGGGGTGAGCGTGCAGCAGAATCGAGGTCTCGATTTCTCCCGCGTGCATGTCGGTGAGCAGCGAGGTGACCACCCCGGCCTGCTCCCGAGCCGCCTCCCAGTCCTCCGCGGCCGGGAACAGCGCCATCCGCTCACCGCGCGCGGAAGCCTCCTGGACGACGTTGCCCAGCACGTAGTTGCCGCCGTGCCCGTTGACCACGACCAGCGCGTCCACGCCCGAGCGGCGAAGCGACGACGCGATGTCCGAGACCACCGCGTGCAGGGTCACGGCGGAGATGCTGACGGTACCCGGCCAGGCCGCGTGCTCGTGCGAACAGGAGACCGTCACCGGCGGCAGGAGCCGCACCGGGTGGACGGCGGCGATCTCCCGCGCCACGGCACACGCGACCAGCGTGTCGGTCGCCAGCGGCAGGAACGGGCCGTGCTGCTCCAGGCTTCCGACGGGGAGGACGGCGACCCGTGCCGCGGCACCCGCCTCCCGCGTCCGCACGTCCTCCGTGGTGTCCGCCGGCAGTATCGCGTACGCAACGTCGAAATCCGGCCGCGCGCCCGAACGACTCATCTTTTCCCGGCCTTTCGTCTTCGTTGAGGAATCAGATCATGACAGAGAACACCGGCGTCGACATCGGCGTAGGCGGCGAGAATTCCCCGCGGCGGTCGGGTGCGGAACGCGTCGTGAACGCACCGCTGCCCACCGTCCACGGGGAATTCCAGGCGATCGGTTACCTGGACCACGATCGCGGTGACGAGCAAGTGGCCCTGGTCCACGGCGAACTCGGCACCGACGACGTCCTGGTCCGGCTGCACTCGGAGTGCCTGACCGGGGACGCCTTCGGTTCCCGGCACTGCGAGTGCGGCGACCAGCTGGAGGCCGCGATGCGTGCGGTGGTCGCCGAAGGCAGTGGCGTCGTCGTCTACTTGCGGGGGCACGAGGGCCGCGGTATCGGGCTGCTCGCCAAGCTGCGTGCGATGGCCCTCCAAGCCGAGGGCCTGGACACGGTGGAGGCCAATCTCGCGCTGGGGCTGCCGGTCGACGCCCGGGACTACGGCGTCGCCGCGGAGATCCTGCGCGACCTCGGGGTGCGCTCGGTACTGCTGATGTCCAACAACCCGCGCAAGCGGGAGGCGTTGGTCCGGCACGGCGTCCGGGTCACCGAGCAGGTGCCGCTGCTGATCGAGCCGTGCGAGAGCAACCTGACGTACCTGCGGACCAAGCGGGAGCGGATGGACCACCATCTGCCCCACCTGGACGCCGTCGCCCACGGTTCCTGACCCCGGCCCCCCGGCCCCCCGGCCCCCCGCCCCCGGCCCCCGGCCCTCCCGGCTCGGTGGACGGCCGGTCCGTCACTCCGTCACGGCCTCGTGCACCAGCCGCCGCAACTCGGGGAAGACCTTCAGCCGCTTCGGACGCACCTGGGTCATGAACTGCACGGTCAGGTCGTGGGCCGGGTCCACCCAGAACGCCGTGGTGGCCACGCCGGTCCAGCCGTAGGTGCCGAGGTGGGACGGGGCCAGGGTGCGGGCGGGATCGGTGACCACGGAGACGTTGAAGCCGAAGCCGAGGCCGTCCATGGCGGGCTCCTGGTGGGCCGGGGTCCCGAAGGAGCGGATGGTGGCCCCGCCGGGCAGCTGGTCGCGGGTCATCTCGGCGAGCGTCCCCGGTGCCAGCAGCCGCACCCCGTCCAGCTCGCCGCCCCGGCGCAGCAGCTCCATGAAGCGGTGGAAGTCGTGGGCGGAGGAGACCAGGCCGCCGCTGCCGGACAGGAACCGCGGCCGGCCGCGCACCGGCAGCCCCGGCACCGGCTCGATCCCGCCCTCCTCCGTCTCGCCGTACAGCGCGGCCAGCCTCGCCTCCTGCCCGGGGGTGACGTGGAAGCCGGTGTCGGTCATGCCGAGCGGGCCCAGGATCCGGTCGGCGAAGAACGCGTCCAGCGGCTGCCCGGAGACCACCTCGATCACCCGGCCGAGCACGTTGGAGGCGACCGAGTAGTTCCACCGGGTGCCCGGGTCGAACTGGAGCGGCATCCGCGCGTACACCTCGACGGTCTCGGCGAGGTCCTTGCCCGGCGGCACCGAGTATTCGAGACCCGCCTCCCGGTAGAGCGCGTCCACGGGGTGGCGGTGGTAGAAGCCGAAGGTCAGGCCCGCGGTGTGGGTGAGCAGGTGCCGGATCAGGACCGGGCCGGCGGCCGGCCGGGTGCGCGGCCGAAGCACCGGACCGCCCACGTACACGCGGGGGTCGGCGAAGGCCGGCAGATGGCGGTCGACCGGGTCGTCCAGGGACAGCCGGCCGTCCTGCGCCAGCAGCAGCACCGCGACCGCGGTGACCGGCTTGGTCATCGAGTAGATCCGCCACAGCGTGTCCGGCTCGACCGGCAGGCCGGCCGCGACGTCCCGCAGGCCGTACGTGGTCAGGTGGGCGACCCGGCCGCCCCGGGCGACCGCCACCAGATAGCCGGGCAGGCGTCCCTCGTCGACGTGCCGGGCGAAGTGCCGGTCCAGACGGGCCAGCGCCCCGCCGTCCAGCCCCGCCTCCGCCGGGTCGGCGTCCTGTCGCAGCTGTGCCATGACTTCCCTCCGGTCGCGTCGTCCGCGGTGCCTTCCGGCCGGCCCCCGGTCCGTGTCCGCTTCTCATCGTCGCGCAGGGCCCCGGGGCCGGACCGGGCCGTCCGGGTCGGATGTGATCGACGCGACGCCGCCGGACCGGGCGACGCGGGCGGTCCCCGGCAGGGACGGCGACTTCTCAGGGTCATTCACCCGGCCGGTGGGGAATGCGCCCGGCCGCACGGTGAGTTGACCCGGGTATGACTCAGGACTCACCCCAGGACGCGCTGCTCGGCCTGCTCTCCGAAGGTCACGGTGGCGTCCTCGTCACCCTCCGGCGCGACGGCCGCCCCCAGCTGTCCAACGTCAGTCACGCCTACTACCCCGACGAGCGGATCATCCGGGTCTCGGTCACCGACGACCGCGCCAAGACCCGCAACCTCCGCCGCGACCCGCGAGCCTCGTACCACGTCACCAGCGCCGACCGCTGGGCCTACACCGTCGCCGAGGGCACCGCCGAGCTGAGCCCGGTCGCCGCCGACCCGCACGACGAGACCGTGGAGGAGCTGATCCGGCTCTACCGGGACGTCCTCGGCGAACACCCGGACTGGGACGAGTACCGCGCCGCCATGGTCCGCGACCGCCGCCTGGTGCTGCGGCTGCGTGTCGAACGGGCGTACGGCATCCCCAGGAGCTGACCCCCGACACACCCGCCCACGGCGCCTCCCCCTACGGCGTCCCGGCGGTCCGTGCCTCGATCGCCCGCAGTACGGCGACCATGTCCTCGCCGCCGTACCCCCGCTCCACCGTCTCCCGGAACAGGGAGTGGCAGACGTCGAGGAGCGGTGAGGCGAGGCCGGCCCCGCGGGCCGCCTCGGCGATCAGCCGGTTGTTCTTCAGCACGTCCAGCGCCGCCGCCTCGACCGCGAAGTCCCGGTCGCGCAGCTTGGGCGCCTTCATCCGGGACACCGCGCTGGCCATCGGGCCCGCGTCCAGCACGTCCAGGAACAGCCGGCGGTCCAGCCCCTGCCGCTCGGCGAAGTGGAACGCCTCGGCCAGCCCGGTCACCAGGGTGATCAGGAAGAGGTTCACCGACAGCTTCATCAGCAGCGCCCCGGGCACCGGACCGCACCCGAAGGTCTCCCGGCACAGCGGAGCGAGCAGCGGCCGTACGGCGGCCACGGTGTCCTCCTCGCCGGCGAGCATGGCCACCAGCCGCCCCTGCTCCGCCGGCACCCGGGACCCGGAGACGGGTGCCTCGGCGTACCGGCCGCCGGCCGCGCGGACGTCGGCCTCCAGGGACCGGGAGTACTCGGGCCGGGTCGTGCCCATGTGGACGACCGTCCGGCCCGCGACCCGGGCGGCGAACGCGGGCGTGCCCCGGCCGAGGACCGCGTCCACCGCGGCCTCGTCGGCGAGCATCAGCAGCACCACCCCGGCCCGCGCGAACACCCCGTCGGCGTCCGCCGCGACCTCGGCGCCGGCCGCGCGCAGCGGCTCCGCGCGCCGCGGGGTCCGGTTCCAGACCACCAGGGGGGTGCCGGCGGACGCCAGGCGCAGCGCCATGGGCCGGCCCATCACCCCGAGACCGATGAATCCGACGTGCACGGCAGGCCGCCCTTCGCGAACACGCGCCGACTATGACACTCGTCATAGTAGCCACCGTTATGACAGCGGTCATAGGATGGAGGGAGGGAACGGAGGTCGACATGGCGCAGGCGCGGCCCGGACCGCGGGAGCGGATGGTCTTCAGCGCGGCCCAGCTCATCCGGCGCGGCGGGGTCACCGCCACCGGCATGCGCGAGGTCGCCGCGCACGCGGGCGCACCGCGCGGCTCCCTCCAGCACTACTTCCCGGGCGGCAAGGAGCAACTGGTCAACGAGGCGGTCGCGTGGGCCGGCCGGTACGCGGGCAAGCGGATCGCCCGTTTCCTGGCGGAGCTGGACACACCGACGCCGAGCGGCCTGTTCGCGGCGATGGCCGCCCAGTGGACCGACGAGTACACGACGGACGGCTTCGCCGCGGGCTGTCCGGTCGCCGCAGCCACGGTCGACCGCGCCTCCCCGGGCGACTCGACCCGGCAGGCGGCGGCAGCCGCGTTCGCGGCCTGGCGGGCCCCCCTCGCCGAGGCGCTGACGGAGCTGGGAGTGCCCGCGGCCCGGTCCGACGCGCTCGCCACCCTGATGATCAGCACCCTGGAGGGCGCGATCCTCCTGGCCCGGGCGGAACAGGACGTACGGCCCCTCACCACGGCCGTCCGGGAGCTCGGACCCCTGCTCGACGCCGCCGTACGGTCCTGACCGGCGGTCTCGGCCCGCATCCGCCGCCGGACCGGCCAGGACCGTCCTGCCGGCCTCCTCCTTTCCGGCGTGGGGAGACGGCGGGAAGCCGGGCACCTCCTTCCCGGCGTGGGGAGACGGCGGGAAGCCGGGCACCGGATGGAACGCCCGGCCGGCCCCGGCCGCACCCGCCGCCCGGCGGGCGCCATCACTCGAACGGCGGACGGAGCCGCGTTCCGCCCCGCCGCCCGGGCCCGGACGGGCGGGCCACCGCTCCACCGGCCGCACCCGGCGCCGTACCCGCCCCGGCGGCAGCCGGCCGACGAGCGGCGCGGACCGGTCCGGGTCGTGACGCGACTCGCCCCGGGGCACGTCAGCGGCCAGACTGACAGCGCGGGGGATACGACGGGACATGCCGTCACGGCAGGCCGACTCGGCGCAGGGCGCCTCGGCCGCGGTCACGCGCCGGCGCCGGCCGGGCGCCGCGTCCCCCCTCGTCTCCCCGTGTGCTCCTCCTTGTTCGACCGCCGACGGAAGGCGAGGACATGAACGGCCGAGTACTCCACGTGGTCCCGGGAGACCGAGGTCGGCTTCCACGTCCGCACGAGGATTCGCTGATGCGTCTGACCGATCTGCTCCACCCGCACCTCGACGGCGTCACCACGGTCGTCGACGCGGCCGGCCACGGCCTGCGCCTCGCGCTCTCCCTGCACCTGCCCGACGGCGTCGCCCTCCGCGACGACGACCGGGAACGGCACATAGGCGAGGGCGAACTGGTGCTCCTGTCGCAGGGTCCCGACCCCGCGCTGCACGGCACCGAGGACGAGTGCCTCGCGGTGCTGGACCGCCTCTGGCCCGGTGGCCGCGGCCTGCTCCTGTTCGGCCACCCCGGGCCCGAACCGCCCTACCACCGGCTCCTCGACGCCCTGGTAGCCCAGCGCTGCCAGGTGCTGCGCGCCGCCCCGCTTCACCACGTCGACCTGAGCGCGGGCGCGGTCTTCACCCGCCTCGCCACGGAGGAACTGCTGCCCCCGCACGACCGGTCCGGGCGCCCGGTGCCGGCGGACGACTTCCCCGCCACCCTGCGGACGACCGGCGAGCACGTCCTCGCCGGCCTGGACTGCCGCCCCCTGCGCGCCCGCCACCAGGAGCTGGAGCGCCGTGCCGAGGAGGCGGAGCGCGCCCGGGACGCCGTCCGCGAGGACGGGCTCGCCGACCGGCTGGCCGCCGCGGTACGGGAGAAGGAGGAGCTGGCCTCCGCCCTGCGCGGGGCCCGCGACCGGGCCGAGGTGCTCCGAGCCCGGGTGGCCGTGCTGGAGGGCTCCACCTCGCTCCGGCTGGGCAGGGCACTGGTGTCGGTCGCCCGGGCGCCCCGGCACCGGATGCCCGGGCTGCCGCGGGAACTGTACGGGCTGTGGCGGGGACGCGGCGCGAAGAGGCCCGCGTCGGCATCCCGGGACACCGGGCCCTCTCCGGCGGGCCCCGGGACCGGCTCGTGATCACCGGGGTGCCCGGCGACCGCACCGCCGCCCGTCAGGTCGACGGCGTCCCGCCGCCGGCCTGACGGCGGGACGCCGTCGTCGGCCGGGAACGCCCGGGAGCGGCTTGCCGGCGCTACAGCCGTCCTCGGCGAGGACCGGGAGACCCGGCGGACCGCCGCCGGAACGGCCCGCGCCCGCGCCCGCGCCCGGGCGGCGCTGCGCCGGCCTGGACCGACCTCCCGACCGCCGGCCGATTCCTCCGCACCGGGCGGGAACTCCGCTCGGAACGGGGTGGGTCAGGGGTCCGTCCGGCCCGTCGTCAGGTAGGCGGTCACCAGGTCGCCGAGCAGGGTGCGGTAGTGCTCCCGCCGCGCCGGGTCCGCCAGGTCGCGGCCGAGCGTGTGCCGGTGGGCGATCCGGAAGAAGCAGAAGGAGCTGATCACCGCGTGCAGGTCGACCGCGTCCACGCGGTCCGTGAACAGCCCGGCCTCCTGACCGGCGGCCAGGACCCGGCGGATCACCTCCAGCGCCGGGGAGCCGACCCGGGCGATCCGCTCGTCGGCGGGGCGCTCGGTGCCGACCAGCCGGATGAGGTCCGGGTGCCGCTCGTGGTGGTCGAAGGTCAGTTCGGCCAGCCGCCGGATCGCCGCCACCGGGTCCAGGTGCTCCACGTCCAGCCGCCGCTCGGCGTCCCGGACCGCCTCGTACGCCCGCTCCAGCACGGCCGTGAACAGCTGCTCCTTGCCACCGAAGTGGTAGTAGATCATCCGCTTGGTGGTGCGGGTGCGGGCGGCGATCTCGTCGACCCGGGCGCCGTCGTAGCCGGCCCGGGCGAACTCCCGTGTGGCCACGTCGAGTATCTCGGCCCGGGTGCGGGCGGCGTCACGCACCCGGCCGTCGGGTCGTGACGGTTCCTCGACGCTGGACATCGGTTCCTTCCGGGCCGTCCGGCGCGGCCCGGCACGGCGCACTCGTTCGCCTGCCGGTGATTGTAGAAGCAGGGTCGCGGCGCACGGTCTCACGGGCGGCTGACCGTGCGGGTGACACCCGCGATCACCGTCGTGGCCAGGATCCAGCCGGTGAGGACCAGGACATAGGCCAGCACCTGGTAGCCGCCGTGCGGCGCGAACGCGGAGTCCTGGCCGAAGGAGATCACCGGCAGCAGCAGGTCCAGCGTGTAGAACACGGGGTGGAACGGCGGGGCCTCGCCCGCCTTCAGGGGCTGCGGGTGGTGCAGCGCGAAGGCGGCGGAACCGACCGCGAGCAGCGACAGCAGCCACCCGGCCGCGCGCAGCGGACGGAAGCCGTAGCCGACGGTGACGTCCTGGACCAGCCCCCACACCCGGCCGTACCAGGGCAGGGTGCGGCGGTGCCGGCGCTGCTTGGCGAGCTGTACCAGCCGGGCCGCGTGGTCGTCGCCGACCCGGCGGTAGGCGGCCGTCAACTGCTCGTAGGCGTGCGGGACATGACCGTCACGCTCGCGCGCCAGCATGGGCAGGCGCCGCTCGGCCGGCTCGTGCGGCACGAGCGAGGTGTACGTCAGCTCGCCGAGCAGCACCTCGCCCGGCACCGACTCCGGCTCCAGGAACAGGACGTCGAGCTGGGCCCGGCGCAGATTGAGGGCACCCTCCATGGGCGGGCTCTTGCGCAGCCACAGCTCGCCGATGGTCGAACTGGCGGCCCGCAGCGCCGAGCCGCCCGGGTACGACAGCAGGGTGTACGACAGGTCGAGCCGCCCCGCGACGCGGGCACCGCGCAGCCCCAGCCAGCCGTGCACCTCGGCGTTGCGGACCAGCATGTCGCCCCCGACGGAGAACGTCTCCGCGTCCAGCGCCGCGTGCCCGGGATGGCTGAGCCGGGTCTCGTTGAGGACGCACGACCCGGCGACGGTCGCGCCGTTGAGCCGTATCTGCCCCTGGGCGCGCAGTCCCGGGGCCCGCAGGTCGGCGCCGAGGACCGCCTGGTTGAGCTGGAGCACCGGGTCGTTCGCGCCGGGCGCCGTCACCCGCGCGCCCTCCAGGTAGAGGCTGCCGGTGATCCGGGCCCCGCTCAGCCGCACCGTGCCGAGGCACCGGGTGCGGGTCATCCGCACCACCCCGTCCACGTGCACGGCGTGGGCGATGAGACCGGGCAGGACCGACTCGCTGAGGTTGAGTTCGCGCAGCCGGGCGGCGTAGCACCGCGGGGCCTCGTCGAAGTGGCAGTGGCGCAGCCGCACCGGGTGGTCGACCGTCGCGTACTGGAGGTCGAGCAGGCCCGTGATCCGGGCGCCCGCCAGACTCAGCGAGGCTATCTCCCCGTCCTGCCGGGGTCCGTCGAGCAGCAGCGCCCGCAACACCTCGGCCCGTACGGTCCGTTCGGCCCCCCAGCCGCCGCCTTCGGCGGGATCGTCGTCGGGCCCCTCCCGGAAGTCCACGGACTCTCCCCGCGGGAAGGCCCGCCACACCCGCTCCTCGGCCGCCGTCAGATCGTTGATCTCCACCAGCCGGACTCTGACCGCGGGCGCGGCGGCTGTCAATCGGCGCCCCGGAGGCGGTCCCGGCAGGCGCCCTCGGAGGCGGTCCCGGCAGGTGACGGTCTCGAACCGGCCGGGCCGGGCCGGGCCGGCGACGAGAAGCCGGAACCGGTGAAGAGAAGCCCGGGGGCGGTGACGGCGGACCGTCACCGCCCCCGGGCCGGGCGCGCGCGGGACCCTAGGGCCGGACGTTCCACTCCGCGATCACCGGGCGGCCGTGTTCCGTGGACAGCCGGCTGACCGTGCCGGTGCCGAGCTGGAACAGCCGGCCCTCGGCGGGCGCCAGGCCCAGGCGGCGGGCGGTGAGGACCCGCAGGAAGTGGGCGTGGGCGACGAGGATCACGTCCCCGGCGCCCTCGGCGAGGGCGGCGTCGACACGGGTCAGGACCCGGTCGGCGCGGGCGCCGACGTCCTCGGGGGACTCGCCGGGGTGCCCCGCGGGACCGGGCGTCACGCCGTCGTTCCACAGGCACCAGTCGGGCCGGGTGCGGTGGATCTCGACGGTGGTGATGCCCTCGTAGCCGCCGTAGTCCCACTCGTGCAGGTCGGGGTCGGGCACGACCCCGGGTATGCCCGCGAGTTCGGCGGTGCGCAGCGCCCGGCTCAGCGGACTGGCCAGCGCGCGGGCGAAGGTCCGGCCGGCGAGCAGCGGGGCGAGGGACTTGGCCTGTTCCTCGCCGTGCTGGGTCAGGGGCAGGTCGGTGAAGCTGGTGTGCTGTCCCGACAGGCTCCATTCCGTCTCGCCGTGGCGGACCAGCAGCAGGTCGCCCACGGCGGTCAGTCCTTCTTCTCGACCGCGTGGCCGCCGAACTGGTTGCGCAGGGCGGCGATCATCTTCATCTGCGGCGAGTCGTCCTGGCGGGAGGCGAACCGCGCGAACAGGGACGCGGTGATCGCCGGCAGCGGGACGGCGTTGTCGATGGCGGCCTCGACCGTCCAGCGGCCCTCGCCGGAGTCCTCCGCGTAACCGCGCAGCGCCTCCAGGTGCTCGTCCTCGTCCAGGGCGTTGACCGCGAGGTCGAGCAGCCAGGACCGGATGACCGTGCCCTCCTGCCAGGAGCGGAACACCTCGCGGACGTTCTCCACGGAGTGCACCTTCTCCAGCAGCTCCCAGCCCTCGGCGTACGCCTGCATCATCGCGTACTCGATGCCGTTGTGGACCATCTTGGAGAAGTGCCCGGCGCCGACCCGGCCGGCGTGCACATAGCCGTACGGGCCCTCCGGCTTGAGCGCGTCGAAGATCGGTTGGAGCCGGTCCACGTGCTCCTTCTCGCCGCCGACCATGAGCGCGTAGCCGTTCTTCAGGCCCCAGACACCGCCGGAGACGCCGGCGTCGACGAAGCCGATGCCCTTGATGCCGAGCGCGGCGGCGTGCTTCTCGTCGTCCGTCCAGCGGGAGTTGCCGCCGTCGATGACCACGTCGCCGGGGGAGAGCAGGTCGCCGAGTTCGTCGACGACGGTCTGGGTGGCCGTGCCGGCCGGGACCATCACCCAGACCTGGCGGGGCGCGTCGAGCTTCTCGACCAGTTCGGCGAGGCTCTTGACGTCGGAGACCTCCGGGTTGCGGTCGTAGCCGATGACGGTGTGGCCGGCGCGGCGGATCCGCTCGCGCATGTTGCCGCCCATCTTGCCGAGACCGATGAGACCGAGCTGCATGATCAGTTCTCCGATGCGTTCTTGAGAGTGCGGTAGGCGGCGACGAGGGCCGTGGTGGACGGGTCGAGACCGGGCACGTCCGCGCCTTCGGTGAGGGCGGGTTCGACGCGCTTGGCGAGGACCTTGCCCAGCTCCACGCCCCACTGGTCGAAGGAGTCGATGTTCCAGACCGCGCCCTGGACGAACACCTTGTGCGGGGTGGTCGCCGTGGAAGGTGCGGTGCGCGACCTGCTCCTCGGCGACGCCCTCCGCGCGGACCTCCTCGGCGGTCTTGCCGAAGGCGAGCGCCTGGGTCTGGGCGAAGAAGTTGGCCATCAGCAGGTCGTGCTGCGCCTTGAGTTCGTCGCTCAGCTCGCCCACGGGCCGGGCGAAGCCGATGAAGTCCGCCGGGATGACCTTGGTGCCCTGGTGGATCAACTGGTAGTAGGCGTGCTGGCCGTTGGTGCCGGGCGTGCCCCACACCACCGGGCCGGTCTGCCACTCGACCGGGGTGCCGTCGCGCTGCACCGACTTGCCGTTGGACTCCATGTCCAGCTGCTGGAGGTAGGCGGTGAACTTCGACAGGTAGTGCGAGTACGGCAGCACCGCGTGGGTCTGGGCGTCGAAGAAGTTGTCGTACCAGATGCCCAGCAGGCCCAGCAGCAGCGGCGCGTTGGCCTCGGCGGGCGCGGTGCGGAAGTGGTCGTCGACCAGCCGGAACCCGTCGAGCATCTCGCGGAAGCGGTCCGGGCCGATGGCGATCATCAGGGAGAGGCCGATGGCGGAGTCGTAGGAGTAGCGTCCGCCGACCCAGTCCCAGAACTCGAACATGTTCTCCGGGTCGATGCCGAACCCGGTGACCTTCTCGGCGTTCGTGGACAGTGCCACGAAGTGCTTCGCGACCGCCTTCTCGTCGCCGTCGAACGCCTTCAGCAGCCAGGAGCGCGCCGAGGTGGCGTTGGTGATCGTCTCGATGGTGGTGAACGTCTTGGACGCGACGATGAACAGCGTCTCGGCCGGGTCCAGGTCGCGGGTGGCCTCGTGCAGGTCGGCGCCGTCCACGTTGGAGACGAACCGGAACGTCAACTCCCGCGCGGTGTAGGGGCGCAGGGCCTCGTAGGCCATGGCGGGGCCGAGGTCGGAGCCGCCGATGCCGATGTTGACCACGTTCCTGATGCGCTTGCCGGTGTGGCCGGTCCACTCGCCGGAGCGGACCCGGTCGGCGAAGCCGGCCATCTTGTCCAGCACGGCGTGCACCTGGGGTACGACGTTCTCGCCGTCGACCTCGATCACCGCGTCCCGGGCCGCGCGCAGCGCGGTGTGCAGCACGGACCGGTTCTCCGTGACGTTGATCCGCTCACCGCGGAACATGGCGTCCCGCAGCTCGGACACGCCGGTGGCGGCGGCGAGCCGCTGGAGCAGTGCCAGGGTCTCGTCGGTGATCAGCTGCTTGCTGTAGTCGATGTGCAGGTCGCCGACCCGTACGACGTACCGCTCGGCGCGCCCGGGGTCCGCGGCGAACAGCTCGCGCAGGCGCGGCCGGCTCTGGGCGCGGTGCTCGGTCAGGGCCGTCCACTCGGGACGGTCGGTGAGCTTCACATACTCGGACTGGGCCATCTCAGGCGTTCTCCTTGGCGGCCTCGCCCTTGAGGGCGATGGCGTACATCTCGTCGGCGTCGAGGCGGCGCAGCTCCTCGGCGATCAGTTCGGAGGTGGCGCGCACCTTCAGGGCGAGGGTGCGCGGCGGCTGCCCCGGCAGGGTCAGGGTCGCCAGCGGGCCCTCGGGCCGGTCCACGACGATCTCGCCGTTCGCGGTGCCGAGCCGTACGGCCGTGACGAACGGGCCGGCGCTGCGCACCCGGTCCACGCGGACGTTCAGGCGGGCCTCCAGCCAGCGGGACAGCAGCTCGGCGCTGGGGTTGTCGGCCTCGGCCTCGACGGCCGCCGACGTCACCTTCACCCGGGCCTGGTCCAGGGCGGCGGCCAGCATCGACCGCCACAGGGTCAGCCGGGTCCAGGCGAGGTCGGTGTCGCCGGGCGCGTAGCTGCGGGCGCGGGTGTCCAGCACCTCCAGCGGCCGGTCGACGGCGTAGAGGTCGGTGATCCGGCGCTGGGCGAGCGCGCCCAGCGGGTCCTTGGCCGGGTTCTCGGGGGCGTCCACCGGCCACCACACGACCACCGGGGCGTCCGGCAGCAGCAGCGGCAGGACCACCGAGTCGGCGTGGTCGGAGACGTCGCCGTAGGTGCGCAGCACGACGGTCTCGCCGGTGCCGGCCTCGGAGCCCACCCGCACCTCGGCGTCCAGCCGCGAGTGGGTGCGGTCGCGCAGCGTGCGGGCGTGCCGCTTGATGACGACCAGGGTCCGCGAGGGGTGCTCGCGCGAGGCGTCCTCGGCCGCCTTGATCGAGTCGTAGGCGTTCTCCTCGTCCGTGACGATGACCATCGTCAGGACCATGCCCACGGCCGGTGTACCGATGGCGCGGCGGCCCTGCACCAACGCCTTGTTGATCTTGCTTGCCGTGGTGTCGGTCAGGTCGATCTTCATGGCCTGCGCCAGCTCCGTCCGTCTCGTGCGAGCATCTCGTCGGCTTCGTTCGGTCCCCAGCTGCCCGACGCGTACTGCGCGGGCCTGCCGTGCGCCGCCCAGTACTCCTCGATCGGGTCGAGGATCTTCCAGGACTCCTCCACTTCCTGGTGACGGGGGAAGAGGTTGGCGTCACCGAGCAGCACGTCCAGGATGAGCCGCTCGTACGCCTCCGGGCTCGACTCGGTGAACGACTCGCCGTAGGCGAAGTCCATCGACACGTCCCGGATCTCCATCGAGGTGCCGGGCACCTTGGAGCCGAACCGCACGGTCATGCCCTCGTCCGGCTGGACCCGGATGACGATCGCGTTCTGGCCCAGCTCCTCGGTGGCGGTGGAGTCGAACGGCGAGTGCGGGGCCCGCTTGAAGACCACCGCGATCTCGGTCACCCGGCGGCCGAGCCGCTTGCCGGCGCGCAGGTAGAAGGGGACGCCCGCCCAGCGGCGGTTGTCGATGTCCAGCTTGATCGCGGCGAAGGTGTCGGTCTTCGACTTGGGGTCGATGCCGTCCTCCTCGAGGTAGCCGACGACCTTCTCGCCGCCCTGCCACCCGGCCGCGTACTGGCCGCGCACGGTGTGCTCGCCCAGGTTCTCCGGGAGGCGGACCGACTTCAGCACCTTCAGCTTCTCGGTGAGCAGCGCCTCCGCGTCGAACGCGATGGGCTCCTCCATGGCGGTGAGGGCCATCAGCTGGAGCAGGTGGTTCTGGATGACGTCGCGGGCGGCGCCGATGCCGTCGTAGTAGCCGGCCCGGCCGCCGATGCCGATGTCC
>NZ_JOCB01000120.1 GCF_000718775.1 Streptomyces sp. NRRL S-31
GCCCCCGCCCCCGCCGCCCCCCGCACCGCCCCCGCCCGCACGACCGTCACCCTCGTCACGGGCGACGAGGTGACCGTTACCGAGCTGGGAGGCGGCCGGCGCACCGTGACCGTGCGACGGCCCCCCGGGGCCCCGGGCGCCGTGCGGACCGAGTCGGGCGGCGGACACCTCACCGTCGTACCGGACGAGGCTCTGCCGTACCTGCGGGCCGGCACCCTGGACCGGCGGCTGTTCGACGTCGGCGGGCTGATCCGGCAGGGGCTCACCGACGCCGAGACCGGCGCGCTGCCGCTGATCGTCACCTACGACGAGGGCGTGCGGGCCGCGACCCCGGCCGGCACCGAGCGGACGCGGGCCCTGCCCAGCCTGCGCGGGGCCGCGGTGGCGGCCGGCAAAGGGCGTGCCTTCTGGCGGTCGTTCATCCGCTCGTCCGGCATCGACAAGGTGTGGCTGGACGGGCGGGTCCGCGCCGCCATGGCCGAGAGCAACGCCCAGATCGGCACCGGCACGGCCTGGGACGCCGGGCTGACCGGCAAGGGCGTCACCGTCGCGGTCCTCGACACCGGCGCCGACCTCGGCCACCCCGACCTGGCGGGCCGCGTCACCACCGGCAAGAGCTTCGTCGACGGACAGGAGGTCGCCGACCGCAACGGACACGGCACCCACGTCACCTCCACCGTCGGCGGCAGCGGCGCCGCCTCCGACGGCAGGGAGAAGGGGGTCGCGCCGGGCGCCGCGCTCGCCGTCGGCAAGGTGCTCGGCGACCAGGGCACGGGCAGCGAGTCGCAGATCATCGCCGGGATGGAGTGGGCGGCCCGGGACGTGCGCGCCCGGATCGTCTCCATGAGCCTGGGCTCGACCGAGCCGAGCGACGGCACCGACCCGATGGCCCAGGCGGTGAACACCCTCTCCGCGCAGACCGGAGCGCTGTTCGTCGTCGCCGCCGGCAACACGGGCGCCCCCTCCTCCATCGGCTCGCCCGGCGCCGCCGACGCCGCCCTCACCGTCGGCGCGGTCGACTCCGCCGACCGGCCGGCCTACTTCACCTCCGGCGGACCCCGCCCCGGCGACCACGCGCTGAAACCCGACGTCTCGGCGCCCGGCGTCGACATCCTCGCCGCCCGCTCCGGACTCGTCCCCGGCAGCGGCCCCTACACCTCCATGAGCGGCACCTCCATGGCGACCCCGCAGGTCGCGGGCGTGGCCGCCCTGCTCGCCGAGCGGCACCCCGACTGGACCGGCGCCCGGCTGAAGGACGCGCTGATGTCCACATCCCGGCAGCTCGACGCCTCCGCCTACCTGGTCGGCGCCGGACGGGTGAGCGTGCCCGACGCCGTGCGGGCGGACGTCACCGCCACCGGCAGCGCCGACCTCGGCTTCCACCGCTGGCCGTACGACGCGAACCGGCCGGTGACCCGCACCGTCACCTACACCAACTCCGCCGACCGGCCCGTCGAACTGAGACTGTCCGTGACGGACGCGCCGGACGGCGTCGCCACCCTCGCCCGGGACACCCTCACCGTCCCCGCCCACGGCACCACCTCCACCACCGTCACCGGCGACGGCGCGAAGGCCCCCGTCGGCGAGACGAGCGGCCGGATCGTGGCCGCGGGCCCGGATGGCACGCCCCTCGCGCACACCGCGTTCGGGCTGGTCAAGGAGGAGGAGCGGTACACGCTCACGGTCCATGTGAAGGACCGCGACGGAGCGCCCGCGGCCGCCGACCTCACCGTGCAGCGGCTCGCCGCGGGCCAGGACGCCCAGCCCGCGCACGTCGACGGCTCGGGCACCCTCGCGCTGCGCCTGGAACCCGGCACCTACAGCCTGGCCTCCTTCCTCGACGTGCGCGGCAGCCACGGCGCCGACTCGCTCGGCCTCGGCTTCCTCGCGGCCCCCGAGATCGCCCTCGACCGCGACCGTGACGTCACCCTGGACGCGCGCGCACTGCGCGAGGTCCGGGCGGCCGTCGGCCGGCGCACGGAGACCCGCCAGCTCGTCATGGAGTACGACCGGGCGGCGGACGGCGCCGACCTGTTCGGCGCGGTCCAGGTGCCGCCGGCCTACGACAGCGTCTTCGCCGCGCCCACCGGCAAGG
Source organism: Streptomyces sp. NRRL S-31 (assembly GCF_000718775.1). Lineage (GTDB taxonomy): Bacteria > Actinomycetota > Actinomycetes > Streptomycetales > Streptomycetaceae > Streptomyces. Next base: position 2,096 of record NZ_JOCB01000120.1, read on the forward strand.
TCACCCGGGGCACCTTCGAGTACCGCACCGTGTGGCGGCTGGCCGAACCGCTGCTGGAGGTCGAGGGGATCGGCGAGGCGACCGTGCAGGCCGGCGGCACCCTGATCGAGGGACGCACCCGGCTGCCGCTGGCCGACGTCGGGGACGGGCCGCTGACCGGGGTGGCCGGCAAGGCGGTCCTCGCCCACCTCGCCGACGGCGCCGACCCGGCCGCGCTCGCCGGCGCCGCGCAGGACGCCGGAGCCAGGGCGCTGTTCGTGACCGACGACGCGCCGGGCCGGCTGACGGCCTGGTGGGGCACCGACGACAACGCCGACCGGCCGCTCCAGATCGCCACGGTCGACCGCGCGGACGCGGCCCGGCTGCGGGCGGCGGGCCGGGTCGACATGACCGGCATCCCCGACCCGTCGTACGTGTACGACCTGTCCGAGGGCCACCGGGGCGCGATCCCGGACCGGAACCTCACCTACGCCCCCGCGGGCGACCGGCTCGCCGCCGTGCACGTCAGGTTCCACGCGGCCCGGCCGGCCGTCGGGGGCGAGTTCCGGTACTCGATCACCGACACCTTCCCGATCGGCCTCGGCTTCCAGGAGCGCGTCGACCTGCCCGCCGAGCGCACCGACTACGTCTCCACCGGCCCCGGCCAGCTGTGGCACGAGTCCGTCACCGCACGCGACGGCGCGCTGGAGGAGCGCGGCGGCCTGGTCCGGTACGCGGGCGGATCGCGGCCGGGGCTGGACTGGTTCCGTCCGGTGTGGCACCCGTGGCTGGGCACCGGGCTGGGCTGGGGACAGCAACGCGCCGGGAACCAGCTCCGGTTCAACACCCCCGGCTGGGGCGACTCCGGGCCCGACCACACCGGCTTCGGCGACGTGTGGGGCGACGGCGGCGGCATGCGCCAGACCACCGCCGTCCGGCTGGACGGCACCCTCGTCGACCGGCGCAGCGGCTCCGCCGCCTACGTCCGGGACGCGCCCGCCGACGAACACACCTACAAGGTGGTCACCGACACCGCCCTGGACGCCGGCGGGTGGCGGCCGGCCACCGAGGGCCACACCGAGTGGACCGTCCGGTCGGCGGCCACCCCTGAGGACCGCTGGACCCTCCTGCCGCTCGTCAACCTCGCCTTCGACCTCGACACCGACCTCGCCGGCACGGTGCCCGGCGGGAAGCGGACACCGATCGGGATCGGCGCCGCGTACGTGGCGGGGGCGCCCGGCACCGGGAGGCTCGGCGGCGGCCGGCTGGAGGTGTCGTACGACGACGGCACGGTCTGGCGGACGGTCCCGCTGACCGCCGGCCGGGGCGCCTCCTGGCGCGGCACGCTCACCGTGCCGCGCGGCGCCGCCCACGTCTCCCTGCGGGCCTCGGCCCACGACGACAGGGGCGGCTCGGTCACCCAGGAGATCATCCGGGCGGTGGCGGTGCGGTAGCCCCGGCGCGGGGGTGGTCCGCGGGCCCGACGACGCCCCGGACCACCCCCAGCTCCACCAGGTCCTGCGGCCGGACGCGCAGCCGGTCCGCGGTCGCCTCCGCCTCCCCGGGCGGCCGCTTGAGGATCGCCGCCGCGAGTTCGGGCGCGATCACCGAGAAGTAACTGTCGGGAGTGGCCCAGGTGTTGCCCGGCGCGGCCAGCGCCAGCGCCCCGCCGGAGCCGCCCTCGCCGACGACCAGCGTGGTGATCGGCACCCGCGCGCCGGCCACCGCCGCGAACACCTCGGCGATGGCGGCCCCGGCCCCCTGCCGCTCCGCGTCCGCGTCGTTGGCGGCGCCCGGGGTGTCCACCAGCGTCAGCACGGGGATGCCGAGCCGGTCGGCGAGCCGGATCAGCCGGGCGGCGGTGCGGTACCCGGCGGGGCGGGTCGCGGTGCCGGTCTGCGCCGCGTAGGCCACGGTGCGGCCGTCCCGCTCGCCGAACCCGCACAGCATCCCGTCGGGGTCGCTGCCGCCGCACCGGTCGCCGCTGATCAGCACCCGGTCACCGAAGTAGGCGTCCAGATACGCCCGCGCCCGCGGACGCCCGGCGTCCCGGGCCCGCCCGACGGCCTCCCACCCGGTGACCGGCAACCCGTCCCGACCGAGGGCGAACGGCACCGGAGCGGGCACGCCCCCCCGGCCCCCCGCGTCGTCTCCGGGCCCCTCCGCACCGGCTCCGGGTTCCTCCGCACCGGCTCCGCACTCATGCGCACCGGCTCCGGTGGGGGCCGGGGCCGCGGGGTCCGTGCCGGTCTCCGCCGAGGTCGGTCCCGTCCGCTGTCCGGACAGCAGGCGGAGCCATGTCCCGAGGACCTCCCTCAGCCGGGCCGGCACCACCACCGCGTCCGCCGAGCCCGCCGCCACCTGGGCCTCGGCCGTGTACGCGGCCGGGTCGGCGCCGGGCGGGCGGACCCGGGAACCGGCGAAGCCCACCTGGGCGCCGGGCAGGGCCAGCACGACGTCCGCGCCCGCGCCGAGCGTGGCCCAGCCGCCGCCGGTCGTCGGGTCCCGCAGGACCGCGAGCTGCGGCAGCCCGGCCGCCCTGGTGAGCGCGGACTGGCGGGCCACCCGCTGGAGCTGGGTCAGCGCGCGCATGCCCTCCTGCATGCGGCTGCCCCCGGTCGCGATCAGCGGCACCACCGGCAGCCGGTGCGCGCGGGCGTATGCGTACGCCGCCTCCAGCCGGTCCCCGGTGCCCTCGCCCAGCGAGCCGCCCAGGAAGCCGAACTCGAAGGCGATCAGCACGGCCCGGGTGCCCCCGACGCGCGCGGTGCCGCAGACCACCGACTCCCGCTCGCCGGTGCGCGCGGCGGCACGGGCGCGGGAGGCGTCGTAACCCGGCCAGCCGAGCGGGCCGTCGGGCTCGGACCGCCCGGCGGGGTCCGCGAGTTCGCGGAAGGTGCCCGCGTCGGTGACCAGCGCGAGTATCTCCCGCGCCGACAGCCGCTCAGCCATCGGCCAGCGCCCGCTTCATGATCTTCCCCATGTCGTTGCGGGGCAGCGCGTCCAGGTGGCGGACGACGCGGGGGCGCTTGTGCGGGGCGAGCCGGCGGGCCACGTGGTCCGCCAGCTCCCCGGCGGACGGCGGCGCCTGCGGGTCCGCCGGGACGATCCAGGCCACGATCCGCTCGCCCAGGTCGGCGTCCGGCTCCCCGGTGACCGCGGCCTCCCGCACCCCCGGGTGCTCCAGCAGCGCGTTCTCGATCTCACCGGCCCCGATCTTGTAACCACCGCTCTTGATCAGGTCGGTGGCCTTCCGCCCGACGATCCGGACGTACCCGTCGGCCTCGCGCACCGCCATGTCCCCGGTGCGGAACCAGCCGTCCGGCGTGAACGCGGCGGCCGTGGCGTCGGGCCGGTTCAGGTACTCGGTGAACAGGTTCGGACCGCGCACCTGGATCTCGCCGACGGTCTCCGCGTCGTACGCGGTGACCGGCGTGCCGTCCTCCTCCACCAGCCGCAGCTCCACGCCCGGCAGCGGCACCCCGACCGTGCCGGCCCGGGCCTCCCCGTCGGCCCGCACACTGGTGTTCATCAGCGTCTCCGTCATGCCGTACCGCTCGATCACCCGGCGCCCGGTGGCCGCCGCGATCCGCTCGTGGTCGTGCACCGGCAGCGCGGCCGACCCCGAGACCAGCAGCCGGGCCCGGCCGAGCGCCGCGGCCAGCCCCGGGTCGTCCGGCAGGGCCTCGGCGATCCGGTGGTACATCGTCGGCACCCCGAAGAGCATGGTCGCGCCGGAGTCCAGCTCCCGGGCCACGCCCTCGGGGGAGAACCGGCCCAGGTGCCGCACCGAGCCGCCGCGGCGCAGCGGGCCGAGGACGCCGAGCACCAGCCCGTGCACATGGAACAGCGGCAGGCCGTGCACCAGCACGTCGTCCCCGGTCCACCGCCAGGCGTCGGCGAGCGCGTCCAGCGTGGTGGCCAGCGCCCGGCGGGGCAGGACCGCCCCCTTGGGCGGCCCGGTGGTCCCGGAGGTGTAGACGATCAGCGCCGGGTCGCCGTCCGCGGCGGACTCCGCCGGGACCGGCCCGGACGCGGACGCGTCGACCTCCACCCGTGCCAGGTCCCCGAAGACGGGCGGCAGTTCGGTGCCGGGCGCGGTGAGGACGAGGGACGGCGCGCTGTCGGCGAGGATGTGCGCCAGTTCCCGCTCGCCCGACTTCGGGTTGAGCGGCACCGCGGCCACCCCGGCGAGCAGCGCCCCGGTCACCGCGACGGCGGTCTCCAGCTCCGGGGTGGCCCACACGGCGACCCGGCCCGCCGCCCCGATCCGGGCGGCCAGGGCACCGGCGGCGCCCGCGAGTCCGCCGTACGTCAGGGTCCGTGGCCCGAACCGCAGGGCGACCCGCTCGCCGGGACCGCCCGCCAGGGCGGGGAAGAGAGAGGACACGCGGCGCACTCCTTACTGTCGACGGTGCCGGCCGCCGGGCACGGCAGCACCCTTCCTACACCAGCGGCCGTCCCGCCCGCCGGGCCCCGGCCGGTGCTTGTTAGCCTCACTGCCGCACCGACCGTCGAACCGTCGTACGACAGGGAGTCCGCCGTGCCCCGCATAGCCCTCGCCACCTACGACCCCGGAGCCGAGCCGGGCAAGGACATCGACCTCCCGGTGCTGGTGCGCGCCCTCCGCGACGCCGGTGCCGAGGCGGAGGCGCGGTACTGGGACGACCCGGCCGTGGACTGGGCCGGGTACGACCTGGTGCTCATCCGCTCGACCTGGGACTACAGCTGGCGGGCGGCCGAGTTCGCCGCCTGGGTGGAACGGACCGGCACGCTGACCCGGCTGGCCAACCCGGCCACCGTCGTGCGCTGGAACACCGACAAGCGCTACCTCGGGGAGCTGGCGGCGGCGGGCGTGCCCACCGTCCCCACCCGCTACACGGCGCCCGGCGAGCCGGCCGACCTGCCTGACGGCCATGACTTCGTGATCAAGCCGACCTCGGGGGCGGGCGCCCGGTTCGCCGCCCGCTACACGCCCGCCGAGCACGACACCGCGCTGCGGCAGCTCGCGCGGATGCACGCCGAGGGCTTCACCGCGATGGTGCAGCCGTACATGCCGGGCATCGACGTGCGCGGCGAGCGGGCGCTCCAGTTCTTCGGCGGCCGGCTGCTGCACGCCAGCCGCAAGGGGGCCGTACTGTCCCCCGGCACCCCGTACGACGCCGTGAAGGTCGCCCATCCCGACCTGGAGCGCTGGCAGCCGACGGACGCCGAACTGGCCGTCGCCCGGAAGGCGCTGGCCGCCGTGCCGGACAGCCCCGGGCTGCTGTACGCGCGGGTGGACCTGGTGGACGGCGACGACGGCGAGCCCCGCCTGATGGAACTGGAACTGGTCGAGCCGAACCTGTTCCTGTGGCTGCACCCGGACTCGCTGCCGTACGTGACGGAGGCGATCCTGGCGGCGGCCGTGGACCCCGCCTAGCCGGCTCGGCCGCCCCGTCCGCCCCGGCCGGACCGGTCGGAGCGGGAGACGACGGCCGTGCGCTGGAGCAGGCCCCAGGTGAACTCGGCGACCACCTCGTGCCGTACGCCGTCCCGGTCCGGGGCGGTGAAGGCCAGCCCCCAGCGGGTGGGGGCCGTGCCCTCCAGCGGCCGGGCGGGGGCGAAGGCGCGGGCGGCCTCGTCCACCGTGCAGGACCAGGCGGTCAGGTCCTCCAGGGCGCGCAGGGCCGGGGCCGGCGCGTCCGGCGCCCGCACCAGCCACTCGTTCCAGACCCCGCCGTCGGGCCCCACGAGCACCTCGAAGCGCAGCTCCGGCCAGAGCGGCAGGGCCCACCGCCGGGCCTCGCAGCCGGCGTCACCGAGGCGGCGGGGCACCACGGACTCGGGGGCGCCGAGGACGGAGCGGTACCGGGCGGCGGCACCCCGGGCCCGCGGCGAGCGGACCATCGCCTGCCACCGCTTGTTGGCCTCCCGCATGTCCGCGGCCGACGCGCCGAGCCGCCGCCGGGCCTCCTCGACGAGGTCGGGGTTGTGATCGGCCATGCGGCGCAGCAGCACCAGCTGGAAGTCGAGTCCCCTGTCACCCATGCCACCCATGCCACCCATGGTGCCCGGCCGGTGCCCGGCCATTGCCCGCGCCACCTTCCCTGACTAGCCTATGTTCGTCATGCCGATCGCCTGTTGATATCTCGAACGCCTGACGGCCGATATCGCGCACGGGCGCCTAGACCCAAGGGAGGGGGCCGGACGTGGGACGCCTCGTGCCCGCCGTGACCCGGGCTCTCGACATCCTGGAGCTGTTCCTCGACGGGGAGGGAACGCTCTCCGCCCCCGACATCGTGCGCAGGCTCCAGCTGCCCCGCACCACCGTGCACGAGCTGGTCACCACGCTCGCGGCACGCTCCTACATCGTGCAGGTGCCGGGGCAGCCGGGGCGGTACCGGCTCGGCGTACGCCCGTACCAGCTCGGCAGCCGCTACGCCGAGCAGCTCGACCTCGCCGCCGAGGGCCAGCAGGTGGCCCGCACGGTCGCCGAGACCTGCGACGAGACGGTCCACGTGGCCATCCTGGAGGGCACCGACGTCATCTACATCGCCAAGGTCGACTCCACCCACGCCGTCCGCATGGTCTCCGCGGCCGGCCGCCGGCTGCCCGCCCACTGCACCTCGGTCGGCAAGATGCTGCTGGCCTCGCTGCCCGAGGCCGAACTGGCCGCACGCGTCCCGGACGGCGCCGAGCTGACCGCGATGACGCCCAACAGCATCACCGAACCGGCCGCGCTGCGCGAGGCCCTCGCCGCGATCCGGGGGCGCGGCATCGCGGTCGAGAGCCGCGAGTCCAACCCCGACGTCTCCTGCGTGGCCGCGCCGGTCCGCGACCGCACCGGCCAGGTCGTGGCCGCGCTGTCCATCTCCGTTCCGATGATCCGCTGGAGCGACGAGCGCCGGGCCGAGCTGGAGCAACTGGCCGCCAAGGGCGCGGCGGACCTGTCGGAGCGGCTCGGCCACCGGAGCGCGGCATGACGGCGTACGAGGTCGCGGTGCGGGCGGAGGCGGCGCTCGGCGAGGGTCCGACCTGGGACCCGGCGACGGGCCGGCTCCTCTGGCTCGACATCCTGGGCATGCGGATCCACACGTACGACCCCTCCTCGGGCGCCCGCACGATCCGCACGGCGCCGCAGCACGTCGGCGCGGTCAAGCCCCGCGCGGGCGGCGGTCTGGTGCTCAACCTGCGGGACGGCGTCGGGCTGCTGGACCCGGACGACACGTTCCGCTGGCTGCATCACGAGCCGGTCGCGGGGCGCCGCGCGAACGACGCCGCGGTGGCCCCGGACGGCTCCCTCTGGGCGGGCACGATGCGCTACGACGAGGCGGCCGGGGGCGGCACGCTGTCCCGGATCACGGGGGACGGCGGCGTGACGACGGTCCTGCCGGACGTCACCGTCAGCAACGGCACCGGCTGGAGCCCCGACGGCCGCCGCATGTACTACATCGACACCCCGACGCGCCGCGTGGACGTCTTCGACCACGACGCCGAGGGGGTGCGCGACCGCCGCCCGCTGGTGGAGATCGAGGAGGGCGCGGGCTTCCCGGACGGCCTGACGGTCGACGCGGAGGGCTGTGTGTGGGTGGCGCTGTGGGACGGGGGAGCGGTGCGCCGCTACACGCCCGACGGGGAGCTGGACCGGGTGATCACCCTGCCGACCCCGCGGACGACGGCCTGCGCGTTCGGCGGCGCCGGCCTGACCGACCTGTACGTCACGACGGCCCGCACGGGTCTGTCCTCCCCGCACCCCTTGGCGGGCTCCCTCCTGATCATCCCGAACGCGGGCCAGGGCCTCCCCCCAACCCCGTTCACCGGCTGACACACCCCGCCCGGCGCCCCGCAAGGGGCGGGGGGAACGGCGCGCCCAGCCCCGACGCACCCGCAGGCAAGTGCCCCGCAAGGGGCGCGGGGAACTGCGCGCCCAGCCACACCCCACCCGCACCCGCCCACCGGCATGCCCCCAACCCCCAGCCGCGAGCCCCCACACCCGCCAACCAACACGCCCCCCACCCCCCACAGCGGGACCCTCACAGCGGCCGGCAGGCAACCCGTATCGCCTCGACGTCCCCGGAGTGGCGCAGCGCCCGGGACACGGCACCGATCTCGCGGAGCAGCTTCGTCGGGTCGGGCCCGCAGCCCGGCCCCGCCGGCGCCGTCCGGGCGCCGGCCTCGACCGCGTCCAGGATGCACACCGCGGCGGCCAGCGCCCGCGCCCGCTCGGGCGGATGGCCGAGTCCGAGCGCGGCGTCGTACGCGCGGCCGCAGAGCCCGGTGTCCAGGCGCCGGACCAGCGGCAGCAGCACGTCCCGGATGAACGTCTCGCGCCGGGTGAGCCGCAGTTCGGGCGTGGCGCGCAGCACGAACGGCAGGCCCACGCCGCTCGCGCCGCGCAGCAGCCGGTACAGGGGCCGCAGTTCGCGGTGGGCGAGCCGGACCCGCCGGCGGTCGCGCAGGTACTGGCCGGCGTGCGGCAGGATGAAGCCGACGGCGACGAGGACGGCGGAGAGCGCGGCGACGGGCGGTGCCAGGTCGGTGCTCAGCCAGTCCGCGTTCCACCCCGACCAGCGCGCGGCGACGGCGGTCAGCTTGGCCGCGTCGTAGAGCAGGTTCAGCGCGTAGCCGGCGCCCAGCAGCCGCAGCCCGCGGCGCAGCCAGGCGTCCAGTCCCTCGGCGCGCGCCCAGTCCCGGACCAGCCGGAAGCTGATCAGGCAGGCCACGGCGTGCGCGAGGAGGTAGAGCAGGATCTCCTCGCGCATGAACGGCGTGGTGGCGTAGTAGGTGTCCAGGTCCCGCAGCCGCTCCGCGGGCGCGTCGGCGAGCAGGAACAGCACCCACAGGGCGACGATCACCCCCGAGTACGCCCAGATCACCCGGCGCGTCGCGCGGCGGGTGGCGGCCGAGCGGCCGGCCGGGCCGTTGCGCCAGGTGACGAGGAGCAGCAGACAGGACCCGCCGAACGCGGTGATCAGCGAGTAGCACCAGGGCGCGGCGGCGTTGGGCACGCCGGTTACCCGGTTGACCAGGGCGATGGTGGACGGGGTGCAGAACACGGACACCGCGCAGCCGAGCACCAGCAGCGCGCCGACCGCCCGCAGCAGCGGGTCCCGCCACAGCCGGACGATCGAGGGCAGCTTGACCCCCAGCGCGGCGGCGAGCAGGGCCGCGGGAATCCAGAAGGAGATGTAGAGATCGCTGAGGAAGCCCGAGGGGCCCCGCGCGGCCGCGGTCACCGCCCGGCTCCCCCTCGCCCCCGGGGGCCGTCCGCCCGGTCATCGCCGCCGCGGTAGCCGAGGGAACGCTGCACGGGGTCCGGCGGCGCGGACCGGGTGCCGGCGAGGTGGCCCCGGAACAGGGTGGCCAGGCGGTGCCCGAAGTCGTCGGCCTCGGCCTCGTCGGTCTCCCGGGAGCCGTTGCGGGCGGCCACCGTGAGGGCGGCCTCCCGCCAGTCGGGCGTGTCGGCGAGGGCGCGGGCCGCGGCGGCCCCGGCGAGGTGGTCGTGCCGGTGGCCGGTGTGCAGGTGCCACAGCTCGTGTCCCAGGATGACCAGTTGCTGCACGGCCTCGGCCCGTTCCTCCACGATGACCAGGTCGAAGTCGGCGAACTCGACCCACAGCCCGGTGACTTCCAGCTCGTCCGGGAACCGTTCGAAGCGCAGCTCCACCGGCCGCCCGGCGCGCAGCGCGGTCATCTCCTCGCACAGGGCGTGGCACAGCGCCCGTACGTCGTCGGGCGGCTCGGGCCGGGCGCGGACGGCGGCGGCGAGCGCGCCGGCGAGGGAGCGCATCGCGGCGCCGGGGCGGGGGCGGCGCAGCCGTGCGGCGAGTCCCGCGGCCCGCCGTCGCGCGCCCGCCCCGTTCATCGGCCGGCCCCCGTCTCCGCCTTGTCCCGCCTCGTGGCCCGTCATGGCTCGTTCCGCCTCGTCATGGCTGGTCCGAGGGTACGCGGCCGGACGGGGCCGCGTCCCGCGTTCCCCCAACAGTCGTTCAAATCGAAACGATTCCCGGTGTTCAGACGGGCGTCACCGGCACCCCGCCGGACGCGCTGCCGAGCAGCGTCAGCCGTACCGAGCCGGGGCCCGACAGCGTGGTGAACTCCGAGAGCACCGCCAGCGCGAGGGTGTTGGTGCCCCGGGTGCGCAGGATGCCGTTCGGCAGGACGAAGGTGTGCTGCGGACCGACGTTGTTGACGTACTGCCCCAGGTTCCAGCCGTTGAGGAAGATCTGGGCGCGGTAGGCCCGGTACGGGTCGTCGTCCAGGGTCAGCCCGACCGACGCGTCGACGTCGGCCGGCACCGACAGCCGGAACGTGGTCCGGTACCAGGTCACGCCCTGGTACCGGGCCGCGCGCGGGAAGGACGCCGGTTCCCAGTCCCGGTCCCGGAACCCGGGCAGGTGCCAGCCCTCCCGCTCGCCGTACAGGCCGCCGTTGTTCATCGGCCCGCGCACCGGGTCGGCGGGGCCCTCGCCCTGGAGGCGCCAGCTCACCCGCGGCGACGCGCCCTTGAAGGTGACCGCCGTCAGACCGCGGGCCGCCTTGTGCGTGTCCAGGCCCTTGCCGTCCTGGTCGTGCTGCATCCGCCGGACGAGCACGGACAGCACGTGCCGGCCGGGGGAGCGCAGCCGCTCGCGCACCGGGAGGACGGCCGTCTCCGCCCAGCTCCCCTTGCGGACCGTCCGCTTGTCCGGCACCGGCATCCGGTGCGTGCCCAGCGGCTCGCCGTCCAGCCAGGCCATCAGCAGCCCCTGCGTGCCGGTGCTGTAGGCGAGGGAGACCTCCTCGACGCCGGTCGTGTCGGTGAGGGTGCCGCGGTACCAGACGTCGCCGTAGTGGAAGCCGTAGTCGTCGGCGAAGAGCACCGGCTGTCCGTCCGGGACGGCCGTGGTGCTCGCGGACGCCGTCTTGTCGGCCTTCCTCCACGAGGAGTCGTCGAAGCCCGGGCCCGCCTCCGGGTTCTCCCGCCGCATCCGCCAGCCGCCCAGCGCGGGCAGCCGCACCTCGGGCACGTCCGGCAGCGTCCCGGTGGTCATCAGGCTGCCCGAGAGGGTGACCCGGGTGGCCAGCCGGCGCCCGTTCCACACCAGGGTGTCGATCCCGCGCGGACCCCACACCTCCATCCCCGTCGGCTCCTTGAGGTCACCGGTCAGGTGGACCTCCGAACCGCGCAGCTCGACGTGGCGCAGCAGCGCCGGGCCGTACACCAGGAGGGTCCCGGACGGGGTGTCGTACGGGAACAGGCGGACGGCGGTGGCGTCGTCGGCGAAGAGCAGCAGCAGCGGGGTGTCGGTCTCGCCGTGCTGCACCAGCACCCGGGTCAGCCCCGCCTCGCCGAGGGGCGCGTTCACGTGCAACTCGCCCCCGTCGTAGGCCCAGCCGCCCTCCGGGTCCAGCCGCTGCACCAGCGGCTCGGCCGGACAGTCGAGGACCAGCTCGGCCATCTCGCCGTCGCGCCCCGCGAACACGGCGATGTCCTGCCGGCCCGCCGTCAGGCACAGCATGGGCGCGGCCGTGCAGTACTTCAGCGTCCGCTCGCCCAGCTTCAGCCCGGTGGTCAGCAGCTTGGCGTCCTTGCCGGGCACGGTGATCCGCACCTCGCCGGCGTCGGTCGGCAGGCCGGTGGTGACCGCCTCGGTGCCGTCGTTGCGGGCGATGTACACATGCGCGCCGGTGTCCTGGTTGGTGAGGTGGTAGACCTTCAGCCCCTCGGCCGTCACATCCGCCGCCCGGTCCAGCTTGGCGAAGTCGGGCACCCGCTGGAGCAGGTGTCCGAGCTGGTGCATCGGGGCGATCTTGCCGGTGACGTTCCGCCCCTCGTCGATCGCGGCCCCGTAGTCGTACGAGGTGTAGACGACCGGCGCGGGCAGCCAGCCCCACGAGGTCCCGCCGAACGTCATGTACACGTTGTGCAGGGTGATGCCGTTGGCCAGGTTGGTCAGGTGGAAACGGCGCTCGTAGGCCGCGTCCCGGGTGCGCCGCGACTCGGCGTACCCCCGGCCGTCGAACTCGGCCCCGCCCCACGGGTCGAACCAGCCGCCCCCGAACTCGGGCACGAACCCGGGCGTGGCGGGCGAGGCGGTGGCCCCGCCCGTGGGCCCGCCGGGGCCGTAGTGCCCCCAGTCCGGCGGGGTCTGGGAGGGCGAGGGGTAGCCGTCGAACCCGTACAGCCAGCCGCCCTTCTCCCCGCCGGTGCCGAAGGAGCCGGGGACCCAGTAGCCGTTGCGCCCCTTGTCGTTGTGGAACAGCGGGACGTCGATCCCGTCGGCCCGCACCTTGGCGTACAGGTGGGACATGTAGTTCCGGCCGGTGTCCTCCCGCACGTGGGCGTCGTACTCGTTCTCGATCTGGTACAGCAGGACCGTGCCGGTGCCCCGGGTGTACAAGTGCCGGCGGACGATCCGGTTCACCCGGGTCAGCCACTCGTCGACGTGCGTCAGGTACGTCGGGTCGTCGGTCCGGGCCGTGCCCTTCGTCGCGGTCAGCCAGCCGGGGAAGCCGCCGCCGTCGACCTCGGCGTTGATGTACGGGCCGGGGCGCAGGATGACGTACAGCCCCGTCTCGGCCGCCGTGCGCAGGAACAGGCCGAGGTCCCGGACGCCGGAGAAGTCGTACACGCCGGGCGCGGGGGAGTGGTAGTTCCACGCCACGTAGACGCTGACGGCGTTGTAGCCGTGCGCCCGCATCTTCTGGAGCACGTCCCGCCACAGGGACGGGCTCGGCAGCCGGAAGGGGTGCAGCTCGCCGGACCACACCACCAGCCGCCGCCCGTCCACGAGCAGCGAGTAACGGTCGTACCCGATCGTGTGGCGTTCGCCGTCGGCGCGCGGCGGGGCCGGCGCCGGACCGGTCGGCGCGCTGCCACCCGCGTACGCCGGGGGTGCTCCGGGGCCGCCGCTGGGGCCCAGGGCGATACCGAGCGCGGCAGAGCCGGCCAGGGCACTGAAGGTACGTCTGCTGAGCGCCAAGGTGGATCCTCCCGGCGGTCTTACGGGGGCGCGGGTCCGGCCATTCTCCATGGCGGAACGCCCCACAATGGACCCATGAGGATCTCGGCACGGGCGGATTACGCGGTACGGGCGGTACTGGAGCTGGCCGTACGGCAGGGTAACGGCCCGGTGAAGGCAGAGGAAATCGCCGCCGTGCAGGACATCCCGCACAAGTTTCTGGAAGGAATCCTGGGCGACCTCAGGCGGGCCGGGATCGTGGACAGCCGGCGTGGCGGGGGCGGCGGCTACCGGCTGGCGCGGACGGCGCCGTCGATCACCGTGGCGGACGTCATCCGGGCGGTCGACGGCCCGATCGTGTCGGTGCGCGGCGAACGCCCGACGGGACTCGCCTACACGGGCACGGCCCGGCCGCTGCTGCCGTTGTGGATCGCCCTGCGGGCGAACGTGCGGCGCGTCCTGGAGGGCGTCACGGTCGCCGACCTCGCGGCGGACGCGCTGCCGGAGCCGGTCCGGGCGCTGGCGGCGGAACCGGCGGCCTGGGAGAACCCCTGACGGGCGACGCCGGGGGCGGCCCGTGGGGGAGCACGGGCCGCCCCTCGATCCGGAGCGGGCGGTCGCGGTGTTCAGCGCCGGGCGGGGCCGGGTGCCGGGAGTGCCGTGTCCGCCCGGTGCCATGGGCGCGGCTGCGGCCGCCGGGGGCTCACGAACCGGACTTGCGCTTGTTCCACACGTCGAACCCGACCGCCACCAGCAGGGCGAGGCCCTTGATGACCTGCTGCCAGTCGGTGCCGACGCTGAGGAGGTTCATGCCGTTGTTCAGCACGCCGAGGACCAGGCCGCCGATGATGGCGCCGAGGACGGTGCCGACACCGCCGCTCATGGACGCGCCGCCGATGAACGAGGAGGCGATGGCCTCCAGTTCGAAGTTGACGCCCGCCTTCGGCGAGGCCGCGTTCAGCCGGGCGGCGACCACCAGACCCGCCAGGGCCGCGAGCACGCCCATGTTCAGGAAGACGTAGAAGGTGACCTTCTTGTCCTTCACACCGGACAGCTTGGCCGCCGGCAGATTGCCGCCGATCGCGTAGATGTGGCGGCCGAAGACCGCGTTGCGCATGACGTAGCCGTAGCCGACCACCAGGGCGCCGAGGATGATCAGCACGATCGGGGCGCCCTTGTAACTGGCGAGCAGCAGGGTGACCACGAGGATCGCGGCGACCAGGGCGGTCAGCTTGAGCAGGAACAGCCGGGTCGGCAGCACGTCCAGGGAGAACTCCTGCTGGCGGCGGCGGTCCCGGAACTCCTGCCACACCACGGCCGCGATCAGGACGAGCCCGAGCAGCAGGGTGAGGTTGTGGTAGTTGGTGTGCGGGCCGGTCTCGGGCAGGAAGCCGTTGCCGAGCTTCTGCAGACCGTCCGGGAACGGGCCGAGGGTCTGGCCCTTGAGCAGGATCTCGGTGAGGCCGCGGAAGAGGAGCATCCCGGCGAGGGTGACGATGAAGGACGGTATGCCGAGATAGGCGATCAGATAGCCCTGGATCGAGCCGGCGACCGCGCCGATCACCAGGCACAGCACCAGTGCGATGGGCCAGGAGATCCCGTGTTGCACGGTCAGTACGGCCGCGAAGGCGCCGACGAACGCGGTGAGCGAGCCGACCGACAGGTCGATGTGCCCGGCGATGATGACCAGCATCATGCCGATCGCGAGGATCAGGATGTAGCTGTTCTGGAGCACCAGGTTGGAGACGTTGCGCGGCAGCAGCAGGTCCCCGTCGGTCCAGATCGCGAAGAGGACCACGATCAGGCCGAGCGCGATCAGCATGCCGTACTGGCGCATGTTGCGGCGCAGACCGGCCAGCATCAGGCCGAGCAGTCCCCCGTCGGCGGCCGGTCCGCTCCTGCCCGGCGGCGCGGGGGCCGGGCTCTTGGCGGTCACATCCGTGCTCATCGCGTTACCTCTTTGTCCTTCGTCATATGGCGCATCAGCACTTCCTGCGTGGCCTCGGCCCGCGGCACCTCACCGGTCAGCCGCCCGGCGGCCATCGTGTAGATGCGGTCGCACATGCCGAGCAGCTCGGGAAGCTCGGAGGAGATGAAGACCACCGCCTTGCCCTGGGCGGCGAGCTGGTCGATGACCGTGTAGATCTCGTACTTGGCGCCCACGTCGATGCCGCGGGTCGGTTCGTCGAGGATCAGCACGTCGGGCCCCGCGAAGATCCACTTGCTGAGGACGACCTTCTGCTGGTTGCCGCCGGAGAGCTTGCCCACCGGCTCGAAGACCGTGGGCGCCTTGATGTTCATGGACTTCCGGAAGCCCTCGGCGACCTGCCGTTCCTCGTGCTCGTCCACCACGCCCCGCTTGGCGACCTTGTTCAGCGCGGTCAGCGAGATGTTCCGGTTGATGGTGTCGATGAGGTTCAGGCCGTAGTGCTTGCGGTCCTCGGTGACGTACGCGATGTCGTGCCCGATCGCCTCCGCCACGCTCTTCGTACGGATCTCCGTGCCGTCCTTCAGGACCGTGCCGGCCGCGTACCGGCCGTAGGCCCGCCCGAAGACGCTCATCGCGAGTTCGGTGCGGCCCGCGCCCATCAGGCCCGCGATGCCGACGATCTCGCCGCGGCGCACGTTCAGGGACACGTCGTCCACGACCTTGCGCTGCTGGTCGACCGGGTGGAAAACGGTCCAGCCGCGGATCTCCAGCGCCGGCGCCGCGCCCTCCTCCGGCTGGTGCGGGGTGCGCTCGGGGAAGCGGTGGTCGAGGTCGCGGCCGACCATGCCGGCGATGATCCGCTCCTCGGTCGTCTCCGGTGCCTTCACATCGAGGGTCTCGATGGACCGCCCGTCCCGGATGATCGTCACCGAGTCGGCGACCTTGCGGATCTCGCCCAGCTTGTGGGAGATGATGATCGAGGTGATGCCCTGGTCCTTCAGCTCCAGGATCAGATCGAGGAGCTTGTCGCTGTCCTCGTCGTTCAGGGCCGCCGTCGGCTCGTCCAGGATCAGCAGCTTCACCTGCTTGGACAGCGCCTTGGCGATCTCGACGAGCTGCTGCTTGCCCACGCCGATGTCGGCGACCCGGGTCTCCGGGTGCTCGTCCAGACCGACCCGGCGCAGCAGCGCGGTGGCGTGGCGCAGGGTCTCGCGCCAGTTGATGAGTCCGCGCGTGGCGTGCTCGTTGCCGAGGAAGAGGTTCTCCGCGATGGACAGATGCGGCACCAGCGCCAGTTCCTGGTGGATGATGACGATGCCGTGCTGCTCGCTCGCCCGGATGTCCTTGAACCGGCAGGTCTCCGACTCGAAGAGGATGTCCCCCTCGTAACTGCCGTACGGGTGGACGCCGGAGAGCACCTTCATCAGGGTGGACTTGCCGGCGCCGTTCTCCCCGCAGATGGCGTGGACCTCGCCCCGCCGGACGGTCAGGGTGACGTCCGACAGCGCTTTGACACCGGGAAAGGTCTTGACGATCGAGCGCATTTCCAGGACGGGTCCCGCCATGGTCGTGCCTTCCAATCCGTAGGAGATGGGCGGGTTACTTGAGGTCGGCCTCGGTGTAGTAACCGCCGTCGACCAGCACCTGCTTGTAGTTGCCCTTGTCGACGCTCACCGGCTGGAGCAGGTAGGCGGGCACGACCTTCGTCCCGTTGTCGTACGTCTTGGTGTCGTTGACCTCGGGCTTCCTGCCCTTCAGGGAGTCGTCCATCATCGTGGCGGCGACCTCGGCGAGCTTGCGGAGGTCCTTGTAGACGGTCTGCGTCTGCTGACCGGCGATGATCGACTTCACCGAGGCCAGCTCGGCGTCCTGGCCGGTGATGACCGGCAGCGGCTTGCTGCCCGAGCCGTAGCCGTCCGACTTGAGGGCGGACAGGATGCCGATGGAGATGCCGTCGTACGGCGAGAGGACCGCGTCGACCCGGCCGCTCTTGTAGGCGGAGGTGAGGACGTCCTCCATGCGCTTCTGCGCGGTGGTGCCGTCCCAGCGCAGGGTGACGACCTGGGTCAGCCTGGTCTGCCCGGACTTGACCACCAGCTGCTTCTTGTCGATGTACGGCTGGAGGACGCTCATGGCGCCGCCGAAGAAGTACTTGGTGTTGTTGTCGTCGTTGGAGCCCGCGAACAGCTCGATGTTGAACGGGCCCTTCCTGCCCTTGGTGAGCCCGAGCCTGTCGACGATGTACTGCCCCTGGAGCTTGCCGACCTTCTCGTTGTCGAACGAGGCGTAGTAGTCGACGTTCTTGGTGCCGAGGATCAGCCGGTCGTAGGAGATGACCGGGATGTGCGCGTCCGCGGCCTCCTGGAGGACGTGGTCCAGGGACTTGTTGTCGATCGCCGCGACGATCAGGCCCTTGACGCCCTGCGTGATCAGGTTCTCGATCTGCGAGACCTGGGTCTCCGGGTCGTCCTCGCCGTAGACCAGCTTGGTCTTGTAGCCCTTGGCCTGGAGGTCCTTGACGACGTTCTTGCCGTCGGAGATCCAGCGCTCGGAGGACTTGGTCGGCATGGCGATGCCGATGGTGGCGCCCTTGACGTCGCCCGACGTCTCCTTGCTGCCGCCCTCGCCGCTCTGACCGCAGGCGGTGAGGGTGAGGGCGAGCGAGGCGGCTCCGGCCAGGGCGGCGAGTGCGGCTCTGCGGTTGCGCATCTGGGATCAGTCCTTGTCGTTCTCGTCGTTGAGAGGAGCGGAGGTGACAGGTGCGGGTGCTTCGACGGGGAAGCGGTGGAGCGTCCCCGGCAGCCGGGAGCCGAGCGGCGCCATGTCACCGTCCGCGCCGTGCCGGGCGAGCAGGTCCAGGGCGAGCCGGCCGCGCCGCACCCGCTCCCGGGCGGTGTCCAGGGTCACGTCCCGCAGGTGCCGGCCCCACGGATAGATGCCGGGGGCCTTGGACAGACCGAACTTCAGGTAGAGCGGGGCGCCGCGCCGGATCAGCTCGGCGACCTCGTACATCCGGACGTAGCCGCCGAGGTCGTCCGGGGCCTCGATGTACAGGTCCATCGGGGCCCCGGACACCCGGCGGATCTCGGTGAGGTGGGCCGGCGTCAGGTCGCTGGGCACGTTGACGGAGTCGGCGCCCAGCCGCTCGTAGACGGCGTACGAGGCCGGGTTGACCGGGCCGATGAGCGCGGAGACCTTCAGGGTGGTGTCGGCCGGGATGATCCCGGCCGTGCGGGCCCGGTGCAGGGTCCACAGCACGCCCTCGTCCGCGACCAGCAGGCACTTCACGCCCAGCCCGGTGGCCCGGACGGCGTCCTCCACGCAGCCGGCGACGGCGTCGTGGCCCCGTGCGCGCAGTCCGGCCCCCCGTGAGTCGGTGCGCACCGAGCCGCCGGTGTCCCAGGTGCCGCGCGGTCCGGTGAACAGGCAGAGTTCGATGTCGCGTGCGCCGGCGGCCTCGACCATCTCGGTGATCTCGGCGTCGGTCAGCATCCACACGCCGCTGCCCTGGCTGATCCGGTGGACCGGCACGTCGAGGCGCGCGGACTCCTTGAGGACGACCGCCAGCGCCTCGGGCCCCTCGCACGAGGGGATCTCGGTGCGCCAGCGACCGCCGCCCGGGAAGGTGTGGACGGAGGTGTCGGCGGGGTCGGGGGCGGGCGCGCCCAGGCCGAGTGCGGCGAGCACCTGCTCGCCGGGCCTGCGGGGCGCCGGAGCGGAAGCGTCGGTCACAAGCTGTCCTTCATGTTCGGTATTTCGGACGAGGTTCGCGGCTCTGGGCATGCGAGGGCACCGGGTGGGCACCGGCCGGGGCGCCGTCAGGTCACGCCCCGGCCGGCGCCCGGTCAGGGGCGGAGCAGCACCTTGCCCACCCGCGGATCACCGGCCCCCACCAGCTCGATGGCCCGGGGGAACTCGGTCAGCGGCAGTTCGTGCGTGACCAGCGGCAGCGGGTCCAGCAGCCCGGCGCCGAACACCCGCACGGCGTACGCCCAGGCGTCCGGCGGCGCCCCGAAGACGGTGTGCACCTCCAGCTGCCGTACGACCAGACCGGTCGGGTCCAGCCCGTCCGCGCCCGGCGCCGGGAGGCCGGTGAGGACCAGGCGCCCGCCGCGCCGGAGGAGCGCGGCGGCGGTGCGCGCGGCGGACGCGGACCCGGCGGTCTCGATCACCACGTCGATGTCGTCGGGCAGTTCCGCGTCCGGGAGCCGGAAGCCGGTCGCCCCGAACCGCCGGGACAGCGCCTCCCGGTCGTCCCGCACGTCCACCACCAGCAGCTCGGCGGGCGAGACGGCTGCCAGGAACTGCACCGCGAACATCCCGAGCGTGCCGGTGCCGACCACCGCGACCCGCTCGCCCGGCCGGGCGTTCGCCTTGAGCGCCGCGGCGGCCACACAGGCGGCCGGCTCCAGCAGCGCGGCGGCGGTCAGGTCGGCGTCGTCCGGCAGGACGTGCAGCAGCCGGGCGGGCAGGGTGAGCGTGGCGGCCATGGCGCCCGGCCGGGTGAACCCGGTCTCCTCGTACCCGGCCGTGCACAGCGTGGTCTGCCCGGCGTGGCAGCGGTCGCACACCTGGCAGTTGCGGAAGCCCTCGCCGACGACCTTGCGGCCGACGAGCGAGGCCGGCACCCCGGCCCCCACCGCCGCGACCGTCCCCGACCACTCGTGGCCGGGGGTGAGCGGGTAGGTCACGTACCCCTCGGGCCGGTTGCCCTGGTACACCTCCCGGTCGCTGCCGCAGATGCCCACCGCGTGCACGGCCACCAGCGCCTCGCCGGGACCGGGGTCCGCGGGCGTGTGCGCGGTCACCCGGTGCACCCCGGGCGCCTCGACGACGACGGCGGTGCTCACGCGGTCCCCTTGGGCCTGCGCTGCTCCCAGCCCTCGGCCCACAGGTCGAACCGGGCCTGCTGCTGCGGGAACTCGGCCGCCGCGTCCACGTCCAGCTCGACGCCGAGACCGGGCGCGTCGGACAGGTGGAAGTACCCGTCGACGACCTCCGGCGCCCCCTTGACGACCTTCTTGATCTCCGCGTCCGCGAAGTCGTTGAAGTGTTCGAGGATCTTGAAGTTCGGTGTGCTGAACCCCACCTGGAGGGAGGCGGCGGTGAGCACGGAGCCGCCGACGTTGTGCGGCGCGACGAGCATGTAGTGGGTCTCGGCGGTGGCGGCCAGCTTCCGGGTCTCCCAGATGCCGCCGATGTGGCCGACGTCCGGCTGGATGATGTCCACCGCCTGGTTCTCGAACAGCTCGCGGAACTCGATCCGGTCGTGGATGCGTTCACCGGTGGCGACCGGCATGTCCACCTTGGCCGCGACCTTCTCCAGCGCCTTGAGGTTCTCCGGCGGCACCGGCTCCTCCAGCCAGGCGGGCCGGAAGGGCGCCAGCTCCCGGGCCAGCCGGACGGCGGTGGCCGGGGAGAAGCGGCCGTGCATCTCCAGCATCAGCTCGGCGTCCGGGCCGATGGCGTCCCGTACGGCCTCGATGAGCGAGACGGCGTACCGGGTCCGCTCGTGGTCCAGCTCGAAGTGCCCGGTGCCGAACGGGTCGATCTTCAGCGCCCGGTAGCCGCGCTCCACGACCTGCTGCGCGGCCTTGTGGTACGCCTCCGGCGTCCGCTCGGTGGTGTACCACCCGTTGGCGTACGCCTTGACCTTGTCGGTCACCTTCCCGCCGAGCAGCTGCCACACCGGCACGCCCAGCGCCTTGCCCCTGATGTCCCAGCACGCCATCTCGACCACCGCGATGCCGGACATGACGATCTCGCCGGCGCGTCCGTAGTCGCCGTACTTCATCCGGCGTACCAGGTCCTCGACAGCGAACGGGTCCGATCCGAGAATGTGATTGGCCTCGGCCTCGCGCAGATAGCCGATGAGCGCGTCGGTGTGACCGAGCATCCGGGTCTCGCCGACGCCCGTGATTCCCTCGTCGGTGTGCACCTGGACGTAGGTCAGGTTGCGCCACGGTGTGCCGACGACATGCGTGCTGATTCCGGTGATGCGCACGGCGATTGCCCCTCAGCTGTTCGAGATTTCGTCACACGTTCGAAATGTTGGCGTGACAGTAAGGACGCCGCGGCGGGGGTGTCAATGGGTCGAACAGGTAACGGTTTCGGCACGGCCTTCGACGGTTCCCGGGGCCCCGCACCAAACCTTCACAGCGGTGTCTGGAACCGGGGCGGCGCGGGCTCCTGGTCTTCCCGCGACATGGACTACTGCTCCCCGTGCCGACGGCACCTCGACGGCGCCCCGGCCTGCCCCGGGTGCGGAACCCCGGCCCACCGGCTCGCCGTCACCGCGCCCGGGGACGGGGGCGGGGGCACGCGGCCACCCGTGGCGTACGGGGCCCGGCCGGCCGGGCCGGCGGACGACGCGTCGTACACCGGCCGTGACGCGCCGCCGGGTGAACCGGGTGAACCGGACGGGCGGGGCGGCCCGGGCGGGGCGGCACCGGACGGCGAGGACGGCTGCGGGCCCGCCGGAGACGGAGCCCCCGTCGGCGGGCGGGCCGCGGCCCGGGCGGATGAGCGCGTCGCGGGCGGCCGACGGGACCGCAAGGCCGCCGTGCACCGGCGCCGTCGGCGCCGGGCCCTGCTGATCGCGGCCGGCTTCGTGCTCGCGGCCGGCGGGCTCAGCCTCGCGGAGGCCGGCACGGACGCGCCCTTCTCGCCCTTCTCCGGCGACACCCCGGCCCCGGCCGGTGAGGCCACGACGGAGGGCGCCGCCGCCACTAC
>NZ_JOCB01000121.1 GCF_000718775.1 Streptomyces sp. NRRL S-31
CCCCAGCCGCCCCCGCCCCCGCCGAACCAGCCCCCGAACCAGCCGCCGGGCCCGCCCCCGGGGCCCCCGCAGCCGCAGCCGCAGCCGGGCTACGGCTACCCCGCCGTCCCGCCGCAGCAGTCCCCGCAGCCCGGGTACGGCTACCCCGGCGCGCAGCAGAACCCGTACGCCCAGCAGCCGCCGGCGTACCACCCCGCGCAGCCTGCGCAGCCGGGCTACGGCGCCCAGCCGTACAACCCCTACACCCAGCCCACGCAGCCCATGCAGGGCGTGCAGCCGGGGTACGGCCATCCCGGCCAGGGGCAGCCGCCGACCGTGGTGACACCGCCCGGGCCGGTGTCGGGCGGTGGCGGACGGAACAACACCGCGCTGGTCATCGTCGTCGCGGCGGTCGTCGCCATCGCGCTGATCGTCGGCGGCGGCATCTGGTACGCCAAGTCCTCCGGCGGCGGCGAGCGGCACGAGACCGCCTCCTCCGACGGCGGCTCCGGCGCTTCCGGCGGCGCGTCCGGCGGCTCCGGGGGCACGACCGGCGGCGGCAAGGAGAAGGCGCCGTCCGACCCCGCCGCCAAGGTGCTCTTCCAGGTGCCGCTGCCCAGCACGCAGGACACGGTCGTCACCTCGGGCTCGTGGCTGACGGACACCGTGTACGCCAAGAGCGGCATCGCGGAGATCACCGGCTACGACCCGGCCGAGGGCACCAGGCTGTGGACGATCAAGCTGCCCGGCCCGGTCTGCGCGGCCAGTTCGCACGTCGACGAGGACGGCCGGACGGCGATCACCTTCCAGCCGAAGATGCCCGAGAAGGGCCGCTCCGCGGGGTGCAGCCAGATCGCGGCGATCGACCTAGGCGCGGGCAAGAAGCTGTGGACGAAGTCGGTCAAGTCCGGTGATGTCCCGATCACCTTCCAGAATGTGACGGTCGCTCAGCACACCGTCGCGGTCGGCAGCCTGGACGGCGGCGCCGCGTTCGACATCGAGTCCGGCAGGACGCTGTGGCAGCCGAAGCCGGACGACACCTGCTACGACGCCGGATACGGCGGCGGCACCCGGCTGGTCGCGGTGCGCAAGTGCGGCGCGTACGACAACCGGCAGCTGCACATCCAGACCGTCGACCCGAAGAGCGGCAAGGTGATCGCCGACTACAAGATGCCCTCCGGCGTCGAGTACGCCGCGCTCGTCTCCACCGACCCGCTGGTGGTCGCGGCGGACGTCGGCGACACCGCCGGCGACGGCAGCGGTGTCTCGGACTACTTCTCCGTCGACGGCGACACCGGCAAGCTGCTCGCCCGCATCCCGGCGCCCGGCGACACCTACGCGGGCCACTGCGACGGCATCTCCCGGATCGAGGGCTGCAAGCAGGTCGTGGCCGGCAACGGCCGGCTGTACCTGCCGACCGAGACGCACGACGGCTCGGGCAAGTACACCAGGACCAACGAGATCCTCGCCTTCGACCTCAGGACCGGCAAGGGCACCGGCCAGCGCGCCGAGGCCGGCGACGGCTACACCCTGTCCCCGCTGCGCATGGACGGCGGCAACCTGATCGCCTACAAGGCGCCGCCGTACGACAAGGGCGGCCAGGTCGTCAGCATCGACGGCGGTTCGTTCAAGTCCGTCGAACTGCTGGAGAACCCCGCCACCCGGGAGGTGCACGAGGGCGAGGTCGGTCTGCTGCCCGAGTACGCGGAGATCCTCTTCGGCAAGGGCCGCCTGTACATGTCGGCCGTCTACGCGCACAAGGCGTCGAGTGCGTCGTCCACCAAGGAGTACCTGGTGATGGCCTTCGGCACGGACGGCTGACCGGCCGCCGGAGCCCGCCCCGCCACTCGCCCGAACGAGTGACTTTCCGAGAAGTGCCCCGGAGTTCATCGATCCGGGGCACTTCTCGTCGGGAGGGGCAGCGCGACGTCGAACAAGCGTGTAGCTTCCGGGGGCATGAAGGGCGGGGGCGCCGCGGGGACTGGGGGATTGCTTCATGGGAGTGCGGCTCATGGTCGTCGACGACCACCGCCTGCTCGCGGAGGCGCTGGCGTCGGCGCTCAAGCTGCGCGGGCACCGGGTGGTCGCCGCGGCGGCACCGGCCGCGGGCGCGGCGGACCTGGTGATCGCGCGGGCGCCCGAGGTGTGCCTGCTGGGGACGGCGGCGCCGGCCGCGCCGGGAGCCTTCGACCCGGTGGTCAGGATCAAGCGGGAGCGCCCGCAGGTGGCCGTGGTGGTGCTGGGCCCGGTGCCGTCGCCGCGCGGGATCGCGGCGGCCTTCGCCGCGGGCGCGTCGGGGTACGTCCGGCACGACGAGCGGATCGAGGGGGTCGAACGGGCCCTGCTGAAGGCCCGGGCCGGGGAGGCGGCGGTGGCTCCGCAACTGCTCCAGGGTGCCTTCGGGGAACTGCTGAACCCGGCCGCGCAGCCCGACGACGAGGCGCAGCGGCTGCTGGAGATGCTGACGCCGCGCGAGGTGGAGGTGCTGGTCCGGGTGACCGACGGGGAGGACACGCGGCTGATCGCGGCGGGGATGGGCATCGCCCCGAGTACGGCCCGCACGCATGTGCAGCGGGTGCTGATGAAGCTGGGCGTCGGGTCGCGCCTGGAGGCGGCGGCGCTGGCGGCGCGCACGGGCCTGCTGGAGCGGGCGGGTTCCGCGCGCGGCTCCGGGCAGGCGCCGTCGCGTGAACGCCCTTGAAGGGGCGGGGTCTTCGAGGCGCGCGCTGCTGAGGGGCGGCGTCTCTCGGGGGCGCGGGACCGCGTGCGGCCCCGCGCCCCCGGGGGTCGGCGTACTGCCGCCGGACGGCCGCGCTACTCGGCCCCCTTCTCCTCGGGCAGCCCCTTGGGAGGCAGCGGCGGGGGAGTGGGCCGCAGCTTCAGCCAGGCCAGGAAGAAGACGCCCAGGAGCAGCATGCCGATCCCGGTCCAGAGGTTGATGTTGACGCCCTCGGCCTTGTCGATCGCGGCCTGGGAGTCGGTGATCCCGGTGATCGTCACGATGACGCCGTAGACCACGAAGAGGCCGCCGATGATGCGACGCAGGTCGAAGATGCGGGCCGCGGTGGCGGACTGGGACTCCAGCTCGGAGACCTCCCGCTGGAGGTCGTGCTCGGTGTAGTGCGGCCGGCGCGGCTGCTCGGGATGCTCGGTCATGGTTTCCTCGAATCCTTCCGCGTCAGAACGAGAACGGGATGTAGCAGGCGGCGGCCAGGACGACCGCGCCCCAGCCCAGCAGGGCCGGCTTGCGGTACCACGCGTCGTCGCCCGCGGCGGGCGGCTCGGACATGCCGGGGGAGCGGGTTCCGTAGACCAGGCCCTGGAGCTCCTCCACCGGCTTCGGCTTGGTGAACAGCGACACCACGACCATCACGACCGCGCCGGCGACGAAGCCCGCGATGGCCGAGACGAAGTTGGCGCCCTGGTCGGAGGGGATGGAGATGATGTCCTTCTTGTAGAGGACGAAGTAGTTGACCATGGCGGTGACGGTGCCGGCGAGCAGGCCCCAGAAGCCGGACTTGGCGGACGCGCGCTTCCAGAACATGCCGACGATGAAGACGACGAACATCGGCACGTTGAAGAAGGAGAACAGCGTCTGGAGGTAGCTCATGATGTTGGAGAACGAGGACGCCAGGAACGCCGTGCCGACGGAGGCGCAGACACCGATCGCGGTGATCAGGCGGCCGAACCGCACGTAGTAGGCGTCCTCGCGGCCGCGCACCACGTACTTCGCCCAGATGTCGTTGGTGAACACGGTGTTGAAGGACGACACGTTCGCCGCCATGCCCGCCATGAAGGCCGCCAGCAGACCGGTGACGGCGATGCCGAGCACGCCGTTGGGCAGCAGCTCCTGCATCAGGTAGGGGATGGCGTCGTTGTACTGGAGGCCGGAGCCGGAGGTGCCGATCTTCGGCACGAGCGCGGCGGCGACCAGGCCCGGGATCATCACCAGGAAGACGATGAAGATCTTCGGGAAGGCGGCGATCAGCGGGGTCCGCTGTCCGGCGGAGAGGTTCTTCGCGGACAGGGCGCGCTGCACCTCGGCGAAGTTGGTGGTCCAGTAGCCGAAGGAGAGCACGAAGCCGAGGCCGAGGACGATGGTGAGCCAGTTGGCGCCCAGCGGGTTGGCATGGCCGATGCCGGTGCCGCCCCAGGCCGAGGTGAAGTCGGCGCCGTGCTGCGCGGTGAGCTTGTCGGTCAGCCCGTTCCAGCCGCCGACCTTCTTCAGGCCCAGCACGGTGATCGGGATGAGGGCGGCGAGGATCACGAAGAACTGGAGCACCTCGTTGTAGATCGCCGAGGACAGGCCGCCCAGGGTGATGTACCCGAGCACGAAGGCGCCGGCGACCAGGATGGCGACCCACTTGGGCCAGCCGAGCAGGGCCTCGACGACGATCGCGAGGGCGTAGAGGTTGACGCCGGCGACCAGGATCGCGGCGAACGCGAACAGGCCCGAACTGAGCACGTGGGCGGCCCGGTCGAAGCGCAGCAGCAGGAACTCGGGGACCGAGCGGACCTTGCTGCCGTAGTAGAAGGGCATCATCACCAGGCCCAGGAAGACCATGGCGGGGATGGCGCCGATCCAGTACCAGTGGACGGTGTAGGCGCCGTACTGGGCGCTGTTCGCGGCCATGCCGAGGATCTCGGTGGCCGCCAGGTTCGCCGAGATGAAGGCGAGGCCGGTGATCCAGGCGGGCAGCGAGCGTCCGGAGAGGAAGAAGTCGAGGCTGGTCTTGACCGAACGGCGGGCGGCGAAGCCGATGCCGAGCACGACGACGAAGTAGATCGCCAGGATCGTGTAGTCCAGCCAGTTGGTGGGGAGCCGTAGCTCCGCCGCCAGGGTGACGGGGGCGTGTAGGGGGGTGTGCATGAA
The DNA here is from genome assembly GCF_000718775.1 of Streptomyces sp. NRRL S-31. GTDB lineage: Bacteria > Actinomycetota > Actinomycetes > Streptomycetales > Streptomycetaceae > Streptomyces. The sequence continues at coordinate 4,853 of NZ_JOCB01000121.1, forward strand.
GAACTCGCTTCGTTGCGCGAACTGATCAGAGCGGAACCTACGCCTCGATGTTCAGTTATTGAACAGTTCCCATGGTGATCTTTGTTCGATTGTGATGATCCGAGGTGTTGTCGAGTTGTGGTCTGTTATGTTTGGTTGTGTTGAGTCATTGGGATGCGGGACGTAGAGGAGCCCGGCGTGAAGAAGACCTCGACCCGGCTGGCCGACGGTCGTGAGCTGATCTACTACGACCTCCGGGACGACACCGTGCGGGACGCGGCCGACCGCCGTCCCCTGGAGCCGACGGTCACCACCTCCGAGATCCGCCGCGACCCGCTGCTCGGGGACGGCGTCGCCATCGCCTCGCACCGCCAGGGCCGCACCTACCACCCGCCGGCCGACGAGTGCCCGCTGTGCCCCACGCGCGGCGACCGGCTCAGCGAGATCCCGGACTCCTCCTACGACGTCGCCGTCTTCGAGAACCGGTTCCCCTCCCTCGCCGGCGACTCCGGCCGCTGCGAGGTCGTCTGCTTCACCTCCGACCACGACGCCTCCTTCGCCGACCTCCGCCCGGAGCAGGCACGCCTGGTGCTGGACGCGTGGACGGACCGCACCTCGGAACTGTCCCGCCTGCCCGCCGTGGAGCAGGTGTTCTGCTTCGAGAACCGCGGCGCCGAGATCGGCGTGACCCTGGGCCACCCGCACGGGCAGATCTACGCCTACCCCTTCACCACCCCGCGCACCGCGCTGATGCTGCGCTCGCTCGCCGCCCACCGGGAGGCGACCGGCGGCGAGAACCTGTTCGACGCCGTCCTGGCGCGGGAGCTCGCCGGTGAGCGGGTCGTCCTTGAGGGTGAACACTGGGTGGCCTTCGTGCCGTACGCGGCGCACTGGCCGTACGAGGTCCACCTCTACCCCAGGCGCCGCGTGCCCGACCTGCTCGGGCTGGACGAGGCGGCGCGCACAGAATTCCCCCAGGTCTATCTGGAACTCTTGAGGCGCTTCGACCGGATCTTCGGCGAGGGTGAGCCGCCGACGCCGTACATCGCGGCCTGGCACCAGGCCCCGTTCCGGGCGCCGGCGGAGTTCGACGGCGTGGCACGCGACGACTTCGCGCTCCACCTCGAGCTTTTCACCATCCGCCGCACTTCCGGCAAGCTGAAGTTTCTCGCGGGTTCCGAGTCCGGCATGAACGTGTTCATCAACGACGTGCCGCCGGAGCGCGCGGCCGAGCGACTGCGAGAGGTAGCGAGTTCATGAAGTACCTGGTGACGGGTGGCGCGGGATACGTCGGCAGTGTCGTGGCCCAGCATCTGCTGGAGGCCGGCCACGAGGTCACCGTCCTGGACAACCTCTCCACCGGCTTCCGCGCGGGCGTGCCCGCCGGTGCCGCCTTCGTCGAGGGCGACATCCGCGACGCCGCCAAGTGGCTCGACCCGTCCTTCGACGGCGTGCTGCACTTCGCGGCGTTCTCGCAGGTCGGCGAGTCGGTGGTGAAGCCGGAGAAGTACTGGGAGAACAACGTCGGCGGCACGATGGCCCTGCTCTCCGCGATGCGCGAGGCCGGCGTCCGCAAGCTGGTCTTCTCCTCCACGGCGGCCACCTACGGCGAGCCGGAGCAGGTCCCGATCCCGGAGACCGCCCCGACCAGGCCCACCAGCCCCTACGGCGCCTCCAAGCTCGCCGTGGACCACATGATCAGCGGGGAGGCCGCCGCCCACGGCCTGGCCGCGGTGTCGCTGCGCTACTTCAACGTGGCCGGCGCCTACGGCGCCCAGGGCGAGCGGCACGACCCCGAGTCGCACCTGATCCCCCTGGTCCTCCAGGTCGCCCAGGGCCGGCGGGACGCCGTCTCCGTCTTCGGCGACGACTACCCGACCCCCGACGGCACCTGCGTCCGCGACTACATCCACGTGGCCGACCTGGCCGAGGCCCACCTGCTGGCCGTGGCGGCCGCGCGGCCGGGCGAGCACCTGATCTGCAACCTCGGCAACGGCAACGGCTTCTCCGTCCGGGAGGTCATCGAGACCGTCCGCGAGGTCACCGGGCACCCGATCCCCGAGGTGGCGGCCCCGCGCCGGGGCGGCGACCCGGCGGTGCTGGTCGCCTCCGCCGACACGGCCCGCGAGAAGCTGGGCTGGAACCCGTCCCGCGCGGACCTCGCGGGCATCGTCGCGGACGCGTGGGAGTTCGCGCAGAGCATCACGAAGGAGCACTAGTGGGGGCACAGCGGGTCGCGGAGCGCTTCGCCGAGCTGTACGGGACGGAGCCCGAGGGCGTCTGGGCGGCACCGGGCCGGGTCAACCTGATCGGCGAACACACCGACTACAACGACGGCTTCGTCATGCCGTTCGCGCTGCCGCACCAGACGGTCGCGGCGGTCTCCCGCCGTACGGACGGCGTCCTGCGCCTGCACTCGGCGGACGTCGGCGACGGCATCGCGGAACTGCGGCTGGACGACCTCGCGCCGCAGACCGACCGGGAGTGGACGGCGTACCCGGCGGGCGTGGTCTGGGCGCTGCGCGAGGCGGGCCACGAGATCACCGGCGCGGACGTCCACCTGTCCTCCACCGTCCCCACCGGCGCGGGCCTGTCCTCCTCCGCCGCGCTGGAGGTCGTCATCGCGCTCGCCCTGAGCGACCTGTACGGCCTGGAACTGGCGCGCTGGAAGCTGGCCCGGCTGTGCCAGCGCGCCGAGAACGTCTACGTCGGCGCCCCGACCGGCATCATGGACCAGACGGCGTCGGCCTGCTGCGAGCAGGGCCATGCGCTCTTCCTGGACACCCGTGACCTGTCCCAGCAGCAGATCCCCTTCGACCTCGCGGCCCGGGGCCTCGGCCTGCTGGTCGTGGACACCCGGGTCAAGCACGCCCACAGCGGCGGCGAGTACGGCAAGCGCCGGGCCGGCTGCGAGAAGGGCGCGGCCCTGCTCGGCGTCGACGCCCTGCGGGACATCCCGTACGACGGCCTGGACGAGGCACTCGCCCGCCTGGGCGACGAGGAGGAGGTCGTCCGCCTGGTCCGGCACGTGGTGACGGAGGACGCGCGGGTGGAACGCACCGTCGCCCTGCTGCGCGCGGGCGACCCCCGCGCCATCGGCCCGGTCCTGACCGAGGGCCATGCCTCGCTGCGCGACGACTTCCGCGTCTCCTGCCCCGAGCTGGACCTGGTGGTCGACACCGCCCTGGCGGCCGGCGCGCTCGGCGCCCGGATGACCGGCGGCGGCTTCGGCGGCTCGGCGATCGTCCTGACGGAGGCGGCGGAGGCCGGCACCCTCACGAAGGCGATCGAAGCGGCCTTCGCGGCGGCGGACTTCACCGCCCCGCGGGTGTTCGAGGCGGTGCCGTCGGCGGGCGCCCGCCGCCTGCGCTGATCCGGTCCCCGGCGCACCGGGGACCGGGCACCACCGGGGCCGGGGCTCAGCCCAGCCGCTTCGCCAGGAGGAACTCCGTGAGCCCCGGCGGGTAGTCGGGGACCACGCCCACCACCTCGTAGCCCTGCTTGCGGTAGAAGCCGGGGGCCTGGAAGTCCCAGGTCTCCAGGCGGGACGCCGTGCAGGCGCGGTCGGCGGCGGCGATCCGCTCGGCCTCGGCCAGCAGGCGCGAGCCGAGACCCGTGCCGCGGTGGGCGGCGTCCACCCAGAGGTAGGTGACGTGCAGCCAGGTGGTCCAGGTGTGGCCGACCAGACCGCCCGCCAGGTCGCCGGCGGCGTCCAGCGCCCACACGTGGAGCGGCACTTCGTGCTCGCCGGGCGTGCCGCGCAGGGCCGCCAGCACCGGGGACGCCGCCGTGTTGGTGTCCCGCAGCCGCGAGCGGAGCAGATCACGTCGGCCTCTGTCGACTTCCGCCTCAATACGAAACATGCGGCACACCATAAACGCGCCGGACGGCCAGTTGTGCAAATCTCCTTCCGCTCCGTGCTCCCATCCGTACTCTGTGGAGCAGCACCGGTGGGGGCCGGTGCCCAGGGGGCGAGACGGGCGGGCAAGGCTGCCCGCGGTCGGGGCAGCGGTCTCCGCGACGGCGGCCGTGCGGCGCGCGCCCTCGTCCGCAGGTGCCGTACCCGCGCCGGTCGTCGTTCTCCACACCTTTTCCGGGCCATTCCGGACCGGTCCGCTCCGGAGCTTTCCGGACCTTGGCATCCCCTGCTCCACGCGGAGCCTGGGGAAGGGGGTTTCGTGGTTCGTATCCGCGTCCTGGTCGTCGACGACCACCGCATCTTCGCCGAGTCGCTCGCCGCCGCCCTGGCCGCCGAGCCCGACGTCGACGTCTCCGCCGCCGGCAGCGGCCCGGCCGCGCTGCGCTGTCTGGAGCGGGCGGCCGGCGAGGGCCGCCGCTACGACGTGCTGCTGGTCGACGCCGACCTCGGCGGCAGCGTGCCCGGGGCCCGCCCGGCCGTACCGGTGCGCGAGGGCGACGAGGAGGGCATGGTCGACGGGATCTCGCTGGTCGCCGGGGTCCGTGCCGCGCAGCCCGCCGTGCGCACCGTCGTCCTCGCAGGGAGGGACGACCCGCGCCGCGCGGCCCTCGCCCTCCAGGCCGGCGCCTCCGGCTGGGTCGCCAAGGACTGTTCGCTGTCCCGGCTGCTGACGGTGGTACGGGGCGTGCTGCGCGAGGAGACGCATCTGCCGCCGGCGCTGCTCACCGGGGTGCTGAAGGAGCTGACGGCCGCCCGCCGGCACCGCACCGAGAGCGAGCGGCTGGTGGAGTCCCTCACCCCCCGGGAGCGGGAGGTGCTGCGCTGCATGGTCGCCGGGCTCGGCCGCAAGGCCGTCGCCGAGCGGCTGTTCCTCTCCCCGCACACCGTGCGCACCCACATGCAGAACGTCCTCGGCAAGCTGGGCGTCCACTCCACCCTGGCCGCCGTGGCGCTCGCCCGGCGGGCGGGCGTGGGACCGGCCGACCTATCCGGGAATGTTGTCGAACGGGGCGGTCAACTGGCGTAGTAGACCGGCCAGTTCGGCGCGTTGGGCGCGGGACAGCTCGGCGAGGATGGCGCGTTCCTGCTCCAGCAGACCCGCCAGCGCTTGGTCCGCGCGGTCCCGGCCCTCCCCGGTCAGCCGGACCAGCACACCCCGCCGGTCGCTCGGGTCGGGCAGCCGCTCCACCAGGCCCTTCTTCGCCAGCCGGTCGATGCGGTTGGTCATCGTGCCCGAGGTGACCAGGGTCTGCGTGAGCAGCTGGCCGGGGGAGAGCTGATACGGCGTGCCCGCGCGCCGCAGCGCGGTCAGCACGTCGAACTCCCAGGGCTCCAGCTGGTGCTCGGAGAAGGCGAGCCGGCGGGCGCGGTCCAGGTGCCGGGCGAGTCGACTCACCCGGCTGAGCACTTCCAGCGGCTCCACATCGAGGTCCGGGCGCTCCCGGCGCCACGCTGCGACCAGCCGATCGACCTCGTCCTCCATGGAGATCAGTGTAGTGGTTGTGTCGACATGAAGTCTCTTGATGTCGATTATCTTGACGTCGAGACTTATGGTGGTGAGAGTGGACGGCATGACGACGCCCACCTGGGACCCCGCCCAGTACCTCCGCCACGCCGGTCACCGGGCCCGCCCCTTCGCCGACCTCCTCGCCCGCCTCCCCGAGCCGCCCGGCGACCGGCCCCGCATCGCCGACCTCGGCTGCGGCCCCGGCAACGCCACCGCCCTGCTCGCCGAACGCTGGCCCACCGCCCGCATCACCGGCTACGACAACTCGCCCGCGATGCTCGACAAGGCCCACACCGACCACGAGGGCCCCACGGCCGGCGGCGGCCGGCTGGACTTCGCCCACGCCGACCTGAACACCTGGACACCCCGGGAGCCGTACGACCTGATCGTCTCCAACGCCACCCTCCAATGGGTGCCGGGCCACGCCGACCGGTTCGCCGACTGGATCGCCGCCCTGGCGCCCGGCGGCACCTTCGCCTTCCAGGTCCCCGACAACATCGACGCCCCGCTGCACGCCCTGATGCGCGAGCTGGCCGCCACCCCCCGCTGGCAGGGCCGCCTCGCCGGCGTGCTGCGCCGCCCGGACACCGTGGCCGAACCCGGCGCCTACCTGGACCGCCTCGCCCGCCTCGGCTGCGCGACGGACGTGTGGCAGACGACGTACTTCCACGTCCTCGCCGGCGAGGACCCGGTGCTCGACTGGGTGAAGGGCACCGGCCTGCGCCCCGCCCTGACCGTGCTCGCCGACGACCCCGAGGCACGCGAGGCGTTCCTGACCGAGTACCGGGACCTGCTGCGGGAGGCCTACCCGAGCGCGCCGTACGGCACGGTGCTGCCCTTCCGCCGCCTCTTCGCCATCGCCCGCACCGGCCACTGACTCAGGGGGTGCGGCCCGGGTGGGTGGCCTCGCACCACCGCTTCAGCTCTTCCGGTGACCGATCAGCCGCGGCTTCTGCTCCAGCCCGTCCAGGCCGTGCCACGCCAGGTTCACCAGGTGTGCCGCAACCTCCGCCTTCTTCGGGCGGCGCACGTCCAGCCACCACTGGCCGGTCAGCGCCACCATGCCGACCAGCGCCTGCGCGTAGAGCGGGGCGAGCTTCGGGTCGAAGCCCCGCGACTTGAACTCACGGCCCAGGATGTCCTCCACCTGGGTGGCGATGTCCGAGATCAGCGAGGCGAAGGAGCCCGTGGACTGCGGAATCGGCGAGTCCCGGACCAGGATGCGGAAACCGTCCGTGTACTCCTCGATGTAGTCGAGCAGCGCGAAGGCGGCCTGCTCGCACAGCTCGCGGGGGTGGCCGGCGGTCAGGGAACCGGTGACCATGTCCAGCAGACGGCGCATCTCCCGGTCCACCACCACCGCGTACAGCCCCTCCTTGCCGCCGAAGTGCTCGTACACCACCGGCTTGGACACCCCGGCCTTCGCCGCGATCTCCTCCACCGACGTGCCCTCGAAGCCCTTGGCCGCGAAGAGGGTGCGACCGATCTCCAGCAGCTGCTGGCGGCGCTCGGCACCGGTCATACGGGTCCGGCGGGTCCGCCGCTGCTTGTCATTGCCTGAAGTGCTGCTGGAGTCGGTCGCCACGGCGTCAATCATGCCGCCTCGGCCGTCTCCCCCCGGCGCCGGGCGCCGCCTCCCCGGGTGTCCCGTCGCGAATCGATACGCGAGCGTGACGGCCAGCGCACGTCGTACGCCCAGCCCAGCAGCTCGAACCAGCGGATGAACCGGGCCGACGAGTCCAGCTGCCCGCGCATCACCCCGTGCCGCGCCGAGGTCGGGTCGGCGTGGTGCAGGTTGTGCCAGGACTCACCGCAGGACAGGATCGCCAGCCACCACACGTTGCCCGAACGGTCCCGCGACTTGAACGGCCGCTTGCCCACCGCGTGACAGATCGAGTTGATCGACCACGTCACATGGTGCAGCAGCGCCACTCGTACGAGTGAACCCCAGAAGAACGCGGTGCACGCGCCCCACCAGGACATCGTCACCAGACCGCCGATCAGCGGCGGCAGCGCCAGCGAGACGGCCGTCCAGAGCACGAACTGGCGGGAGACCGCCCGGATCGCCCCGTCCTTGATCAGATCCGGGGCGTACTTCTCCTGCGGGGTCTGCTCCTCGTCGAACATCCAGCCGATGTGCGCCCACCACAGGCCCTTCATCAGCGCCGGAACCGTCTCGCCGAACCGCCACGGAGAGTGCGGATCGCCCTCCGCGTCGGAGAACCTGTGGTGTCGGCGGTGATCGGCCACCCAGCGCACCAGGGGGCCCTCGACCGCCATCGACCCCATGATCGCCAACGCGATCCGCAGGGGCCGCTTCGCCTTGAACGAACCATGGGTGAAGTACCGGTGGAAACCGATCGTGATGCCGTGGCACCCCAGGAAGTAGAAGAACACCAGCAGGCCCAGATCGAGCCAGCTCACCCCCCAGCCCCAGGCCAGCGGCACCGCCGCCACCAGTGCCAGGAACGGCACGGTGATGAAGAGCAGCAGCGTGATCTGCTCGATCGAGCGCTTCTGCTCACCGCCCAGCGTGGCGGAGGGAAGAGCCGTGTCGTCGGCCGTACGGGCTTCGTCGATCACATCGGAACTTGAGGTCATGCGCGTCCCCTGTGGGGTCGGTGGTCGAGGCGGATGCCGGGTACCCGGGACCGTGCGGGAGTCTGCGGCGCTTCCCTACGGTTCCGTAACCTACGGCGACGTAAGTATGGCAGCGTGTCGCGCGGCGGCAAGAGCCCCAGAGCCTGCGCGTCCACATCGCCACCTATCCTTGGACTCGGTCGGACAGCGCGGTCCGCTGAAGTTTCCTTCCCGGACGCTCCGGCCCGTATGCGGCACCCCGCCGCGCGGCAGCCGCCCGGGTTCCCCTCCAGCCGAGCTTCAACACTGCAAGGAGCCGCACCTGTGAGCAGTGCCGACGACCAGACCACCACGACCAGCACAGAGCTGCGCGCCGACATCCGCCGGCTGGGTGATCTCCTGGGGGAGACCCTCGTCCGGCAGGAGGGCCCCGAACTCCTCGACCTCGTCGAGAAGGTGCGCCGCCTCACCCGCGAGGACGGCGAAGCCGCCGCCGAGCTGCTGCGCGGCACCGAACTGGAGACCGCCGCCAAGCTCGTCCGCGCCTTCTCCACCTACTTCCACCTGGCCAACATCACCGAACAGGTGCACCGCGGCCGCGAACTGCGCGCCCGGCGCGCCGCCGAGGGCGGCCTGCTCTCCCGGACCGCCGACCGGCTCAAGGACGCCGACCCCGAGCACCTGCGGCAGTCCGTCCGGCACCTCAACGTCCGCCCCGTCTTCACCGCCCACCCCACCGAGGCCGCCCGCCGCTCCGTCCTCAACAAGCTCCGGCGCATCGCCGCGCTCCTGGACACCCCGGTCATCGAATCCGACCGCCGCCGCCACGACATCCGCCTCGCCGAGAACATCGACCTCGTCTGGCAGACCGACGAACTGCGCGTCGTCCGCCCCGAACCCGCCGACGAGGCCCGCAACGCCATCTACTACCTCGACGAGCTGCACGCCGACGCCGTCGGCGACGTCCTGGAGGACCTCACCGCCGAACTCGAGCGCGTCGGCGTCAAGCTCCCCGACGACACCCGCCCGCTCACCTTCGGCACCTGGATCGGCGGCGACCGCGACGGCAACCCCAACGTCACCCCCCAGGTCACCTGGGACGTCCTCATCCTCCAGCACGAACACGGCATCAACGACGCCCTGGAGGTCATCGACGAGCTGCGCGGCCTGCTCTCCAACTCCATCCGCTACACCGGAGCCACCGAGGAACTGCTGGACTCCCTCAAGGCCGACCTGGAACTGCTCCCCGAGATCAGCCCCCGCTACAAGCGCCTCAACGCCGAGGAGCCCTACCGGCTCAAGGCCACCTGCGTCCGGCAGAAGCTGGAGAACACCAAGCAGCGCCTCGCCAAGGGCACCCCCCACGAGGAGGGCCGCGACTACCTCGGCACCGGCCAGCTGCTCGACGACCTCCGGCTCATCCAGGCGTCCCTGCGCGAACACCGCGGCGGACTCTTCGCCGACGGCCGCCTCGCCCGCACCATCCGCACCCTCGCCGCCTTCGGCCTCCAGCTCGCCACCATGGACGTCCGCGAACACGCCGACGCCCACCACCACGCCCTCGGCCAGCTCTTCGACCGGCTCGGCGAGGAGTCCTGGCGCTACGCCGACATGCCCCGCGACTACCGGGCCAAGCTCCTCGCCAAGGAACTCAGGTCCAGGCGGCCGCTTGCCCCCACCCCCGCCCCCGTCGACGCGGCCGGACAGAAGACCCTCGGCGTCTTCCAGACCGTCCGCAGGGCCCTGGAGGTCTTCGGCCCCGAGGTCATCGAGTCCTACATCATCTCCATGTGCCAGGGCGCCGACGACGTCTTCGCCGCCACCGTCCTCGCCCGCGAGGCCGGCCTCCTCGACCTGCACGCCGGCTGGGCGAAGATCGGCATCGTCCCGCTGCTGGAGACCACCGACGAGCTGAAGGCCGCCGACACCATCCTGGAGGACATGCTCTCCGACCCGTCCTACCGGCGCCTGGTCGCGCTGCGCGGCGACGTCCAGGAGGTCATGCTCGGCTACTCCGACTCCTCCAAGTTCGGCGGCATCACCACCAGCCAGTGGGAGATCCACCGCGCCCAGCGCCGGCTGCGCGACGTCGCCCACCGCTACGGCGTCCGGCTCCGCCTCTTCCACGGCCGCGGCGGTACCGTCGGCCGCGGCGGCGGCCCCTCGCACGACGCCATCCTCGCCCAGCCCTGGGGCACCCTGGAGGGCGAGATCAAGGTCACCGAGCAGGGCGAGGTCATCTCCGACAAGTACCTCATCCCGTCGCTGGCCCGGGAGAACCTGGAACTGACGGTCGCCGCCACCCTCCAGGCCTCCGCCCTGCACACCGCGCCCCGCCAGTCCCACGAGGCCCTCGCCCGCTGGGACGCCGCCATGGACGTCGTCTCCGACGCCGCCCACGACGCCTACCGCCGCCTGGTCGAGGACCCCGACCTCCCGGCCTACTTCTTCGCCTCCACCCCCGTCGACCAGCTCGCCGACCTGCACCTGGGCTCCCGCCCCTCCCGCCGCCCCGACTCCGGCGCCGGCCTCGACGGCCTGCGCGCCATCCCGTGGGTGTTCGGCTGGACCCAGTCCCGGCAGATCGTGCCCGGCTGGTTCGGCGTCGGCTCCGGCCTGAAGGCCCTGCGCGAGGCCGGCCTGGACACCGTGCTCGACGAGATGCACCAGCAGTGGCACTTCTTCCGCAACTTCGTCTCCAACGTCGAGATGACCCTCGCCAAGACGGACCTGCGGATCGCCCAGCACTACGTCGACACCCTCGTCCCCGACGACCTCAAGCACGTCTTCGACACCATCAAGGCCGAACACGAGCTGACCGTCCGCGAGGTCCTGCGGATCACCGGCGAGACCGAACTCCTCGACGCCCAGCCCGTCCTCAAGCAGACGTTCGCCATCCGCGACGCCTACCTGGACCCGATCTCCTACCTCCAGGTCACCCTGCTCAAGCGGCAGCGTGACGCCGCCGCCGCGGCCGCCGAACCCGACCCGCTGCTCGCCCGCGCCCTGCTCCTCACCGTCAACGGCGTGGCCGCCGGCCTGCGCAACACCGGCTGAACCGGCCCGGCACACAGGTGCCCCCGGGGTCGTACGACCCCGGGGGCACCCCCGTCTCCGGCCACCGCGACGTCCCTCGGATATCGCGGGGCTCCTCGGCTACCGCGACGCTCTCCGGCTACTGCGACGCCAGGAACGCCGCCGTCAGCAGCCCGGCCCCGGCCAGCCCCAGCACCCACGCCGGCCGCACCAGCCGCATCCCGCCCGCGACCACCACCGACGCCAGCAGCAGCGCCCCGCCCAGCGGCACCCAGGCCAGCAGGACGCCCGCCGGACCGGAGCGCACCGCGTCCCCGCCGCCGGGCTTCAGCACCACGTCGTACGTCGCCCCCGTACGCACCGCGACGGACTTCTCGATCTCCACGCGCGCACGGGCCCGCGCCCCCGCCGAAGCGGGCGTGAACGGGCCGCCGCACACATCCCCCGCGCACTCCGTCACCCGGACCGTGCCCCGCTCACGCCCCTTGGTCAGCATCGCGTGCTGCGCGGTCCCCCAGGAACCCCACACCCCGGCGACGACGATCAGTGCGGCGAGGGCACCCATCACCGCGACCCGCCCGAACCGCAACGCGGAGACGGACGCCTGACGAGCGGTACTGGCTGAGGCAGGCATGGCCGGGATCATTGGCCATTCCCCTACGACCGGTCAACTCCGGTGGGCGTCCTGGACCGACAAGTCAGGAGTTGTACGCGCTCTGCGCCCGCTCCAGCCCCTCCGCCACCAGACACTCCACCGCGTCCGCCGCACGGTCCACGAAGTAGTCCAGCTCCTTGCGCTCGGCCGACGAGAAATCCTTCAGCACGAAGTCGGCCACCTGCATCCGCCCCGGCGGCCGGCCGATCCCGAACCGCACCCGGTGGTAGTCCGGCCCCATCGCCTTCGTCATCGACTTCAGGCCGTTGTGGCCGTTGTCCCCGCCGCCCAGCTTCAGCCGCAGGGTGCCGTAGTCGATGTCCAGCTCGTCATGGACCGCCACGACGTTCGCCGGCGGCACCTTGTAGAAGTCCTTCAGCGCGTTCACCGGACCGCCGGACAGGTTCATGTACGACATCGGCTTCGCCAGGATCACCCGGCGGCTCGCCGGTCCGGCCGGGCCGATCCGCCCCTCCAGCACCTGCGCCTGCGCCTTGCCCGCCCGCTTGAACTTCCCCCCGATCCGCTCCGCGAGCAGGTCGGCCACCATGAAACCGACGTTGTGCCGGTTCATCGCGTACTCCGGCCCGGGATTGCCGAGCCCGACGATCAGCCAGGGGGCGCTGGCGGGAGTGGTCACGTCCATCTCTCCTCTTATACGCGCCGGCCGCTGCCCCCGGAGGGAACAGCGGCCGGCGAGACGACGACTACGAGGCTCAGGCCTCCGCGGTCTCCGCACCCTCGGCGGTCTCGCCCTCGGTCTCCTCGGCCTGGGCCTGGAGCACCTGGATGACGACCGCGTCCGCGTCCACGGCCAGCGACACGCCGTTCGGCAGGGCGATGTCCTTGGCGTGGATCGAGGCACCGGCCTCCAGACCCTCCACGGAGACGGTCACGGCCTCCGGGATGTGCGTGGCCTCGGCCTCGACCGGCAGCGCGGCCAGGACGTGCTCCAGCAGGTTGCCACCCGGGGCCAGCTCGCCCTCGGTGTGCACCGGGATCTCGACCGTGACCTTCTCGCCACGCTTGACGAGCAGCAGGTCGACGTGCTCCAGGAAGCCCTTCAGCGGGTCACGCTGCACGGACTTCGGGATCGCCAGCTCGTTGGTCTTGCCGTCGATGTCCAGGGAGATCAGGACGTTCGGCGTACGCAGCGCCAGCAGCAGCTCGTGACCCGGCAGGGTCAGGTGCACCGGCTCGGTGCCGTGGCCGTACAGGACGACCGGCACCTTGTTCTCACGGCGGATACGACGCGCCGCACCCTTGCCGAACTCGTTGCGGGACTCGGCGGCGAGCTTCACCTCGGACATATTGATCACTCCTCGTAGATCTCGGAACGGACGTGGTCACCCGGCCACGAACGGCCTGCTACGAAGAGCGCGTCGATAACGGACCGCCGTACACACGGGTACGGCCTCCCTCGCCGAGCAACTCGGACAGTGTACTCGGGCGGGGAGGCCGTACCCAAAAGGATCTTCCGCTACCCCCGCGCACGGAGGTGCGGAAACCTCACTGCTCGTCGAAGAGGCTGGTCACAGACCCGTCCTCGAACACCTCACGCACCGCGCTCGCGATCGTCGGAGCGATCGACAGCACCGTCATCTTGTCCAGGTCACGACCCAGCTCCGCCGGCGTCGGCAGCGTGTTGGTGAACACGAACTCGCTCACCCGCGAGTTCTTCAGCCGGTCCGCGGCCGGACCGGAGAGCACACCGTGCGTGGCGGTCACGATGACGTCCTCCGCACCGTGCGCGAACAGCGCGTCCGCCGCGGAGCAGATCGTCCCACCCGTGTCGATCATGTCGTCGACCAGGACGCACACCCGGCCCTTGACCTCGCCCACGACCTCGTGGACCGTCACCTGGTTCGCCACGTCCTTGTCACGCCGCTTGTGCACGATCGCCAGCGGCGCGCCGAGCCGGTCGCACCACCGGTCCGCCACCCGCACCCGGCCCGCGTCCGGCGACACGACCGTCAGCTTGTCCCGGTCCACCTTCTCGCCCACGTAGTCCGCCAGCAGCGGCAGCGCGAACAGGTGGTCCACCGGACCGTCGAAGAAGCCCTGGATCTGGTCCGTGTGCAGATCCACGGTCAGGATGCGGTCCGCACCCGCCGTCTTCATCAGGTCGGCGATCAGACGCGCCGAGATCGGTTCACGACCCCGGTGCTTCTTGTCCTGCCGCGCGTAACCGTAGAACGGCACGATCACCGTGATGGAGCGCGCCGACGCGCGCTTCAACGCGTCGATCATGATCAACTGCTCCATGATCCACTTGTTGATCGGAGCCGTGTGGCTCTGGATCAGGAAGCAGTCCGCACCGCGAGCCGACTCCTGGTAGCGGACATAGATCTCACCGTTCGCGAAGTCGAAGGCCTTCGTCGGGACGACCCCGATACCCAGCTGCTGGGCGACCTCCTCGGCAAGCTCGGGGTGGGCGCGGCCGGAGAAGAACATCATCTTCTTCTCGCCGGTCGTCTTGAACCCGGTCACAGCACAGTCTCCTCAGAGGTTGTCTCAGCCAGCCGGCTGCTCGGCGACCTCCCGACAAGGCATGAGAGGCCGTATCAGCTGGTATGGGTGCGGGTGCACGTGTGCGGATGTGCACTTATCACGGTACGCCGTGTTTGGCGCACCTGTTTCCGGTCAGTCCTCGTTCCGGCCCTGTCGGGACGCCGCCTCGGCCGCCTTCGCCGCCGCGCTGCCCGGACGCTTGCGAGCCACCCAACCCTCGATATTCCGCTGCTGGCCACGGGCCACGGCCAGCGAACCGGGCGGCACGTCCTTCGTGATCACGGACCCCGCGGCAGTGTAGGCGCCGTCCCCGACCGTGACAGGAGCCACAAACATGTTGTCCGAACCGGTCCGGCAATGCGACCCGATGGTGGTGTGATGCTTGTCCTGACCGTCGTAGTTGACGAACACGCTCGCCGCACCGATGTTCGAATGATCACCGATCGTCGCGTCCCCCACGTACGACAGGTGCGGCACCTTCGTGCCCTCCCCGATCGAGGCGTTCTTCGTCTCGACGTACGTCCCGATCTTGCCCTTCGCACCGAGCCGCGTCCCCGGCCGCAGATACGCGTACGGCCCCACGGACGCCCCGGCACCGACCGTGGCCCCGTCCGACACCGTGTTGTCCACCCGCGCCCCCGCGCCCACCCGGGTGTCCTTCAGCCGGCTGTTCGGACCCACCTCCGCGCCCTCACCGAGCCGCGTCGCACCGGTCAGCAGCGTGTTCGGGTGCACGATGACGTCCCGCTCGAAGGCGACCGTCACATCCACCCAGGTCGTCGCCGGGTCCACCACGGTCACGCCGTCCAGCATCGCCCGCGTCAGCAGCCGGTCGTTCAGGGTCCGCCGGGCCTCCGCGAGCTGCACCCGGTTGTTGATCCCGGCGATCTCCCGGTGGTCCGCCGCGACGGACGCCCCCACCCGGTGCCCGGCCTCCCGCAGGATCCCCAGCACGTCCGTGAGGTACTCCTCACCCTGGCTGTTGTCCGTCCGCACCTTCTTCAGCGCGTCCGCCAGCAACTGCCCGTCGAACGCGAACACACCGCTGTTGATCTCCCGGATCGCCCGCTGGGCCTCCGTCGCGTCCTTGTGCTCCACGATCGCCGTCACCGCGCCCGACGCCTCGTCCCGCACGATCCGGCCGTAACCGGTCGCGTCCGGCACCTCGGCGGTCAGCACGGTCACCGCGTTGCCCTCCGACTCGTGCGTCCCGGCCAGCTCCGCGAGGGTGCCGGCGGTCAGCAGGGGGGTGTCGCCGCAGACCACCACGACGGTCCCCGCCACGGCCCCGCCCAGCTCCTCAAGACCCATGCGCACAGCGTGCCCGGTGCCGTTCTGCTCCGCCTGCACGGCGGTCCGGCAGCCCGGGTCGATCTCGGCGAGATGGGCACTGACCTGCTCACGGGCATGGCCCACGACCACGACCAGGTTCTGCGGAACCAACTCACGGGCGGCGGCCAGCACATGGCCCACGAGGGAACGGCCGCAGATCTCGTGCAGGACCTTCGGTGTGGCCGACTTCATACGGGTGCCCTCACCCGCTGCGAGAACGACGACGGCTGCCGGGCGGATGGCGCTCACGGAGTTGCCCTTCGGCTGTGGGTGTGTGGGGGTGACAGCCGCAGGATACCGGGGGGAGTTGCGGGGGATATGGGTGCGGGCCCTGACGGTGGTGTCCGGGCCCGCGATGCGTGCGGCTCCCCTGCCAGGACTCGAACCTGGAACAAATCATCCAAAGTGACCCGTGTTGCCAATTACACCACAGGGGAGTGTGTAACGTCCTCAAGCGGACATTTCACCGGTCCGTTGAGGTCGCGGCACCTACTATGCCGCACCACCAGCCTTCGATGCGACGGTACAAGTCGGCACCCTTCAAGACTTTGATCATCAGACAGCCGCGGTAGGTGTCTCCGGTGTTCTTGCGGACCGTGCGGGGATTGTGCTTCTTGAGCGTCGTCTTGTAGAACGCCGAGGCGTCGGCACCGACCAGACCGGCCCAGTAGCGCTCGGCTCCGCGCACGTCGGCGTTCTCGTGGATCATCAGGCCGAACCGCAGGCGCTCGCGCTCCACTTGGAGCAGGTCGAGCCAGGCCAGGAAGACCGTGATCATCGCCGGGTCGCTGTTGACGAAGACGACGTTCTCCCGGCGGTCGTACGGCTTGTCCTTGCTGCCCTCGGCCCAGTAGAGGCCCACGCCCACCAGGAACAGTTCGCGCGGCGACAGCTCGCCGATCGAGCGTCTGGCGTCCTCCTTCGCCCGCCGCCGCTCCTCGTCCCGGACGCGCAGCCTCTCCTCCCAGCCCTTGCGGGCGATCGCCGCCGCCTGGCCGGGGGTGCGCCGGCGCTCGGGCTTCGGCAGGTCCCGCACCCAGAGCGAGACGGAGCTGCGCGAGCACCCCAGCTCCGCCTGGATCCGGTCGTACGTCCAGCCCCGGAGCCGCAGCTCCCGTGCCCTCGCCCGCAGGTCGTCCCTGGCGTTCGGGCGTTTCGTCCACTCCGGGGGCGGCTCGCCCTTCACCAGGCGGTGGAGGAGGTCGTTGTTGGAGACCTTCAGCGCGTCGCGGATCTGCCGCAGGCTGTGGCCGGCCCGCCGGAGTGTCACCGCGCGCTGTCGAAGGTTCTCGAAATCGGCGTATTTGTCACTGGAATGTGCCATGTGCATACCGTCCGGCCGGAATGGAAGGTTCCGGAGTCGAACGGAGGAGGTTCACCAGTTCGAGGGACAGTGTGCGGGGCCGCGGCCGTACGGTCACGGAGTGTGGTGTGTGGAGGTCGGTGAAACTCACCGGAAAAGCCGCACCCGTCGCCCGTAGGCTGGACACATGACCACGACGGGGGAAGACGGCACCAGGGCCCTGACCGGCCCTTGGTGGTGGGCGAGGTGGCGCAGCGCGATGCTCGACGGGGGCCTCGCCCTGCTGTCCGCCGTGGAGTGCGCGGCGGAGGGCGTTCCGTTCGCCCGGGATGCCGGAATCCCGGCGTCCGCGGGGCTGGTGTTCGGGCTGGCCGCCGGTTCGGTGCTGCTGGTGCGCCGGAAGTGGCCGATCGCGGTGGTGCTGGTGGCGATCGCGATCACGCCCGCCGAGATGGGCTTCCTGATGGGGGTCGTCGGCCTGTACACGCTGGCGGCGGCCGAGCTGCCGCGGCGGGTCATCGGGGCGCTGTCGGGGATGTCGCTGCTGGGTACGGCGGTGGTGACGTTCGTGCGGGTGCGTCAGGACATGGCGCGCGGGGATCTGACGCTGGGTGACTGGTTCGTGCCGTTCGCGGCGGCGACGACGGCGTTGGGGCTGACGGCTCCGCCGGTGCTGCTGGGGTTGTACGTGGGGGCGCGGCGGCGGTTGATGGAGAGCCTGCGGGAGCGGGCGGACTCGTTGGAGCGGGAGCTCCAGTTGCTCGCCGAGCGGGCGGAGGAGCGGGCTCAGTGGGCGCGTAACGAGGAGCGGACGCGGATCGCCCGGGAGATGCACGACGTGGTCGCGCACCGGGTGAGCCTGATGGTGGTGCACGCGGCGGCGTTGCAGGCGGTGGCGCGCAAGGACCCGGAGAAGGCGGTGCGCAACGCGGCGCTGGTGGGGGACATGGGGCGGCAGGCGCTGACGGAGCTGCGGGAGATGCTGGGGGTGCTGCGGGCCGGGGAGGGCACGGGCCGGCGTGCGGCGGTGCTGCCGTTGGCGGCGGTGGGCGAGGCGGCCGCGGCGGCGGCGTCGCGGGTGGCGGTCGTGGAGCCGGGGGCGGCG
>NZ_JOCB01000122.1 GCF_000718775.1 Streptomyces sp. NRRL S-31
GTCCCGCCCCGCCGCCGTCCCGCCCCGCCGCCGTCCCGCCCCGCCGCCGTCGCGTGCGGGCGCGTGCGTCCGTGGCCGTCCGCGATCGGGGTCCGGGGCGAGGGTTCCGCGCGCCGGAGGGTGACATTCGGGGCGACGGGGGCGTGCTGGGCGCACCCCGCCCCTTTCGCCCGGGCCCGCGTGGCTACTCTGGAGGGCATGGACTACGTCTCCGCGCTCGTGCCCCCGGTCGTCATGGCCGTGTTCTTCATCGGTGTGGTCAGGGTGATCGTGAAGACCCAGGGCGGTGCCGCCAAGGCCAAGGAGGACGCGGCCGTCGACGCCGCCCTCGCCCGCGTGGAGGCCGGACCCGAGAGCCCCGCCGCAGGCGCCTGACCCGCCCCGGGCGCGCATGCCGCGCCCCCGGGCGGCCCCGGCCCGTTCCGAGCCGTACGGCTCGCCGGCGCCTCGCACCGCACTGCCGTACGTCCTTTTTGTGCGCGTTTGCCCCCGTAGTGCACGTTCGGCACGCCATTGCCGGGATCTCCCACTATTGTCTGAGCTGTGCCTCGCCCATTGGGAGAACTCGAAGACGCGGTCATGACGCGGGTGTGGAAGTGGAACCGCCCGGTGACCGTTCGAGAAGTCCTGGAAGACCTCCAGCGGGAACGCTCCATCGCGTACACCACCGTCATGACGGTTTTGGACAATCTCCATCAGAAGGGCTGGGTGCGCCGTGAGGCGGAAGGCCGGGCCTATCGATATGAGGCCGTGTCGACTCGCGCCGCGTACGCCGCCGCCCTGATGAACGACGCCTGGACGCAGAGCGACAACCCGGCCGCCGCACTCGTCGCCTTCTTCGGCATGATGAGCGAGGAACAGCGCCAGGCCCTCAGGGACGCCGTACGCATCGTCCAGGGGCCGGAAGAAACCCGGGAAGCCCCCGAACCCCGGCAACAGGCGGCCCCGGAACCCCGGCAACAGGAAGCCCCCGAAGCCGGGCGACAGGAGAACCCCGGCTCGGCAGAGGACGCGGGCGGACGATAGCGTCCGCTCATGTCAGCGATGCGTCCCGAAGTCTCCGCAAAAGCCATCACCGTCCGGCGGGCCAGGACCAGCGATGTCCCGGCCGTCCGCCACCTCCTCGATGCCTACGTCCGTGACCGCATCCTGCTCGACAAAGCCACGGTCACGCTTTACGAGGACATCCAGGAGTTCTGGGTCGCCGAACGCGACGACAACGCCGAGGTGGTCGGCTGCGGTGCGCTCCACGTCATGTGGGAGGACCTGGCGGAAGTCCGCACTCTGGCGGTGAAGCCCGGCCTCAAGGGGGCCGGCGTCGGACATCAGTTGCTGGAGAAGTTGCTCGAGACCGCGCGCTGGCTCGGCGTTCGACGGGTTTTCTGTCTGACCTTCGAAGTGGACTTCTTCGGGAAGCACGGCTTCGTGGAGATCGGCGAGACCCCGGTCGACACCGATGTGTACGCCGAGCTGATGCGTTCCTATGACGAGGGCGTCGCCGAGTTCCTCGGTCTCGAACGAGTGAAGCCGAACACCTTGGGCAACAGTCGGATGCTTCTGCATCTGTGATCGTCATTGCCCCGGTGCCCTATGTCCGAAACGCGCATGTTTCCGGACGCGGGCGGTCCGCCGGGTCTTGCCCGAGGGTTTGTGTTTTTCCGGCAAAAGCGGTTTGCTTTCCGACGTAACGCAGTACTGCATATAACAGGGGCGGCGAAACGGCGGACGCCGCAGACCCCCTGACCCTCAACGTTATCGATGAAAGGAATTGCGGTGGCACAGAAGGTTCAGGTCCTTCTTGTCGACGACCTCGACGGCGGCGAGGCGGACGAGACGGTGACGTTCGCGCTGGACGGCAAGACGTACGAGATCGATCTCACGACTGCCAATGCGGACAAGCTGCGCGGCCTTCTTGATCCCTATGTGAAGGGCGGGCGCCGTACCGGCGGCCGTGCCTCGGGTGGGCGTGGAAAGGCGCGCGCCGCTTCCGGCGGCAACCAGGACACCGCGGCGATCCGCGCCTGGGCCAAGGAGAACGGTTACGAGGTCAACGACCGCGGCCGGGTTCCCGCGTCGATCCGCGAGGCTTACGAGAAGGCCAACGGCTGATCCAGCCGGTCGACGGGATGTCCGGCGCGGGCGCGCCGAAGCAGGACCCGGTGACAGTGCGCTGCCACCGTGTCCACCAGTCGTACGAGATCGGGGGCGCTTCCCTCGCGCCCCACGGCCGGTGCGGCCGTCCTGCCCGGCATGCCGGGCATGGCCGGCAGCGAGGTCTCGGCCTCGTGTCCCGGCCCGGGGGGCCGCAGCCAGACGGCGGCCCCCTGCGCGGACAGGGCCCGCGCGGACGCCGCTCCCACGGGAGCGGCCGGCGGGGTGCCGGCCCGCGCCGATCCGGCCCGTAGCGGCCCTTCGCACCCCTGCCCGGCGGCATCGGGCCGCACGACGGCCCCGAAGCCCCCTGGGGCGGCTTCCAGAGCCCTTACGGCCCCAAAGCCTTCTGCGGTGGCCCGCAGAGCCTCCGTGGCCCCAAGCTCACCCGCGGCGGACCCGAGAGTCCCCGCCGCCCCCGGGCCCCCTGCGCTGGCGGTACCGGCTGTACCGGCCCCCGGAACCCCCGCGCTCCCAGGCCGTGCGCCGACCGGGCCGTACGCCCCCGCGGGCGGTGGCGGAGCCTCCAGGGTGTCCCCCGCGCCCAGGGCCCTCATGTCCAGCGCCACGGCGCCCCACTCCAGCCAGTCCAGGAGTCCGGGCAGCTCGTCCGCGCTGCCCGGGGCCACCAGCAGCTCCATCCGGTCGCCCCGGAGGACCACCGGGGACCCCGCCGCGAGATGCCGGAGCGCCCCCGCGCCCGCCTCGGCCGGCACGTCCAGCACGTCGAACCGCACCCCCAGGCGCAGCCGCAGCGGCCGTCCGGGCACTGTCGGCCAGCCCAGATCGTTCTCGTACCAGTGCCGGGCCGGCGCGTCCGGGCCGGCGGCGGGAGCACCGGCCGCCGGGGCGCCCCGGCCGAGGGACCGGCGGGGAAGGGGAACCGTGGACGAGGGGGACGAGGGGGACGAAGGGGACGAAGGAGACGTGGGGATCGCAGACGTGGGGACCGAGCCAACCATGACAAGGGCAACCGTCCGAATGGCACAAGGGTTACGCTGGGTGCCGCGTCGGCTGCGCACGGTGCCGGTTCGGGGGGCATGTGGGGGTCCGGGGAGGTACGAGGTTGTTCGCCCATAGCGGAGGGAACCGGGGCGCGCGGCATGGAGTGTCAGTCCCCGCGGGTAAGACATGCCTAGTGGGAGGGGGCGACACGCAGGACGGGCCGTCTCACGTTCGCCATCGGCGTACTGGCGAGTGGGGTAACTACCTGGCCTGCGGGAACATCGTCTCGCACCATCGGGTTGGAGCAGATGTCGGCGTTCGGGGTCAGGAGGCCATCACGGTGTCGGCAGTTGGAATGAGCGGTCCCCGCTTGCGGGACTAAGCTGCGGAAGGACAGGGAGGGGAAGTTCCCCCCACTGCCTGACCGCTCTGAGGAGCGATTAACGATGTTCGAGAGGTTCACCGACCGCGCGCGGCGGGTTGTCGTCCTGGCTCAGGAAGAAGCCCGGATGCTCAACCACAACTACATCGGCACCGAGCACATCCTCCTGGGTCTCATCCACGAGGGCGAAGGTGTCGCCGCTAAGGCCCTGGAGAGCCTCGGCATTTCGCTTGAGGCGGTCCGTCAGCAGGTGGAGGAGATCATCGGCCAGGGCCAGCAGGCCCCGTCCGGCCACATCCCCTTCACCCCCCGTGCCAAGAAGGTCCTGGAGCTGTCGCTCCGCGAGGCCCTTCAGCTGGGCCACAACTACATCGGCACGGAGCACATCCTGCTCGGCCTGATCCGTGAGGGCGAGGGCGTCGCCGCCCAGGTCCTGGTCAAGCTGGGTGCAGACCTCAACCGGGTGCGGCAGCAGGTCATCCAGCTGCTCTCCGGTTACCAGGGCAAGGAGACCGCCACCGCGGGCGGCCCGGCCGAGGGCACGCCCTCGACCTCTCTCGTCCTGGACCAGTTCGGCCGGAACCTCACCCAGGCCGCTCGTGAGTCCAAGCTCGACCCGGTCATCGGGCGCGAGAAGGAGATCGAGCGGGTCATGCAGGTGCTGTCCCGCCGTACCAAGAACAACCCGGTCCTGATCGGTGAGCCCGGCGTCGGCAAGACCGCCGTCGTCGAGGGCCTCGCCCAGGCCATCGTCAAGGGCGAGGTGCCCGAGACGCTCAAGGACAAGCACCTCTACACGCTGGACCTCGGCGCCCTGGTCGCCGGCTCCCGCTACCGCGGTGACTTCGAGGAGCGCCTGAAGAAGGTGCTCAAGGAGATCCGCACCCGCGGCGACATCATCCTGTTCATCGACGAGCTGCACACGCTGGTCGGTGCGGGTGCCGCCGAGGGCGCCATCGACGCGGCGAGCATCCTCAAGCCGATGCTGGCCCGCGGTGAGCTCCAGACCATCGGTGCGACCACCCTGGACGAGTACCGCAAGCACCTGGAGAAGGACGCGGCCCTGGAGCGCCGCTTCCAGCCCATCCAGGTCGCCGAGCCGTCCCTGCCGCACACGATCGAGATCCTCAAGGGCCTCCGCGACCGGTACGAGGCGCACCACCGCGTCTCCATCACGGACGAGGCCCTGGTCCAGGCGGCCACCCTGGCCGACCGGTACATCTCGGACCGCTTCCTGCCGGACAAGGCGATCGACCTGATCGACGAGGCCGGTTCCCGGATGCGCATCCGCCGGATGACCGCTCCGCCGGACCTGCGCGAGTTCGACGAGAAGATCGCCGGTGTCCGCCGGGACAAGGAGTCCGCGATCGACTCGCAGGACTTCGAGAAGGCCGCCTCCCTGCGCGACAAGGAGAAGCAGCTCCTCGCCGCGAAGGCGAAGCGGGAGAAGGAGTGGAAGGCCGGCGACATGGACGTCGTCGCCGAGGTCGACGGCGAGCTGATCGCCGAGGTCCTCGCCACGGCCACCGGCATCCCGGTCTTCAAGCTGACCGAGGAGGAGTCCAGCCGCCTGCTCCGCATGGAGGAGGAGCTGCACAAGCGGGTCATCGGCCAGACCGACGCCGTCAAGGCGCTGTCGAAGGCGATCCGCCGTACGCGCGCGGGTCTGAAGGACCCGAAGCGTCCGGGTGGTTCGTTCATCTTCGCCGGCCCGTCCGGTGTGGGTAAGACCGAGCTGTCCAAGGCGCTCGCCGAGTTCCTCTTCGGTGACGAGGACGCGCTGATCTCCCTCGACATGTCGGAGTTCAGCGAGAAGCACACGGTGTCGCGTCTCTTCGGTTCGCCTCCCGGTTACGTGGGCTACGAAGAGGGCGGCCAGCTGACCGAGAAGGTCCGCCGCAAGCCGTTCTCCGTCGTCCTCTTCGACGAGGTCGAGAAGGCCCACCCGGACATCTTCAACTCGCTGCTCCAGATCCTGGAGGACGGTCGTCTGACCGACTCCCAGGGCCGGGTCGTGGACTTCAAGAACACGGTCATCATCATGACGACCAACCTCGGCACGCGGGACATCTCCAAGGGCTTCAACCTCGGCTTCGCCGCCTCGGGTGACACGAAGACCAACTACGAGCGCATGAAGAACAAGGTCTCGGACGAGCTGAAGCAGCACTTCCGTCCCGAGTTCCTCAACCGCGTCGACGACGTGGTCGTCTTCCCGCAGCTGACGCAGGCGGACATCCTGAGGATCGTCGACCTGATGATCAGCAAGGTGGACGAGCGCCTGAAGGACCGGGACATGGGCATCGAGCTCTCCCAGTCCGCCAAGGAGCTGCTGGCCAAGAAGGGTTACGACCCGGTGCTGGGCGCGCGTCCGCTGCGCCGCACGATCCAGCGCGAGGTCGAGGACACGCTCTCGGAGAAGATCCTCTTCGGCGAGCTGCGTCCCGGTCACATCGTGGTCGTGGACACCGAGGGCGAGGGCGACGCCGCCACCTTCACCTTCCGGGGTGAGGAGAAGTCGGCGCTGCCGGACGTCCCGCCGATCGAGCAGGCGGCCGGCGGTGCCGGGCCGAACCTGAGCAAGGACGCGTAAGCGTCCGGCGAGTCGACCGACCGAAGGGGCCGGTGCCTTCCGGGCACCGGCCCCTCCGGGCTTTCAGGGCGAGACCACTTTCACCTCGGCCTGCGGGAACAGGGAGGCGTAGGGAAAGTCGGACGGCCTGCGATCGCGCCGCAGACCCAGCAGCACCGACCGCAGTCCCGGCATCCGCGCCGCGAGGGCGCGGAGGTCCTCGACGCTGCCGGTCCCGAACACCCGAAGCCTTGTGACGTGCGGCAGTTCAGGCAGGTCCGCGAGGACGTCCGCGCCGCTCAGGTACAGGTCGAGCGAGCGCAGACTCGTCCAGTGCTCCAGCCCGCGCAGCCCCGTGGGATCGCCGCCGCAGTCCAACACCAGCCGGTTCAGCGGGAGTGCGGACAGGTGGTGCAGGCCCGTCGCGGCCGGACACTCGATCAGCTCCAGCTCGCGCAGCGAGGTGAGCGCCGACAGGGCCGCCAGATCGGTGAGCGCCGGGTTCCGCCGCAGCCTGAGTTCCGTCACCGTGCCGGGGTCCGGCAGGGCGGCCAGGATGTCCTCACCGGTGTGCGCGCCCGAGAGCTGGAGGTGCTGCCAGGGCCGCATCCGGGCCAGTGCCTCGAGCTCCTCCGCGTCCCGGCAGGCCAGCACCAGGTCCGTCCGGTCCAGATGGTCCAGCACCTCGGCCGCGTACGTCCTGGTGTCGAAGCGCCCCCAGGTGCCCACGAGCTGCCGCCGCACCCGCAGATCGGGGTGCTCCCGGAAGCGCCGCAGCACGGCCAGCGCTCCCTCCGGCTCCTCGTCCGCGAGGAGCGAGGCGGTGACCGCCACCGCGTGCGCCGTCTCGGGCGTCAGCCCCTCGGGCCCAGGCAGCAGTTCCAGCACCAGCGGTCCCGCCTCCGCCAGGGCCCGGGCGCCCTCCGTCGAACGCGGGGGGACCAGGCTGGCCGCCCGTGACTCGACCGCCGCCCGCACCGCCGGATCGAGCGCCGTCGCGTGCTCCAGGCAGGCCAGCGCCAGCAGGGTGAGCCGAGGGGTGTCACGGTCCAGCAACTGCCGTAGCAGCGCCGCCCGTTCCCGGGGCCGGGCGTGCGCCACCGCCATCCGCACGACGTCCTCCCACTGGGTGTCGTCGGCGTGGCTGACCAGGACGTCCAGATGGCCCTCCGCGACGGCGTACCGGGCGCCCAGGTAGTCCTGGAAGGTGCGGTGCACGAAGTCCACGACGCCCTCGGCCGGCCGGCGCAGCAGTCCGCTGCGCAGGAGCAGTGACCGGAGGACGGTCGCGGCGTCACCCTGCCCCGCCGCCGGACCGACCGCCGGCAGGCACCGCTCCACGATCCCCTCGGCCGTGTCGGCGTCCATCTCCGTCCGCCCGCTCAGCACCAGCGCGTACGCCAGCCGCTGCAACAGCTCCAGCTGGGCCTCCTCACCCGGCTCGGCGCCCATCCCGCGCTCCCGGTCCCGCCGGGCCAGCAACATCGTCAGGGCGGCGTCGTACAGCTCCTTGCGGCCGGTGGGGAGGTAGCCGCGGCGGTCCCGGTGCAGGGCGCAGATCAGACCGCACATCAGGGGGTTGGTGGCCAGCCTGGCCAGGTCGCGCTTGGTGCGCAGGGAGTCCAGGAGGGGGCCCTCGTACTCGGGTGCCCGCGCGGCCGCGTGCCAGCGGTGGACGAAGGTCGCCACCTCCGGGCGGCGCATCGGGGCCAGGGTCAGTTCCCGGAACCCCTCCTCGGCCAGCCAGTCGGGGCGTACGGCGGTCGGGCGGGAGGTCAGGAGCCAGTCGTTGCCCGGGTAGGCGGTGAGCAGGGAGCGCAGCCAGTCACGGGTGCGGTTGCGGTCGGCGGCCGGTATCTCGTCCAGGCCGTCCACCAGGACCAGGCCCCGCCCGGCCGTCAGCACGCGGTCGGCCCAGCCCTCCGGCGGGGTCAGCGGGCAGCTCACCGCCTTCAGGAAGTCGGCCGGGGCGGGGAGCGGGCCGGTGCGGATCAGGGTGCGCAGGGGGAGGACGCAGGGGACGCGGTGGCCGTCGCGGGCGGCGGTGACCGCCAGCCACTGCACCAGCGTCGTCTTGCCGGAGCCGGCGTCGCCGCGCAGCAGCACGCGGGAACCGGCGGCGAGCGCCTCCTCGGCGGGCATCCTGCCCGGGGTGAGCGGCGGATGCTCGCCGCCGCCCCGCGCGGTGTCCTCCGCCTCGGCCGCCTCCAGGCTCAGATAGGCGACTTCGAGGGGCCAGCGGTCGGGGGAGTCGCGCAGGTCGATGCCATAGATGGTGATGTGGTTGTGGTGGTCGGCGACGTAGGGCAGGTAGCGGCGCTCGAAGGCGAGGTCCAGTGCGTCCGGGCGGGGGATGCGGGCGATCAGCTCGTCGGTCTTCGCGATCAGTTCCCGCTGGGCCCTGACCTGCTCCACCAGGGTCCGGGCCACGAAGGTGGAGCGGCGGGTGAAGAACTCCAGGATGTGCAGGCAGGCCCACTGGGTCGCCGAGTCCAGGAAGGCGGTGGCGTCGGCGGACAGGCCGTCCGGGGGCGGGGCGTGACGGTGGAGCAGTCGTGCCAGGTCCCGGCTGCCGAGCCGTACGGCCTGTACGTCGTCCATGTCCAGGTCGCCGAGGGCGAGCAGCCGGCCGGTCAGCGCGTCGGTGACGGCCGTCTCCTCGTCGGGCGGGAAGGGACGTTCGCCCGGGGAGGCCACGGCCCGCGCCACCAGGCGGCCGGCGAGGACGCGCACCTCCTTCTCGCCCAGGGTCCGCTTCTCGCCCCTGAACGACACCAGTGCCGACAGCCGCACCGGTCCGTCGACCAGTCCCGCGCCCGGTCCGTCCTGCGCGAACAGCTTCTTCACCAGCGGACCGATCAAGCCGGAGGCCAGCTTGCCACCCAGTACGGCCGGTTCCATCCGCCACCCCCCCCGTGTGCGTACGACGTACGGAGGGAGCCTAGCCAGTGCGCTCGGCGCGCGTGACGACGACCGCGACGACCGCCCGCTGAGGCAGACGCCAGGGGAACCGTGGGGTTACTGGACGGTAGGCGGCCAGCGGCCTGGGTCACATTCCCCGGGTTTCCGGCCGGGGCGCCCGGTGATAAGCAGCACAGGCCGGAAACCGCCTACTAGCTGACATAGTGAGCGGAAATAGATGGATAAAACGGACTTTCACCGATAAAGGACCCCAAGGTAAAACCCGTCGTCAGGGGTGGTGTCCCTCGGCCGGGACGGGTGTCAAGAGGTGGTTGGTTTTGTACGCACCTACTACTTGACGCCGTAGATGGGCCCTTTGTCGGTTCTCGGGGTGCTCGGTTACCAAGGGATGGCCGCACCGGCCGGACCCCCTCGTGGACGTCCGTACGCCGGGTGGTGAATCCGTCTCCGAGTTCACGAGGTCCCGATGTTCCGACGCTTCACGTCCCGCTCCGCTCGTACGTCCTCGCACCGCAACCGCGTGGCCGTCCTGGCTGCCGGTCTCGGCGCCACGGCCGTGCTGGGCACCGGGGTCGCGAGCGCCGCCACCGCGTCCGCCACCTCCTGGGTCGACCCGGTGCACAAGTACACGCTCTCCGCCGGCTTCATGCAGGCCGGCAGCCACTGGGTCGCCAAGCACAGCGGCCAGGACTTCGCCGTGCCGACCGGCACCGAGGTCGTCGCCGCACACGGCGGCACCGTCGTCAAGGCCGGCGGGAACGGTGCCGGCGACGGTCCGGCGTACGGCAACGCCGTCGTCATCCAGCACGGCAACGGCACGTACTCGCAGTACGCGCACCTGTCCCGGATCGACGTCAAGGTCGGCCAGGTGGTGCGGACCGGCCAGCACATCGCGCTGTCCGGCTCCACCGGCAACTCCACCGGCCCCCACCTGCACTTCGAGATCCGCACCACCCCGAACTACGGCTCCGCCGTCGACCCGGTCGCGTTCCTGCGCTCCCACGGCGTGACCGTCTGACCCGGGGGGTCCGCTAACCCTTCCCGCCGGCGTGCTCGTGCGCCTGCCGGATCAGGTCCAGGGCGACTTCGAGAACGGCCTCGCGCTTCTTCTCGGAGTCGCCTTCGAGGTCCTGCATCACGAACATGCCGGCGTGCAGCGTGAACATGGCGCTGACCGAGCGCACCTGGTCCACCAGCTCCGCCTCCGGGTTGATGAGGATGTCCCGCAGGCCGCGCATCCGGTCCTTGAAGGTGTCGCCGATGCGCAGTTCGCGCACCGTCGCCTGGTTCTCCTGCATGAAGCGGAAGAGCGGCTCCGCGCCCGCGAGCGCCTCGCTGTAGCGGCGGACGATCTCCTGCTTGGTCTCCAGGGTGTGCGGCTGCCCCCTGCCCCACTCGATCAGTTCCTCGATCGGCTGCGTCAGGTCCTCGAAGAGGCTGACGATGATCTCTTCCTTCGTCTTGAAGTGGTAGTACAGGGCCGCCTTCGTGACGTCGAGGCGCTCGGCGATCTCCCGCAGGGAGGTCTTCTCGTAGCCCTGCTCCGCGAAGAGTTCGAGCGCCACGTCCTGGATGCGCTGGCGGGTGTTGCCGCGGCGCTGCTGCTTGGTGCCGTCCATGGTGACGCCCATCCTCGTACTCCTCGCGCTCCGCGGAAACTTACTTGACGCCCGGCTAGTTGGCCGTCTACCTTCCCAGTGTAGTGATAACTAGCCGGGCGGCAAGTAAGTAACCGTCGCAGGGGGAAACGGGAAGACGATGGCGGACACGGTCGAAAACATAAAAGAGGGCAAGCGGCCCAGAAGCGTGCGAGTAGTACTCCTCGCACTCATGATCGCGATGATGCTCGCGATGCTCGACAACATGATCGTCGGTACGGCGATGCCCACGATCGTGGGCGAACTGGGCGGGCTGGAGCACCTCTCCTGGGTCGTCACCGGCTACACCCTGGCCACCGCCGCCTCCACCCCGATCTGGGGCAAGGTCGGCGACATGTACGGGCGCAAGGGAGCCTTCCTCAGCTCCATCGTGATCTTCCTGATCGGCTCGGCGCTGAGCGGCATGGCGCAGGACATGGGCCAGCTGATCGGGTTCCGGGCCGTGCAGGGTCTCGGCGCCGGCGGCCTCATGGTCGGCGTCATGGCGATCATCGGCGACCTCGTGCCGCCGCGGGAGCGGGGCAGGTACCAGGGCATGATGGCCGGCGTCATGGCGCTGGCGATGATCGGCGGACCGCTCGTCGGCGGCACCATCACCGACAACTGGGGCTGGCGCTGGGCCTTCTACATCAACCTGCCGCTGGGCGCGGTCGCCCTCGCGCTGGTCACCGCCGTACTGCACCTGCCGAGGAAGCGGTCCAAGGCGGGCATCGACTACCTGGGCGTCGTCCTGCTGACCGTCGGCATCACCGCCATCGTGCTGGTCACCACCTGGGGCGGCACGGAGTACGCCTGGACCTCCGCGCGGATCATGGAGCTGACCGGCATCGGCGTGGCCGCGCTGATCGGGTTCGTGTTCTGGCAGACCAGGGCCGCCGAGCCGGTGCTGCCGCTGCACATCTTCCGGAGCCTCAACTTCACCCTGATGTCGGTCATCGGCTTCATCACCGGCTTCGTGATGTTCGGCGCCACCCTGTTCCTGCCGCTCTACCAGCAGTCGGTGCAGGGCGCCTCGGCGACCAACTCCGGTCTGCTGCTGCTGCCGATGCTCGGCGCGATGCTCGTGACCTCGATGGTGGCCGGCCGGGTCACCACCAACAGCGGCCGCTACAAGGTCTTCCCGATCGCGGGCGGCGTGCTGATGATCATCGGCCTGTATCTGCTGTCGACGATGGACACCGGCACGACGCGGCTGACGTCCGGCGTCTACATGGCCGTGGTCGGCGCCGGCATGGGCTGCCTGATGCAGATCACCATGCTGGTCGCGCAGAACAGCGTGGAGATGAAGGACATGGGCGTGGCGTCCTCGTCCACCACCCTGTTCCGTACGCTCGGCTCCTCCTTCGGTGTCGCCATCATGGGCGCGCTGTTCAACCACCGCGTCCAGGACGTGATGGCGGAGCGGGCCGGCGCGCTGGGCGCGAACGTCACCGAGAGGTCCGCGCAGCTCGACGCGGCGAGCCTGGCCAAGCTGCCGGCGGCGGCCCGCGAGGCGTACCAGCACGCGGTGTCCGCGGGAACGCACTCCGCGTTCCTGCTGGGTGCCGCCGTCTCGGTGCTGGTGCTGATCGCGGCGCTGTTCGTCAAGGAGGTACCGCTGAAGGGCGGCCCGCAGCAGGGCTCCGCGGACGGTGCCGACGCGGCGCCGGCGGCGATGGCCGACGCCGTCTGAGTTCCGTCCGCGTCCGAAGGCCCCGGGGTGTCCGCCGCCGGGGCCTTCGGCCGTTCCCCGGCCGGTCCCGGCCGTTGCGCGGACCGTGGGCGGGGGCCGGTCACGGTGGCCGGCTAGCCGCTCCCGGACACGGGCAGCATCGGGTAGCTGCCCGTGTTGGTCGGTGCGTGCTCCGGCAGCCACAGGACGGCCACCGCGCCCTCCGCGGGAACGTGGGCGGGCGCGCCCGCGGGCCGTACGTTGCGGAAGGTGAGCCGGGCACCGAGCACCCGCGCCTGGCCGGCCGCGATGGTCAGCCCCAGCCCATGGCCCTGCCCGGACCGGTCCATGCTGCCGGTGCGGAACCGGCTCGGCCCCTCGGCCAGCAGCTCCTCGGGGAAGCCGGGGCCGTGGTCGCGGACCCGGATGACCCGGCCCTCCACGGTGACCTCGATCGGCGGCCGGCCGTGCCGCGCGGCATTGGCGAGCAGGTTGAACAGCACCCGCTCCAGCCGCCGCGGATCGGTGGTGACCTCCGACTCGTGCACCACCCGTACGGTGATCCCCGGGTCCTTGGCCGCCACCCGGCGCGAGACGAACTCGCCCAGCAGGAGGTCCTGGAGTTCCGCCCGCTCCGAGGCACTGTCCAGCCGGGCCACCTCCAGCACGTCCTCGACCAGCGTGCGCATCGCCTTCGCCCGGTCCAGCACCAGTTCCGTGGGCCGGCCGGGCGGCAGCAGCTCGGCGGCCGTCAGCAGACCGGTCACCGGGGTGCGCAGCTCGTGCGCGATGTCGGCGGTGACCCGCCGCTCGGCCTCCAGACGCTGGCGCAGCGCGTCCGCCATGGCGTCCACCGCCCGCGCCAGATCGTCGGTCTCGTCCCGTACGACGCCGCCGATGGCCGCCCGCACCCGGACGTCGGTCTCGCCCTTGGCGACCTGGTTCGCGGCGGCCGCCGCCTTGCGCAGCCGGCGGGAGAGCTGGCCGCCGATCAGCACGCCCAGCGCGCTGCCGCCGAGCACGACCGCGACCGAACCGATGACCAGGGCCTGGTCCAGGTCCTTCATCATGTCGGTGCTGCGGTCCGGCATGTGGAGGTGCACGGACAGCACGTGCCCGTCCTTCACCGGTACGGCCGCCCAGATGTCGGGGATGCCACCGCGCTGGGAGACGTCACTGGCCCGGCGGCCCCGCTCGACGCTTGCGCGCAGCGCGGCCGGCAGGTGCGGGTCGTCGACCTTGACGTACGGGAACACCGGTCCCCGGTTCAGCTCGTAGTTGCGCTGGGCCAGCAGCAGGCGGTCGTTGGCCAGTTCGCGCGCGTTGTCCAGCATCGAGACGCGGGCCGCGTTGTGCACGACCAGGCTCAGCGCGATCGCCACCAGACCGGCCACCAGCGCGATGGCCGCGCTCAGCTTCCACCGGAGCCCGGTGCGCAGGCCCGCGTCCTCCACCCGGCGGACCGGATGCCGAAGAATCCCCCGCATACCGTCGCCCCGCTCAGGCCTTCAGCTTGTAGCCGAAGCCGCGGACCGTCTCGATCCGGTCCTGGCCGATCTTCTGCCGCAGCCGCTGCACATGCACGTCGACGACCCGCGTGTCCCCGCCCCAGCCGTAGTCCCACACGCGCTCCAGCAGCTTGTCGCGGGAGAGCACGGAGCCCGGCGCCGAGGAGAACTCCAGCAGCAGCCGCATCTCGGTCGGGGTCAGCGCCACCGGCTGCCCGGACCGGCGCACCTCCATGCCGTCGGTGTCGATCTCCAGCTCCCCGAAGGTGAGCGTGCCGGCGACCGCGGCCGTGGACTCCTCCGCCTGCGCGGTCCCGCCGGCGTGCCCGAACCGGCGCAGCACCGCGCGGATCCGGGCGACCAGCACGGCACCGTCGAACGGCTTGGTCACGTAGTCGTCGGCGCCCGCCTCCAGACCGAGGACGACGTCGATGGAGTCGGCGCGCGCGGACAGCATGATCACCGGCACGGTCGACTCGTCCCGGATCCGCCGGCACAGGCTGACCCCGTCCAGGCCCGGCACCATGACGTCCAGCAGGGCGATGTCGGGCCGGTTCGCCCGGAACGCCGCCAGGCCCGACAGGCCGTCGGGCATCGCGGTGACCGCGAAGCCGTCCCGCTCCAGGGCGAGCTGGGTGGCTTCGCGGATGACGTCGTCGTCCTCGACGAACAGGACGTGGGTCTGGTCTGCCATCCCGGTGCTCTCAGTCCTCGTGTGTGCGTGTGGGGGATCAGTTCTCCGGCACGGGCCGCGGGCTCGGGCCGACGGACTTGCTGTACTCGTTGCGGGTGGGTTTCCCCGGGACGAATCGTCCCGCCCGCCAGGTGTAGGGCGTCACGATGTCACCGGACGGGCTGGAGATCGGGTCGTCCTGCTCGTAGTACTGCCTGGTCACCGACAGGGTGCCTTGGTCGATCTCCGCGTAGACCGGGGACTCCTCGGTCTTGAAGACGTTCTTGAACACACCGCCGTCGTCCCGGTACACGTACGAGCCGATACCCACCCAGTCCGCGCAGGTCATCACGTTGATGACGACGTCGTCCACCGGGGCGTCGGTGAGATCGGCGTACGACACGTCGACCTGGTAGTTGTCGCCGTCGCACGGCTTCAGCTCGCGTTTGACCGCCCCCGACACGGCGGGGTCGCCCTTCAGCAGCGCCACGGCGTCGACCCGGCGGTACTTGCCGACGACGCTGGGCGACGGGGAGGCGCCGGCCGCCGCCACCGCCGAGGCGTGCGCCGGTCCCTCGTCCCGGGCGCCGGTGCCCCCGCTGCCGCACGCGGCGACGAAAAGGAGGAGGGCGGCGAGCGCGGCCCCCACCGCGATCACCGCCTGTGAACTGCTACGGGCCTGTTCGGGCCCGGCCCCGGTCAGGCCGCGCAACGCTCCCGCTCCTCACGCTCCAGCGCGCGTGCGTCCAGATCGCGGGCCTCCAGCTCCTCCCGGAGCCGGGCGAGCGCCCGGTGCAGCGTGCTCTTGACCGTTCCCGCCGACATGCCGAGGGCGGCGGCCGTCTCCTCTGTGGACATCTGCTCCCAGTGTCGCAGCACCACGACACTGCGCTGCTTCGGTGCGAGCACCTTCATGACGTCCATCAGCAGGGCCCGGTCGGCGTGCTGCTCGGTGGAGTCGTCCACGGAGGCGTCCGGCAGCTGCTCGGTGGGCACCTCCTCCAGCTTGCGCGCCCGCCACCACTCGGTCCGCGTGTTGATCATGACCCGGCGCAGATAGGCGTCGGCGAGGCGCTTGTCGGCGATGCCCTCCCAGCGGCCGTACGTCCGCACCAGCGCGGTCTGGAGCAGGTCCTGGGCGTCGACCGGGTCCGGGACCAGCCGGCGGGCGCTGCGCAGCAGCGCGTCCTGCCGGGTGCGGACGTACTCCTCGAATTCGAGCACCTCGCCCTGCGCCATGATCAACCGCCTCCGTTCCCCGTCGCTTCCGGCTCGTGCCCGAAGTCCCGCCGTCCCCACGCCCGGTGGTCCGCCGGGCACGGGGAAGAAGTTACGGAGCGGTTGTCACGGCGCTGTGCGGACCAGCCTGCGGCTGGCAATCGGCTATCCGTCGGTTGTGTAACGGACGAGGGAACGGGGTAAAGCGAACAGTCCACTTGTCCGGGTATGGGGTGAATTGCCCGGCTGGATGGTCTGTAACGGAGGTCGTGGGACTGTGAGGTGGCTGTGCGTCAGCCGAGCGGCAGCCGGTACAGACCGCCGGGCAGCGGCTCCACCAGACCGTCCGAGACCAGCCCGTCGAGAGCGCGCGCCCGCTGCACCGGCTCGTGCCACACCCGGTCCAGCGCCGCCTGCGGCACCGGTGTGTGGGCCTCCCGCAGCACGGCCAGCAGCTTGCCGCGCACCTGCCGGTCCGTACCCGCGTACGTCTGCCCGCGGCGCGGCGGTCCCGCGTGCTCCGGCTTGCCCGCGAGCCGCCAGGCGCACTGCGCGGCGATCGGACACCGCTGGCAGCCCTCGTTCTTCGCCGTGCACACCAGCGCGCCCAGCTCCATCGAGGCGGCGGCCCAGCGCGCGGCGGTCCGCTCGTCCTGCGGCAGCAGCTCCCGGGCCAGGCGCCGCTCGGCGGCCGTGGTGGCGTTCGGCGGGTACTGCACACCCGTCACCGCCCGCGCGAGGACCCGGCGGACGTTGGTGTCCAGCACCGCGTGCCGCTGCCCGTAGGCGAAGGAGGCCACCGCGGCGGCCGTGTACTCGCCGATGCCGGGCAGTGCCAGCAGCTGCCCGTGGTCCGTCGGTACGTCCCCGCCGTGCCGCTCCGTTATGGCGACCGCGGCGCCGTGCAGCCGCAGGGCGCGGCGCGGGTAGCCGAGCCGGCCCCAGGCGCGCACCGCCTCGCCCGGCGCCTCCTTCGCCAGGTCGGCCGGGCGCGGCCAGCGGGCCAGCCACTCCTCGTAGACGGGGAGCACCCGGTTCACCGGGGTCTGCTGGAGCATGAACTCGCTGACCATCACGCCCCACGGGCCCGCTTCCGGGCGGCGCCAGGGGAGGTCGCGGGCATGGGCGTCGAACCAGTCGATCACAGGGGCGTGCAGCATCTCAGTCATGGCCCTTCCGATCCTGCCACGGGTTGCCGGGCGGCAGGCGTGACGGCACGGTCACCCAGCGTGCGGAAAGGTGAAGGGCGGTACCGCCCATGGAAGTTACCGGAATGATGATCCGGAAAAGTTGGCGGCGACGCGGCGGGGGACGCGAGCGCGTGCGCCGATCTCTCGTAGAGTTTGCGCGTGGGATCTCTGCGCAATCCGATCGGGCCGCTTCCCTCCACCATCTACTGGCGCCGGAGGGTCGTACTGCTGTCCCTGCTCGCCGTGTTGGCGCTGGTGATCACGTGGATCGTCACCGCCGGCGGCGGGGGCGGCAAGAAGAGCGCGAACGGGTCCGACGGCAAGAACCCCACGCACACCATCACCCCGGGACCGACCCCGTCCGGTTCCGCGATCAGCCAACACCCGGGCGGGCGCGACGAGTCGGGCGGCGGGGGCTCCGGTGACGGCGGCTCCGGCTCCGGCTCGGGCGGGGACGGTGGTTCGGCGGAGTCGGGCGCGGACTCCGGCGGGACCTCCGGGGCCTTGGGGTCTCCCGGTTCCGGTGACGGTCCGGGCGGTGGTTCGGGCGCCGGTTCCGGTGGTGCCGCCGTCGCCGCGGGCGACGCGCTCCCGGCGTCCTCCACACTGCCCGAGTGCACGTCGGCCGCGGTGGCGTTGAGCCTGCGCAGCCTGCACAACTCCTACTCGCCGGACCAGACGCTGACGTTCCAACTCATCGCCCGGAACCGCTCGTCGGCCGACTGCAAGGTCGATCTCGGGCCGAAGAACGCGGTGTTGACGATCACTCCGGCCGACGGTGACGACGCGTACTGGTCGTCGGCCGACTGCCCCAAGGGCGCGGGAAGCCTGGACTTCCGGGTGCCGGCCGGTCAGAGCATCACGTACACCGTGAAGTGGGACCGCAAGCCGAGCGCGGCCCACTGCGAGACCCCGCCCGCCGGCTCGGCCAAGGCGGGCACGTACCTGCTGGAGGCCAAGACGCCGGGGTACGGCAAGACGCAGGCGTCGTTCGTCCTGTCCGCGGACTAGCGGGTTACCTCCGGGACGGGACGGACCCGGGCTGAATCCGAAGGCGGGACGAATCCGGGCTGAATCCGAAGCCGGGACGGCCGGGCTGATCCGGAGGGGACGCCCGGAATCCCGACGGTCCGTGCCGGGCGGGTCCGGGCCGCGTCCCGAAGGGGCGCGGGGAACCGTGCCGTGTCGCGGGGCCGTGGGACCGCTCGCCCGGACCGGACGCCGGGCACCCGGCGCCGCCGCGGTCAGACGTACCGCTCCAGGATGGAGGACTCGGCCAGCCGCGACAGGCCCTCCCGCACGCTGCGCGCCCGGGCCTCGCCCACGCCGTCCACGGCCTGGAGATCGTCCACGCTCGCGGCCAGCAGCTTCTGCAAGCCGCCGAAGTGCTCCACCAGCCGGTCGATGATCGCGCCCGGCAGCCGCGGGACCTTCGCCAGCAGACGGAAGCCGCGCGGCGACACCGCCGAGTCCAGCGTCTCGGGAGACCCGGTGTAGCCCAGCGCACGCGCCACCGTGCCCATTTCGAGCAGCTCCGCGTGGGTCAGCGCGTCCAGCTCGGCCAGCGCCTCCTCGACCGTGCGCGAACGCTTCGCCGTCGGCTCGGGCACGTAGTCCCGGACGACCAGCTCACGGTCGGGCTCCACCCCGGCGATCAGCTCCTCCAGCTGGAGGGCGAGCAGCCGGCCGTCCGTGCCCAGCTCGACCACGTACTCGGCGATCTCGGTGGCGATGCGGCGCACCATCTCCAGCCGCTGCGCGACGGCCGAGACGTCCCGGACCGTCACCAGGTCCTCGATCTCCAGCGCCGACAGCGTGCCCGCGACCTCGTCCAGCCGCAGCTTGTACCGCTCCAGGGTCGCCAGCGCCTGGTTCGCCCGGGAGAGGATCGCCGCCGAGTCCTCCAGGACGCGCCGCTGGCCGTCCACGTAGAGGGCGATCAGGCGCATCGACTGGGAGACCGAGACGACCGGGAAGCCGACCTGCTTGCTCACCCGGTCCGCCGTGCGGTGCCGGGTGCCCGTCTCCTCGGTGGGGATCGTCGGGTCCGGGACCAGCTGGACGCCCGCGCGCAGGATCTTCGACAGGTCCGACGAGAGCACGATGCCGCCGTCCAGCTTGCACAGCTCCCGCAGCCGGGTGGCGGCGAACTCCACGTCCAGCACGAAACCACCCGTGCACATCGCCTCGACCGTCTTGTCCGAGCCGAGGACGATCAGCCCGCCGGTGTTGCCGCGCAGGACCCGCTCCAGGCCGTCGCGTAGCGGCGTGCCCGGTGCCACGGCGCTCAGCGAGGCGCGCATCAGGCGATCGGAACCGGCACTCCCACCGGACTTTCCGGGAGCTGCTGCCCGGTCGTTGGCTGCCACTGCACTCCTCCGGTCGCAGGTTCTGACGCGCTCCCGTTCCCGCACTCGGTTCGTACGGACGGGCGAGACCTGGGCAAAGTCTACCGGCGCTCTTCCGCCTCCCGTGGGGCCTCTCGGCGACGGGAGCGGGGCAGAACGCGCAGCGCGTCCCCCATGTCGGCGACTTCCAGGACCTTCATGCCGGGCGGCACCTTCCCCGGATCGGTCGGCACGAGCGCGTGCGTGAAGCCCAGCCGGTGCGCCTCGGAGAGCCTGCGCTGCACACCGGTCACCCGTCTGACCTCGCCCGCGAGTCCCACCTCGCCGATCGCCACCAGGTTCTTCGGCAGCGGGGTGTCACTGGCGGCGGAGGCGAGGGCGAGCGCGATGGCGAGGTCGGCGGCCGGCTCCGACAGCTTCACGCCGCCGACCGTCGCGGAGTAGATGTCCCGCTTGCCGAGCGCGCTGATCCGGCCGCGCTGCTCCAGCACGGCCAGCATCATCGACACGCGGGAGGTCTCCAGACCGGACGTCGTGCGGCGCGGGGAGGGGATCTGCGAGTCGACGGTGAGCGCCTGCACCTCGGCCACCAGCGGGCGGCGGCCCTCCAGGGTGACGGTCAGACAGGTGCCCGGCACCGGCTCCGCGCGCCGGGTCAGGAACAGGCCGCTGGGGTCGGCGAGGCCCGTGATGCCCTCGTCGTGCAGCTCGAAGCAGCCGACCTCGTCCGTCGCCCCGTACCGGTTCTTCACGCCCCGCACCAGGCGCAGCCGGGCGTGCCGGTCGCCCTCGAAGTGCAGGACGACGTCCACCAGGTGTTCCAGCAGGCGCGGTCCGGCGATGGCGCCGTCCTTGGTGACGTGGCCCACCAGCAGCGTGGACATGCCGCGTTCCTTGGAGGCGCGGATCAGGGCGCCGGCGACCTCCCGGACCTGGGCCATGCCACCGGGCGCGCCGTCGATCTCGGGCGAGGCGACCGTCTGCACCGAGTCGAGGATCAGCAGGGACGGCTTGACCTGGTCCAGGTGCCCGAGGACGGCGGCCAGGTCGGTCTCGGCGGCCAGGTACAGATGGTCGTCGAGCGCGCGGATGCGGTCGGCGCGCAGCCGCACCTGGCTCGCCGACTCCTCGCCGGTGACGTAGAGCGTGGGGTGCTCGGCGCTGGCGGACTTGGCGGCCACGTCCAGCAGCAGGGTGGACTTGCCGACGCCCGGCTCGCCGGCGAGCAGGACGACCGCGCCCGGCACGAGGCCGCCGCCGAGCACCCGGTCCAGCTCGGGCACGCCGGTGGAGCGGGCGGTGGCCTGCCGGCCGTCGACCTGGCCGATGGGCAGCGCGGAGCTGGTCACCCGGCCCGGCGCCGTGGTCCGCACCGCGGGCGCGCCGTACTCCTCGACCGTGCCCCACGCCTGGCACTCGGGGCAGCGGCCGAGCCACTTGGCCGTCTGCCAGCCGCACTCGGTGCAGCGGTAGGACGGGCGGTCCTTGGTGGTCTTGGTACGGGCAGCCATGCGGAAACCGTAGCCCGCGGCACTGACAACGGGACCGCGGGCCGGGGGCGCGGGCCCGGGACGCGCCCGCGGGCGAGCCCCTTCCGGCCACCACCCGCCGGGATACAGCCGCGGAACAAAGGGTTCCTGTCCCCTTATGAGGGATCGTTTCACCCGTACGGATTAAAAGTGCTCAAGGTTCCGGAAGGGGCACTCCACCGCCGCCTACGGTCGCACGGGTGATGAGCAGCAGTCCGGAGACGACCACCCGTACGACCGGCGCGCACCGGGCGCACCGCGCTGCGCGCGAAGCACGAGGCGAGGAACGGGGCGGGGTACGAGGCGAAGCGCGGGGCGAGGCGCGAGAGGCGAGGGAGGCGAGTGAGGCGAGTGAGGCGCGGGACCGCAACGCCGCGCGCGCCCTCGCCCGGCGCACGCCGGCGCGCTACGAGCCGTATCTGGACGGCCTGTTCACCTACTGTCTGTCGGTCCTGTGCGACCACGACGAGGCCACCGCCGTCCTCGGTGACGTCCTCGCCCTGGCCGAGCGGCGCGGCCACCGGGCTCCCGAGGCCCCCGGCGACCGCAGGGCCTGGCTGTACGCGCTGGCCCGCTGGGCGTGCCTGCGCAAGCTGGCCGCAGCCAAGCAGAAACGTCAGGCCACGCACGCGGCGGGCCGCACCGGGGCCCGGCCGTCGACGGCGCCGGCGCCGGGGCCGGGCGGAGGCGCCCCGGACCCGTCCCGCGACCCGGAGTCCGAGGAGCGGCGCCGGGAACTCGCCCTGCTGGCCTGGCCGGAGGCGGCCGGGACCACCCCCGAGCAGCGCGAGGCACTGGAACTCGCCGTGCGCCACCACCTCGCCGCCCACGAGGTCGCCGCCGTCCTCGGCAGGGAGCCCGCCGCCACCCGCGAGCTGCTCGCATCCGCCGCCTGCGAGGTCGAGCGCACCAGCGCGGCCCTCGCCGTGGTCCGGGCCGGCGGCTGCCCGAGCGTGGCGCACCTCACCGGCGACAGCCGGCTGGTCCTCGGCACGGCCCTGCGGCGCGAGCTGGTCCGGCACGTCGACGACTGTCCGCGCTGCCGCCGCACCGCCGAGCGCGCCGTCTCCGGCAACTGGCCCGGCGCCACGGTCACCCCCGCCGAGCTGCCCGTCCTCCAGGCCCCGCGCGCGGCCCTCGGCACCGCCCTGGCGCACCACCCGCGCGCGCGGGGCGCGGCCGTACCCCGCTTCGACCGGCGCGGCTTCCCGGTGGACCCCAAGGACCGCGCGGCCCGCCGCGAGCGGCTGCGCGCGCGTGCCGTCACGACGACCGTGGTCGCCACGGTCGTCGCCGCTCCGGTCCTCGCCCTCTGGGCCGCCTACCGGGGCGGACCGGCCGGGGACGACGGCCCCTCCGCGACCGCGCGCGAGACACAGGGCCCCGGCCTGCTCGGCGGCGGCCCGGCCGGCGACTACCGGAACGCGGGGAACGTCAGCGCGAAGCCGGGCCCCCGGACCGGCGGGGACGGCACGGCGGACGTCTCCGTGGAGGTGGTCAGCGTCGGCGGAGCGGACCGGAAGGGCGCGGGGCGGCTGGCCGTCGACGCCGCCAACGACGGCGACACCACCCTGATCACCCTCACGGCCTCCGGCGCGTCCGAGGTCCGCTGGTCGGTGTCCACACCGGCCGCCTGGCTCTACTTCAGCCGGTCCACCGGAACCCTCGGCCCCGGCCGGACGGTGACCGTCAAGGTGTACGTCGACCATCTGCGCGAGCCGTCCGGCCACTGGCGGGCGCGGGTGGCGGTGGCCCCGGCGGGCGCGGTGGTCACCATCGACGGCTACGGCGCGGCGCCGAGCCGCCCGACGCACCGCCCCCCGTCGGCCGGCCCCACCACCCCGGCCCCGCCCAGCAC
>NZ_JOCB01000123.1 GCF_000718775.1 Streptomyces sp. NRRL S-31
CGCCCCCGCTGCCCCAGCAGGCCGGCCCCGCCCAGCCCGCCGCTCCCGCCACCCCGCTGACCACCGGCCCCGGCGGCGGGCAGGCGTCCTGGGCACAGCAGGTGCACCAGCTGGCCGGCGGCGGGGACGACCAGCCCGTGGCGCCGTGGAAGCCGCCGGTGGAGGACCTCTTCCAGGCCGCCGCGCGGCGGCAGGCGGCCGCCCGCCCCGCCGGACTCGGCAGACGGCTCGCCGCCCGGCTGATCGACCTGCTGGTGCTGGGCGCGGTGACGGCCGCCGCGGCGGTCCCGCTCGGCACACGGGCCGTGGACCACGTCCAGCAGAAGATCGACACGGCCCGGGTCTCCGGCCACGAGGTCACCGTCTGGCTGCTCGACGGCACGACCGGCACCAGCCTCGGCATCGTCCTCGCCGTGCTGCTCCTCGCCGGGGTGCTGTACGAGGTGCTGCCCACCGCCAAGTGGGGCCGCACCCTCGGCAAGAGGCTGTGCGGTCTTGAGGTGCGGGACATCGAGGGGCACGAGCCGCCGGCGTTCGGCCCGGCGCTGCGCCGCTGGCTGGTGTTCAGCGTGCCGGGCCTGCTGGTCGTCGGGATCGTGGGCGTGCTGTGGTGCCTGTTCGACCGGCCCTGGCACCAGTGCTGGCACGACAAGGCCGCGCACACCTTCGTCGCGGGCTGACCGCGGGCCGGACACGGGCCGGACGCGGGCCGGACGAGGGCTGACCGCGGGCCCGTCCTCCGGACGGCCGTCCGGAGGATGCGGAGCCGGGACGTTCGGGTTCCACTCGGGCCATGAGCAGCGAACCGCCCCCCGGCTCCGGAGAGCAGCCCCCCGAGGACGACCCCTTCAGGAAGCGGCCCCCCTCGGACCAGGGGCCGGGCTCGCCGTACGACACCCCGCCCGGCGGCCGGCAGCCCCCTCCGCCCGGCGGCGGCCCCTACGGGAGCCCCTACGGCGGCGGCCCGTACGGCACCGGCCCCTACGGGTCGGGTGCCGGCGGTTACCCCGCCGACCCCCTGGCCGGCATGCCCCCGCTCGCCGACAGCGGCCGGCGGACGCTCGCCCGGATCATCGACATGATCCTGGTCGGCATCGTCGTCTGGTTGCTCACCTGGGCGTTCGGAGTGCGTGAGTACGCGGTCGACGGCGACCGGGTCGAGGTCGGCCGGTCCGTCGCCCAGTCCGTCATCGCGGCCGTGCTCTACGTCGCCTACGACACCTTCATGATCAGCAGGTCGGGGCAGACCCTGGGCAAGAAGTGGCTGGGCCTGCGGGTGGCCGACCTGGCGGACGGCGCCACCCCCTCGACGCAGACCTCGCTGATCCGCGCCCTGGTGCTGTGGCTGCCGTTCGCCTTCTGCTGCGCCTGTGTCTGGACGGCGATCGCGGGCGGCTGGAGCTTCTTCGACAAGCCCTACAAACAGGGCCTGCACGACAAGGCGGCCAAGACGGTGGTGGTCAGCACCCGTTGAGCGGGGACAGGCGCCTCCCCGCGTGACGGCGGCGGGACCGGGACGGGCCCGGGGCCGCCGCCGTCACCGTGTCCGCGGCGCGTTCACCCGGTCACAGGGACGTGGGGACGCGCTCCTCGTCCGCCACGCGCCGGTCCGCCCGGGCCGCGCGGGCCCCGGGTACGGGGACCGTCCACGCGACGAACAGGCCCAGCGCGAGCGCGGCGAGGGCGATGACGACGATCCCGAGGCCCGAACTCGTCTGGGACAGCAGCAGCATGGCGAGCGTGGAGAAGACCACGGTGCAGGAACCGTAGGCGAGCTGTGCGGCGGTCGGACGAGGCATGGCGATCGTGTCCTCGGTCTTCGGGGCGGGGGATGGGGGTGCCGTGCGACTCTCCCGGCGTGCATGCCCGGGCGGAGCGTCCGGTAAGCATGACCTAACCCACGGTACCGGTGCACAAGGGGCGCACGGAGTCACCGTCTCGCCGGACGGCCGGTGCCCCGGGCCGGTCGGCACGTGTCCGTAAACCGGACGTCACCTCCGCATAGTGCACTTGTCCTGCTCAAGTCAAGGTCTGTCTTTTCGGCCTGACCTCTAGTCAAATGTCGTCACTTGATTACACGCGTTGATCGTGCGCGCACGGATTCCTCCAAGAACCGGACCCCCTGTCCGTGTGCGCGGCGCGGGGGAGGAACTCAAGTGACCAGCAGATCCTGGACGTTCAGAGCGGCCGCCATCGGCGTGACCCTCGCGGCGGCGTCCGCCACGTTCGCGACGTTCGCCGTCGCGGAGGCGAGCACGCAGCCCCGGCCCGCCACCGCCAACCGGCACGACCCGGCCCCGGTGAAGCAGCAGAAGCACGACCTGGACGGCCCGCTCAGCAAGACCCAGGACGCCCAGCGCGAAGAGGCCCTGAACCAGCTCATCGCGGGCAAGGCCAAGGCCGAGGACCGCAACGGCTCGAAGGTCGTCAAGCTCAGGAGCGGCAAGGGCCGCAGCAAGTACGTCGAGCTGAGCCGCGAGAAGACCGACAAGATCTTCACCATCCTGGTGGAGTTCGGCGACCAGACCGACCCCAAGTACGGGGGCACGGCGGGCCCGCTGCACAACCGGATCGCCGCGCCGGACCGCGCGAAGGACAACTCCACGGCCTGGCAGGAGGACTACGACCGGAAGCACTACCAGGACCTCTACTTCGGCACCGGCGAGAAGGCCGAGTCGCTGAAGAAGTACTACGAGAAGCAGTCCTCGGGCCGTTACTCGGTCACCGGCGAGGTCACGGACTGGGTCAAGGTCCCCTACAACGAGGCGCGCTACGGCAACAACGCCTGCGGCCAGACCAACTGCTCGAGCGTGTGGAACGTCGTCAGCGACGGTCTGAAGGCGTGGGTCACCCAGCAGAAGGCGGCCGGCAAGTCCGACGCGGACATCAAGAAGGACCTCGCCCAGTACGACCAGTGGGACCGCTACGACTACGACGGCGACGGCGACTTCAACGAGCCGGACGGCTACGTCGACCACTTCCAGATCGTGCACGCCGGTGAGGACGAGTCCGCCGGCGGCGGCGTCCAGGGCACGGACGCCATCTGGGCCCACCGCTGGTACGCCTTCGGCACCGACGCCGGCGCCACCGGCCCCCAGGAGAACAAGCTCGGCGGCACCCAGGTCGGCGACACCGGCATCTGGGTCGGCGACTACACCATCCAGCCGGAGAACGGCGGCCTCGGTGTCTACGCCCACGAGTACGGCCACGACCTCGGTCTGCCGGACGAGTACGACACCGCGGGCGGTGACAACTCCACCGGTTTCTGGACCCTGATGTCCTCGGGCTCCTGGCTCGGCACGGGCAAGGAGTCCATCGGCGACCTGCCCGGCGACATGAACGCCTGGGACAAGCTCCAGCTGGGCTGGCTGAACTACGACACCGCCACGGCCGGCAAGCAGTCCACGCACAAGCTGGGCCCCGCCGAGTACAACACCTGGGACAAGCAGGCCCTCGTGGTCAGCCTGCCGGACAAGGCGGTCACCACCACGATCACCCAGCCCGCCGAGGGTTCGACCCAGTGGTGGAGCGGCAGCGGCAACGACCTGAAGAACACGCTGACCCGGTCCGTGGACCTGACCGGCAAGTCCTCCGCGAGCCTCTCCCTGGACGGCTGGTGGGCCACCGAGGACGGCTACGACTTCGTCTACACCGAGGTGTCGACCGACGGCGGCGCCAACTGGACCGCCCTGGACGGCACCGCGGACGGCCAGGCCCTC
This sequence comes from Streptomyces sp. NRRL S-31, assembly GCF_000718775.1. Lineage (GTDB taxonomy): Bacteria > Actinomycetota > Actinomycetes > Streptomycetales > Streptomycetaceae > Streptomyces. The sequence goes on from NZ_JOCB01000123.1 coordinate 3,720, forward strand.
CCGCGTGACGCCGGCGGCAAGCCGGCGCTGAGCGGCTTCTCGCAGACGCACAAGAAGCTGTCGTTCCCGCTCGACGCCTACGCCGGCAAGAAGATCGACCTGCGCTTCCGCTATGCCACCGACAGCGGTGTCGCGGAGAGCGGCTTCACGGCCGACCGGATCACCGTGACCGCCGACGGCACCCCGGTGTTCTCGGACAACGCCGAGACCGCCGACGCCGGCTGGACCGCGGCCGGCTTCTCCCGCATCGGCGCGTCCTTCACCAGGGACTACAAGCAGTACTACCTGGCCGAGAACCGGCAGTACGTGTCGTACGACAAGACGCTGAAGTCGGGCCCGTACAACTATGGCTTCGCGTCGCGCCCCGACTGGGTGGAGCACTACCCGTACCAGAACGGCCTGCTGATCTGGAAGTGGGACACCTCCCAGGCGGACAACAACACCAACGCCGCAGGCGGCCACCCGGGCAGCGGTCTGATCCTGCCGGTCGACTCGCACCCGACGGCGCTCAAGTGGGCCGACGGCACGCTGCTGCGCAACCGCATCCAGGCCTACGACTCCCCGTTCAGCCGGTACGCCACCGACGGCATCACCCTGCACAAGGCCGATGTCGCGCTGACGATCAAGGGCTCGAAGGGCGTCCCGGTCTTCAACGACCACACCGGCACCTACTACGACCCGTCGAACCCGACGGGCGGGGTGAAGGTCACTGACACCAACACCAGGATCGCGATCGTCAAGGAGGCCAAGGACGGCTCCTCGATCCAGGTCAAGGTCGGCCCCGCGGTGAAGTAGCCCGCGAAACCGCAGGTCACAAGCGTATCGGCGGCAACCCCTTGGCGGGTTGCCGCCGATCGTGTTTAGGTGCGTCCTATGGACCGCTTATTGACACCGACCGGAACGGGGATGTGACCGCATGGCCGCTGGAGGCTTCTGCAAGCTGCCGCACGGCACGGTGGTGGTGGCACTGAACCTGCCCCACGGCCCCGCCGGGGTGCGGGTGCTGGTGCACGCCCGCAACCGCGCCCGGGCCCTGACCAGGCTCCGCAACCTGGGCCTGCGGTCGGTCTACCTCCGGGGGAACGCCGCGCCTCCGACGCCGGACGAGATCACGGCGGTGCTGCACCACCCCGACGGCCTGATATGGCGCACGGCCCCGGCCGGCAACGGCGTCCTCGGCACCGAGCTGTGGCACCCCATCCGGGCGCTGCTCCGTGTCACCCCCACGGGACCGCCGGCGGTCCCCCAGGGTTGACGCGACCGCCCGGGATCGTTCGGCCGGCCCGGGACCTCAGCCGGCCCGGGACCTCAGCCGGCCCGGGACCTCAGCCGCCCACCACCGGCTTGCCGGTCAGCTCCACTCCGGCCTCCCGCAGTTCCTCCAGGGCCCGCTCGGTGGTCTGCGCGGCCACCCCGGCCGTCAGGTCCAGCAGCACCTGGGTGCGGAAGCCCTCCCGCGCGGAGTCCAGGGCGGTGGCGCGCACGCAGTGGTCGGTGGCGACGCCGACCACGTCCACCTCGGTGATCTCCCGGGCCCGCAGCCAGTCGGCCAGCGCGACGCCGTTCTCGTCCCTGCCCTCGAAGCCGCTGTAGGCGGCCGAGTAGGCGCCCTTGTCGAAGACCGCGTCCACCGCGCCGGAGGCGACGGCGGGGGCGAAGTTCGGGTGGAAGCCCACCCCCTCCGTGCCCGCGACGCAGTGCGCGGGCCAGGAGCGGACGTAGTCGGGGTCGTCCGCGAAGTGGCCGCCGGGCGCGATGTGGTGGTCCCGGGTGGCGACGACGTGCTGGTACCCGGCGCCCGCCGTCTGGCCGATCAGCTCGGTGATGGCGGCGGCCACGTCCGCTCCGCCGGCCACCGCGAGGCTGCCCCCTTCGCAGAAGTCGTTCTGCACGTCTACGACGATCAAGGCGCGGCGCATGGTGGTGTCCTTCGGCTGAGGGTCAAGTAACTGAGCCTAGAGAATTCCGGGCTCCCGCGGGAGGGGGCGGCGGGAGGCGATCGGCGCCCGCCTCAGCTGCCCGGGCGCCCGTGGACGTACTCCGTCGGGATGACGGGTTCCCCGCGGGAGAGCTGGGTGGCGGACAGGGGCAGCCGCGCGCGGGCGGCGATGTGCCGCTCCCGCGCCACGTCGAGCGGTTCGCGGGCGACCACCTCGCCGCCCTTGACCAGCTGCACCAGCAGTTGCCGGTCGGCCAGCTCGCCCGGGACCGGCCCGGTGCCGACGACCTCGGCCTCCGCGATCCCGTCCGCGTCCAGCCGGCGCGCGGCCCACTTGCGTCCGCCGATGGAGGTCTTGCCGCCGCTGGACTTCTTCGCGACCGCCACCAGCGGCGCCGCCGCTCCGGCCGTCTCGGCGCGGGCGACCAGCTTGTAGACCATGGAGGCCGTGGGGTGCCCGGAGCCGGTCACCAGCTGGGTGCCGACGCCGTACGCGTCCACGGGCGCGGCGGCCAGCGAGGCGATGGCGTACTCGTCCAGGTCCGAGGTCACGACGATCTTCGTTCCGGTCGCGCCCAGTTCGTCCAGTTGCTGGCGCACCCGGTGGGCCACCAGCAGCAGGTCGCCCGAGTCGATGCGGACCGCGCCCAGCCCGGGGCCGGCCACCTCCACCGCCGTACGGACGGCCTCGGCGACGTCGTAGGTGTCCACCAGCAGGGTGGTGCCCCGGCCGAGGGTGTCCACCTGGGCCCGGAAGGCGTCCCGCTCGTGGTCGTGCAGCAGGGTGAAGGCGTGCGCCGAGGTGCCGACGGTCGGGATGCCGTACCGAAAGCCGGCGGCCAGGTCGGAGGTGGTGGCGAAGCCGCCGACGTAGGCGGCGCGGGCGGCGGCCACGGCGGCCAGCTCGTGGGTGCGCCGGGCGCCCATCTCGATCAGCGGGCGGTCGCCCGCGGCGGAGGCCATCCGGGAGGCGGCGGCGGCGATCGCGGAGTCGTGGTTGAGGATGGAGAGGATCACCGTCTCCAGCAGGACGCACTCGGCGAAGGTGCCCTCGACCCGCAGCAGGGGCGAGCCGGGGAAGTAGACCTCGCCCTCGGGGTAGCCCCAGACGTCCCCGCGGAACCGGTAGCCGGCGAGCCAGTCCAGGGTCCGCTCGTCGACGATGTCCCGGTCGCGCAGGAAGCCGAGGACGCCCGCGTCGAAGCGGAAGTTCTCCACCGCGTCCAGGACGCGCCCGGTACCGGCCACGACGCCGTAGCGGCGACCGTTCGGCAGCCGCCGGGTGAAGACCTCGAATACGCTCCGCCGTTCGGCCGTACCGGCTGCCAGAGCGGCTCGCAGCATCGTCAGCTCGTACTGGTCCGTGAAGAGCGCCGTCGAGGGAACGTCCACCGGCAGCCCAAGGTCCGCTGTGTTCATGACGAACAGCGTACTCCCTTCTCGTCGGTGTGACGATTTGTCGGGGCCGTGGCAGCATGGCCGTGTGACGTCACCCGCGCCCGTAGAGATCGAACGCACCGAGTCGGCGGAGGAGGTCTTCGCCGTACCCGATCCCGACGTCCCCTGGGTCACCATCGTGCACAACGACCCGGTCAACCTCATGAGCTACGTGACGTACGTCTTCCAGACGTACTTCGGCTACTCCAAGGACAAGGCCACCAAGCTCATGCTCGACGTCCACCACAAGGGCCGGGCGGTCGTCTCCAGCGGCAGCCGCGAGGAGATGGAGCGCGACGTGCAGGCGATGCACGGTTACGGTCTGTGGGCCACCCTCCAGCAGGACCGGAAGTAGCGACCGACTCAGATGCCCGGACACTTCGAACCGCTCCCCGGCGGCGGCGCGGCCGTCGCGCTCGACGACGTCGAGATCTCCATCATCCGGTCGCTGGCCGTCCAGCTCCTGGAGCTGATCGGCCCCGGCCCCGGCGGTGACGCCCCGGCCGACCCGCTCGCCGAGCTGTTCGCCGAGGGGCCGAGCGAGCCGCCGGCCGACCCGGTCCTGCGCAGGCTCTTCCCGGACGCCTACGGCGACCCGGAGGAGACCCCCGGCTCGGCGGCCGAGGCCGAGGAGCGGCGGGCGCACTCCGCCGAGTTCCGCCGCTACACCGAGAACGACCTGCGCGCCGGCAAGCGGGAGAACGCGCTCGGGGTGATCCGCTCCCTGGACGCGCTCGCCCCGGTCGACGAGGGCGGGGCGGTGCTCAAGCTGTCCCCGGAGGAGTCCCGGCAGTGGGTCGGCGCCCTGAACGACCTCCGGCTGGCGATCGGCGCCCGGCTGGAGATCACCGACGAGGACGACACCGACCTGCTCTACCGGCTGCCGGAGGAGGACCCGCGCAAGCCGATGGTGCTGGCCTACCTCTGGCTGGGCGGGCTCCAGGAGACCCTGGTGACCACCCTGATGCCGTGATCCGGCCGTAACCGGTCGTGATCGGTTGTGACCGGTCGCAAATCGGTCTTTACGGATGGCACCCTTCTCGATCACGTTCGCTCAGAGAACGCTCAAATCCGGATAACGATCGCATCACCTTCATGGTCGGTTTTGACGCGTTCGAGCGCTCTTTGTCCGCTTCTTCCTGTGTGATGTCTCACAGCGCCCCTCTGTGATCAGTGTTGCGGCCGTGATAAATCTTCACGACCGCCCGGCCAACACCACCCATGTTCGGCCGGGTGCGCCACCGAGCCGACGACCGTCGGCCAGGCAACAGCTCCAGCAATCCGGGGGGATCGAGACCCGATCCGAGGCCGACGAAAGGCCCGGGTCGGCATGGAGAAAGGCGCACCACACATGACCTCTGCGCAGGTCGACCAGCACAGCGGCGACGACGCCGCGCGGGCCGAGGGCAGCGAGGGCGGCGAGGGGTATCAGCGGGGGCTCGGGTCCCGGCAGATCCAGATGATCGCCATCGGCGGTGCCATCGGCACCGGCCTCTTCCTCGGCGCGGGCAAGGGCATCTCCAAGGCCGGGCCCAGCCTGATCCTGGCGTACGCCATCGCCGGCTGCGTCATCTTCCTGATCATGCGGGCACTCGGCGAGCTGCTGATGTACCGCCCGGTGTCGGGTTCGTTCTCGGAGTACGCGCGCGAGTTCATCGGCCCGTTCGCCGGTTTCGTGACCGGATGGACGTACTGGCTGTTCTGGGTGGTCACCGGCATCACCGAGGTCACCGCGGCGGCCGCCTACATGACCTACTGGTTCGACATCCCGCAGTGGCTGTCGGCCCTGATCTTCACGATCGTCCTCTACGGCGCCAACCTGATCTCCGTGAAGCTCTTCGGTGAGCTGGAGTTCTGGTTCTCCATGGTCAAGGTCACCGCCATCATCGGCATGATCCTGATCTGCGCCGGCATCCTGACGATCGGCTTCTCCGACGCCGGCGACACCGCCTCCGTCGCCCACCTGTGGAACCAGGGCGGCTTCTTCCCGCACGGCGTCGGCAACACGCTGATGACGCTCCAGATGGTCATGTTCGCCTTCCTCGCCGTCGAACTGGTCGGCGTCACCGCGGGCGAGTCCAAGGACCCCAAGACCGTGCTGCCCAAGGCGATCAACACGGTGCCGTGGCGCATCGCCGTCTTCTACGTCGGCGCGCTGATCATGATCCTCTCGGTCGTGCCGTGGACGAGCTTCCACGCGGGCGCCAGCCCGTTCGTGGTCGCCTTCGAGAAGATGGGCCTGCCCGCGGGCGCCGGCATCGTGAACTTCGTGGTGCTCACCGCCGCGCTCTCCTCCTGCAACTCCGGCATGTACTCCACCGGCCGCATGCTGCGCGACCTGGCGCTCAACAGCCAGGGCCCGAAGTTCTTCACCAAGCTGACGCCCAGCGGCACCCCGCTGATCGGCACCACCTTCTCCGCCGCGCTGATGCTCGTCGGCGTCTGGATCAACTACCAGTGGCCGGGCAAGGCGTTCGACTACGTGGTGTCCTTCGCGACCATCTCCGGCATGTGGGCGTGGATCGTCATCCTGATCTGCCAGATCCGCTACCGCGCCAAGGCCGACCGCGGCGAACTGCCCCGCTCGGAGTTCCGCGCGCCGGGCTCCCCCTGGGCCAGCTGGTTCGCCCTCGCCTTCATCGGCATGGTGATCGTGCTCATGGGCATCGACAAGGACGCCCGGGTGTCGTTGTACTGCGCGCCGCTGTGGGGCGCCATCCTCGCCGTCGCCTACCTGGTGCTCAAGCGCCGCAACCCGGAGGCCGCGGCCTTCCGCAAGCGCTGACCCCCGCCCAGACCGCCGGAAGAGGACGTCCGGCCGCCGGGAGTGCTCGTGGCGCCCCCGCCGGCCGCCGCTCAGGACGTCCGCGATGCGGGCCGTCCCGTACCACACCTCGGTACGGGACGGCCCCTCTGCTTATCCTGGCGCCCATGCTGACCATCACCCAGGCCCTGTACGACCAGATCGTCGCCCACGCGCGCAAGGACCACCCCGACGAGGCGTGCGGCGTGGTGGCGGGCCCGGCGGGCTCGGACCGCCCCGAGCGCTTCGTTCCGATGCCGAACGCGGCGATGTCGCCCACCTTCTACGAGTTCGACTCGGGCGACCTGCTCAGGCTCTACCGCGAGATGGACGACCGCGACGAGGAGCCGGTGGTCGTGTACCACTCGCACACCGCCACCGAGGCCTACCCCTCGCGCACCGACATCTCCTACGCCAACGAACCCGGCGCCCACTACGTCCTGGTCTCCACCGCCGACACCGACGGCCTCGGCGACTTCCAGTTCCGCTCCTTCCGGATCGTGGACGGCGAGGTCACGGAGGAGGAGGTCACGGTCGTGGACGCCTACTGATCTCACGCACCGGACGAAATCCGTCCGCCATGCGGAATCACACTCGGGGACGGGGAGGGGGAATCGATACGATGAGCCCATGGTTCTTCTCGACGTGGGCGACAAGGCGCCGGGCTCGCTGCTCGTGGCGCGGCTGCACGTCGACCTGTGCAGGCTGAACAGCGCCATCTGTTGACCCGCCCGCCGCCGTCCGGCCGTGGGCCGCGGCTCCCGCGGACGCCCGGGCGAACCGCCGGGCGCGCGCCTGACCGAACCGACGACACCTTCCGACAGGAGCCCTGAGCCATGGCCATCGAGGTCCGCATCCCGACCATCCTCCGCCAGTACACCGACGGCCAGAAGGCGGTGGAGGGCACCGGTGACACCCTCGCCGAGCTGTTCGCCGACCTCGAGACCCGGCACGCGGGCATCGAGGCGCGCATCGTGGACGGCGGCCAGCTGCGGCGCTTCGTCAACGTCTACCTGAACGACGAGGACGTCCGCTTCCTGGACGGCATCACCACCAAGCTGTCCGACGGCGACAACGTGACGATCCTGCCGGCCGTGGCCGGCGGCATGCGCTGACCGGCCCCCGAGCAGCGATGCGCTACGACTCCCCGCTGGCCGCGGTGGGCAACACCCCTCTGGTGCGCCTGCCGCGGCTGTCGCCGTCCCCGGACGTCCGGATCTGGGCCAAGCTGGAGGACCGCAACCCCACCGGCTCGGTCAAGGACCGCCCCGCCCTGCACATGATCGAGCAGGCGGAGAAGGACGGCCGGCTCACCCCGGGCTGCACGATCCTCGAACCCACCTCCGGCAACACCGGCATCTCCCTCGCCATGGCGGCCAAGCTCAAGGGCTACCGCATGGTGTGCGTGATGCCGGAGAACACCTCCCAGGAGCGCCGGGACCTGCTCGGCATGTGGGGCGCCGAGATCATCTCCTCGCCGGCCGCCGGCGGCTCCAACACCGCCGTGCGCGTGGCCAAGGAACTGGCCGCCGAGCACCCGGACTGGGTGATGCTCTACCAGTACGGCAACCCGGACAACGCGGGCGCCCACTACGCGACCACCGGTCCGGAGATCCTCGCCGACCTGCCCTCGGTCACCCACTTCGTGGCGGGCCTCGGCACCACCGGCACCCTGATGGGCGTCGGCCGCTACCTGCGCGAGCACAAGCCGGACGTGCGGATCGTCGCCGCCGAACCGCGCTACGACGACCTCGTCTACGGCCTGCGCAACCTCGACGAGGGATTCGTCCCCGAGCTGTACGACGCCTCCGTGCTCACCACCCGCTTCTCGGTCGGCTCCGCCGACGCCGTCACCCGCACCCGGGAACTCCTCCAGCAGGAGGGCATCTTCGCGGGCGTCTCCACCGGCGCCGCCCTGCACGCGGCGATCGGCGTCGGCAGGAAGGCGGTCAAGGCGGGCGAGAGCGCCGACATCGTCTTCATCGTGGCCGACGGCGGCTGGAAGTACCTCTCCACGGGCGTCTACACGGCGGCCACCACCGAGGAGGCCATCGAGACGCTCCACGGCCAGCTCTGGGCGTAGCGGGGGATCCGGACGCGCCGGTGGTACGTCACATCCGTACCAGGACACCGGCAGAAAGGCGGACCTCATGCGCCGTACGACGCCCCTCGCCCTGACGGCCACAGCGCTGCTGCTCGCGGGCTGCGGCACCCAGGAGGGCACCGGCAGCAGCGGCAGGGAACCGGCGACGCGCCCGCCGTCGCCCACCCGGTCCGCCGCCGGCTGCGCCGGCACGGCGGAGCTGACCGCCGCCGACCGCGGCCGCACCGTCTGCGTCGCCAGGGGCGGCGAGGTCCGGCTCACCCTGGACGGCACCAAGGCCCGCCCCTGGAAGCCGGTCACCGCGAGCGGCACCGGACTGGAGGCCGTCAACGCGGGCTTCGTGCTCCAGCCGGGTGACGCCACGGCCGCCTACCGGGCGGTGGCCGCCGGCACGGTGAGGCTCACCTCGTCCCGCCCGCTGTGCGCCGAGCCCACCGCACCGGGCGGGGTCTCCTGCGAGGGCATCGAGGAGTGGGCGGTCACCGTGCGGGTGGGCTGAGCCGAAACCCCCTAGCCCGCGAGATGCCGTACCTGGTCCCACAGGACCGGGTCGACCACGCCCACCCTGCGCCGGAAGCCGTCCACCGGCACCTCGCGCAGCTCGTCGGTCTCCAGGAAGCTGGGCCGGCCCCGGGCGTCGCCGACCGCGCCGGGCGGCAGCGGGATCACCCCGCTGCGCTCGTCGTGGTACTTGCTGGTGATCTTCGCGACCGTGGCCCGGTCACCGCGCACGGCCAGCACCAGACAGGGCCGGTCCTTGATCCCGGCCCGGTCCTCGTACGGCACGTTCGCCCACCAGATGTCCCCGGGGGACGGCCGCTGCGCGTGCGCCGTCCGGGTGCCCGGACGGCCCGGCGGGCGCAGCCGCCGCCCCGGGGGCCGCCGGCCGCGGCCCCAGCCGTCGACGAGCGTGGCGACCAGCGCCAGCAGCACCACCGCCGCGAGCGCCAGCCACCAGGACGTGTCCATGCGGACGACGTTACCGGCGCGCGCCGGTCGACGCGCGCCCTCTTCCATTCCTGTGCGCCCAGGGTCCAGCCGAACCGGTGACAGCACAGGTGAGTTCGCCCACAACGGCCCCTGGCGGAGGAGCGACCCGCGCTTTCGCGCCTTACGCTCGACGGACCGCACGACTCCCGGCAGCCCTCCTCGCGAGTGGCTCCCCCGTCCCGCCCACCCGCTTCCCGCCAACGGAGGTTTCTGCTTCATGAAGCTCACCGTCGTCGGCTGCTCGGGGTCGTTCCCGTCCGCGGAATCGGCCTGTTCGAGCTACCTCGTCGAGGCCGACGGCTTCCGGCTGCTCCTCGACATGGGCAACGGCGCCCTCGGCGAGTTGCAGCGCCACTGCGGTCTCTACGACCTCGACGCGATCTTCCTCAGCCATCTGCACGCCGATCACTGCATCGACATGTGCGCGTACTTCGTGGCGCGCTACTACCGCCATGAAGGCGGCCGGTGCGCCCCCATCCCGGTCTACGGCCCCGAGGGCACCGAGCACCGCCTGACCACCGCCTACGCGGACACCCCCTCCGCCTCCTCCATGAGCGAGGTCTTCGACTTCCACACGGTCAAGCCGTCCACCTTCGAGGTCGGCCCGTTCACCGTGCACACCGAGCGGGTCCGCCACCCCGTGGAGGCGTACGCGATCCGCGTCGAGCACGGCGGGAAGTCCCTGACGTACTCCGGCGACACGGGTGTCACCGAGGTGCTGGACGAGCTGGCCCGGGACACCGATCTGTTCCTGTGCGAGGCCGCGTTCACGCACGGCAAGGAGAGCATCCCGGACCTGCACCTCAACGGCCGCGAGGCGGGTCAGACGGCGGCCCGCGCGGGCGCGCGCCGGCTGGTCCTGACCCACATCCCGCCGTGGACGGACCCGGAGGTCAACCTGCGGGACGCCCGCGAGGTGTTCGACGGCCCGGTGCACCTGGCCGCGCCGCGGCAGACGTACGAGATCTGACCGATCCGGTCCAGGACACGGGAAGGCCCCGGAACCAGGCGGTTCCGGGGCCTTCGCGGTGCCTGTACGGCCGGGCTACTTGGCCTCGGCCTTCCGGAGTTCGGCGAGTTCCTCGTCGGACTCGCGGCCCGGCGTGGGCAGGTTGAACTTGGTGATCGCGAAGCGGAAGACCACGTAGTAGACCACCGCGAAGCACAGACCGACCAGGACCAGGCCCCAGGGGTTGCTGGCGATGCCCAGGTTCAGCCCGAAGTCGACCGCGCCCGCCGAGAAGCCGAAGCCGTCCTTCATGCCGAGCGCCCAGGTCAGGGCCATCGAGACACCGGTGAGGACGGCGTGGATGGCGTACAGCACCGGCGCGATGAACATGAAGGTGAACTCGATGGGCTCGGTGACGCCGGTGACGAAGGACGTCAGGGCCAGCGAGAACATCATGCCGCCGACGACCTTGCGGCGCTCGGGGCGGGCGCAGTGCACGATGGCCAGGCACGCGGCCGGCAGCGCGAACATCATGATCGGGAAGAAGCCGGTCATGAACTGGCCCGCGTGCGGGTCGCCGGCCAGGAAGCGCGCGATGTCACCGCTCTTGCCGTGGTACTCACCGGCCTGGAACCACGGGAAGGAGTTGAGCAGGTGGTGCATGCCGATCGGGATCAGCGCGCGGTTGGCGACACCGAAGATGCCCGCGCCCACGGCGCCCGACCCCACCAGCCACTCGCCGAAGTTGTGCAGGCCCGTGCCGAGGACCGGCCAGATGTAACCGAAGACGACACCGATGAGGAGGCCGGCGAAGGCCGACAGGATCGGGACGAGGCGCCGGCCGCCGAAGAAGCCCGCCCAGTCGGGCAGCTTGGTGCGGTAGAAGCGCTGGTACAGCAGGGCCACCACGAGGCCCATCACCACACCGCCGAGGACCTTGGCGTCCACCGGGGCGTTCGCCATGACGACCTTGCCGTCGACGACGGTCGCCACCTTCGGCAGGTTCTTGTCGGTGAACGTGGCGAGGACGTTCTTGAAGACCAGGTAACCGGTGACCGCCGCGAGGGCCGTCGAGCCGTCCGACTTCTTGGCGAAGCCGATCGCGATGCCCACGGCGAACAGCAGCGCCATGTTGTCGAGGATCGCGTTGCCGCCGGCGGCCATGAAGGAGGCGATCTTGGTCAGGAACGACGGGAAGGAAGGGTCCCCCAGCATGTCGGTGTTGCCGAGGCGCACCAGGAGGGCTGCGGCCGGCAGCACCGCGACCGGCAGCATGAGGCTGCGGCCGATGCGCTGGAGCACGGACATCGCCCCGGCGCCCTTCTTCTTCTCGGCCGCGGGAGCGGCGCTGGCCGTGGTCACAACTTCCTCCATCGGGCAAGGCGCCGCCCGGGAACCATGGAAGGGGACGGCAGCGTCTCTGGTCTACACCACCTGTGGTGTAGACCTGTTGTAGCACGATGAAGGCGGCGTAAGGAACCCGCGGATGCGCTACCGCGGCGCTACGCGCTGTGCCGTCAGCCCCGGGTGACGTCCTCGACCTGGTCCGCCGGCTCCCGCCCCGGCGTCCTGAGGTCGAACCGGGTGATCGCCGCGCGGAACACGGCGTAGTACACGGCCGCGAGACACAGCCCGATCGGCACGATCGCCCACGGCCTCGTCGCCAGGTTCCAGTTGATGACGTAGTCGATCAGACCCGCCGAGAAACTGAAGCCGTCGTGCACCCCGAGCCCCCAGGTCACCGCCATCGAGACACCGGTGAGCACGGCGTGCACCGCGTACAGGGCGGGCGCGACGAACAGGAACGAGTACTCCAGCGGCTCGGTGATGCCCGTCACGAACGACGTCAGCGCCACCGACAGCATCAGACCGCCGACCTCCTTGCGGCGCTCCGGCCGCGCGCAGTGCGTGATGGCCAGCGCGGCGGCCGGCAGCGCGAACATCATGACCGGGAAGAAGCCCGAGGTGAACTGGCCGGCGTGCGGGTCACCGGCGAGGAACATGTTGATGTCGCCGTGGACGGGCCTGCCGCCCGGTGGCGTGTACGTGCCGAACTGGAACCAGAGGGGCACGTTCAGGAATTGGTGCAGGCCGATGACGAGCAGCGCCCGGTTGGCGACGCCGAACACCCCGGCGCCCCAGGCGCCCGCGTCCCGCAGCCGGTGGCCGAGGTCCTCCAGCGCGGCACCCACCGGCGGCCACACCCACAGGCACAGGGCCGCGAAGCCGATCGCCGTGAACGCCATGACGATCGGCACCAGCCGGCGCCCGTTGAAGAAGCCCAGCCAGTCCACCAGCCGCGTGCGGTGGTACCGCGCCCAGAGGAAGGCCGTCAGCAGCCCCAGCACGATGCCGCCGAACACCCCGGGATCCTGGAACGTGAACGGCGTCACCGCGCCGGCGCCCCCGCCGGCGCTCACCTGGCAGCCCACGTCCGGCACCGCCGTGGAGCCGCCCGGGCACCGCTGCGGGAACTGGTGCAGCACGTTGTAATAGACGAGGAACCCGGCCACCGCCGCCAGCGCCGTGGAGCCGTCCGCCTTCTTCGCCATGCCGATCGCGACCCCCACGCAGAACAGCAGCGGCAGACCGAGGGAGCCGTCGAGCAGCGCGCCGCCCGCCCCCCTCATCACCTTCGACGCCGCAATCCAGCCCAGCCCGTCGGCGCCGAACACATCGGGCTGGCCCAGCCGGTTCAGGATGCCCGCCGCCGGCAGCACCGCGATGGGGAGCTGAAGGCTGCGGCCCATCTTCTGGAGCCCCTGGAACAGACGGTTCCAGCGGAGCCGGGCCGGGCTGACCGTGCTCTCGGCGCTCATGGGTTTGGCGACCTTCCCCACGGTGGTGTAGACCAGTCGGCGGACGGTTCCGCTGTCGTGATCGCCATCATCCGGCGCGGACGGCACGACCGCTCGCGAAGATGGGCCAACTGTGGGTTACTGCGACAAAGCGGTTCGGATCAGGGAGAGGGAACATGGCCAGCAAGGCTGAGAAGATCGTCGCCGGGCTCGGTGGCATCGACAACATCGAGGAGATCGAGGGCTGCATCACCCGGCTTCGTACCGAGGTGTCCGACCCCGACCTGGTCGACGACGCCGCCCTGAAGGCCGCCGGCGCCCACGGCGTCGTCAAGATGGGCACCGCCATCCAGGTCGTCATCGGCACCGACGCCGACCCGATCGCCGCGGAGATCGAAGACATGATGTGAGCCCCCCGGCTCACCGGAACAGGGGGCTCCTCCCGATGCGGGAGGAGCCCCCCGCGCGTGTCCGGCTAGGCTCGTCGCCATGTCTCGCATCGACGGCCGTACTCCCGAACAACTCCGCCCGGTCACCATCGAACGCGGCTGGAGCAAGCACGCCGAGGGCTCCGTCCTCATCTCCTTCGGTGACACCAAGGTCTTCTGCACCGCCTCCGTCACCGAAGGCGTCCCCCGCTGGCGCAAGGGCAGCGGCGAGGGCTGGGTCACCGCGGAGTACGCCATGCTGCCCCGCGCCACCAACACCCGCGGCGACCGCGAGTCCGTCAAGGGCAAGATCGGCGGCCGGACCCACGAGATCTCCCGGCTCATCGGCCGCTCCCTGCGCGCCGTCATCGACTACAAGGCGCTCGGCGAGAACACCATCGTCCTCGACTGCGACGTCCTCCAGGCCGACGGCGGCACCCGCACGGCGGCGATCACCGGCGCCTACGTCGCACTGGCCGACGCCGTCGCCTGGGCCCAGGGCAGGAAGCTGGTCAAGGCCGGCCGGCAGCCGCTGACCGGCACCGTCAGCGCCGTCTCGGTCGGCATCGTCGGCGGAGTCCCCCTCCTCGACCTGCGCTACGAGGAGGACGTCCGCGCCGACACCGACATGAACGTCGTCTGCACCGGCGACGGCCGCTTCGTCGAGGTCCAGGGCACCGCCGAGGCCGAGCCCTTCGCCCGCGACGAGCTGAACGCCCTGCTCGACCTCGCCGTCACCGGCTGCGCCGAACTGACCGCGATCCAGCGGGCGGCACTGGCGGCCACGACCGCGTAAGGAAACCGTCAAGGCCCGGGCAACCCGCCGGGCCCCGCCCGCGTCCCTGAGGGTACGGGCGCATGGCCCAGCCAGGTGCGCCCCACCAGCTGTCCCAGGGGAGGGAACCCGCCATGCCCGCCAGCCGCCGCCCACGCCGGGGCCGGCTCACCGCCATCGCCGCCGCGATGGCCGCCGCCGCGCTCACCGCCGGCCTGACCACCGGCTGCGACGCCGTGGACAAGGCGCTGGACTGCGTGCAGACCGCCGACGCCATCGCCGACCACGTCACCGCCCTCCAGCAGGCCGTCGAGAACGCCGCGAACGACCCCTCCCAGGCCGACGCCTCGCTCGACTCCATCGAGAAGAGCCTGGGGCAGATCGGCGACAAGACCGACGACGCCGACGTCGACCAGGCCGTGGACCACCTACGGCAGGCCGTCGCCAACGTCCGCACCGCCATCGACGACGGCGACCGGACCCCCGACGTCACCCCGGTCACGGCCGCGGCGGGCGAACTGACGAAGGTCTGCACGTCCTGACACCAAGGACGGGGGCCGTACGGCGGTACGGCCGCGCGCCCTGCGCCAAGTCCCCCTCCGGCGGGCCCGGTTCACCCGGCCCCGGCAGACGGAACAGGAGCACCGCCCGGCCGGCGGCCTACGAGACCGCCTTCCCGGCGTACATCCTGGCGATGACGGCCTCGATGTCCGGCTCCCGCACCGACAGGTCCACCAGCGGATACCGGGCCGCCAGATGCGCGACCACCGGCGCCGCCGACTGCCCCGCCGGGAACGCCAGCCACTGCCGCGGCCCCTCCACCCGCACCACCCGCGCCCACGGCACCTCCACCGGCGGCAGCTCCCGCTCCAGGTCCACCACCAGCGTCCGCTCGCCCTCCCCGGCCTCCCGCAACCCCGTAAGCGCGCCGTCGTACACCAGCCGCCCGTGGTCGATCACCATCACCCGCGAGCACAACTGCTCGATGTCCGTCAGGTCGTGCGTGGTCAGCAGCACCGTCGTACCGCGCTCGGCGTTCACCTCCCGCAGGAACTCCCGCACCTTGGCCTTCGACACCACGTCCAGACCGATCGTCGGCTCGTCCAGGTACAGCACGTCCGGGTCGTGCAGCAGCGCCGCCGCGACGTCCCCGCGCATCCGCTGCCCCAGCGACAGCTGCCGCACCGGCACGTCCAACAGGGCACCCAGCTCCAGCAGTTCCACCAGCCGGTCCAGGTTCTCCCGGTAACGGGCGTCCGGGATCCGGTACATGCGGTGCGCCAGCCGGTACGAGTCGATCAGCGGCAGGTCCCACCACAGCGTGGTCCGCTGCCCGAACACCACCCCGATCCGGTGCGCCAGTCGCATCCGCTCCCGCGCCGGGTCGATCCCCGCCACCCGCAGCCGCCCGGCGCTCGGCGTCAGGATCCCGGTCAGCATCTTGATCGTGGTCGACTTCCCCGCGCCGTTCGGCCCGATGTAGCCGACCATCTCGCCGCGCGCCACGGTGAACGACAGCGAGTCCACCGCCCGCACCTCGCGCCGCTCCCGCCGCAGGAACCCGGTCTTCCTGCGTACCTCGAAGACCTTCTCCACCCGCTCCAGTGCGATGAAACCATCCACGCTAGCTCCCTGTGCTGCGATACGAACGAAGTCCCGCCCGCCAGGCCAGCCCCGCCAGCGCGCACGCCCCCGCCGCCACCAGCGGCGGAGTCCACGCCATCCAGCGCGGCAGGCCCAGCGGATACGGCCGCCCCAGCACGTACGTCGCGGGCAGCCAGTTGACGAAGGCCAGCGGCAGCACGAACGTCACCCCGCGCACCAGCTCCTTCGCGAACACCGTCGGCGGATACTGCAACAGCGTCGTCCCGCCGTAGGTGAAGGCGTTCTGCACCTCCGAGGCGTCCTGCGCCACGAACTGGAACGCCGCCCCCGCCACGAACACCGCGCAGAAGATCGCGCAGCCGCTCACCACCATCACCGGCATCAGCAGCAGCCGGTCCGCCGTCCAGTCGATGTCCACCCGGGTCAGCGACCAGCCCAGCACCAGCGTCCCCTGCGTCACCCGGCCCAGCCGCCTCAGCGCGAACCGGTCCGCCGCCACCTGCGCCAGCACCGGCGCCGGCCGCACCAGCAGCGTGTCCAGTGTGCCGTCCCGCACCCGCCGGCCCAGCCGGTCCATCGACCCGATCAGCAGGTCCGCCAGACCGAAGGAGACCGCCGACAGCCCGTACAGGAACGCCACGTCCGGCAGCGGATAGCCGCCCAGCGCGTCCACCCGGGAGAACATCAGCATGATCGCGACGAAGTCCAGGAAGGTCGCGGCGAAGTTCCCGAACGTGGTCATGGCGAACGACACCCGGTAGGCCATCGTCGACCGCACCCACATCGCCGCGATCAGCCGGTACGCCCGCACGCCCTCCGCCGGCCGGCCCGCCCGCGCCGTCCCCGCGCTCCCCTCAGCCACCCTGCACCACCACCCGGCGCGTCGCCGCCGCCTGCACCAGCCGTCCGGCCCCCAGCAGCGCCACCGCCCAGGCCCCCTGGAAGAGATAGGTGGGCAGCGGATCGGCGTGCCCGAGCAGCACGTCCGCCGGTGCCTGGAGCAGCGACGACCACGGCAGGGCCCGCACCACCTCGCCGAGCGTGCCCGGGAACACGTTCAACGGCAGCAGCATCCCGGAGCAGAAGAACCCCGACAGCCACGCCATCTGCGACACACCGGTGCCGTCCAGCAGCCAGAACGCGCTCAGCGCGACCAGGTACCGGATGCCGAAACCGACCAGCATCGCGAGGAGGACGGCCACGAGGAACGCAACCCAGGTACCGGCGTCGGCCGGCAGGTACACCGGGAAGAACACCGCGCCGAACACGAACGGCACGACCCCCCGGCCCAGCAACTGGAAGAAGGCCCGGCCGAGATCGGCCGCCAGCCACCACAACTGGAGGTCGGCCGGCCGGTACAGGTCGATCACCACGTCCCCCGTGCGGATGCGCTCCATCAACTCGTCCTCGACGCCCCCGCCCCCGCCCCCGAGCGCGAGCGTCGACAGGAACGCCTGCCCCAGCCACACGTACGTCACCGCCTGCGCCTGGTCATATCCACCGAGATGCGGCCTCTCGTGCCACAGGGCGAGGTACGTGTAGACGAGAATCAGCCCGAAGACCGTGTTCGTGAAGACCCCTGCCGCAGTGGCGGCCCGATAGGTCGCGTACCGTCTGAACCCCCCTGCCGCGACGGCCGCGTACAACCGTCCCGCGCCCATGCCAGTCGACCTCCTCGGACCGCTCGACACCGAAGCGCAGGAGCCTAGTCCGGAGGCCCGGCGGCCGGCCACGCGTTTTCCGCCGGAAGCGTGCCGGAATCCGGGAACGGAACGCCAGGTGCGAGAGTCTTCAAACAGGGGGAGCGCAGAAGCGTACGAGGCGTACGGGAACGTACGACGCGAAACAGGAGTCCGTGCACGACATGAGCGACGAGCCACAGCCGCAGCAGCCGAACGAAGGCGTGGCGCCGAAAAAGCCGCTGCCGGCTGACGGGCCCGGGAACCCGGGGGGCCCTGAGGAGACGGCCACCGAACCGAGGCGCGCGAGCGCCCGGCGGGGAAGCGCGGGCATGAACACCGACGAAGCCGGCCCCGCGGCCACCGGCCGGGCCGAGGGCGCCGGGCGTCCCGGTGGCGCCGGGAGGCCCCGGACGCCCGAGCGGCCGGCCGACGGCTCCGGAGAGGCCCGTACGGGCGCCGGGCGCGGCGCGTCCCGCCCGAGCGGAGCGCCGGGGGACGGTCCCGGCGCCGCCGGGCCGGGCCCGGCGTCCCGCGACGGTTCCGCACGGACCGCTCCGGCGACGTCCCGGGACGGTTCGGGCCGGGCGGGTACGGCCTCCGAGGACGGCGCCGGTCCGGCGGACCGGGACCGCGGGGCATCCGTGCCCCGGGCCCGCCAGGCGGCCCGGGACGCGGGACCGGAGCGGAAGGACGCCGACGCGTCCGCTCCGGCGTCCGGCCGTGGCCCGGCGTCCGGCGACGGACCGGCGCCCCGCCGGGACGCGGCCTCCCCCGGCGCCTCCGGTGCCCCGGGCAAGGGCGCGGGCGCCGGGAAGCCGGACGGGACCGAGCAGTCGCCCGAGAGCACCCAGGTGCTCCGGCGCGTCCCCCAGCCGAAGGGACCCGGGAAGTCCCGGGAAGGGACCCCGCCCGCCGACCGGTCCGGCAAGGCGGCCGGCGCCGCGCCGGACGCAGGCAAGGCCGGGCAGGCCCCCGAGACCACCCAGGTGCTCCGGCGGATCAGCGCGCCCCGCGACGGCCAGCCGGGCGGAACCGGTGCGAAGGCCCCGGCCACCCCGGCGGAGCCGAACGCCACCGGCCGTACCCCCCGCCCCGCCGGCCGCGACCGGGCCGGCGC
>NZ_JOCB01000124.1 GCF_000718775.1 Streptomyces sp. NRRL S-31
TCGGCGTCCTGGCGGGCGGGCGCGCCGGCCGCGCGCGGCGGGGGGACGCGCCACGAGGTCGATCTGCTGCCGGTGCGGGGCGGTGCCCCCGCGGGTCCGGCGCCGCGCGCGGACGTCGCCGTACCGGCCGCCTCCGCCTTCCCCGCGCTGCTGCCGCTGCAACGGGCGCTGCGTCCCTTCCGGCGCTACCAGCCGTCGGCCGCGCCCGGCCCGGCCGAGGTGGACGAGGCGGCGACCGCGGACCGGGCCGCGGACTGCGGCCTGGTCTGGCCGGTGCTGCGCCCGGTCCGCGGCCGGGAGGCGGACCTCCAGCTCCTGGTGGACTCCTCGCCCTCCATGACCGTGTGGGGGCAGATGCTGCACGAGGTGCGCGAAGTGTGCGAGTGGGTCGGCGCCTTCCGCGGCGTGACGGTGCGTTACCTGCACCCGGACGGCGCCGGGGTGGGCGCGAGCACGCTGCCGCGCGCCGACGCCCCGCGGGTCCCCGCCGAGCAGTTGCTGGACCCGAGCGGCCGGCGCGTGACCCTGGTCGTCAGCGACTGCGCGGGACCGCTGTGGCAGGGGCCGGCCATGCGGGAGCTGCTGCACCTGGGGCTGCGCCGCGGTCCCCTCGCCGTCCTCCAGCCGCTGTCGCAGCGGCTGTGGGCCCGCACCCGGCTGCCGGCCGAGCCCGGCACCCTGCACCGCCGCCCCGGCGGTTACGGCGTCCTGGACTTCACGCCGCAGCGCCGGGCGGGCCGGGACGCCGTCGCCCCGGGCACGCTGCCGGTGCCGGTGCTGGCCCCCAGTCCCGGCGCCCTGTCCACCTGGGCGCGGCTGGTCGCCGGCGACAGCGGGGTACGGCTGCGGGGCGCCGCCGCCTGGGTCGGCGGACCCGGTACCGGCGCGGCCTCCCGCCCGGCGGGCCCGGCCGGCGCACCGGTGCGGGGCGCCGCCCAGCTCCTCGCCACGTTCGAGGCGTCCGCGTCCCCGCTCGGCCGCCAGCTCGCCGTGTACCTGTCCGCCGCCCCGCTCTCGCTGCCCGTCATGCAGCTCGTGCAGCGCGCCATGCTCCCCCAGACCGGTCCCGCCGAACTGTCCGAGGTGCTGCTCAGCGGCCTCGTCGTCCAGGCGCCCGCGCCGCACGGCGCCCTTTCGGACGACCGCGGGGAGTCGTGGTACGAGTTCGTGCCCGGCGTGCGCGACCTGCTCATCGACCGGCTCAGTGCCGGGGAGGCCGCCCTCGTCCTCAAGCACTGCTCGCTGTACGTCGAGCGGGCGTTCGGGCGCAGCGCGCGCAACTTCCCGGCCGTGGCCGTGGCCTACCTCATGGACGTCAGCAGCGATCCGGAGATCGGCCCGGACGCGGTCCCCGAGCCCTTCGCCCGCGTCTCGGAACGGGTGCTGCGCCGCTTCGAACCCGAACCCGCCCTGCTGCGCCGCGCGTCCCCCGCCCCGGGCCTCGGCGACACGGGCCGCGCCCTGCTCGACCGCTACGAGGAGAACCGCTCCCCGCGCGACCTGCTGGCCGCCGTACGGCTGCTGCGGGTGGCGGGCGAGACCGACGGCTCCGGCGCGCTCCTCGTCCGGCTCGCCGACGCGCTGCGGCACGCCTGGCGGGAGTGGGGCGGCGACGACGTCCTCGACGAGGCCGAACGGGCGGGGCGCGAGGCGCTCGCGGCGGACCGCGGCCTGCCGGCCGGGCTCGCCCTGGCCCGGGTCCTGGACGCCCGGGCCCGGACGGCGCTGGCCGCGGGCCGCGCCGACGAGGCCGCCGCGGGCCTGCGGGAGGCCGCCGGCCACTGCCGGACCGCCCTGGAGGACACGGCGGGCACCGGGGACGCACCGCGCCTGGCGTGTGTGCTGCTGCTGGCCGGCGCGTTGCGCACGCTGTCCGGCGTCGGCCCCGGCGGACCGCACCCGGCGCTGCTGGAGGAGGCGCTGGAGGCGTTGACCGCGCAGGCCGGGCTGTGGCCCGCCGGCCGGGTTCCGCCGGCCCTGCCGCTCGAACGCGGCGGCGTGCTGCTCGACCTGGCCCGGCTGAGCGGCGACCGCGCCTTCGCGGTGCGGGCCGCGGCGGACCTGGCCACCGCCGTCGAGGGCCTGCGCGGGGACCCGGCCGCGCGCCACGACCGGCTGCCGGCCGCGCTGACCGGCCTCGCCGAGGCGCTGTCCTTTCCGCCCGACGGGCAGGGCGACGACGAGGCGCACGGCCTGCTCGGCGAGGCCGCCGCCCTCGCCCGGGAGGCGGCCGATCCGCTCGCCGAGGCGACCTGCCTGGCCCTGATCGCCCGCAACCGCCGGGACCACCACGACCGGACGGGGGACGCCGAGGACCTCAGGGCGGCCGACGAGGCGTTCACCCGGGCCCGCCGGCTGGTGCCGCCGGACACGCCCCGGTACGCGGACCTGCTCACCGAGGCCGGTGAACTCGCCCTGCGGCGGGCGGAGTCGGAGCCCGGGGCGGCCGATCCGGCGGCCCGCGCCGTGCAGTTGCTGCGGGAGGCCAACGGCCGGACCGGCTCCCACGATCCGCGGGCCGGCCACCGCCAGCTGCTGTTCGGCCGCGCCCTGCGGCTGCGGCACGAGCGCCAGGGCAGCGTCGCCGATCTGCACGAGGCCGCCTGGGCCCTCACCCTCGCCGCCCGCGACGACGGCGAGACCGGCGCGCTGGCCTGGCTGGAACTGGGCGACGTGCAGAGCCTGCTGGCGCGGCGCACGGAGGTCTTCGACCACTACGCCCAGGCTTCCGCCGCCTACCTGCGGGCCGCCACCGGCACCCGGGACGCCCTGACCGCCGCCCGGGCACGGCACCGCCGCGGCGGGGTCCTGGAGCGCACCGCGGGACCCGCCCGCGCCCTGGAGTCGTACCGGCTGGCCCGCGCGCTGTGGGAGGAGCTGGACGCCACCGACACCGAAGAGGCCCGGCTCACCACGGACCGGATCGCGCGGCTGGCGGGACCACCGTGACGGTGCGGGCGTTTCCCGCGCGGCCGGCGTGGGCAACTCCGTGCAGAACACCATCCCTTGAGGAGTGCAGCGTGCAGAGTCCGCCGCCGGGGCCCGAGCCACATCCGCAGGGCCGGCCGCTCCCCGACCTGTCCTCGTACGACGCCGGCCTGTTGCGGACCGCCGTCGGCCATCCGGTGCTGCGCGCCGTCATGGACGACCTGCTCGGGCACTGGCCGGCCCCCGGGGAGGCGGTCGCGTATTTCGACGACAACATGGACACGCGGCGGCAACCGCTTTGAGCCGGATTTGATCTGGCGGCCCGGGCCGGACGCGCCGATGCTGGAGGAGCACATCCGCCGCGTCTCCCGTCCCCCGGCGCCCGGCCGGCGGGTGTCGCGGCCCGTCCGCACCGGCGTGGAGGGTGGCAGCGTGACCGATGACGGCGGCACTCCCCCGTCCCCCGTGCGGCGGACGACGGCCCCGGGCGGGTCCGCCCCCTGGCCCCTTGAGCTGCTGGACGTACCCGCACTGCGGCGGTCGGGCGTCCGGCCCGTGCCGCTGCGCCAGTTCGTGCTGAAGACGCACAGCCGCTGCAACCTGGCCTGTACCTACTGCTACATCTACGCGGGTCACGACAGCACCTGGCGCGACCGGCCGGTGCGCATGGCGGACGCCACCGTGCGCCGGACCGCTGAGCGGATCGCCGAGCACGTCCGGCGGCACGGGCTGCGGGAGCTGCGGGTGGACTTCTTCGGCGGGGAGCCCCTGCTCGGCGGCCCGGACCCGCTGCTGCGCGCCGCCCGGGAGCTGCGGGCGGTGCTGCCGGCCGGGACCCGTCTGGACCTCGCCGTGCAGACCAACGGGGTGCTGCTGACCGGGCCGGTGCTGGACCGGCTCGCCCGCGCCGGGATCCGGGTGGGGCTGAGCGCCGACGGCGGCACCGCCGCGCTGAACCGCCGCCGCGTCGACCACGCCGGGCGCCCGTCCTGGCCCGGCCTCGTCCGCGCGGCGCGGCTGCTGCGGGACCGCCCGGAGAGCTACTCCGGCGTGCTGTGCACGATAGATCCGGACAGCGATCCGGCGGAGGTCTTCACCTCGCTGCTCGACCTGCGCCCGCCCTTCCTCGACCTGCTGCTGCCGCACGCCAACTGGTCCACCCGGCCGCCGCCCGGGCCGGGCGGTCCGGCACCCTACGGCCGGTGGCTGCGGACCGTGTTCGACCGCTGGTGGGACGCCGATCCGCCCGGCCCGCCCGTACGGATCTTCCAGGAGATCATCGGGCTGCTGCTGGGCCGGCCGAGCGGCAGCGAGTCGGTGGGGCTCTCCCCGATGGCGGCGATCATCGTGGACACCGACGGCGCCATCGAACAGGTGGACTCGGTGAAGTCGGCGTACCACGGGGCGAGCGCGACCGGGCTGAACGTGTTCACCGACAGCTTCGACGCGGCGCTGGAGCATCCCGGGGTGGCCGCCCGGCAGCTGGGAGCGGGGGCCCTCGCGGCGCAGTGCCGTGCGTGCCCGCTGTCGGCCGTGTGCGGAGGCGGCAACTACGCGCACCGCTACGTGGCGGGCAGCGGGTTCCGGCACCCGTCGGTCTACTGTGCCGATCTCGAACTGCTGATCCGGCACATCGCCGACCGGCTGCTCGCGGCGCTGCCCGCCGGGGCGTCCACCGCGCCACACCTCGGCAACCTGCCTTGAGCTGCTTGTTTTTGATGCCGCGCCAGATACTCTAAGGTGCCGAATGTCACATTTCCGCAGGGGCGTGCGAGGGAGACGGTTGCATGGCGGAGCAAGCCCGGCACAGCGCGCCCGTCGAGCACTTCACCATCAGCTACGCCGGGTTCAACCGCCCCTGGGCCGCCTGGATCGCGCACCAGCTGGAGCTGCTGGGCCACCGGACCACCACGCTGCGCTGGGACCCGGGTTCGGCGGGGGCGCTCACCGACGCGCTGCGCGATCTGCTGCGGGCACCCGGACGGGTGCTCCTGCTGCTGGACAACTGGTACTTCCGGCTCGGTCCGCGCACCAGGGAGGAGTGGACGTCCGCCCTGCGCGAGGTGGTCCCGCCGCACGTGGACCGGCTCGCGGCGGTGAGCGTGGCGACCGACCCGCTGCCCCCGACGGTCGCCGCGCTGCGCCCCGTCGACCTGCGTGACCTGGCCGCCACCGAGGCACGCCGGCGCATCCTGCGGCTGCTCGGCATCGATCCCGCCCAGCCGGATCCGGCGGGCGCGGACGGCACCGGTCCGCGTTTCCCGCACGACCCTCCGGCGATCCGCCGGGTGCCCCGCCGCAACGACACCTTCACCGGCCGCGACCCGGTCCTGGAGGAACTGCACGAGGCGCTGAGCAGCGCCGGCGACGAGGGCGCCCGCTGTTCGCTGTACGGCATCTCCGGCGTGGGCAAGAGCCAGATCGCCCAGGAGTACACGCACCGCTTCGGCAACGCCTACGACGTCGTCTACTGGGTCAACGCCAACTACCGCGGCACCGCCCGGGAGCAGCTCGCCGCGCTGGCCACCCAGCTGGAGCTGTCCGTGGGCCAGGAGATCGGCGACCGCATCCGGGCGGTGCACGAGGCCCTGCGCACCGGGCGGCCCCACGGCCGGTGGCTGCTGGTCTTCGACGGCGCCGACTACATGGAGCAGGTGGACGACCTCATCCCGGAGGGCCGCGGGCACGTCCTGCTGACGAGCCTCACCCGCGACTGGTCGGCGGCCCGGCGCGCCCGGGAGATCCACGTCCAGCCGTTCCTGCGCGAGGAGAGCATGGCCTACGCGCTGCGCCGGGCGCCGCGGCTGACCCGTCAGGAGGCGCACGACCTGGCGGACGCGGTCGAGGACCTGCCGCTGATCCTCGCCCAGACCACCGCCTGGCTGGACACCAACCCGATGCCGGCCCGGGACTACATCGCCCTGATCCGGCGCGGCGAGCCCAACAGGGTCGGGATCGGGCTCAGCGAGCAGTACTCGATGAGTTTCCAGACCAGTTGGTCGATAACGCTGAACACGCTGCGAGAACGGGCGGAGAGCGCCGCCGAGTTGCTCAAGCTGCTGGTGTTCTTCTCCCCGGAGAACATCCCCGTCCGGCTGATCCAGTCGGCGCGGGCCCGGGACCTGCCGCCGCACCTGGCCGCCCTCGCCGCGGACCCCATCGGCTGGCACACGGCCCTGCGCCGGCTCTCCGAGGCGACCGCGGTGCGGCTGGACTACGAGACCTCGCCGGGCCAGGAGACGGTCGTCGACAGCGTCCAGATGCACAAGCTGTACCACGGCTTCCTGCGCAACGACCTGAGCGAGGCGGAGCGCGACGCGCTGTCGGCGACCGCCTGCCGCATCCTGGTCGACGCCGATCCCCGGCAGCCCAACGAACCCAACCACTGGCACCGCTACGCCAACCTCTTCCCGCACCTGAAGCACTCGGGGGCGCTGGACAGCTCCGACGAGGACGTCCAGGACCTCGTGCTGAACTGCATCAACTACACGCGGGCGCGCGGTGAGTACCAGACCGGGCTGACCGTGTGCGAGCAGGCCCTGGTCCGCTGGCGCACCTTCCTGCCGCCCACCTCCCGGGTGATGCGGATCGCCATGCTCCAGCACTCCAACCTGCTGCGCCGGTCCGGCCGTTACCAGGAGGCCGAGGCCGTGGGCCGGGAGGGCGTCCGGGTGTTCGACGGCCGTCCGCCGGACGATCCGGACCTGCTCAGCGCCCGCAACGCCCTCGGCGGCGCGCTGATGGCCCTGGCCCGGCTGGACGAGGCGTACGAGCTGTACGACGACATGTACCGGCAGTACGTGGGCACCGTGGGGCCGGACCACCCGCGGACCCTCCAGGCACGCGAGAACCTGGGCACCACGCTGGGCCTGCTCGGCCGGTACGACGAGGCGCGGGAGGTCTTCGAGGAGAACGCCGCCATCCGCACCCGGCTGTTCCGGGACGAGAACCTGGACACCCTCCGTTCCAACCTCGGCGCGGCCAGGATGCTGCGCCTGCTGGGCCGGTACGTCGAGGCCACCTCCCGCCAGGAACTCAACCTGCGGCTGCACCAGGACCGGCTGGGCCTCAACAACCCCGAGACGATGCGCGCCGGGCACAACCTCGCCCTGTGCCGCAGGCGGCTGGGCGATCTGGCGGGCGCCGAGAGCCTGCTGCGCGACGTGGTCGCCCGCAGCGCCCGCGTGCAGGGCCCCCGGCATCCCGACACCCTCATGGTGCAGGCCGACTTCGCGACCTTCACCCGGGAGCACGGGGATCTCACGGAGGCCCGGGAGACGGCGACCAGGGTGGCGCGGCGCTACCGGGACCTGGTCGGCGAGGACCACCCCTACGCCATCGGCACCCTGGGCAACACGGGCCTGGTCCTGTGGGAGTACGGCGAGCGCGAGGAGGCGGTGGCGATCGCCGAGCGGGCGTACGCGGGGATGCGCGCGGCCGTCGGCGAGCACCATCCCTGGACGCTGGGCACGGCCCTCAACGTGTCGGGCGCCCGGCACCTGGTCGGCGACGACGAGGGCGCCCTCGACCTCAGCCGCCACACGCTGGAGCGGGCCGTGCACGTCCTGGGCGCCCCGCATCCGCTCACCCTCTCCTGCCGTGCCGCCCTCGCCGACGACCTGCGGACGCTGCGCCGCACGGAGGAGGCCGCCAAGCTCGAGAAGGAAACCCTGCAAGGGCTCGCCGACTCCCTCGGCGCCCAGCACCCGCACACCCTCTCCGTCCGCCGCCGTGAGCGGCCGTACTGGGACTTCGAGCCCCAGCCCATCTGAGCCCAGCCCATCCGAAAGGCCCCGGCACCACCCATGCACGACCGCACCAGCACCGGCCCCGCGCCGGCCGACCTGCCCGACCTGTCCCACCTCGACGTCCGCGCCCTGGCCTCGTCCGGGGAGCACCCGGTGCTCGGCACCGTCGCCGCCGCCCTCCTCACCCGGTGCGGCACCGAGGAGGCGCCCGTCGCCTTCTACGAGGACGGCATCTTCTGAACCGTACGACCGTGCCCGCCCCGCACGCTCCCGTGCCGCTCCCCGCGCCGTCCTCGCACCCCTGGTGGCCTCACCGCGCGCTGGACGTGGCCGGGCTGCGCCGGGCCGGGGTGCGGCCGGTGCCGTTCCGGCAGTTCGTGCTGAAGGTGCACAGCCGCTGCAACCTGGCCTGCACCTACTGCTACGTCTACCGGGGGGCCGACCAGAGCTGGCGGGAGCGTCCGCCGCGGGTCCCGGAGCCGGTGGTGGCCCACACCGCGCGGCGGATCGCCGAGCACGCGGCCGGGCACGGGCTCACCGCCGTGCACCTGAACTTCCACGGCGGTGAGCCGCTGCTGGCCGGAGCGGACTTCCTCGCCGAGGCCGCGGCGACCGTGCGGGCCGCCGTGCGCGCCCGGGCACCGGGCTGCGCGGTGCACGTCAGCCTCCAGACCAACGCGACCCTGCTGACCGACCGGGCGCTCGCCGCGCTGGCCGCCGCGGACGTCCGCGTCGGGGTCAGCCTGGACGGCGGCGATGCCGCCCTCAACGGGCGCCGGGTCACCCACGCCGGGCGGCCCGCGTGGCCCGCGGCGGCCCGGGGGCTGCGGCGGCTGACCGCCCGCCCGGGCACCTGGGCGGGCGTGCTGTGCACGATCGACCCGCGGTCCGATCCGGTGCGGGTGTACGAGTCCCTGGCCGCGCTGCGGCCTCCCTCGCTGGACCTGCTGCTCCCGCACGCCAACTGGTCGTCCCCGCCGCCCGGCAGAGGTCCGGCCGAGGAGGCGACCCGGTACGGCGACTGGCTGATCACCGCGTTCGACCACTGGTTCGCCCGCCGGCCGGCCGGACCGCCGGTCCGGATCTTCCGCGAGATCATCGGGCTGCTGCTCGGGGTGCCGGGCGGGGCCGAGGCGGTCGGCACCTCGCCGCTGGTCGCCGTCGTCGTCGACACCGACGGGGCCATCGAGCAGGTGGACTCGCTGAAGACGGCCTACGAGGGCGCGCCGGCCACCGGTCTGGACGTCTTCCGCCACTCGTTCGACGAGGCACTGGACCACCCCGGGATCGCGGCCCGCCAACTCGGCCCGGACGCCCTGCCCGACGCCTGCCGGGCCTGCCCGGTGGTCGCGGTCTGCGGCGGTGGCAACTACGCGCACCGCTACCGTGCGGAGAACGGCTTCCGCAACCGCTCGGTGTACTGCGCCGACCTGTACAAGCTGGTCCGGCACGTGGCCGGGCGGATCGCGGAGGCGACGTCCGCGCCCGGTCTCTGACGGGCGGGTCCGTCCTGTCCGCCGTCCCGGTCGGGACGGGCCGGTGCCGCGGTCGGGACGGGCCGGTGCCGCGGTCGGGACGGGCCGGTGCCGCGGTCGGTCCCCTCCGCGTGGGCGCGGGTGTACCCGTCCTCGGACTGACGAAATTCACGCCGGCCGATCACTACGGAGAGCGGTGGTACGCAAGGGGCCTGTCCGCACACAATCTCGGTATGCAGAGGCAGGCCGTCACCGCGGCCCGATTATTCGCACCCCATCGAGGAGATGAAACCGTGGTCGACACCAGCGACGCCGTGACGTCCAAGACGCGGGCCGCGCAACGCGTGGTCGAATGCCTGCAAGCCAACGGCGTGTCGTACGTGTTCGGCGTACCGGGTGCCAAGATCGACGCCGTCTACGACGCCCTGGTCGACGGCGGACCCGAACTGATCGTATGCCGCCACGAACAGAACGCCGCCTTCATGGCGGCTGCGGTCGGCCGCCTCACCGGAGTGCCCGGGGTCACCCTCACCACGTCCGGTCCCGGCACCAGCAACCTGGCCACGGGCCTGCTGACCGCCAACACGGAACAGGACCCCGTGGTCGCCATCTGCGGCGCCGTGGGCCGGCCGGACCGCCTCAAGCGGACGCACCAGTCGATGGACGCCGCGGCGCTGCTCAAGACGGTCACCAAGTACACCGGCGAAGTCGCCCACCCGGACAACGTGCCGGAGGCGATCAACAACGCCTTCCGGTCCGCACTGACCGAGCCGCGCGGGGCGACGGCCGTCGTCCTGCCGTCCGACGTGGCGGCCGAAGGGACGACAGCGAGCATCCGGAAGCTGCTGCCCGTCCCGGAGGCGGGAGCCGCGCCCGCCGAGAAGGTCGCGGAGGCCGCGCGCCTGCTGCGTGCCGCGGCACGTCCCGCGGTGCTGGTGGGAAGCCGCGGCAGCGGCCCCGAAGCGTGTGCCGCCCTGCGCTCGTTCATCACCGACGGCGACCTCCCGGTGGTCGAGACCTTCCAGGCGGCCGGTGTCATCAGCCGCGAGCTGGAGGACCACTACCTCGGACGCGTCGGGTTGTTCCGCAACCAGCCCGGAGACGTCGTCGTCGCCGAGGCCGACGTGGTCCTCGCCGTGGGCTTCGACCCCGTCGAATACGACCCGCAGCTGTGGAACTCCGACGTGGCACGCCCCGTCATCCACCTCGACTCCGTGCCGGCGCAGATCGACAACCACTACCAGCCCGTGCTGGAGCTGTGCGGTGACGTCGCCCGCACGCTGGCCGCCCTGGCCGACGAGACCGGCCCGCTCAAGCTCGACGCCGGCACCAAGGCGGCCGTCTCCGCCCAGCGCGACCGGCTGGCCGCCATCGACGAGGAGGCTCGGCACACCCCCGCGAGCGAGCTGGGACTCGACCCGGCCGCGCTGGTACTGATGCTCCGTGACCACCTCGACGACGACGCGACCGTCGCCTGTGACATCGGGTCCGTGTACATCCACATGGCACGTCACTTCCGCTCCTACGAGCCGCGCAGGCTGCTCTTCTCCAACGGTCAGCAGACTCTGGGCGTGTCCCTGCCCTGGGCGATGGCCGCGGCCCTCGTGCGCCCCCACAGCCAGGTGGTCTCCGTCTCCGGCGACGGTGGCTTCCTCTTCTCGGCCCAGGAGCTGGAGACCGCCACACGCCTCGGGCTGTCCTTCGTCCATGTGATCTTCCGGGACAACACCTACGACATGGTCGGTTTCCAGGAGGAGATGAAGTACGGCCGCAAGTCCGGTGTCCGACTCGGCGACTACGACGTGGTGAGTTTCGCCAAGGCGTTCAACGCCCGGGGCGTGCGCGTCTCCGGCTACGACGAGTTCGCCACCGAGCTGCGCCAGGCACTGCTGGAACCCGGACCCACGATCATCGACGTTCCCGTCGACTACTCCCGCAACACCGAACTGGGCAGGCACCTGATCGCCGACGCCTTCGAGTAGAAGCCGACGACGAGCCCGAGGAGGACCTCATGTCCGACACCCAGACCGCGTGGGACCGGCTGCTGCACCTCATGACGTCCCTGGCGCAGCAGGCACACAACGGACCGGCGGATCCGCCGTCCACCGTGTATCAGACATCCACCATGGCGGCGCTTCTCGACGGAGTCTACGAAGGAGACGTCACCGTCGCGGCGTTGCTGGAGCACGGTGACTTCGGCGTGGGCACGTTCAACGGACTCGACGGTGAGATGGTCGTGCTGGACGGCGTCTGCCACCGGTTGCGTTCCGACGGAACCGCGACCCCGGCGGCCGACGACGACCTCACCCCGTTCGCCGCGGTGACGTTCTTCCGTCCCGATAAGACTCGGCGGCTGACCTCGCCCATGGCGAGACACGACGTGGAGACAGCCATCGGCGAGCTCGCGCCCGGCGACAACCTGATCCGCGCCGTGCGGGTCGACGGCCACTTCAGCAGTGTCAGCACCAGAACGGTGGCCGAGCAGCACCGGCCGTACCCCCCGCTGGTGGAAGCGACCGCGGACCAGGCGGTCACCGCCTTCCAGGACATCCACGGCACCCTCGTGGGATTCGTGACGCCGGGATACGTGGGCGGTGTGTCCGTACCCGGTTACCACCTGCACTTCATCGACGATTCTCGGCAAAAGGGAGGACACTGCTTCGACTTCGAGATCACCGCCGGCACCGCGGCCGTGGCCACCGCGCACGACTTCCATCTCAGCCTCCCCACCTCGGCGGCCTTCCTGGCGTCGCGTTCTTCGGCCTCCTTCGAGGACCAGGTGCGGAAGGCGGAAGGCGGAGCCGGGGATGTTGCGGGCCCGTCGGACGATCGGAACGGGTCCGGCTGAATACGCGGGGGGCCTCCACCCCCGGTCATGGTGGTTCGAGAGCCGTCCGGCGCTTCGCCGGACGGCTCTTCCCCGTTTCGCCGGGCATCCGGCTCCGGCGCGAGGGGTCATCTGGAGGCGGCCCGGCCCGGTGCTTCACGGCGGCTCTCACGGCAGGGTTACCGGCCATCAATCCCTCAGGATCCAGCCACTCCCGCATCTACAAAGACTTCTTTGCAAGAGAACCTATGCACAGACTTCTTTGTCATCTACCTTGGGACTCATGGAACTCCCCGAGCAGCCCTCCCAGGTACATCTGACCGCTCGTAACCTGCGGGGCATCGCCCATCCGCTGCGGGTCCGGATGCTGACCATCCTCCGGACGGAGGGGCCGGCCACGGCCACCACGCTCGCCCGGCGGCTGGACCAGAACACCGGCGCGACCAGCTACCACCTGCGGCAGCTCGCCGAGTACGGCTTCATCGTCGAGGCACCGTCCCGGGGCGGCCGCCGTGAGCGCTGGTGGCAGGCGGCGCACGCCAACACGGTCGTACCGGACGACGAGGTGCTGGCGGGCGGCGACGGTCTCGGCACCGCCTACTTGCAGGCGCTCGGCCGGGTCTGGTCCGACGCGATGACGACCGCCATCGACGCGACCGCCTCGCTGCCGCCCGAGTGGCGCGACGCCCAGGACTTCGGCGACTACGTGCTCACACTCACCCCCGCCGAGGCCAAGGAGCTGACGGCGGAGATCCACCGGCTGCTCCGCCGGCGCAACTCCCCGCCCGGACCCGCGGGTTCGCCGCTGCCCGAGGGCGCGGCGCGGGTCGCCTTCCAGTTCCAGTTGTTCCCGACCAGTGCGGACCGGCACGTCTCCCACCCCACCGACTCGGAGTGACAAGATGACCTCTCGGCACGCGGCCGCCCAGCGGGCGGCGGACAGCGGCGCACGCACGCCCTCCCCCGACGCCCCGGCCGACGGGCCCCGGGTCCTGCGCGGACTGGTCGGCATGCTGTCGGCCAACGCGGCGGCCCTGTCGGCCAACCGGGTGCTCTCGATCGCCCTGCCCTGGTTCGTCCTGACGACGACCGGCAGCGTCGGCAAGACCGGACTGGTCGCCTTCTGCCAGATCGTCCCGTACGTGATAGCCCAGGCGCTGGCGGGCCCGGTCATCGACCGGATCGGTCCCAAGCGCATCAGCGTCGCCGGCGACCTGGCCTCCACCGTCGCCACCGCCACCGCCCCGCTGCTCTACCTCACCGGACACCTGTCCTTCGGCCTGCTGCTGGGGCTGCTGGCCGTGGTCGGCGCAGCGGACGGCCCGGCCAACGGGGCCAAGGGGCTCTTCGTGCCGGCGGCCACCCGGGCGGCCCGGGTGCCGCTGGAACGGGGAACCGGTCTGTCGGCGGCGGTCGAGCGGACCGCGACGACCATCGGCCCGGCCATCGCCGGGGTGGTCGTCGCCTCCTTCGGCAGCCTCTACGCCCTATGGATCACCGCCTGTCTGTTCGGTGTGTCGGCGCTGGTCGTCTCCACCACGCTCAGCGACCCGGTGCCCGAGCCGCACGAGACGCCGGTCGAGGAGGCCGAGGGCTATCTCTCGCGGCTGCGCCAGGGCGCCGTGTTCCTGCGCGACGCCAAGCTGCTGCGGTCCATCGTGTGCATGCTCGCCGTGACCAACCTGCTCGACCAGGCGTTCATGTCCGTGCTGCTGCCGGTCTGGGCGAAGGAGACGGGCAACGGCGCGGAGGCCGTGGGCCTGGTGGTCAGCGTCTTCGCCGCGACGTCGATCGTCGCCGCGCTGGTGGCCGCGGGAGTGGCCGAGCGGCTGCCCCGGCGCGCCGTGTACCTGATCGGGTTCACGCTGGGCGGCGTCCCGCGCTTCGTGGCGATGGCCACCGGCGCGCCGCTGTGGCTGGTGCTGGCGGTGCTGGCGGCGGGCGGCCTGGGGTCGGGCTTCGTCAATCCGATCGTGGGCGCCGTGACGTACGAGCTGATCCCCACCCCGCTGCTGGGCCGGGTCAAGACGCTGGCCCAGGCCGTCACCTGGGCGGGCATCCCCTTCGGCGGGCTGCTGGGTGCGGGGCTGGTGACGGTGGCGGGCACCTCGGGCGCGCTGTGGATCGTGGGCGGGCTGTACCTCGTCGCCATCGGAGTGCCGGCCCTGAACCGGGAGTGGGCGGGCATGCGCAAGCACACGGTGTCCGAGGCGAGCCCCGTCGGCACCGGGCAGGGGAGCGGGGGTGCGGCCGCTACGGCTTCCGCCCCCGGGGAAGCGGCGGTCAGGGCGGCCGCCTGAGCGGCGGCACGACAAACGGCGCAGGCCGGGGCGGTCCACCGTCCCGGCCCGCGCCGTTTCTCGTACGTCCGCCTCCGCGCGGGCAGAAGTGTCCACGTCCGGCGGGCAGAAGTAACCAGTTATCTCCTCAAGATCGCTCTGCGAGCATCGGATTCGGCTGAGTTTCCGAGTGGTTTTCGCTGACGGCCGACGACGAGGAACTGGTGGACACATGACGACGAATCCGATGATGGCCGCGGCATCCGGCCGGGTGGCCGGACAGGACGGTTTCTCCCCTGCGGAAATCCGCGTCGCGGCCGTGTGGAAAGCGGTGCTCGGCACCGAGGTGACCACGGCGGAGGACGAATTCTCCCGGCTGGGCGGGACCGGCCCGCAGGCGGTGGAAATGGCCCGCCGGATAGCGGAGGAATTCGGTTCGGAATTCGGCGCGGAACCGCTGCCGGAGCCGTTGACGGTACGGGCGGTGGCGTCGTTCCTCGCCCGGGAGGCGATGCAGCGGGCCCGTCGGCTGTTCGAGTCGGCCGACTTCGACGCCGAGGACGCGGCGGACGCCATGGACGCCCTGGTGACGGCCGGGGCTCCGGACGACGTTCCGGTGATCCCCCGCGCGCCCCGGGACGGGCGGCCGCTGCCGCTGTCGTTCGCGCAGCGCCGGCTGTGGTTCCTGGACCAACTGGAGCCCGGCCGGGCCGAGTACCTCATTCCCATGGGACTGCGCATCCGCGGCCCGCTGGACGTCCCGGCGCTGCGTGCGTCGCTGTCGGAGCTGGTGGCCCGGCACGAGGTGCTGCGCACCCGTTTCGTCAGCGACGCGGACGGCAACCCCGGGCAGGTCGTCGACCCGCCCCGGCCGCTGCCGCTGGCCGTGCACGACCTGCGGTCCGTCACCGGGGAGGCCGCGCGCGAGGAGGCGGCCACCGCGCTCGTGGCCACCGAGGGCTTCCGTCCGATGGACCTCGGCACCGGGCCGATGGTGCGGGCGCTGCTGATCCGGCTGGCCGACGACGAGCACCTGCTCTCGCTGACGGTGCATCACATCGCTTTCGACGGCTGGTCGGCGGGGGTGCTGTCCCGGGAGCTGACGGCGCTGTACGGCGCCCGGGTCGCGGGTACGGAGGCGGATCTGGCCGAACCGCCCCTCCAGTACGCCGACTTCGCGGTCTGGCAGCGCGAGTGGTTCACCGGCGAGGTGCTGGCGGAGCAGCTGGACTACTGGCGCGGCCGGCTGGCCGGCACCGAGCCGCTGGAGCTGCCCACCGACCGGCGGCGTCCGGCACGGCGCGGCGGCAACGGTGCCATGCTCACCTTCCGCGTGCCGGCCGAGACCGCCGACGGCGCCCGCAGGCTCTCCCAGCAGACCGGCGCGAGCCTGTTCATGACGCTGCTGGCCGTCTTCCAGGTGGTGCTGTCGCGCTACAGCGGCCAGGAGGACATCGCGGTCGGCACGCCGATCGCGGGCCGCAACCGGGCCGAGATCGAGAACATGCTCGGCTTCTTCGTGAACACGCTGGTCATGCGCACCGACCTGTCCGGCGACCCGGCGTTCACCGAACTCCTCGACCGGGTCAAGGACACCGCGCTCGGCGCCTACGACCACCAGGACCTGCCCTTCGAACGCCTGGTGGAGGAGCTGGCGCCGCAGCGGGACCTGTCCCGCAATCCGCTGTTCCAGACGATGTTCGTCCTCCAGAACACCCCCGACAGCCGGTCGTGGGAGCTGCCGGGCCTGACCGTCGACCAGCTGGACGTGTCCGCGCAGGACTCCAAGTTCGACTTCACCTTCTACGCCACCGAGGCCGCCGACGGCGCCCTGGACGGCACCATCGTGTACTCCACCGACCTGTTCGACGAGACCACGATGGTGCGGCTGGCCGGGCACTTCGAGACGCTGCTGGCCGCGGCCTGCGCCACCCCGGGGGCCCGGCTGTCCGAGCTGGGCATGCTGACCGCCGCCGAGCGCCGGAGCGTGCTGGGCGAGTGGAACGGCGCCGACACCGACGCCCCGGACCCGGTGACCGTGACCCGGCTGATCGAGGAGCGGGCCGCCCGCCACCCCGACGCGCCGGCCGTGACCTGCGGCACCGACCGGCTGACCTACCGGGAGCTGGACGAGCGGGCCGAGTGGCTCGCCGGGCGGCTGCGCGAGCGCGGTGCCGGGCCGGGCACCCTGGTCGCGGTCTGCCTGGACCGCGGCACGGACATGGTGTGCGCGCTGCTCGGCATCCACAAGTCGGGGGCGGCGTACGTGCCGCTCGATCCGGCGTACCCCACGGACCGGCTCGCCTACATGGTCGAGGACAGCGGCGCACCGCTGATCGTCACCCAGGCCGCGCACACCGGCCGCCTGCCGGCCCGGACGCCGACGCTGCTGCTGGACGGGTCCTGGCCCGAGCCGCCGTACACCGCCCCCGCCGGTCCGGTGGCGCAGGCCGGCCCGGACGACGTGGCCTACGTGATCTACACCAGTGGCTCCACCGGCCGCCCCAAGGGGGTGCAGATCACCCACGGCGCGCTGCGCGCCCGGATGCGGGAGACGCGCCGTCAGCTGGAGCTGACGTCCGAGGACCGGGTCCTCCAGTTCGCGTCGATCGCGTTCGACTCGTCGGTGGGCCAGCTGTTCGCCCCGCTGATCTCGGGGGCCTGCCTGGTGCTGCGCGACGACGCCTGGGACCCGGGCCGGCTGGCGGCGGCGCTGCGCGAGCACCGGGTGACGGTGGCGTGGCTCACCCCGTCGGCGTTCGGGGCGCTCGCCGCCGGCCTGGACGGGCCGGACGCGATCGGCCCCGAGCTGCGGCTGGTCCGGCTCGGCGGCGAGGCGCTCCAGCGGGAGCAGGTCCGGGAGTGGTTCCGGCACTGCGCGGTGCCCCTGGTCAACGGCTACGGCCCGACGGAGGCCGCGCAGGAGGCGACGACCGCCAGGATCACCGGGCCCGTCGACCGGGTGCCGATCGGCCGGCCGGTGGCGGGCGCCAAGGTGTTCGTGGTCGACCGCCACGGCCGGCCGGTGCCGGTGGGTGTGCCGGGCGAGATGTGGATCGGCTGCCCCGGGCTGGCCCGCGGCTATCTGCACCGGCCCGAGCTGACCGACGAGAAGTTCACCGTCGTGGACGTCGACGGCACCCCCCGGCGCGTCTACCGCACCGGTGACCTCGCCCGGTGGCTGCCGGACGGGCGGCTGGAGTTCGCGGGCCGCGCCGACAACCAGGTCAAGCTGCGCGGCTACCGCATCGAACTCGGCGAGATCGAGACGGCGTTGCTCGCCCATCCGACGGTCGCCGGCGCCACCGTCGTACTGCGCGAGGACGTGCCCGGTGTGCAGCGGCTGGTGGCGTACGTGGTGCCCGTGGGCCCCCTCGACGCGAGCGCGCTGCGCGCCCACCTCCAGCGCGACCTGCCGGACTACATGGTGCCCTCGGCGTTCGTGCCGCTGGAGCGCATCCCGCTCACCCCCAACGGCAAGACGGACCGCCGGGCGCTCCCTGCCCCGGCCACCGACCGGTCCGGGCTGGGCGCCGCGTACACCGCGCCGCGCGACGACACCGAACGCACGGTGACCGAGGTGTGGTCCGAGGTGCTGGGCGTGGACCGGGTCGGCGTGCACGACGACTTCTTCGCGCTGGGCGGGCATTCGCTGCTGGCCACCCAGGTCGTGTCGCGGCTGCGCCGGCGGCTGGGCGCCGATGTGCCGGTGCGGACGCTGTTCAGCGCGCCGACGCCGGCGCTGCTGGCCGCGGCCGTGACGGAGCTGGACGGCAGCGGGGCGGGCCGCATCCCGACGGCGCCGCGTGACAGCGGTCCGCCGCCGCTCAGTTTCGCCCAGCAACGGCTGTGGTTCCTGGACCAGTTGGAGCCGGGCCGGGCCGAGTACCTGCTGCCCTTCGCCTTCCGTCTGCGCGGGCCCCTGGACCTGGACGCCCTGAACGCCGCGTTCACCGCGGTGGTGGCACGCCACGAGATCCTGCGCACCCGGTTCGGCACGGACGCGGCGGGCGCCCCGGTGCAGCTGATCGACCCGGCGCGGCCGGTACGGGTGCTGGTCCGGGACCTGCGCGGGGTGGCCGACCCGGTCGCCCGCGAGGACGCGCTGACGGAGCTGCTGGGCGAGGACGGGCTGCGGCCGGTCGCCCTGGGCACCGGGCCGATGCTGCGCGCGCTGCTGGTGCGGCTGGCCGACGAGGAGTGCGTCCTGGCGGTCACGGTGCACCACATCGCCTTCGACGGCTGGTCGGTGGGGGTGCTGGTGCGCGAGCTGTCCGCGCGGTACGCGGAGGCCGTCTCGGACCGGTCCGGGACGTCCGGGCCCGATCCGCTGCCGGTGCAGTACGCCGACTACGCGGTGTGGCAGCGCGGTTGGCTGTCCGGTGCGCCACTGGAGCGGCAACTGGCCTACTGGCGCGAGCGGCTGGGCGGTCTGGAGCCGCTGGAGCTGCCGACCGACCACGCGCGGCCGGCGGAGCGCGGCGGGCGGGGGAGGGTGGTCCGGTTCTCGGTGCCCGCCGAGGTCGCCGCCCGTGCCCGCGCGGTGTCGGCGAAGAGCGGCGCGAGCCTGTTCATGACGCTGCTGGCGGTCTTCCAGCTGCTGCTGGCCCGCTACAGCGGGCAGCGGGACATCGCGGTCGGCACCCCGATCGCCGGCCGCAACCGGGCCGAGACCGAGGAGCTGATCGGCTTCTTCGTCAACACCCTCGTCCTGCGCACCGACTTGTCGGGCGACCCGGCGTTCACCGAGCTGCTGGCCCGGGTCAAGGACACCGCGCTCGGCGCCTACGACCACCAGGACCTGCCCTTCGAGCGTCTGGTGGAGGAGCTGGCCCCCGACCGCGACCTGTCCCGCAATCCGCTGTTCCAGACGATGTTCGCGTTGCAGAACACACCGGGCGCGGACACCTGGCAGCTGCCGGGCCTGTCGGCGGAGTCCGTCGAGACCCCGGTCCGGGACGCCAAGTTCGACCTGTCGATGTACCTCGCGGAGGCGTCGGACGGCACCCTGGACGGTGCCGTGGTCTACGCGGACGACCTGTTCACCGAGGACACCGCGCGCCGTCTGGTCGGCCACTTCGGCAACCTGCTGGCCGCGGCCACGGCCCGCCCGCACAGCGCGCTGTCCGAGGTGGAGATGCTGGACGCGGACGAGCGGCACCGCATCCTCACCGAATGGAACGACACCGCCGCGCCCGTCCCGTCGGGGGCGACACTGCACCGGCTGTTCGAGGAGCGGGCGGCACGAACCCCCGACGCGGTCGCCGTGGTCTGCGGCACGGAGAGCCTGACGTACCGCCAGCTCGACGAGCGGGCGAACCGTCTGGCCCACCGGCTGCGCGCGGTGCCGGGCATCGGTCCGGACGTACCCGTGGGCGTCTGCCTGGAGCGCTCGCCCGCCATGGTGTGGACGCTTCTGGGCATCCTGAAGGCCGGTGCCGCCTACGTCCCGCTCGACCCGGAGCACCCGGCGGAGCGGCTGGCGTACCTGGTGGCGGACTCCGGTGCGCCGCTGATCGTCACCGACACCGCGCACGCCGCCCTGCTGCCGAAGGGCCCGGAGCTGCTGGCCGTGGACCGGCCCGCCGACCTGCCGGACACCCTGCCGGCCGACGCGCCGGAACCCGTCGCGGACCCCGGCGACCTGTGCTACCTGATCTACACCAGCGGTTCCACGGGCCGCCCGAAGGGCGTCCGCATCGAACACCGCGGAGTGGTCAACTACCTGGCCGGCATGCAGCACGCGTTCCCGCTCGCCGAGGGCGAGGGCTTCCTCCAGGCCACACCGCTCTCCTTCGACGTGTCGGCGTACGAGATCTTCTGGCCGCTGTGGCAGGGCGCCACAGTCGTGCTGGTACCCGGCTCCGACCGGCTGGACATGGCCGAGGTGTCCCGTCTGATGCGCGCCCACCGCGTGGTCGGCCTGCACTTCGTGCCGAGCCTGCTGGACCTCTTCGTCTCCCGGGTGCGCCCCGCGGACTGCACGCACCTGCGGTACGCCTTCGCCAGCGGCGAGCCGCTCCAGCCGACGCTGGTGGCCCGGTTCACCGAGCGGTTCCCCGGCGACCTCGTCAACCTGTACGGCGCCACCGAGGTCTCGGTGGACACGACGTACTGGCGGGCCTCGCGCACGGACCCGGCCGGACCGGTCCTCGCCGGCCGCCCCATGGTCAACCAGACGGTGTACGTCCTCGATCCGGACCGCCGTCCCGTGCCCGCGGGAGTGCTGGGCGAGGTGTACCTCGGCGGCGACAGCGTCGGACGCGGCTACCACCGGCGGCCCGAGCTGACCGCCGGGCGCTTCGTCGCCGACCCGTTCCGCGGCGGCCGGATGTACCGCACCGGCGACCTCGGCCGGTTCACCGCGGACGGCGAGCTGGACCTGCTGGGACGCATCGACCGCCAGGTGAAGCTGCGCGGCGTCCGGGTCGAACTCGGCGAGATCGAGGCGACACTGCTCACCCATGACGCGGTCGGGGTGTGCGCGGTGGTGGTCCGGGAGGACACGCCCGGCGACAAGCGGCTGGTCGCCTACTGCGTGCCCGTGCCCGGCGGCACGGTGGACGCCGGCGCGCTGCGCGAGTGGGCCGCCGAGCGCCTGCCGCGCGCCATGATGCCGTCCGCGTTCGCGATCCTGCCGGAACTCCCGCTCAACCGGAACGGCAAGGTCGACCACGCGGCGCTCCCGGCCCCCGGCGGCGACGGCGACAGCACGGCCGGGTACACCGCTCCACGGGACGAGATCGAGGCGGAGATCGCCGGGATCATGGCGGCCGTGCTCGGTGTCGAACGCGTGGGAATCCACGACGGCTTCTTCGACGCCGGCGGACATTCCCTGCTCGCCATCCAGCTCGTCAATCAGGTGGAGTCGGCGACCGGAGTACGCATCGGCCTGCGGCGCCTTTTCCAGGCGCCGACCGTCACCGGTATCAAGCAACAGCTCATCGAATTGTTCGAAGCGCAGGAACAGGATTCCTGAACCAGCGGCCCATTGCCCACGCGAGAAGGACGAAGAGGAAGAGGACGGAACATCATGGGCGAGAACTCGGTCGAGGCACGGCTGCTGTCCCGCATGCGGCGGCGTGCGGAAGCGGCCCGGATCGTACCGGCTGACCGGGAGGCCGGAGCGCTGCCGCTGTCGTTCGCGCAGCAGCGGCTGTGGTTCCTGGACCGGCTGACGCCGGACAGCGCGGAGTACCTGGTGCCGACGGTGCTGCGGGTGCGCGGCAGGCTGGACGCCGACGCGCTGGGCACGGCCCTGTCGGGTCTGGTGGCCCGGCACGAGGTGCTGCGGACGGCGTTCCCGGCGGACGACGACGGTACCCCGCGACAGGTGATCACCGCGCCCTGGCCGGTGGAGGTCACGGTCCACGACCTGCGGGGCGAGCCGGACGCGGAGGCCCGGGCGGGCGAGGTGCTGCGCGCCGAGGCGACGCGGCCGTTCGACCTGGACAGCGGCCGGCCGCTGCGGGCCGACGTGGTGCGGTTGGCGGACGACGACCACTTCCTGCTGCTGACGGTGCATCACATCGTGTCGGACGGCTGGTCCTCCGGGATCGTGGCCCGCGAACTGCGCGAGCTGTACGCGGCCGCCGTCGCCGGGCGGGAGGCGTCACTGCCCGAACTCCCTCTCCAGTACGCCGACTTCGCCGCCTGGCAGCGGGAGCAGCTGACCGGGGAGTTCCTGGAGGGGCAGCTGGCGTACTGGCGCGAGCGCCTCGCGGGTGTGACGCCGCTGGAGCTGCCCACCGACCACCAGCGTCCGGCGCGGCCGGGCGGCGGCGGTGACGTGGTCACCTTCTCGGTGCCGTCGGAGGTGACGGAGGCGTTGCGGGCGACGGCGAGCGGGCAGGGCGCGAGCCTGTTCATGGCGCTGCTGTCGCTGTTCCAGATCGTCCTGGCCCGCTACTGCCGCCAGGACGACATCGCGGTCGGCAGCCCGGTAGCCGGCCGAACCCGGGCCGAGACCGAGGACCTGATCGGCTTCTTCGTCAACACCCTCGTCCTGCGCACCGACCTCTCCGGCGACCCGGCGTTCACCGAGCTGCTGGCCCGGGTC
>NZ_JOCB01000125.1 GCF_000718775.1 Streptomyces sp. NRRL S-31
CCGGCGGCTCCCACGCCGCCGCCGCCGCACCCCTGACCTGGTTCACCGACTTCCGCGAGGACCTCCCCAAGATCACCGTCCCCACCCTCATCCTGCACGGCACCGCCGACCGGATCCTCCCCATCGACGCCACCGCCCGCCCCTTCCACAAGGCCGTCCCCCACGCCGACTACGTCGAAATCGACGGCGCCCCCCACGGCCTGCTCTGGACCCACGCCGACGAGGTCAACAACGCCCTCCTCACCTTCCTCGCCAAGTAACCCGCGCCGGCCGTGCGCATCCGACGGCGTGCCGTCACTCCCCCCGGAGGAGGGCCCTCGGACGCGTACGCCCGCGGGCCCTCCTCCGGCAGCCGTCCGGGACGTCCGGACGGCTGCCGGCGAAGGCGGGGACGCATGTCGCGGTCCGGCGTGTGACGGTCTCGCGGCGGTCGCCGAGGGCGCGTGCCGCACAGGGTCCGACCGGTGAGGCGGCCCTCCGGGCGCTCTCCTGCTCCGCCCGGGTCCGGTGGACCGCGCACGGACACCGCGGGCAGTCGTTCCACCGCTGCGTGACCGGGTGGTCACGCCGAACATGACACCGTCCGGCACGCAGGCG
Organism: Streptomyces sp. NRRL S-31; assembly: GCF_000718775.1. Classification (GTDB taxonomy): domain Bacteria; phylum Actinomycetota; class Actinomycetes; order Streptomycetales; family Streptomycetaceae; genus Streptomyces. The sequence goes on from NZ_JOCB01000125.1 coordinate 598, forward strand.
GCCGGCAGACCAACCATCGCAAGGGAAGTCCGCCCCATGAACAGCGACAGATCGCATACCGGCCACGAGGCGTCGGCCCGGTGTGGCCCGCCCGCGCTCGTCACCACGCTCTGGCGCCTGTTCGGCCCCGACGGCCCCGCACCCCTGCTGTGCCGGATGCGCTACACCGTGGACGACCCGTACGCGGTGGCGCTGGACCTCTTCGGGGACCCGGACACGGACGTCTGCGTGACCTGGGTGGTGGCGCGGGACCTGCTGGCCGGGGGGACCCGGCGGCCCAGCGGCGAGGGCGACTTCCGCGTCTGGCCCTCCTGCCGGCGCGCCGGCGAGCCCGCCCGCCTCTGCTTCAGCCTCATCGGGCCCGGGGGGTACGCCACCTTCGAGGCGGATCTGACGGACGTCCGGCACTGGCTCGACGCCACGTACGCGCTGGTCCCCTCCGGCACCGAGCACCGGATGATCGACTGGGACGCCCTGACCGCGCACTGGTTCGACCGGACGTGACCTCCTCGCGCCGTGCGGCTCCGCGCGCGCCCTCCCCGCTGCGCGCCCTCCCCGCTGCGCGGCCGCCCGGACCGGGCTGCGCGTTCGACCCGTCGGCCGTCCGGCTGTCGCGAAACAAGCGTCGGCCGGAATCAAGACTGATTCAGGTCGAATGACTTATGCGGGCACCATAGGCGCTGCCTAGCTTGGGATGACCCGCTGACCTATGGCATGGTTCGCACCCCGTGGACCGGGTTCGCACGCCACACCGCGCCATCGCGTCGGCAGCAGGATCACCCGGGCTTGGGAGTTGAGCGCGATGCCGGTTGTCTCCACGGACAGGACGAGCGAGCCCGGGCAGGGCTCCGCACCTTCCCTCCGTCCACCGCGCGGGAACGCCGCCGCCGACGACGCCGAGACCGACGCCTCCGCCGTGGCACCCGCCGGGTCGGCCGGACGCCCGGCACCCCCTGGTGGCCGCCTGGGGCGCTGGGAGACCTGGTCGCGGCCGCGGTCGCCTCCGGCCACGAGAACGACGTACGCGACACCGTGCGACGGGCGGCGACGGCGGGCCGGCGCCCGGGTTCCGTCCTCGTGGAGCACCTCGTGACCCGATCGCGGGCCATCCTGAGCGACGGTCCCGAGGCCGAGCGGCTCTTCACCCTCGCGCTGTCGGTGCCGGGGGCGAGGCCGTCCGCTACGAGCGGGCTCGCACGCGCATGGCGTTCGGCGAGTGGCTTCGCCGGCACCGGCGGGTGCGGGAGGCGCGTGAGCAGTTGCAGGGGGCACGTGATGCCTTCGACTCGCTGGGTGCGCGAGCGTGGGTGCGACGCGCGGACTCCGAGCTGCTGGCGGCGGGAGACGCCGCGCCGCCCCCGCAGCGGATCTCGGCCGGGAAGTTCGGGCTGACCCCACGTGAGGCCGAGATAGCGTGGCTGGCCGTCAGCGGGCTCGGCAACCGGGGCATCGGCTGGCAGCTCGGGCTGACCCACCGGACCGTGGCGAGCCACCTCTCACACGTATACGTCAAGGTGGGAGTCAGCTCGCGCAGGCACCTGCCGTCCGTGCTCGAACCGTGAACGGCGGCATCGCGTGGCCCGCGGAAGGCTCCCGCCAGGGCCCCGTGGCGCCGGACGCGGCCCGCCCGGCCGCGCCCCCGCGGCGCCCGCTCCGGCACCGGAGCCGTCGATGTCGGGCGCGGTCAGTCAAATCACCGATGCCGCGCCCCCTCGCCGGTGGCAGGCTGAGTACGGCGGACCGCCGACGGACGCACATGCGTACCCGCAGCTCCGCCCAGGGTTGCGCCGGCACGCGTCGGACCGTGCCCCGACCAACCGCACCCGGACGAAGGGAAACCCGGAGATGACCAGCCCGGCCACCGCATTTCCTGAAATAGGCGACCGTTCCGAGGATCTCGAGACGGCCGCGGCCTCCCGGCTGACCGCGGAGCAGCTCACCCGGGCCCTGCGCTACGCGAAACCGGAAGAGGTGGCCGTCGGCCAGGTCCTCTTCGACTTCGGGGACGACTCCGGTGACCTGGTGCTGTGCGGCACGGCCCATCTGGAGGCTCTGTGCCCCTCCGAGGCACCCGACTGCGAGGACGTCTTCTTCAGCTACGGTCCCGGACAGTTCGCCGGGGAACTCGGTCTGCTGACCGGGCAGCGGCGGGGCTTGACCATCCGGGTGACCACCGCGGGCACGATCCACCGGGTGGACGCGCAGTCCCTCCGGCTGCTGATGAAGCAGGAGACGGAACTGTCCGACCTCTTCCTGCGCACGTTCCTGGCCCGCCGCCGGCTGTTGCGCCTGGCCACCGAGCAGACGCTGCGGGTGGTGGGCGACGCCGACTCCGCGACGGGGATGGCTCTGAGAACCTTCCTGGCCCGCCAGGGAGTCCCCTACTCCTGGGTGCCGGAGGACTCCCCGGAGGGCGAGGAGATCCGGTCGGCGAACGGCATGGCCCCGGCCGACCTGCCGATCGCCCTGGTCGGCCGCGACGTGCTGCCGCGGGTCACCCCCGGGTCCCTCAGCGAGCGGCTCAACCTGGCCTACCGCCGCACCGGCCGCGGAACGTCGGACCTGGTCGTCGTGGGCGCCGGCCCGGCGGGTCTGGCGGCCGCCGTCTACGGGGCCTCCGAAGGGCTGGAGACCGTGCTGCTCGACGCGGTCGCCACCGGCGGCCAGGCGGCCACGAGCGCGCGCATCGAGAACTACCTGGGCTTCCCGTTCGGTCTCAGCGGCGCCGACCTCGCCGCGCGCGCGGCGGTCCAGGCCCTGAAATTCGGCGCCCACATCGCCAGTCCCTGCCCGGTGGTGGCCCTGGAGACGAACCGGGACACGCACGTGCTCACCCTCGTCGACGGCACCCGGATCCGTACCCGGGCGGTGGTGATCGCCACCGGCGCGGCCTACCGTGCGCTGCCCGTGGACCGGTGGGCCGAACTGACCGGCAACGGCATCTACTACGCGGCCACCGATCTGGAGGCCCAGTCGGTGGCCGGACGCCCGGTCGTCGTGGTCGGCGGCGCGAACTCCGCCGGACAGGCGGCACTCCATCTGGCGCGGCACGCCGCGGGCGTCACCCTGGTGCTGCGCGGCGCCGACCTGGGCGCCCGCATGTCCTCGTACCTGGTGGACCGCATCGTCAGCGACCCCCGCATCACGGTCCGCACCGGTACCGAGGTGACCGCACTGCACGGGGACTCCCGCCTGGACGGCGTGTCACTGACCGAGCGCGGAGGCGGGACGCGCCGGATCCCGTGCGCGGGGCTGTTCTGCTTCATCGGCGCCGAGCCGGCCACCGGCTGGCTGAGCCACGTGGCGCGGGACGACAAGGGTTTCATCCCGACCGACCGCGCGCTGACACCCGCGATGCTGGGTCCGTCGTGGGAGAGCCTGGGCCGCGCCCCGCTGCCGTTCGAGACGAGCGTGCCGGGGGTCTTCGCCGCGGGGGACGTGCGGACGGAGTCGATGAAGCGGGTCGCGGCGGCCACCGGCGACGGCGCCAGCGCCGTCCGCTCGGTGCACCAGTACCTCGCCCTGGTCGCCCGGCCGTGAGACGGCGTTCGGACCCGAGCGGGCGACGGTTCACATGTGCGTCACCGGGGACGGGCCGAGCGCGCAGCCGGCCGCTGCGGCTCGACTAACATGTGTTTCAACGAAGGGATGAACATGTCGCAGTCACTGCGCGACGAGGACATCGTCCGCGTCGACGATCAGGTGTTCCTGGTGACCGGCAGCAACACCAACTGGGTGATCGTCAAGGAGGGCAGCGACGCGACACTCATCGACACCGGTTACCCCGGTGATCACGCCAGGGTTCTCGCCTCACTGGCCGCCGTGGGGCTGGAGCCGCGGGACCTGACCGCCGTCCTGGTGACCCACGCCCACAACGACCACATCGGCGCAGCCGAGCGCATCCGCTCCGAGTACGGCACCGCTGTGCTCATGCACGAGCAGGAGGTGCCTCACGCCCGGCGCGAGTTCCTGCACCAGGTGTCGGTGGGCCAGGTGCTGGCCAATGCCTGGCGCCCGGGAGTCGCGCCATGGGCCGTGCACGCCATCCGCTCGGGCGGGACGGCACATGTGCCCGTCGCCGACCCGTCGCCGTTCCCCGCCCCCGGCGCCCTGGACCTGCCCGGCGCGCCCGTACCCGTCCACACACCGGGGCACACCGGAGGTCACTGCGCCTACCACCTGCCCCACCTCGGCGTCCTCGTCAGCGGGGATGCTCTGGTGACCGCCCATCCGACCTCGCGCGTCCACGGGCCGCAGCTCCTCCCGGGCATGTTCCACACCGACCGTGAGCAGGCGCTCGCCGCCCTGTCGCTCCTGGAGCCGGTGGACGCCGACGTCGTCCTGCCGGGGCACGGGCCGCTGCACCGCGGCACCGTGAAGGAAGCCGTCGTACACGCCCGCGAGCGGGCCACGTGGTAGCCCGCGGCCGGTCCGCCGGGCCGGCCGCGTGATCGCGCACATCCACAAAACATCCACAACACCCCGGGACGCTGGGACGGCGGCGCAGGCGCGACGGACGGCCGCGCGGAAGACCAGACCCCCGGTTCTCCGGTGAGCGGGGCAGTCGTCGTCCACCGTCCGTCGCCGTCGTCGCCGGCCCGGACCCCGGCCCGGGAGCTGCCCATGGACACGTACCGGGCCCGGGAAACGCCTCCGCCGGTGCGGCTGGTGCGGCCGGGTTTCCCACCGGCACACCGGCCGGGAGCCGAGCACGGACGAGGCCCGGCCTCCGCACGGACACCCGGCCCGACGGCCCGTCGTCCGACCCGCCGGGGCAGGCGGACCGACCACACACCACCCTGATGACAGGAGTCACCCGTGACCACCTATCTGGCCGACTCGGCCGAGACGCGCTACGTCGACGGACCCGAAGGCGAGCGTTTCGCCTACCGCCGTTTCGGACGCGAGGGGACCCGCCCGCTCGTCATGCACATGCGTCTGCGGGGCACCATCGACCACTGGGACCCGGCGTTCCTCGATCTGCTGGCCGCGGAGCGGGAGGTCATCGTCTTCGACAACCGCGGCACCAACTTCTCGACCGGCAGCGCGCCGGTGACGATGGACGAGCTGGTGCAGGGCTCCCTGGCCTTCATCGGCTCCCTCGGCCTGACCGACATCGACGTGCTGGGCTGGTCCATGGGCGGCATCGTCGCCCAGGGTGTCGCCCTGGCCGCGCCGGAGCTGGTGCACCGTCTGGTGGTGGCCGGCAGTTCCGCCGGCGGTGTGCCCGACCTGCCCGCCCCGCCGGCGCGTGTCGCCCAGACCACCGGCAAGCCGGACAACGGTGACGAGGACTTCCTCTACCTGTTCTACCCGGAGACCGAGAAGGCGCGGGCGGCCGGCCTGGCGTCGCTGCGGCGGATTGACCACCGGCTCAAGCAGTCGAACGCCGCGGTGAGCGCCGACGCCTTCCGCGGTCAGCTGGCCGCCCTCGGCAGCTTCAAGGGGTACTGGGAGCGGCAGGAGGAGCTGACCCTGCCCGTTCTGGTCGCCAACGGGGCCCACGACGTGATGATCCACGCCTACGCCACCTACGCGATGTCGCAGCGGCTGCCCGACGCCAAGGTCATCCTCTACAGCGACGCCGGGCACGGGTTCCTCTTCCAGCACCCCGAGGACTTCGCCCACGAGGTCAACCGCTTCCTCTCCCTCTGAGGGCCCGCGCCGCCGCCCGGCGCGGGGAAGGTCGCGGCCGAGCCTCCGCGCGCACGGCATCCGCATGAGCGTTCAGCGGCGACCCGCCGTGTCCCCTACCGGTCGGCTCCCGCGAAGGACACTGTGGCGCACGGGCCCCGGCCCCGACAGCTCCGCCTCCACCCCCTGGTCGGAGGCGGAGCTGTCCTCTCGTTCCGCCGCACTCACCGGGCCGGCCACCGGGGGCGCGGCCGGACGACGACGGCTGCGCGAACGGACAGAGGACGACGCCATGACACCCACGCTGAAGGTCGCGGTCCTCGCCCTGGAGCACGCCAGCGCCTTCGACCTCGCGGTCCCCCACGAGGTGTTCGACACGGTGCGCCTGCCCGACGGCCGGCGGCCGTACGAGGTGCGTCTGTGCGCACCGGGGTCCGGCGCGTCCACACGGCGCCCGGCCGGGCACGACCGGGGCGGGTGGGGAGCGTGGGAGGACTCCGACACGGTCATCGTGCCCGGCCGGCCGGTCGACGCCGAGCCCGCCTCCCCCGACGTCGTCCGCGCCCTGCGCCGGGCGGCCCGCATGGGCAAGAGGATCGCGGCGTTGTCGACGGGGACGTTTCTCCTGGCCGAGGGCGGGCTGCTGGACGGCATTCCCGTGGCCGCCCACTGGTCCCTGGCGGACGAACTCGTCCGGCGGCACCCGTCCGTGCAGGTGCGCCTGGACGCCCTGTACGTGGACAGCGGGTCCATCGTCACGTCCGCGGGCGCGTCCGCGGGCCTGGACCTGTGCCTGCACCTCGTCCGGCGCGACTTCGGTGCGGAGGTCGCCACGCGTGCCGCGAGGCGGTTGCTTCTGCCCCCGCGACGGCCCGGGGGGCAGGCACCCTTCGCCGTCCCGGACCATCCGGCGCTGCCCCGCGGCTCGCGTTTCGCGGACCTTCTGGGCTGGATCGACGACAACCTGGCCGCGGACCTGAGCCTCGACGCCATGGCGCGACGGTGCGGTCTGAACGTGCGCACGCTGAGCAGGCGGTTCCCCCAAGAAGTCGGAGCCACCCCCCAGCAGTGGGTGACCCGGGCTCGCGTGCGCAAGGCGCGCGAACTGCTGGTGTCCAGCGACCTGCCCGTCGAGAGCGTGGCACGGGCGGCCGGGTTCACCTCGCTTTCCACCTTCCGGGCCCGCTTCCACCAGGTCGTCGGCCTGACGCCGAACGGGTACCGGGCCTCGTTCCACGACCGGTGAGACGGGACCGCTCAGGCCTTGTACAGCTCCCAGAAGCGGAAGATCGTCGAGGGGTCGAGACAGTAGTCGTAACCGCGGACGTCGTCGCGGACGACCGCGTACTGCTTGCCCTGCCACACCGGCAGCACCGGCAGCTGCTCGGCCACGATCTCCTGGAGCCGCGCGAAGTCCGCGGCGGTGTCGACCCGGTCGCTCCGGGCGGCGGTGCGGGGCAGCAGCGTGTGCGTGATCTCGCGGTTGGAGTAGTGGTTCTCCAGCACGTTGCCCTGGCCGAAGAAGGGCGCGGTGAAGTTGTCGGCGTCGGGGTAGTCGGGCACCCACCCCTTCACGTAGACGCCGAACCTGCCCGCGGCCACGGCCTTCTCGTACTGGTCGAAGGGCAGGGAGCGCACGGTGGCCTGGAACAGACCGCTCGTGTTCAGCTGGTCGGCGATGGCGGAGAGCTCCTGGTCGGTGGCCGGGCCGTAGCGGGAGGGGGTGGACCAGAGCGTCAGCCTCACCTTCCCCTCGATGCCTTCGGCGCGCAGCGCGGCGGCGGCCTCCTTCGGCGAGGGCGAGGAGCCGTAGCGGTCGAAGAACGCGGCGTCGTGCCCGGCGATCCCGGCGGGGACGAGGGAGTACAGCGGGATGGCCGTGCCGTGGTAGACCTGCTTGATCAGCGCTTCCCGGTCCAGGACGAAGGCGATGGCCCTGCGCACCCCGAGCCGGCCCGCCACCGGGTCCCTCATGTTGAAGACCAGGTGCTGCACCTCGGCGCTGGTTCCCTCGACGACATCGACGTCCTTCTCGCCGGTCTGCTCGTCGATGCCGGCGATGTCCTCCGCGCTCAGTCCCCGGTAGGCGATGTCCACCGTGCCGTCGACCACGCTGTCCTTCAGCGCCGTCCGGTCGCCGTGGAAGAACCTCAGCGTGACACCGGAGTTCTTGGCCTTGGCCACTCCCTTGTAGCGCGGGTTGACGGAGAAGACGGCCTTCCTCCTGTCGAAGGAGTCGAGCTTGTACGGCCCGGAGCCGATCGCCGTCGCCTCCTTGCTCAGCCCGTCCGGGTCGTAGACACGGTGGTCGACGATGGATCCCGCACCGGAAGCAATCTTGCTGGGGAAGGTGGCGTCCGATGTCTTGAGACGGAAGACGACCGTCCGGTCGTCCGGGGTGTCGACCCTGTTCAGCGACTCCAGCAGCACCGCCGGGCCGGCCGGGTCGTTGATGCGCAGCACCCGTTCCATGGAGAACTTGACGTCCTCGGCGGTGAGCGGGTCACCGTTGCTGAACTTCAGGCCGTCCTTCAGGGTGCACCGGTAGGTCCGGGCCCGGGCATCGGTGAAGGAGCACTCCTTCGCGGCGTCCGGCTCCGGCTCGGTTCCCCCGTTGGGAAAGGTGAGCAGGGACTGGAAAACGTTGTTGAACAGCAGCCAGGACCCCGGGTCGTAGCCGGAGGCGGGGTCCACCGCCAGTACGTCGTCCGACATGCCGATCACTATGCGCTGACCGCTGTGCCAGTCTCCGAGCCCGGTACCGCATCCCGCCAGCGGGAAGGAGGCCAACAGCATGAGGGAGGGCAGGACGAGCCACTTCTTGGGGGGATTCACTGCACGTGCCTTTTCTGCGGGAGGAGGACGGACGGGGTCGATGGGAAGGTGTCTCACCGACACTCGTGAGCGACTGTGCCGTACGGCGTCCGAGTCTCCCGGTCGGGGCATATGAGACGCACATGTCAGAGGTCGCGTCCCAGCCAGACTAGTCAGCCGGTGCGAGTCCGCGACGCGACGGCGTCGTGGCGCCGCGTGGGGAGCGAAAGCCCCCTTAACGGTGATAACCGGTCGAACATTTGGAGGGCTATGGGCGTTTTGATCTTTCTTCGCAAGGCGCAGGCGCACCCACACCCAGCGATTTCACGCCAATCTCGCTGCCCCAAAAGGCAGCGATGTTGCACTCGCCGTCCGCAAACGCGCGCGCACCGCGCGACCCGTCGCGCCGGTCACACATGTGAGAAGTGATGCCATGCCCGCGCCTCTTCACATGTGTGCGCACCCTGGGATATGATCCACCCGAGGGCTACGAGGAGGCTCCCATGCTGCTGAGAGCGTCGCGGAGCTGGGCCCGGTTGGTGATCCCGAGCTTCGGATACGTCTGGTAGAGGTGGAAGCCGATGGTCCGCGCGGACAGGAGCAGCCGTTCGCCGATCTGCCGATTGGTCAGTCCGGTGGCCGCCAGCCGCGCGATCTGCAACTGCTGCGGGGTGAGCCGCTCGATGCCCCGCGAGGCGCCGTCGTCGCCGCGGACGCTCACCCCGCAGGCGCGCAGTTCCGCCGCGGCGCGCTCGACGTACGGGCGTGCCCCCAGCTGCTCGAAGACGGTGAGCGCACGTGCCAGTTCACCGCGCGCCTCACTCGTGCGGCGCCTGCGGCGCAGCCACTCCCCGTACTCCAGCAGGACGACCGCCCGCTCGAAGGGCCACGTCTCCCCCGCCGGATCGCCCAGCGCGGCACCGAACAGGTCCTCCGCCTCCTCGTCGGCCGCGAGGACCGCCCTGGCGCGGCGCACCAGCAGCAGCACCCGCGGGGACATCCGGCCCTCCAGCTGCCGTCGCACCGCGTCCACCACCCGGGCGGCGTCGTCCTGCTTGCCCACCCGCAAGGCCGCCGCGGCCAGGTCACCGATGCCGTAGTAGGAGGCGTGGTAGTGCACCGGCCGGGGATCTTCTCCGACCGTGAAGAGTCTGCGCAGCAGTTCGTACTCCAGAGGATGGTTGCCCTCCACACCGGCCACCATGGCGCGCACCCAGCGCGCCCGGGCCCCCAGGGCGCGGCTGTCCGCCGGGTCCACCCCGGCCACGGCCTGGTCGATCAGCTTGCGCGCGTCGGCGGCCTCGCCCTTCAGGGCGAGCAGCGCCGCTCCCACGAACATCGCGGAGCGGCCCGCCATCTCCAGTCCGTTCTCCGCGGCGATCCGCCGGGCTTCCTCGGCCGAGGCCCACGCCGCTTCCCAGGCACCGGCCTCGAACTGCGCCAGCGCCAGCGCCTGCCCCAGCGTGGCGTTGGAACCGACGGTCGTGGCGGCTCGCAGGTGCTCCGCCGCGGCGCCCAGGAGCCGGATCGCCGTGGCCGTCTCGTCCAGCACCCAGGCGGCGCCACCGAGGATGGTCAGCTGGTCGACGTCACGGTCGGGATCGGCCAGGCAGCTCCGCAGCAGTTCCAGTACGGTCTCGCGGGCCTCGAAAGGGTCGCAGCCGGCCCGGGTCCAGGCTTGGTCGAAGTCCCGGCCGGCGTCGGAGGGGATGCGGGCGAGCAGGGCTCGCATCTGCCGGCGGTAGGTGTCGTCGCCGGTGCTGTAGACGACGAAGGCCGCGTGTCCCACCGCGGTCAGCGCCGTGATCGGATCCTCCTCCACCACGTCCTCGGCCAGCGGGAGCAGGTGGGACAGCGCGGCCTTCTGCCGCGTCGTCGCCGCCAGGGCCCAGCCCGTCCACAGTTTGGCCGCCATCAGCATGGCCTCGTCGTCCGTCGCCGAGATGACGCCGCCGGCCAGCTTCTCGACCCACAGCGGTTCGCCCGCGTTCATCGCCGACTCGATCGCGTCCAGCAGCCGTCGCGCCCGCTGCCTTCCCTCCGGGCTGAGTTCCGCGGCCCGTTGCAGGGCCGCCGCGGCCACCCGGTACCCCCCTCGGCGGCGGGCCCGCCCGGCGGTCTCCTCCAGCGCCGCGGCGATCGCCTCGTCCGGCACCAGTGTCGCGGCGGCCATGTGCCATGCCCTGCGGTCGGGATCGCCGCCGAGGACCTCGGCCAGCGCGAGGTGCGCCTTCCGCCGCTCGGCGAACGAGGCGGACCCGTACACCGCCGACCGCATCAGCGGATGGCGGAACGTGACGCGCCCGCTTTCCAGACGCACCAGTCCGGCCTCCTCGGCGACGGACCAGGCGTCCACGTTCGCGGAGGCCGCGGAGGCCGCCAGCAGGGCGGCGGGCACGTCCGGTGCGTCCGCCGCGGCCGCGAAGAGAAGTACCCGTCGTGTCCCCTCCGGCAGCCCCTCCAGGCGCCTGGCGAACACCTCCTCGAGCCGTGCGGTCAGGGGAAGCGCCTCGGCGGACCCGGTCGGCGCGGGCGGACTCGACCCAGCCGTGGCCCGGGCCAGCTCCACGAGGGCCAGGGGGTTGCCGGCCGCCTGCCGGAGGATGTGCTCCCTGAGCTGCCCGCGCGGAGGCCGGGGCTGGGCGTCGAGCAGCCGCTCGGCGGCCGTGTCGTCCAGCGGCCGCGCCGGCAGGCGGACGACGTCCTCCCCGAACTGCCGGGGAGCTTCGTCACCCCGCACGCCCAGCAGCAGGGCCACCGGCTCACCGGGCAGCCGCCGCGCGACGAAGGCCAGCGCATCCAACGAGCAGGCGTCGAGCCACTGCGCGTCGTCGACGAGGAGCAGCACCGGCTGCCGGACGGCGGCGTCGGACAGCAGTGTCAGCACGGCCAGGTTGATCAGGAGGCGCTCGGGCCGGTCCTGATCCGTCCGGTGGTCCGTCTCGCCGAAACCGAAGGCGCCCAGCAGGGCGCGCCGTTGTGCGGCCGGGAGGTCACCGGCGCCGGCGAGCACCGGTTCGAGCAGCTGGTGCAGCCCCGCGAAGGCGAGTTCGCGCTCGCCCTCGTGTCCTGAGCAGCGCAGCACCCGGAAGCCGCGTTCCAGGGCCTCCTCCGCCGCCGCCTTCAGCAGGGCGCTCTTGCCTGAGCCCGCCTCACCGAGGACGACGAGTGCCGGAGGTTCCTCCTGGCGGACGGGTGTGAGGAAGGCCCGGAGCCGACGCAATTCGGCCTCGCGCCCGACGATGCCCGTCCTCCGCGGAACGGCACCAGCCTCAGGACCCATGCCTCCTCCTAGCCGGACACCGTCGCAGAGCCGAGCACTACCCCGAACGGGAGCCTAGCAGCCTGTTTCATTTGGCTGCGCCCTCGCTCGGGAGCACGGCCGTCCCTGGGCCGGGCGCCTCGCGACCGGCCGACGGGCTCGTCCGCCGCCCGTCCGGCCGGACCCGGACCCTGCACCGCGCACCCGGAACGAGGCGTCCCGGTGTCCGGAACACACCCTTGTACGGTCATGCCGTCCCGCCGTACCGGACCGTCCGCCGGTACCCGTACCCGCGTTCGCCGCGGACACCGGGCGGAACCGGTGCGCCCGTCCCGCCGGGCGCGGTCATCGGACCGAAGCGGGGCCGGGTGTCCTCTTTCCCCTCTCGTCATCCCATCGGGGCGCACCGCACCAGGCTGCCTTTGCATCGGCCTGCGGGTAGGGCACACTCCGGGTGTGTCGGGCGAGTTGGTGGAACGGTTGGTCCCTGAGGATCTGTGGCACCTCTTTCAGCAGGTGGCGCCACCCGCGCCGGTACGCCCGCAAGGTGGTGGCAGGCGGCGTTACGGCGACCGCGAAGTACTGGCGGCCATCGTGTTCGTCGCGCTGGCGGACTGCTCCTGGAACCAGTTGCCTCCCGGCTTCGGACTGTCCGGTGTCACCGCGTTCCGGCGCTTCAGCGAATGGTCGGAGGCACGCGTCTGGGACAGGCTGTGGGTGCTCGTCCAGCAGGACACCGGGCTGGAGAACGAGCACTGGTGCCGGAGCGCCGTCGGGAGTGTCAGCGGTCGGGTCGCACGGTCCGGCACGCGGCAGGAGACGGTCCCGGGCGGGCCGCGGTCCCAGCCCTGACCCCGAGGACGACGAAACAGGCGGACAGCGGAGCGGACACCGCGTGGAGCAAGCAGCCGGCGGACAGCTTCCACCGCGCGAGGGACGGGAACGGCCGGCGCGAGGGAGACCGCCATCCCCGGGGAGCCGGACGGCGAGGGATGCGGCCGCCGCACACCCCGCGCGGCCCCGGAAGGAGCGGGTCGTCGCCGCGCGGCGGGGGCGGTGCGGGGGCGGGGCGGTGTCGAGGCGGACTGGGGGATGTGCCGGGCCGCTTCACACGGCCTGCGAGCCGGTGCGGTGCGGAGGCGAGGGCCGGCTACGGGACGGGGAGACGGTGGGGGGCAGGCGGCCGCATCAGCTCCGGTGCTCCGCCGCGGGCTGTGTCGTTTGACGGATGCCGGGGACCTCCGGCGCGGCCTAGGGCGTGTCTGACAATTCCCGTCTGCCGCGCGGCGCCATGCACGCACTCTCGCCGCACCGGCCCCAGACCCAAGTACGTCCAGTACGAGGGCCTGGGGCCGGCACGCCGAGAGCACGCACCTGACGCCGCGCGGCCGCCCTTCGGGCGACGACGCGAATTGTCAGACACGCCCTAGCCTTGTGCCGTCCCGATGCGCGGGCCGCGGCGGCCTCGTGACTCACACGTGTGACGTATCTTTGCGGCCCGGCACGATGACGAACACCGGCCGCCTCCACCAGGCCGGTCAGCGGCGGAAGGCACGGCGTGCATACCCTACTCGACAGGCAGGCCCTACCGGACCGTTGGAGTCGTCCGTTCCGGCACACGCGGTATCCTGCTGCGCGGCCGGCTCCGGTCATCGCGCGCGGGCAGACCTCGGACCGGCGTCGCTCGCCCGGCGAGCGGCCTCCCTCCGTACCACACGTCCCCGCCATGCGTCCGCGGACCGCTTGGGTGGGGCTTCGACGGCGCACAGCAGGAACTCGGTGATGGCTCATGCAGGGCTACTTCGCGCAGGCCCCGGAAGCAGCGGACATCCTCGCGGGCGGATGGCCCCGCCTGACATCGGGAGCCACCATGCCCGCAGCGCACTCCGGGACCCGGGTGAGCGGCCCGCCGACCCGGGCGCTCCCCGTCACCCTCACGCTGACGGCCAGTGACGCGCTCACGGAGGAGGGTGCGCAGGTATGTCTGAAGGCCATGGAAGGTGTGCGCGTGCTGCCCTGGGGCGAGCGGCAGGGAGCCCAGATCGCCCTGGTGCTGGCACACGACGTCACCGGGGACACCCTGCGGGTCATAAAGGAGGCTGCCGGCAGCCCGGGCGGCCGTCGGCTTCCCGTCCTGCTCGTGGCGGACACGGTCAGCGAGCGGAACCTGGTCCGCTCCGTCTCGCTCGGCGTGGTCGGTGTACTGCTGCGCGCGGAGGTCGGCTTCGCCGACCTGGTGGCGGCCGCCCGGGACGCCCTGCTCGGACGGTCCCCCATGCCCGCCGCCATGACGCGCACCGTGCTCGACAGACTCCAGGTCCTGGAAGCGCAGCGCTCACGCGCTCCCGAGCTGAACCCGCGGGAGGTCAACGTGCTGCAACTGGTGGCCGAGGGCCTGAGCACGGCGGAGGTCGCGTCCCACCTCAACTACTCCGAGCGGACCATCAAGAACATCCTGCACGAGATGATCACGCGGCTGAACCTGCGCAATCGCACCCAGGCGGTGGCTTGGGCCATCCGCAGCGGGCAGTTGTAGACCAGGTGGAACGCCCGGCTCGCCGAGCGGCCCGACCGAGCACCGCCAGTGCACGATGGACGACCGTGGCCTCCCGGAAAACACGTGTGTCCCGCGACCGCTAGGCTGGGGGTGCACGGGCGTCCCGGCCCGGCACGCGGGAAACCCGCCGTGCCCGCCACCCTCGCGGCACACGACACCCGGGAGTGCACGCCCAGGTCCGTGCCGGACGACCGAATCCCCCGTTTCCCGCCCGATTGCCCCGGCATCCACCCGTGCGCCCCACAGTGCCGCGCAGGCCGCTGCCAACGGGGTGCGACGAACGACAGGAGCCACCCACCGTGTCGACTCCCGCACCGGCTGCCGGTGCAGTCCCTGCCGGCTGCCACACGATCACGACGCGTGGTGGTGCGCAGACCACCACCCGTGCCGCCACGCCGGACGACCACGCGCTCGTCAGTGCGATGCACGCGCGCTCCAGTCCGCAATCGCGCTACAGCCGCTACCAGAGCGCCCGACGCGACCTGACCTTCGCCGAGTGGGCCCACCTCGTCGACCCCGGTCGCGGCCTGAGCCGGATCGCCCACGCCCGTCACTCCCCGTCACACGTCGTCGCCGTGTCCCATCTGCTGTTCACGGCCACGGCCGGCGTGGGCGAACTGGGCATCCTGGTGGAGGACGCCTGGCAGAACATGGGGCTGGGGACGGCTCTGGTACGGCATGCCCTGGTCCAGGCGCAGAGCCTCGGTCTGCACACCGTCCTGGTGATCACCGAGTTGTCCAACCACCGGATGCGCGGTATCTGCCGCACCCTGGGGTCCCGTACCCTGCGTGTCGACGGCGACGTCATGGACCTGGCCCTGCCGGTCGCCGACCCGCCCCTCGTCCAGGACGCCGACCGCCGCTGCCACCCGTCCGCCCAGCATGTGGTCATTCCATGCCCGGCCCGGTCCAGAAGGTGACACGCCTCGGCCCGCCGTCCCCCACGCCGTGGTGGCCGGACGGCCGCCGGCCCCGGTCATCTGCCCCCTCCCGGAAACGACAACGTCCCGGCGACACACGCCCTGGCACACACAAGGACTCGTACATGACAGCATTCCCCGCGCGGGTGCACCCTGTCCCGTCGGTGCGGCCGCACGACGGTCACCGCGCGAGCGGGGCGCCCCTGGGCGCCTTCGGGCGTCGTCTCCGTGACCGCGGTGGACGCCCGAACTCCCCGGGCACGCCGGCAGCCGTCCGGACACCGCGCCGATGACCGCCGCCGGTGACCCACGACCGGGCCCGGATGTGGACCCGCGCTGGCTGCGGGCCTTCCTGGCGGTGGCGCAGGAACGTCACTTCGGGCGGGCCGCGGCCCGTCTCTCCATGGGACAGCCCTCGCTGAGCCGGCATGTGCAGCAGCTCGAACGCGCCCTGGGCATACAGCTGTTCCACCGGTCCCCGCACGGTGTGACGCTGACCGAGGCCGGTCGTCTCGTCCTTCCGGACGCCGAGAGCATGCTGGCCCAGCAGAGCCGTCTGCTGCGGATCGCACGCGCCTACACGGACACGGCCCGGTCGGCCCTGACCGTCGCGGCCCCGCTGCCGAGCGCCGCCGGCGGGCTGCTCGCCGAAGCGATCCGCCGGTTCCAGATCACGCGGCGACACGCCCGGATCGCCGTCCTGGACCTGAGCGACGAGGAACAGGCCGGAGCCCTGGCGCAGCACCGGGTGGACGCGGTGCTCACCTGGGGTCAGCCCGCGCCGGCCGGTCTGGCGGCCCAACCGCTGGTGGAGGAGCCGGTGATGGGAGTGGTCGACGCCGGTCACCCGCTGGCGGGCGAGGCCCTGATGCCCTGGTCGGCCCTGGCGGAGACTGCGTTGCTCTTCCCCGTGCGGGAGCGGCAGCACTGCTGGTCCGTCCTCAGCGCCACGGCGAACGCGGCCGGTACGGAACTCAATCCGGTGCCCACCGCGCCGGCCGCCGTACTGGACCTGGTGGCCGGTGGGCTGGGCAGCTCGGCTGTGCCGGCGTCCCAGAGCCTGGGCGTTTCCTCCCGGCTGGCCTTCGTGCGTCTGCCGGAGCTGTCCGTACGGATGAGCGTCATGTGGCGGCAGGAGGACCGATCGGCGGCCGTCTCCGCTTTCGTCGCGGCCTGCCGGTCCGCCGCCGTGCACCTGACGCGTATCCACCCGGACATCTGGTCCCCGGTCCTGTCGTCGACCGGTGGCTGACAGCTCGGTGCCGTCTTCCGCGGTCCCGGGAGAGGGCCGCGGTCCCGGGAGAGGGCCGCCGGCCCGTGGGCCGCGTGACGTGCCCCCTGCCGTCACGAACGGGAACGAACGACCCGGGGGTGGTGCCACCGGGGCCATGGGGTGCCGTCACACAGCGTGTGAACCGTTCATCGTCCCTCGTCGTGTATCCAGTAAGGCGAACCAGCCACCACGGCATCAAGAGGAGGGACATGCGCGCACCGACGGGGACGCCGTCCGCCGGGGCCTTCGGACTCCGCTCAGCCCGTCGCGGCCTGGGCCGGCGGCTGATGGGCGGGCAGCAGGCCGACACGGCGCCGCAGGATGTTCAGGGCGTAGTGCTGACGCGATTTCACCGTACCCATCGGTATGCCCAGCCGGTGGGCCGTCTCACGCAGCGTGAAGCCGTATAGACACACGTGGACAAGCACTTCACGGTGTTCGCTGGACAGGCCACGCAGCAGCGTGAGGGCCTCCTGGGACGCCAGTACCTCGTCGGTGGGGTCGGGCTCCGGGAGGTCCCGGAACTCCTCCATGACGCTCTCGTACCGGACGGCCGCACTGCGCGTACGGTCGATGACCAGGTTGCGCGTCACCTTCAGCAGCCAGTTGCGCACGGAACCGTCACCCGTGCGCAGCCTCTCGGCATGGCGCCACGCCCGGATGAAGGCCTCCTGCACGATGTCCTCGGCCAGGTGACGGTCCAGCAGCATCCGCTCGGCGTAGGAAACCAGAGCGGTTCGGTACTGCGCCATCAAACCCTGTACGTAGAGCTGTTGAGCGAGGGACGGGGACGAAGGCGACGCCTTCGGAGCCGGGTTCATCTTCATGCTCGTCTTCTCCTGCGTGAAAGCGGCAGGCGGGTCGGAGGTCGACCGTCTCGGGCCGAAGGGCAACCGGCGGTACGGCTGACGGGAGCCGTCCGGTTCGGGTTTCCGCGCCGCCGTCACTGCCGGCGCCGGCCCGGGTGCGCGCACGGTCCGGGCGGAGGACGGCTCCTCACGAGCTCGCCTCCTCCCCGGGAGGCGGCACGGAGACCTGCCGTCCGCCCATCCCATCAGCCAGGTCGTCCGACGTCCAAGACGGGTTCGGCATCGGTCGATGCGCCGCGTGCATCGCCGGGGCGGCGCCGTCACCGGTCGCTCGGCGCCGGTGCACCGTGGTCCGCGGCGTTCCGGGCACCAGCTCACGCGGACCCGTTCGGGAGCGGTGGGGCGAGTGTGCGGCAAGCCCCCGTCCGGCAGAGCCACGCTCTCAGCGCCGACACTGCACACGTGTCGTATGAGCCGCGACAGGCCCCGGACCCGGAAGCGCATACGTACCCGTGCCACCGCGCGCTCCGGACGCCCGAGTTGGGCGTGTCGGTTCGGTAAAGCCCTGGCGTGGACGGCGGTTTCACTACCGGCCACCTGTTAGGTTTGTACAAGCACATGTGCCACTGTGCGAAGACGCGGGTGTGGCCATGCGACTGTAGTATCCGGCGCTGGGCGACACCTTCCCCGTCCTCCCAGCGCCGGTCCGTCCCAAGACGGCGGGCGTGTACCCGCCGCGCGACACGCCCGCCGACCACGGGCGCACTGGCACGGAGCACCTGCGGATGAAGGCGAGTTGAGCCGACCATGACCGTTTCGTTCGGCCGAGCACACCGGTTCACGCTTCGCGGCACACGACCGCGTCACTCGCACCCCGCAGCTCCGTCGACGCGGACCGCCTGATGGTCCGGCGGGTCAACAGGGCGCAGGAGAAGAACCCGGACGCCCCCGCCGGCGCGCAGGCCGCCGCCTTCACGGTGACCGGCGTGAAGGGCGTCCACCTGGTGCACCGCGAGGAGGACCTCCCGCCGGCGCTCGCCCAGGCCGCCGAAGCCCTGCACGATGCTCCCGGGCAGGCCACCGTACTCGTCGGCGCCCTGCCCGCGGACGAGGAACTGGACGCCTTCGCCCGCGCTCTCGCCCCCCTGGTCGGCGGACTGCGGGCGAGGGGCGTACGGCTGCTGCGGCTGGTGATGTCCCAGGGCGCCCTCGATCGCCGGGCGGCGCCCTCGCCGGCCCGGCGGCTGTGCGAGGACTGGGGCCTGGAAGTGATCGCGCCGAGCGGACCCGCGCTCATCGTGCCGGGGGGTTCGCTGTTCTCCCCCGACGGCAGCACCTCGCCCGGCGGCTGGTGGCTCTTCACCCCCGGTGCGGTGCCCCGCCGGATCGGCGCGCGCCTTCCGCGCCCCGACTGGGAGAGCCACCTCGCACGGGTGCCGGCCGTCGTGGCCGAGGACCACGTCGTACAGCAGGTGCCCGCGGGGCTGCTGGTCCGCCCGGCGTCGGCGCCGTCCGGCGGCCCCGAGTCGCTCGGCTTCGCCGTCCCGGTCGATCCCGGCAGGCCCCTGCTGCTCGTGGGGGCGCCCGACGCGCCCGACGCGCCCGAAGTGAGCGCCGACGCCATCGCCGATGTCCTCGCGGCGATGCGGAGCCGCGCACGTACGAGCGTGCGGCTCGCCCCGGCGGACGGACGCGATCTGCTCGCCCTCGGCCAGGAAACCGCGGACACACTGGGGCTGGAGGTCGACGTCACCAGCGGCCTGCCGCTGCTGCTGACCGCGGACCCGCTGGACGGCGACGCGCGCACCGTGATCGTCGGCCCGGACGGCAGCCCGGCCTGGGAGCCCTACGTCGAGAGCGTCACCTGCTTCCCGGCCGGAGCCGACCGGACGCCGGAGCCGCGCATGGGCGGCCTGCGCTCCCCCGCGGCCTGGCTGAGGGAGGGTCCCGAGCCCGGCGTCTTCCTCCTCGACGACCGCTGGCAGACCACACTGACCTGGTCGGGCCTGTGGGTGGGGCGCCACGGCGACCGGCCGCCCCTGACCGCCGCCGGGCCGGCCGACGGCGACGTGGTGGCCATCGGCCTCGGCGTGCCCGGCCGGGCCATCGACGACTCGCTCTGGCCGTCGCTCGACCGGTTGTTCGCGTCCCTGGAGGACGAGGTACGGGAACGGGCCCTGATCCAGGTGCACGGCAACACCGGGGCCACCGGCCAGCGCACCCTGCGGCGCCTGGCCGTACGGCACGGCATGGTCCTCGCGCCCAGAGGCTGGTCCGGCGCGGGTGCGGACACCGCCCATGTGCTGCGGGCCCCTCTCGCGGACCACCCCCGGCAGCCCGCCGTGCCGGTCTCCGGCCCGCCGGCCGAGTCACCCGTGCCGGAGGCCCCGCCGATCGCACCGCCCGTCCAGTACGTCACCACCACGGGCGGGGCCGGTCCGGCCGAGTACTCGCTGAGCGGCGCCCCGGGAGCCGGCGCCCCAGGAATCGGCGTCCCGGGAGCCGGCGCCTCCGAGCCGGACGCGCCGCGGTCGACGCACCTCCCCGAGGCGCGGCACGCCACCGCGTCGGCGGCGCCCGCCGCCACGCCTCAGGCGCCGGCGTCCTCGCCGCTCCTCGACCCGTACCCGGGCGGCACCGCCCGTCCGGGCGGCGGCGAGGCGGTGCCGGCCCGGGCCACGGCCGGTCCCCCCGTGCCGCACCCCTCCGGCGGCGACCCGCACACCGCGGACCGGCCGGCTCGGGAAGAACACCCTCCGTCCCAGGCGGCCCTACCGGCCGAGCCCTTCGCCGCACGGGCCACCAACGGTGACACGGGCGACGCAGCCGAGCCCTTCGCCGCACGGGGCACCGACGATGACGCTGGCGACCTGCGAGCCCATCCGGACCCCACCCCCGGCGTGCCGACCACGACCACCCCACGGACCACGCACCCCACCGACGGTGACACGGGCGACGTACGGGTGAGCCCGGGACCGGAGACTCCCGGCCACGGCCCGGCCGGTTCCCAGCAGGGCGCCGGGCCGGCGGAGCCCGTGGCCGCGTGGCCGCCGCCCGCCCCCTTCTTCCCGCCTTCCGCACCGCAGCCCACCGGGCCGCTGCCGGAGCCGGAGCCCTTCACCCCCCTGTTCACCGCCTCCGCCGGCCTCGAGCCGGGCGGTGCCTCCCGGTCCCCCGGCGGCACGGTCCCGCGGACCCCGGGAACCGCCCCGGAGGAAGCGCCGACCGCGCCGTCCGAGGCGCCCGGCAGCGTCTCCGAGGCGCCCGGGCAGGCCGTTCTGCGCGAGGTGACCTACGTGCCCGTACTGCCCAGCCACCGCAGCAGCGCCGCCGAGCGGCAGTGCCTGCGTTCCTACGTGGGCGCGGACTGGGAGCGCCACGCCAGCGCTGCCCAGCGGACCCTCACCGCACTGCCGGGCCTGCGCCCGGCCGGCGGCGAGGACGGCGAACCGCTCGACGATCTGGCGGCCCTGTACGCCTACCTCGGCGCCGGCGAGGGACGCCTCGGCGAACGGGAACTCGCGGCAGCGCTGGACCGCCGGGATCCCGACGCGGTGGCCTACCTGGCCTGTCTGGCCTCGGGACTGCGCAGGCTCCCCTCCTACCGGGGCGCGACCGTGCTGACCGCCGGCGTCTTCGACGACAGCACCGCGATGCTGCTGCCCGGTGAGGAGGTCGGCGCCGCCGTTCCAGTGATCGCCCGCGCGGTGGACGAGCCCTGGTACCCCACGCTGGCGGACGACCACTACCTGATCTGGTCCTCGACCGGGCGCAGGGTCGGATCGCTGGTGGAAGCCGGCCCGGCCGCGTCGACCGACGTGGTCTTCGGTCCGGGCACCCGGTTCCGGGTCCTGGAGGTCCGCAGCCGCGGCGAAGTGAGCGTGGTGGTCCTGCGGGAGATTCCCCCAGGCGCCCCGCCGACCGCCCCCGGCATGCTCGGCACGGCGGACGTCCCGGTGCTGGAGCGTCTGCGCGCCCTGGCCGACGAGCCCGCCGGGCCGGACGGCGGCCCGGACTGGCCCGCGGGACGACGCGGCGTCCTGGGAATCATGCCGGACGCCTCGCCCGCCGCCCCCGGCCGGTGACCCTTTCCCGAACCCCGTCCCCACCGCGCCGACGGCCAGGTGCGGACGGTCTGCCCCGAACCCCCTTCGAAGGAGCACGGATGTCATCGACGTACCCGGCGTCCTCCGGCGCCCCGCCGTCCGCGGCGACAGCCGACGCGCGCGGGATCCGGCGCGCCGTGGCCCTGCCGTCCACGGACGGCATCGCCGCACACCCGCCCCTCCCGCAGAGCGCACCGGCCCGGCCCGGGACCGTCTCCGGCGGCGACCCGGGCACGTCCCGGTCCCTGTCCGCGGTGGTTCCCGCCGCATCCGGCCCCACCGCCGGTGCCGACGCACGCGGACGGCAGGCGGACCACGCGTCCACCGGCTCCGGCCGGGCCGCGCCCGCCGCCCGTGCCGCGGCCGCCACACCCGGTGACGAGGAGCCGGAAGCCACGGCCGAGCAGGGCCTGGGCGGCACGGCCGGCGCTCACGGACGCGCCACCGGCCCTCGCGCGGGCCGCGCGGCCGCCGCCCACCGCACCGGCAAGCCGTTCCTGATGGCCGCCGCCTTCGCCGGTGCCGTCCTGGCGTCGGTACCGCTGATCTCGCATCACGGCGGCCGGACCTCCTACGAGGGTCTCGGGAAGCAGGTCCCCGTCGCCTCCGAGACTCAGGGCGCGGCCGGCGACGGGGCGGCGACCGTCACCGACGGAACGCCGGGCCTCGTGCCGCTGCGGGACCCCGCACAGGGCACCGCCGGCCCGGTACTCCCCCAGGTGGCGCCCTCGCCTGCCGCGGAGGGGGACGACACTCACGGTGCCGTCCACGCTCCGCCGAAGACGGCCGGGCCCAGGATCGAGCACGAAACCTCCGAGGGCGCCGCACCCCGCCCCACCCCCGCCGCCTCGGGCACGCACGGCACGCACGGCGGGCACGGCACGCACGGCGGGCACGGCACGCACGAGGGGCACGACGGGCGGCCCGGCACCCTGGCCGGTCTGCCGCGTCCGTCGTCCGGCACGGCCGCGGCCCCCGCGTCCCGGCCCTCCGGTGCCGGGCTCGGCCTCCTGACCGGCGCCGGGAAGGACGCGTCGGCACCGGCTACGCGGCGTGCCGGGAAGCCGAAGCCCTCCGCGGCCTCGGTTACGGCCACGGTTCCGGCGGCGAGCAAGCCGGCGACGACGACGGCCAGGGCGACCGGCGCCACGACGACCAGGGCCACGCCCGCCAGGACCGGAACCACCACGGCCGGGACCACCACGGCCGGGACGACTACGGCCGGGACGACTACGGCCAGGGCCGCCAGGGCCGGGACCAGCACGGCCGGCTCCGCCGCGACGCCGGTGCGGGCCGCCGCCAGGACCACGCCCGCGACCGCGGCCGCCGCCGCGCCCGCGACCGTCAAGCGGGAGTGGAGCACGCGCGTGGTGAGTGCCACCACCGTCCTCGGCCCCGGGGAGAGCGTGGCGTCGGACCGCATGAAGATCACCATGCGGACGGACGGCAACCTCGTCATCACCGACGAGAACGGGACGGTCCGGTGGTCCTCGCACACCGAGGGCACCGGGCACAAGGCCGTCTTCCAGGACGACGGTCATTTCGTCGTCTACACCGAGGCGGACGGTACGGCGTGGTCGTCCGGCACCGCCGGCAACCCCGGCGCGCAGTTGGTGATACAGGCCGACGGCAACGTCGTCATCGAGTCGGCCGGCGGCGCCGTCCTGTGGTCGGCCGGTACGCAGCACTGACCCCGGAACGGGGCGTCGCTCCGCACCAGGCGGGCCCCCCGTCCGCGGCTCTCGCGGACGGGGGGCCCGCGTGGGCGCCGGAGGACGACACCCGGCCGGCTCTGCCCGGCCGGGTGTCACCGCTCCTTCCCGGGCACGGCGTGTTCGAGGAGTGCGGCACCGTCCGTGCCGCCTCCCGCGCGGGACGGACAGAGGCGTCAGGCGACGGTGACGACCGTCTTGCCGCGGCCCGTCCTGGCGGCCTGCGCGGCACCGGCCTGCTCCAACGGGTAGGTGGCGTCGACCGTGGGGACCAGCCGCCCGGACGCGGCCAGCTCGGCCAGGGCGCTCATGCCGATCCGGTCGGCCTCGACGAACAGTCCGGCGGCGCGGACGCCTCGGCGGGCCGCCTCCGGCAGTGCGTCGGCGAGGGTGTGCGGCAGGGTCGTGACGATGATGCCGCCGGGCTTGAGGCAGTCGAGAGCGCGCACGAGGTAGTCGCCCCCGACGGCCTCCAGTACCGCGTCCAGGTCACGGACGGTCCGCGTGAAGTCGGTGGTGGTGTAGTCGATCACGTCATCGGCGCCCAGCGAGCGTACGAAGTCGGCGTTGCGGGCGGAGGCCACGGCGACCACATGCGCGCCGTGTGCCTTGGCGATCTGGACGGCCAGGTGGCCGACGCCGCCGGCCGCGCCGTTGATCAGGACGCGGCTGTCCTTGCCGATACGGGCGGTCTCCACCAGGGCCTGCCAGGCGGTCAGCCCGGCGAGCGGCAGGGCCGCGGCCTGCACATGGCCGAGATTCTCCGGCTTGGGCACGAAGGCGCGGGTCGGCGCGACGACGTACTGGGCGAAGGCACCGTGGCCGTGCGGGAAGGGCAGCATCCCGAACACCTCGTCGCCCACCCCGTACAGGGTGACGCCGGCACCGACGGCCTCGACGGTTCCGGAGACGTCCCAGCCGAGCACGAACGGCGGTTCGCCGATGAGCGCGCCGGCCTCGCGGTTGTAGGTGTCGACCGGGTTCACACCCGCCGCGTGCACCCTGATCAGGATCTCGCCCAGGCCGGGCTCCGGAACGGGAACGGTGACGGGCTTCAGGACCTCGGGGCCGCCGAACTCGTCCTGGCTGATGGTGAGCATCGTGTCGTTCATGCCCTCCACCGTCTGCCCATCGACGATCACCGGCAATGGCCGACAGGTCAATAGTCGATAGAATTCTGCCATGAACGATTCCGGGTGCGCTCCGCACCACGTAGCCGTCCTCGCCCTGGACGGGGTCTACCCCTTCGAACTGGGCATCCCGGCCCGGATCCTGGGTGCCGCCGAAGGCCGCTACGACGTCCGCGTCTGTTCGGCGGACGGCGGTCAGGTCGCCACCAACGCGGGCTTCACCGTCATGCCCGAGCACGGGCCGGACATCCTGGAGCAGGCCGACACCGTCATCGTCACCCCGATCGAGCCCACGCGTCTGACCCGCGACCTGCCCGCGCCCGTCGCGGCCGCGCTCACCCGGATCCGCCCCGGCACCCGCATCGCCTCGATCTGCACCGGCGGGTTCATCCTCGCCGCCGCTGGCCTGCTCGACGGACGCCCCGCCACCACCCACTGGGAATGCGCTGCCTACTTCCGCCGCTGGTACCCGCACATCCGCCTCGACGAGGGCGTCCTGTTCGTCGACGACGGCACCGTCCTCACCTCCGCCGGTGCCGCCTCCGGCGTCGACCTGTGCCTGCACCTCATCCGCACCGACCACGGCAGCGAACTCGCCAACCGCGCGGCCCGCCGTTGCGTCGTACCGCCCTTCCGCGACGGCGGGCAGGCCCAGTACATCGACCGGCCCGTCCCCGACGACCCGGCCTCCTCCACGGCCGCCACCCGCCAGTGGGCCCTGGAGCACCTCGACGAGGCGCTCACCGTCCCGCGACTGGCCGAACACGCCCACATGAGCCTGCGCACCTTCGCCCGCCGCTTCCGCGAGGAGACCGGCCTGCCACCCCGTCAATGGATCATCAAGCAGCGCCTCGACCGTGCCCGCCACCTGCTGGAATCAAGCGACCTCGGCATCGACCGGATCGCCACCGACGTAGGCTTCGCCACCTCGGCCTCACTGCGCCAGCACATGGGCGCCGAACTCGGCGTCTCCCCGCTCGCCTACCGCCGCACCTTCCGGGCCGCCGCCGCGACCGCCCGGTCGGTCCGTGCCGAGGCATCCGCATAGCACGCCGGCCCCGATTGGCAGAGTCCTGGCGCTACTTGGCCGTCGCTCCGTTGCGTGACGTTCCGTCAGGCCGGACCGTGGACCCATGAACGATACGACGTCGACATACCGTTGCGGTGGGTTCCAGGCGACCGGCACGACGCGGCAGGGGCGGTGAAGTGATGACTCTCGGCTATGACGTCCTGGTGACCCTCCCCCCGCCGGCGGTGCTGCCCGACGGCACCTCCGTACGGCCGGTCCCGGCCTGGTCCCCGATCTCCTCCACCCTCATCCACGGCGAGCGCGACGCCATCCTGATCGACGCTCCGCACACCGAGGAGCGGGCCCGCGAGGTCGCCGACTGGGTGGCAGCGTCCGGCAAGAACCTGCTCGCCATGTACGCCACCCATGGCCACGGCGACCACTGGTTCGGCTTCGCGGAGGTGGCCAAGCGGTTCCCCGATGCGCGGATCCTGGGCACCAAGGGGACCGTGGCGCTCGCCCAGTACCATGCGACCAGCCTCATGGACTACTGGAAAGGCCAGTTCCCCGGCCAGCTCGTCAAGGACATCCTCGTGCCGACGGCGATCGACGACTACACCTTCGACCTCGAAGGCCATGAAGTCCGCTTCGTGGAGGCAGGCGACAGCGACACCCAGGACACCACCTTCGTCCACGTCCCCGACCTCGGTCTCGCGGTTGCGGGCGACATCGTCTACAACAGCGTCCACCTCGCCCTGGCCGGGGGCGATGCCCAGCGCCGCCGGGACTGGGTCACGGCCATCGACAAGATCGCGGCGCTGCGTCCGCAGGCCGTCGTCGCCGGGCACAAGGCCCCCGGAAGCGATGACGACCCCCGCCACCTCGACGAGACCCGCCGGTACCTCCGGGACGTCGAAGAACTCAGCGCGGTGGCACGGGACGCCAAGGAGTTCGCCGACCTGATGACGGCGCGGCACCTCGCCCGGATCAACCCCACGATCCTCTTCCAGTCCGCCGAGCACATCTTCCCCGGCACCTCCGTCACCTGACACGGCGCCCGTCGCCGTCCGAGGGCCCGTCACGTCGTGAGCGACTGCGCGGCGGGCCCTCCGCCCGGCGCCGCGGAGGTCTCCTGCCACCCGCACGCGCACCCGCCCGGCCACGGCGCCAACCGCACATGTGTGGTGTATCCGGTGCAACATGTGCAGCAGATACGTACGACGAGGACATTCTGTCGGCCCCTCGTGCAGGTAAGCTCGTGGCCACACGTGTTCCTTGGATACCCTCAGAGGTGCACCACCCGAACTGCCGCGCGCAACTCGGCCGCCCAGGGCGGCCCGGCGGTGATGCGGGAGTCCGGACACGCACCACCGCATCGGTCCGGTTGCCGGCCGGCAGCCGGAGCCGGAACGACCTGCGGCTGCACACTG
Organism: Streptomyces sp. NRRL S-31; assembly: GCF_000718775.1. Taxonomy (GTDB): domain Bacteria; phylum Actinomycetota; class Actinomycetes; order Streptomycetales; family Streptomycetaceae; genus Streptomyces. The sequence goes on from NZ_JOCB01000125.1 coordinate 27,254, forward strand.
AGGAGGATCGGCCGTGGCACGCACGACACTGACCGTGAGCCAGGACGGCGCCGGTGACCACTCGACCATCGCTGCCGCCCTGTCACGTGCCCGCGCGGGCACGGTCATCCGGCTCCGACCCGGCGTGTACGCCGAGAATCTCACCATCCGCGCGCAGGTCACGATCGTGGCCGACGGTCCGAGGGGGTCGGTGGAACTGGCGCCCCGCAACGGCACGGCGGTGACCCTGGCCGCGGACGCCGTCCTCCTGACCGACCTGGTGCTGCGCGGCAACGAGGACGACCTCCCGGTGGTCGACGCGGTCCGCGGGCAGGTGGCCCTGGACGGCTGCGAGGTCGTCGGGTCCGGCTGGACGGCACTGCTCAGCCGGGGCACGGGGTCCCTGGCGATGCGCAACTGCCGGGTCACCAACCCGGACGGCGCGGGCGTGGTGGAGACCTCGGCGGTGGGCAGCGTCCTGGAGGACTGCACCCTGGAGCACATGGGCACCTCCGCCATCGTGATCAGCGAGGACGGGCGCATCGTCGTACGGGGCTGCACCCTGCGCGACGCCCGCGGCAACGGGGTCCTGGCCAACGGCCGCTCCGTGGGCCGGCTGGAAGGGTGCGACATCTCCTCCACCGACCGGCCCGCCATCGCCCTGGAGGACTCCACCGGTGTCGGTGTGACCCGCACGACCGTGCACGACTGCGCGCTCGGCGTCTACCTGGCGAGTGCCGCACGGACCGAGCTGACCGGCGTACGGGTGCACGACACGACGGGACACGGTTTCGCCGTGGCCAACCGCTCGGACCCGCAGCTGTCGCGCTGCTCGACCATCCGCACCGGCGGCAGCGGGCTGTTCCTGACCGAACGTGCCCGGGGCCGTTACGCCGACTGCGTCTTCGCCGAAGCCGCGCAGGCGGCCGTGCACATCGGGCAGTCCAGCGCGCCCCACCTGCTGAACACCGAGGTCGAGGGCGGCGGCGAGTCCGGTTTCCTGCTGACCGACGAAGCCGAGGGGGAGATCGAGGGCGCGCACGTGTCGGGCACGCACGGTCCGGGTGTCGTCCTGCGGTCCGGGGCACGCCCCGTGCTGCGACGGGTACGGGTGACGGCCGCCCGCGACGCCGGCATCGTCGTCGGTGACCGCGGCAAGGGCCGCTTCGAGAACTGCGAGGTCCAGGAGAGCACGGGGCCGTCCGTACGGGTGGAGCCGGGCGGGCACCCGCAGTTCGGCGGCTCTTCCTTCAAGACGGCCGGCAAGGCGGGGGTGTCCGTGGCGCAGGGCGGCAACGCCTCCCTGCGCGACTGCGACGTGACCGGCAGTGCCGGTTCGGGAATCGCGGTGGACAACGGCGGCGACGTCTCCCTGACGCGCGTACGGGTCAGCGGCGCCCGCGCGCACGGTGTCCTGGTGTCGGCCGGCGGCAAGGGCTCCCTCACCGACTGCGTGCTCACCGGCAACACCGGTGACGGCATCCGCCTGGACGGCACCGCGCCCATCACGGTCACCGGCTGCACGGTGCACTCCAACCAGGGTGCCGGACTGCGGCACACCAGGCCGGGCCCGGCGCTGACGGTGGAGCGTCTGGACAGTTCGGACAACGGCCTGCCGGACGACTGGCGACCGGCGGAACCGGCCGCGGGCGGCGGCGAGACGGCGGGGGGAAATCCGGCCACGGCACCGCAGAGCGGGCCCCCGGCGGAGGGCCCGTTCGCCGAGCTGGACGCCCTGGTCGGTCTGTCGGGGGTCAAACAGCAGGTGAACATGCTGGTCAGCCTCGGCCGGCTGACCCAGCGCCGCGCCCAGCTGGGCATTCCCGCACCGCCGATGAGCCGGCACCTGGTCTTCGCGGGCCCGCCCGGTACCGGCAAGACCACGGTGGCCCGGCTGTACGGTTCGATCCTCGCCGGCCTCGACATGCTGCCGTCCGGGCACCTCGTCGAGGTGTCCCGGTCGGACCTCGTCGCGCAGGTCATCGGCGGCACCGCCATCAAGACCACCGAGGCCTTCCGCAAGGCGCTGGGCGGCGTGCTCTTCATCGACGAGGCGTACACCCTGCTGTCGGACAGCAAGGGCTCGGGTGTCGACTTCGGGCAGGAGGCCATCGACACCCTGGTCAAGCTGATCGAGGACCACCGGGACGAGGCGGTGGTCATCGTCGCCGGCTACTCCAAGGAGATGGAGGACTTCCTCTCCGCCAACCCCGGTCTGGCGTCCCGGTTCACCCGGACCATCGAGTTCGACAACTACTCCGTGGACGAACTCGTCACCATCACGGAGAACATGTGCACGAGCCACAGCTACCGGCTCGCCCCGGAGACCCGGCAGGCGCTGCACGTGCACTTCTCCGGCATGCGCCGGGACGCGACCTTCGGCAACGGCCGGGCCGCACGCAAGGTGTTCGAGGAGATGGTGGACCGCCAGTCGCTCCGGCTGGCGTCCCTGCCGGACGCCGGCGAGTCGGACCTCACCCTGATGCTGCCCGAGGACGTGGGGGACGAGGAGGCGGCACAGATCCGCTCCGGCACCAGTGGGCCCGGTGAGAGCGACGTTCTCGCGGTGATCCGCGCCATGACCGGTCTGGAGGCCGTCAAGCGCGAGGTGGGCGGCATCGTCGACCTGCTGTCCGCCTACCGGCAGCGGGCCGCGGTCGGGCTGCCCACCCCCCGTATCAGCCACCACCTGATCTTCTCCGGGCCGCCCGGCACCGGCAAGACGACCGTCGCCCGCCTCTACGCCGACCTGCTGCGCTCCTTCGGTGTCCTGCCGCGCGGCCAGCTCGTCGAGGTGGCGCGGGCCGACCTCGTGGGCCGCTACATCGGCCACACCGCCCAGCTGACCACCGAGGCGTTCCAACGAGCCCTCGGCGGCGTGCTGTTCATCGACGAGGCGTACACCCTGACACCGGAGAACTCGCCGCAGGACTTCGGCCGGGAGGCGGTGGACACGCTGCTGAAGCTGATGGAGGACCACCGGGACGAAGTGGTCGTCATCGTCGCCGGCTACCCCGACGAGATGGGCCGCTTCCTGGAGTCCAACCCCGGACTGGCCTCTCGCTTCACCCGCAGGATCGAGTTCGAGAACTACTCCACGGACGAGCTGCTCGCCATAGTCCAGGAGCAGGCCGGCACGGCCGGGTACGAGTGCGCCCCGGAGACGCTGGAGGCGCTGCGGGTCCATCTGGACGCCCTGCCGCGCTCGCGGTCCTTCGGCAACGCCCGTCTGGCCCGGCAGCTGGTCGAGCAGATGATGACGCGTCAGGCGGGACGGCTGGGCGGTGTGGCGAACCCGGACATGATCACGCTCACCCGGCTGCTGCCGGAGGACCTGCCCTTCCTCGCGGCGACGGCCGCCGAGACGCCGGCCTGAGAAGGCGGCCTGCGAGGTGTGCCCGGGACACCCGCGGACGGGCGAGGTGAAGGTCTCGATGCCCTGAGGCCCCCGGGCCCGCCCGCGGCGCCCTGCGGCAGGGCCGGGCGACCGCCTCGGCTGCGGGGCGACCTCGGCTGCGGGACGGCCCCGACGCTCCTGCCGGCGGGTGAAGGGGCCGGCGGGAGCGGTCCGACGGCGGCCGCCCGTCCGGGTGGGAGGCCGGCCCCGGCGCCCTGTCCGCCGCGGGCGGCGCGGTCCGTGACAGCCGCCGGCTGTGCGGCACACCCGACGGTCACGAACCGCGCCGTGGACGGGCCGTCGGCCCGCCGGCGCCCGCCGTAGGGGTGACCGTGGCCGGCGATGCCGGACCGGCATCGAGTGATGACGGATCTGTCTTGGACAGCCGGCGACGCCTTCTGTTCTGATGGGCCTGACCGGCCGCACGAGAAGCCACTCCCCGGCCCGGCCACTTGCCGGGCCCGGCGTCGGGCGGCTCACGCACGGCGTACCCCCGACGCCGGCGGCTTGCGCACCCCCCGACCACGGGTGCCCGAGCGCGTGAGCCGTCCCCGCCGCCGTCCGGTCCCGCTCCGGCGCCGGGACCCTTCCGGCCGGCAACCGCATAGGCGCGGGCCGCCGTCCACGGTTCCGGCGGAGCAGCCGCCGGTATCCGGAGGCCCGGCGCCGGCGATGTGCGCCCGCTTCCCGCGCCGCCACCGGCGGCACTCCCGGCACCCGCCACCGGCGGCAGCGCGAGCGCCCACCGGGGTGCCGGTCCGGGCCGGCCGGCGTCCCGGGCAGCCGGGACGCCGGCTCACGCGGCCGTCATCATGCGCACGTCGTCCACGCCGGGGTGCGCCACCTCCACGTGCTCCGCGGCCCGGCGGGCGGTCGCACGCGGAACTCCCGCGGGCCGCTGCCGCGCCCCGCGGTCGAGTTCGGCGGCGTAGGCGAGGACCAGGCGATGTGCCCCGTACCGGTCACGCCGTAGAGGGGTCAGGAGCCCGGAGCGTACGAGCTCCCCCAGCGCCGCGGTCGCCGCCTGTAGCGGCAGACCCGCCACGGCCGCCAGCTCCCCGGTGCCGAACTCGGCCGTTCGGTACGCGGGCAGCAGCCGGAAGATCCGCGCCGCGTCGGGACCCAGCGTGCGGTACGACGAGGAGAAGACGGCACGCAGGTCGTTGCCGCGGTCGTCGTCGCTGAACCCGTCGAGTCCTTCCCCGGCCGCGGCCAGTTCGGCCGCCGTCCGGCTCAGCGGCTGGTCCGGACGGCCCAGCACGCGGGCGGCCACGATGCTCAGGGCCAGGGGCAGGCGACCGCACAGCTCGACGATCTCCTCGACCGCGCCGGCGCCCTCGTCGGGGCGGCCTACGCCGGCCCGTCGCAGGAAGCACCCGATCGCCTCCGTGGTGGAGGGCACGTCCAGACCGGTCAGCCGGGCCCCGAAGGCGGCGGCGAGTCCGCTCAGCCGCCGACGGCTGGTGATCACCACCATGCACTGCGAGGCACCCGGCAGCAGCGGGCGGACCTGCTCCACGTCGGAAGCGTTGTCCAGCACGACCAGGATCCTGCGGGTGGCCAGCACACTGCGGAACAGGGCCGCCCGGGAGTCCGTCGTCTCGGGGATGCGCCACCGCGGCAGCCCCAGTGCCTCCAGGAACCCGTACAGCACCGCGCCCGGGTCCGACGGGCCCTTGCCGGACGTGAAGCCCCCGAGATCGGCGAACAACTGGCCGTCCGGGAAACGCGGCGCCACCCGGTGGGCCACGCGCAGCGCCAGCGCGGTCTTGCCGACACCGGGCATGCCGTCGATCGCCAGCACGGGCAGGGCCCCGCCGGTCTCCCCGGCGAGATCCAGCGCCTGCCGCACGGCATGTTCCCGGCCGGTGAAACAGGGCAGGTCCGCCGGCAGTTGGGCGGGCACCGGGTGCGCCGGTGGCGGGGTCCGGCGCTCCTCTTCCCGGGCGGGCCCCGGCCGTACGGCGCCACCCGTACCCGTTCCCACCGCGGTGCCGGGGGCCGTTGCGACGGACGGCGACGGACGGGGGTCCTCCGTCCGGCCGCGCAGGACGCGCTCGTGCGCGGCACGCAGCTCCGCCCCCGGCTCCACGCCGAGTTCGTCCCTCAGCATCGTGCTCACACGCCGGTACATCAGCAAGGCCTCGGCCTGTCTGCCGTCCGAGGCGAGCAGGAGCATCAGCCGCGCCTGTAGTCGCTCGTCCAGGGGGTGACGCCGCGCCGCCTGGCGCACGGCCTGGAGGACGGAAGGAGGGGCGGCGCTGCACAGCGCGGCGTCCGCGGCCTCCGTCACCGCCGCGACGTACTCGAACTCCAGGGTGGCGAACAGCGGGTGGTCGCCCACGACGGTCTCCAGATCGGCCGCACACCGTCCCTGCCACTGCTCCAGAGCCGCACCGAAGCAGCTCACCGCCTCTTGCGCGCTCCCGGCGGTGACCGCGGCCCGGGCCCGTCGCAGCGAGGCGCGGAACGCCAGCAGGTCGAGTTGGTCCGGGCCGACCCGCATCAGGTAGCCGCCGCCCTGCCGCACGAGCCACCTCCCAGGCGCCCTGGCCGGCAGTCCCGGTTCGAGCAGGCGCCGCAGCACACCGACGTACCGGTGCACCGCGTTGGCCGCGCTGCGGGGCGGGTCCCCCTCCCAGAGAAGGGCCACCAGTTCCGCCAGTGAGACGGAACGGCCCGCCCGGGCGAGCAGCGCCGCCAGGACGAGCCGCTGCTGGCGGGGACCGAGCGGCAACTCCACCCCGGCCCGCCACGCGCGTACCGGGCCGAGGACGCGGAAGCGGACGTCGTCGCGCGGCTCGCTCCCCGCGGTGGGGTTTGCTGTGATCATGGCAGTCTCCACTCGTTCCGCGGGTTTCGGCGTCACGCTGCGTGCCGGCCCGCCGTCGGACCCGGCCGTGGCGACAGTGCGGCACGGACGCTCGTCACGGTGCGGAGCCCCCGGGCCGGACGGGCGGACCCCGGCGCGCCGCGGCCCGTTTCCGGGCAACCAGGAGCGCCCGCACGACGGGATCCGGACTGATGCGCCGACCGGCCGGTCCCGTGGCACAAACCTAGGGTCCGCCGCGACGTCGGGCATCGGTCGGATGACTCACTCCCGCGTGCGGGGCCTCGTGCGTCGGCCGGGGCCGGGCGGGCACGGCGGCGGCCGTGGCGGGCACGGCGCCCGACGGGCCGGGAGTGCCGGCACCCGTCCGTCGACGGGCTCATCCCGGTGGAGCCCGTTCCGGCGGAAGAGGCCTGGTGCGAGCCGTTACGGCGGCCGGGCGGGACGGCTGCCGCCGGAGCACCAGCCGATTCGCGGATGCCGGGCGCCCGGGAAGGGACGATGCTAAGGCGTGGGGGTGACCGGGCCGGTGCACCATCGTGGCTCCGGTCACCGCCGGCCACAACCGGTTCGCCTCTGCGAAGGACGTACAGTCATGATCGATTCCCGGGACGTCGTCGAGGACGTCGACCTGCTGGTGGTGGGCGGCGGCAAGGCGGGAAAGACCCTGGCCATGGACCTCGCGCGAGCCGGTCGCAGAGTCGTCATGGTCGAGCGCGGCATGATCGGGGGCACCTGCGTCAATGTGGCGTGCATCCCCACCAAGTCCCTGGTGACGAGTTCCCGGCTCGCCCGCCGAGCCGCCGCCGCCCAGTCGCTCGGACTGAGCATCGGCAAGCTCGAGGTGGACGTGCGCATGCTGCGCTCCCACAAGGACGGCGTGGTCGCGGACATGGTGGCCCTCAACCATCACCAGTTCCTGGACAGCGGGATGGATTTCGTCCTCGGCACGGCGCGCTTCGTGGCGGAGCGGACGGTCGGGATCGACCTGAACGACGGCGGACGCCGGGTGGTGCGTGGCGCGGACGTCGTGATCAACACCGGCACGGTCCCGCACCTGCCCTCGGTGCCGGGGCTGGCCGGCGCGGCACCGCTGAACAGCGAGACGATCATGGATCTCGAGCGCATCCCGGAGCGTCTCGTGGTGATCGGCGGCGGCTACGTCGGCCTGGAGTTCGCGCACATGTTCGCGGCCTTCGGGAGCGAGGTCACGGTACTCGACCGCGGTCCGCGTCTGCTGCCGCGGGAGGACGCCGACATCTCCGGGGTGCTCACCGAGTGCCTGCGTGAGGACGGTGTCGAGGTGCTCACGGGGGTCACCGTCAAGGATGTCGCCCGCGAGGACGCCGTGCGCCTCACACTCGAGGACGGCCGGACACTCGTCGCCGACGACGTGCTCGCTGCCACGGGGCGCGACCCGGTGACCCGGGATCTGGGTCTGGACGCGGCGGGGGTGCGGACCGACGAACGCGGCTTCGTGCGCGTCGACGACACCCTTGCCACCGACGCCCCGCACACCTGGGCGGTGGGCGACGTGGCGGGCAGTCCGCAGTTCACACATGTCTCGCTGGACGACTACCGCGTCGTGAAGGCCGGTATCACGGGCGGTACGCGCACCACCGCCGGGCGCCTGGTCCCGTGGAACCTCTTCACCGACCCGGAACTGGCCCGGGTGGGACTGACCGAGGAGCAGGCCCGCGCCACGGGCCGCGACGTCCGGGTCGCGAGGCTGCCCGTCAAGGCCATTCCGCGGGCCCGCACCATGCGCGAGACCCGCGGCCTGTGGAAGGCGGTCGTGGACCGGAACACCGAGGAGATCCTGGGGGTGGCGCTGCTCGGCCCCGACTCGTCCGAAGTCCTCACCGTGGTGCAGACGGCCATGTGGGCCGGCCTGCCCTTCACCCGGCTCCGGGACGGGATCATCGCGCATCCGACCATGGCCGAGGGACTGAACGCGCTGTTCACCAGCTGGGTGGACTGAAGCGAGTGCGGGGCGGGGCGGGCATCGATGGCCCCGCCCCCGTGGGGATAGTGCTACGAACCCAAGGCGTTCGCGTCGCCGGTGCCGTGTGCGGCCTGTTCGTCGGTCGGGTGGGGGTCGGGATACGGGGTGCGCCGGGGCCGGTCGTCTCCCCGCAGGATGTCGAGGATCCGCTGTTCCACCGCGCGGGTGCCGGAGGCACCGTCGCGGCCGGCCCCGTCGCTGTCGTCGGTGGCGATGTGCTCGGTGCCGCTCTCCTCGGTGCCGCTCTCCTCGGTGGCGATGTCTTCCGTGGCGATGTACTCGGCGCCGCTGTCCACGGTGGCCCGGTCGCGGGCGCCGGCCGCGTCGGCGGCCTGGACTCCGGCCACGGCCTGCGGCCGGGTGGTGCCGGTGTGGGACGCACCCGTCACGTCGTCGGGGTGCCTGATGGGTACGCCTGTCCGGTCGAACAGGGCGACGACGGTGTCGTCCCCGGGGACGGTGGCGTCGTCGGGCAGGAGCCGGCCGCCGTCCCGGACGTCGAGGGCGGTCCACAGCACCCCGCCGTCCCGGGTGTGGTAGGCGGCCAGGGCGTGGGGGCCACCGGTCCGCGGGGAGGTGTCCAGTACCAGCGCGAAGGTGCCCTCGCCCCGTTCCCGGAGAACCCGGGTCACCGCGGTCCGGCTCCCGTCGAGCCGCTGCCACTCGACGCTCTCCGGGAGCGCGGCGGGTCGCGTGCCCGCCCGGTCGGGCAGGAGGACGGCGTCCCGCAGCTCCGCCAGGAGCCGCAAGGCCGGGTTCGGCGTCTCCGGTCGGGTGTCGGGCATGCGTGCGACGGCCCGGAGAGCGTCGTCCGCGGCCGCCGAGAACTCCGCCCGGTTCAGTGCGGTGGACGGCGGCCGGTCCAGGGTGCGCAGGTGGATGTTGCCGAGGACGTACCGGTGGGCCCCGTCGGGACCGCGCACGGTGACCTTGGCGACGGCCGCGACCTGGTAGCCGGTGACCCCTGTGCCGTCCGGTGACGGCTGCGTGGTGCCGGCGCGGAGGTAGAGGCGTTCCTGCCGGCCGATGCCCGCGGTCCGCCCGCGTTGCGGCCGGTTCCCGGCCGAGGCCCCGAGGCTGAAGCCCTGGCCGCCGCTCAGGCCGGCGGTCGGGGCCGTTCTGGCGGTCACGCCGGACGTGGCGCCGGAGGAGGTGACCTCGATGTCGTCCTGGGAGAAGTCCACACCGGCGTAGACGGTCACGGGGTCGTACAACTGGACACGCAGCGCCGGGCCGTCGACTCCGGGGCCGCCGACGAACGGGGCGACGTTCTCGGCCTTCAGTTCGACCAGCCGGTCGGTGCGGATGAGTTCCCGCAGCCGAATCAGCAGGCCCTCGGTCGACAGCGTCTGTGCGGACGGCCCCTCTCTCCGTTCCAGTGCCGGTGCGACCTCGCGCAGAGCCCGTGCGAGGTGGGGCAGGGCGTCGAAGTGATGGATCTCCAAGGGTCCGCGCGGTCTCCAGGCGCCGGTGCGCAGGATGGGCCCGAAGGAGACGGTGACGCTGTCCCCCGGGGCCGCCGTTGCCTCCGCGGGGTCGTCGGAGACGACCACTGGTGTGACGACGGGGCCGGGCCAGTGTTCCGGACCGGTTGCCTCGTTCACGCCGCCGAAGCGGATGGTCGCGGTGATCGCGGCCACCGCGGACGCGCGCAGCGGGGCTCGGACCGCCCCGTCGAGCCGGCTCGCGCGCAGGAGCGCGTCCGCGAGAACGGCGGCGCCGTCGTGGACGACCCGGGGCAGGAGCAGGCGGGGCAGCATCCCCAGGACGTTCTCCAGTGACCGGGCCGAAGCTTCGACGTGGACGGTGTAGGGCACGCCGGTGGCCTCCAGGACGGTGTGCTCGCCGGCGTGCAGCCACACCCGTCGGTCCCGGGTGTGCGTCCGTCCCCAGGTGTTGCTGTGCTCGTTGCCGTCGCCGAGCGAGGCGCCGACGAGGCCCTTGACCGGGAAAGTGACGTTGACGGCCCTGCTGCGGCTGTCGGAGGAGCTGTGTGCCGTGGCGCCCGGTCCGGCGAGTGCCGAGCCCTCGCCGGTGGACCGGAGGAGCTGTGTCTCCAGGCCTTTGCCGGACACGGTCGGCCGGCCGCGGACCTTTTCGAACCCGGGCGTCGGATCGGCTCTGACCGACAGGGTCACCAGATAGGGGCCGAGCCATCCCGTGTAGGGGAAGGACACCGACATGTGCCGTGTGGCGACGGCCTGGGCCAGGCCGCGTTCGGACGTCATCTCCTGCACGGCCTTGGCGGCCTGCGGGGTGTAGGAGGTGCTGCCCGGGGTGAGGGCACCGGGGGCGACGGCGTTCACCGTCCGCCGTACCTCGTCGATCAGATGAGGGTGTCCGGGGTGGGGGGCGATCTCCGTGACGGCCGCCAGACCCAGGTTTCCGCTCGCGACGAAGGAGGCGGGCAGCGGCCTGTCGGGCACGGCCGCCGGTGCGGGGCCGGACGTCGCGGCGTCGGCGGCCGTCGTGGTGTGGGCCCCTGACGTGGGGCCGGCCGCTGTCGCCGGTTCGGGGGCGCTGGGGGGCGCCGCGTCGGTGCGTGCGACGAGTGCGGACAGTCCGGCGTCTTTGTGCAGGTCCGTGGCGTGCACGAGGAAGTCGACGGCCTCCGCCGCCTCGACGGCGACGGTCCGCTCCGGCCGGCGGGGCAGCAGGCCGGCCAGCAGCCCGGGCCGGCCGGGAAGCACCTTGGCCGTCACGACCAGGCCGGCCCGGAAGTGGTGCCCGGGCAAGGGGCCTTCCTCGGTGGTGATGCGGTAGCTCGTGCTGCGGTCCGAACGGGTCGTGCCCGCGCCGCCGCTGAAGCCCTCGCCGTAACGGGCGGAGAACCCGATCGGGGCAGCGACCGTTCCGAAGGTGCCCGAGGGGGTGTGCCCGGCGCCGTGGGAGCCGGTGACGTCCGTCCCGCTGCCGGCCATGTGCCACCGCTCGGTCACCACGCCGTCGGAGGCGCGGGGCAGCCGCCGCACATCCGTGAGATAGGCGTGCAGCTGCACCTGGACGTCACCGAGGGGGACCAGGACACCACCGGGGTCGCGGATCATGGCGGGGAGCAGGTCGAGGAGATGGGAGAGCGAGAGCGCGCTGCGGACCAGGACCGGAAGCATCGAGGCGGGGTTCCGGGGGTCCTCGCCGACGGTGGCCTCCCGCAGCCGGCCGGCCGCCAAGGACAGGTGCGAGGGACGGCGCGGCTCCCGGTCCGTGTCGCCCCTGTCGTCGTAGGAGCCCGGCATCCTGGGTCCCAGGTCCGCCATTTCGTGGGCCGGGGCCTCTCCGGCGTCGCCGGCCGCCCCGGCTGCCCGGGCGTCCGGTCCGGCACCGACGGCGCGCAGCACCGCCTCCTGGACGGCCTCGGCCGCCGTCAGCCGCTCCAGGAACGCGGCCCGGGGGTAGAAGCGGGGTTCCTCCCCGGCCGCACGGCGGGCCAGCGTCGTCTCGTCCTCCGCGGTGACGTCGCGGATGCGGGGCCGGGGAGTGGCCCCGTCCTGCCCGGGTTCTTCGAGCATCCGGTAGTCGGGGACGGCCATGCGCACCCGCACCTCGGCGGCCAGGTCCGTCATGTTCTCGTACGAGAAGCGTGCCCGGAGCAGCCCGGGTCGCTCCGTGATGTGCACACCCGGGGAGCTGATGAAGTACTGCTCCTCGCCGATCGAGGTGGCGGCGGCGTCGGTGACTCCGGACTGCCGGCTGTAGCCGTATCCGACTTCACCGCTGAGGCCGGCCGAGGCGCTGACGGGGCCGCCGCCCGACACGGAGAGACCCGCGCTGAGTGCCGCCGTGCTGCGGGTGCGCTGCTCGGTCGCCTCACCGAACGACGCGGTGAAGTTGAGGACCCTGATGTCCGGGGCGAACAGCAGGTGGGAGACTTCCGCGTCCGGCTCACCGGTCCGGAGCGGTTCCACACCGACCCTGACGGCCAGCCGCGACACGCCGATCGGCCCGGGCAGTTCGAAGACCAGCACCCGCGGTTCGGTCACCAGGTCGCGCAGTCCCGCGGCGGTCCGGGCCTCCTCCAGCAACCGGGCGTTGACCAGCCGGTGCCGGTTCGTCACGGCGTCACCCGAGGCCGCTCCCTCACCCGGCAGGTAGCCGAGCCCGTGGAGTACGTTCCTCAGTTCCCCGAAGAGACCCTCGGCACCGGTCATGCCCACCGGGGTCGACAACAGGCCGGGCGCGTTCTCGCGCACGTCACGCGGCGGATGCACACGTGTCGGCGTCCGGCCGGGAGGCGCCTGTACCGAAGCGGCGGCCGGCACCCGCAGGGTCACCGGGTACGCGGCGTCGGCGGAGGCCAGCGGTCCGCCCCGCGGCTCCAGAGGGGCGCCCTCGGCTCGCACCAGGCGAATCCTGGGCCTCAGCTCGGCCCGCTGGAGCACATGGGGCGCGGAGGAGCGCAGACCGAAGGACTTGAGAACTCCGTGCGAGGTGCTGATGCCGTGACTCTCCCGGTACTGGGTGCCGAGGTTGCCGGCGAGGTGCAGTCCGCCCCCCAGCCAGCCCAGGTCGCCGCTCACGCTCAGTCCGACGCCGTTGGTCACGGACAACCCGGTGGCGGACGACGTGACCCGGATGATGTCGCCGGACTCCAGCACCGTGTTGGTCGTCCGGCCCAGGTATCCCGTGGAGTCGGACCAGACCAGGTCGAACTGCAACGTGAAGAAACCGACCGCCGTGCCCCGGGTGTCGTGCAGGAGGGGCGAGGCGGGGACGACGAAGCCGCCGCGTACGTTCCCCTCGGAGAAGTAGTGCCTGAGCACCTCCCGGGATTCCGGCGCCAGGTCACGCACCTCCGGGAAGCCTTCGAGGACCGCCAGGTACAGCAGCTCATGATGGGGGAAGGCATCGACGCCGACGAGCGGGACCTGCTCCTTGACGACCTCCCACGGCGCCGGCCTCAGCCGGGTCTCCGGGCTCTCCCCGGCCGCGCGCAGCAGGTGGGCGGGGAAGAAGGCCGGCTGCTCCCAGGACAGACCCGGCACACGTTGCCAGGACTGCGCCCCCGGTCCCGCCGAGTACGTCTCCTCGGTGGGCGTCGTCAGCCGGTACTCCAACGTGGCGTCGTAGTGGTAGAGCTCGGAGTGCTCCGCGTGCGCGCCCTGGAGGTTGATCGACCGGGTCGTGACGGACGCGGACACCGTTGTCGCCCGCTGGTTGACGGTGGCGGAGATCCGGGGGCCGATCGCGGCGGACTGCGGGGCGTGTGAGCCGGTGAGGGCCAACGGCCGGGGCCAGGCGAGGCTGCCGGTCCGCACATCGCTGTTCCCGCCCGACACCCCGGAGGCGGTCGTGGGCAGCGTCCAGTGCTGCACTCCACCGGGCCGGTCCGCCAGCCGGAGGACGGCCTGTCGCGGGGCGGCCAGCCGCTGCCGCACCCGGAGCACGTAGGGAATGCCGCGGGAGCGGAACGGCTCTGCGATCTCCACGCCCCCGCTGCCCAGGAGGTCGCGCTGGCGTGCCGCGAGAGCGGCGGGGGTGAGGCGCTCGGCCAGGGCGTCCTCAAGGCTCCGGTGGCCACCGGCGAGTTGCCCGGCCCAGGCGCTCATCGTGCCCAGGAGGCCCGGGCGCCCGCCGGGACGGTCGGCTAGGTCCCGGATCACCTGGGCCCGCAGCAGCGCGACGGGCTCCTCGGGGATGGGTGCCAAGTGGACCAGGCCCAGCTCACCGGCACCGTCGTCCCGTGCCAGGCGGGCGACCGCCTCGGGCAGGGAGGGCTCGGTCACCGGGTGCGGGGTGACGGTACCGTCCGGCCTGGCGGGAGCCGGACCCCCGCCTTCGGAACCGGTCGCCCCGGACGTCTGCTCCTCGGCGGACAATGCGTCACCGTGCGGCGCCGCGTCACCGGGTCCGCCGCGCCCACCGGCACCCGGCACCGCTCCGGCTGTTGTCCGGGCGAACTCACGCGCCTTGGCCTCGGCCGCCGTCGTGCCGTGCTCCGTCAGCGCCAGGGCGACCTGGCGCACCTCGCCCCACCACCGCTCCCGACGCAGTCGGGTGCCCGCATCGTCGCCGATCGACACGGTGGTCGGGTTCCAGCGCTGCTGGATCCCGACGGCTTCGCGAACCACGTCCGGCGACAGTCCCGTGAGCAGGGGCTCCTCCCGCACCGCCGCGGCGAACGCCCCCAAGTCGGCCCGGGCCGGCGTCGGCCCGGCGGCGCGACGACCGCTGCTCCGGGACCCTCCGGGCACCGGCTGCTCCGCCACCTCCCTGTCGGCGGCCTCATGCGCGGGTGCTCCGCCGAGAAGTCCGCCCGGGGTCCTGCGCGCGCCCTCCGCCAGGGCCCCCGCGCCTTCCTGCCGACGGGCATCTGTCCTGGGCGGGCCGGACGTGAGACGCACCTGCTCCCCGTGCGGTGCTTCGCCGTCCTCGCCGGCGCGGTCCACTGTGCTCGTCCGGCGGGTCACCCGGACGTCCGGGGCGTCCTCCCCCGCGGCCCGTACCGGCCCCGGTTCCGTGGTCCGTTGCGGGGTCCGCGCCGGAGAGCCGGGAGCCGTGCCGGGCGTGGCCGGCGGTGGGTCGACGGGTGCGCCGGCCGGGTCCGCGGCAAAGGCTCCGGTGTGCGGGCCGGGCCGGGTGCCGGTCCCGGGGAGGGCGCCGGCGGCTGCGTCGCCGCGGGCGTCCGGTGCGCCGGGGTCCCCGGAGGTTCGGGGGTGGGGTGGGGGGGTGGTGCGTGCGGTGGTGTAAGCGCGGTGGAAGGCGTTCTCGTGGCGGGCTTCGTGGTGGAGCCAGGCGGCGAGTCGTTCCTCGCTCGCGGGGGCGAGGGCGGGGTCGGCGTCGGACTGGATCCGGTCGTGGACGCGCAGGGTGTCCTCACGGAACTCCTCGCCGAGGCGTTCCAGGGTGGGTTCGTCGACGTCGTAGTGGTGGGCGGGGCTGTCGGGGTGTCCGGCCAGGGCGTGGAAGTCCCGGCCGGCCCGCTCCAAGAGGTGCTGGCGTTCCGCTTCGTGAACCATGCGCCGGGGCAGCGCGCTCCTCAGGGCGTCCAGGGCCTCCTGGTAGGAGGTGCCCGGCGCCTCGCCTCCACCGGCGGCCGGCCGACCGCCGTGCTCGGAGCCCGCACCGTCCTCGCCGTGCTCGGCGCCCGCGCCGTCCTCGCCGTCCGGGCGCGGGGGGCGGCGGAAATCGACGTGGCCCGGGCGACTGAACCAGTCCGCGTCAAGGAGGTGTTCGACGTCCTCGTCGAACGCCCGGGCCAGCCGCTCACGTCCTTCCTCGCCCAGCGGCGGCCCCTTCGTGAGACTGCCGCTGTCCTCGAACTCGTCTGCCGCATCGCGGAACACGGCCCGGCCCTGCCGCAACCGCTCCTCACGGGCTTCCGCGTACTGAAGGCGCTGCTCCAGCACCCGCGCGCTGGTGGTCTCCCGTACATGCTGCTGCCAGCGATCCTCGAAGAGGCCACCGTCACCATGCCGTTCGCGCAGCACGGCGTGCGCGGTGCGCAACTGCTCGGCGAGATCCGCCCGG
>NZ_JOCB01000126.1 GCF_000718775.1 Streptomyces sp. NRRL S-31
GGTCGGCACCGGTCGGGGTCGGGGCGCCCGGGGGGTCGGGGCCGGGGTGGTCGGGGCGCGGCAGGCGGCCCCGTTGCGGTCGGGGTGTGGCAAGCGGGACCCCAGCGGTCAGGGGCGCGGCAAGCGTCGTGGCACGGTCACGTACCCGTCTCCGCCAGCACGTCGGCGACGGTGGTGACCCGGATCAGCGGCCGGTACAGCTCCATGATCTGGAGTGCCATGCGGTGGGCTTCGTCGTCCGCCCCGGCGCAGGCGTCCGCCACGACCAGCACCTCGGCACCGGCGTCCGCGGCGGCCAGGGCGGTGGACAGCACACAGCAGTCGGTGCTGACGCCGGCCAGTACCAGACGGCCGGCCGGGCCGACCCGGGAGGCGAGCGCGGGGGTCCACTTGCCGAAGGTGGTGGCGTCCAGGACGTGGTCCGCGAGCTCGGCGAACCCGTCGCTCAGCTCCCAGAGCGCGGCGTCCGGGGGCCGCCGGGCGAAGGGCCACCGGTCGTAGTACGCGCGCCAGGCACCGGCGGGCCGCTCGGCGGCCACGAACCAAGTGAAGGTGACGCGGCCGGCGAAGGCGGGCAGCAGGCGGCGCACCCCCGCCGCCGCGTCCGCGTACCGGGGTGTGGCCCAGGGGCTCGCCGGATCGGCGAAGACGCGCTGCATGTCGATGACGGCGAGGTGTCCGGCGCTCACGCGTCCGGCACCTCCCGGCCCGGCGCCGGACGGGGTGCCCGGGCCTCCTGTTCGCGCACCCGGCCCCGGCCCGGCACCAGCGTGCCGAGGAAGGCGAGCGCCAGTGCGGCCAGGACACCGAGGTTGGCGTACGCCCAGGCACCGGTTCTGCCGCCGAGGCCGAGGGGCCCGAGCAGATAGCCCTGCCAGGTCAGCCAGTGCGCCGCGGTGTTGGTGACCAGGCCCCAGCCGACGGCCGTGGCGGCGAGGGTGACGAGCAGCGGGAGGAGGGGGACGTCGCCGTAGCGGCCCCGCGGACGGTACAGGTCGCCCTCGTCGTAGTCGCGGCGGCGCAGGGCCAGGTCGGCGAGCATGACACCGGCCCAGGCCGCGATGGGCACGCCGAGGGTGGTGAGGAAGCCCATGAACTGGCCGAGGAAGTCGTCGGCGAAGAACACGATGTACACCGCGCCGGCGGTCATCAGGACGCCGTCGATCAGGGCGGCGAGGTAGCGGGGCACCCGCAGGCCGGTCGCGAGCAGGGCCAGGCCGGAGGAGTAGATGTCGAGGACGGCGCCGCCGACCAGCCCGAGGACGGCGACGACGGCGAACGGCACGAGGAACCAGGTCGGCAGGACCGTCGTCAGCGCGCCGATCGGGTCGACCGCGATCGCCGCGCTCAGTTCCTCGGAGGACCCGGCCAGCAGCAGGCCGGAGACCAGCAGTACCAGCGGGGCGAGGCTGGCGCCGAACGTGGTCCAGCCGACCACCCCACGACCGGCCGAGCCGCGGGGCAGGTAACGGGAGTAGTCGGCGGCGGCGTTGACCCAGCCGAGCCCGAAGCCGGTCATCATGAACACCAGCGCGCCGATGAACTGCTGCGTCGATCCCGCCGGGACGGCGTCGACCGCGCTCCAGTGGATATGGTCGGCGACGAGGGCGACATAGGCGATCGTGAGAACACCCGTGACCAGGGTGATCCAGGTCTGGAGCCGCATGATCAGGTCGAAGCCGGTCACCCCGCCGGTCACGGTCAGCGCGGCCACCACCAGGAGGGCCGCCACCTCGGTCCCGGTGCCGCCGCCCCACCCGAGGCGGCCGAAGACCGTCGCGGTGGCCATCGTGGCGAGCGCGATCAGGACGGTCTCCCAGCCGACCGTGAGCATCCAGGAGACGGCGGACGGCAGCCGGTTGCCGCGCACGCCGTACGCGGCACGGCTGAGCACCATCGTCGGGGCCGAGCCCCGCTTCCCGGCGACCGCGATGAGGCCGCACAGCAGGAATGACCCGACGATGCCGAGTACACCGGCGGCGAGGGCCTGCCGGAAGGAGATGCCGAAGCCCAGCGCGAACGCGCCGTAACTGAGGCCGAGGACGGAGACGTTGGCCCCGAACCAGGGCCAGAACAGGGTGCGGGGGGTGCCCCGGCGCTCCGCGTCCCCGATCACGTCGAGGCCGTGCGTCTCCACCCGCAGGGGGTGGCCGGTGGACGTGCCGTCGAGAGGGTCCTGCGGATACGCCATCGCCGAGCTTCCCCCTTGCTCTGCCTGCCTGCCTGTCCGATCCGATCTGATCCGGTCCGGACATGAACGATCACGCTAGGTCGGCGCTCCGGGGGCGTCAAGGCGGGCCAACCACAGGCCCGTGCGGGGCAGCGGGGCAGCGGGGCAGCGGTCGAGCTATTCCCGGATCGGGGTCTTCTGCCTATGTGTCGTCTCCCTCCGTGCCCTAGTGGGTGCCCCCGCTGGTGACCTCGTTCGTGTCCTCGTCGCCGGGGTCCTCCCCCTCCGCCTGGGAGGGAGTGGTGCGGGGCGGCTGCTCCGCGTCGGGGGCGTCGGTCTGCGGCTCGCCCTCGGCCTGGGAAGGGGTGCTCTCGCTCATCGGGTTCTCCCGCCCGTCCTGTGCCTGGTTCCGGAAGCCCGGGTACCCGTGCGCCGAGGGGCCCACCATCCGGAGCGGAATATCTGCATCCGCTTCCGTCGGATGGGTACCTGACCGGTTCCGGCGCAGCATGCGGCGCCGGCCGTTGACCGTGCACCATCGCACCGCCTGGAGGGACCATGGCGGGTATCACCCCACCTGATCTGCAGAAAGCCCTGTCCGGCGTGGAGTACCCGGCCGATTCCGAGCAGCTTCGGAAGGTGGCCGAGAACAACCACGCCTCGAAGGAGATCACCGATCGGATCTCCCACCTCGGGAAGAAGGAGTTCCAGAACCCCGCCGAGGTCAGCAAGGCCGTCTTCAACGAGTGACGGAGACCGACACGGGTCGCGCGGCGGCCGGACGCCGAGGGCTCCGGCCGCCGCGCGGACGTGCGCTCCCCCGCGTCCACCGCGAACGGTTGCCCAGGCGAGAGGTGACATCAGTCACAGGCTCCTCGGCGCCCCACCATGCCGCATAGTAGACGCGACTCCCATGACATATGAGATTTGTCCGGCTTGCCGTTGACGTGCACCGCGGCCCGGGCGTCCATCGGCCGGCTTCCCGGCGTTTCGCCGTACCCCGTGTGACGCACGGCCTCCTGACGGCGTGACAGTGAATCGCAAACATCGCGATCGTGAAGAGGACATTTCTCCGGCCGTCTGACAAGACCCGCACCGACCTACGAAGCGCGGTAGTGGAAGGGCCCTTTGCGTCCCGTGTGAGGGCGTCAGAAGAATGAGCGCTCCGCGATCACCGAGTGAGGTTGACGTATGGGCCAGCACCGCAAGAACAAGCACTACCGGCGGATAGTCGTGTCCGCCGTCGCCGTCGGCGCCGTGGGCGTGCCATCCGTCGCCCTGGCCTGTTCCGACTGGCCGGGCGGCACGGACACACAGTCGCAGACCGCCGCGGCGGGGGCGCCCGGGGTGCGGTGGCAGGGCGTCGCCGGGCATTACCCCAGCAACGTCCAGGAGACCGTGCCGCCGCAGCCAGCCGCACCGCAGACCGTGCCGCCGCAGACAGTTGCACCGCAGACGGTCGCGCCGTCGACCACCGCCACGGGGACCACCGCGCCGGCCGGGAAGGCCGAGAAGACCAAGAGGGTCACGGTCCACCGGACCGCGCGGACCTCCTCCCCCGGCGCTCCCCGGACCACCACGGCTCCGGCCGCCCCGGCCGCCACCCCCTCCGCTCCCGCCGCTCCCGCCTCCGTCCCGGCCTCCGCCGCGCCGAGCACTCCCGGGTCCGCCGCCCCGGCGTCCGGGGTCGCCGCCGACATCCTGAGGCTCGTCAACACCGAGCGGGGGAAGGCCGGTTGCCAGCCGCTGACCCTGAACGCGACGCTGACCAAGGCCGCGCAGGCGCACAGCGACGACATGGCCGCCCAGCGGAACATGTCGCACACCGGATCCGACGGGTCGTCACCGGGAGACCGCATCACGCGCGCCGGTTACACCTGGAGCAGCTATGGGGAGAACGTCGCCTACGGTTACACCACGGCCGATCAGGTCATGGCGGGCTGGATGTCCAGCCCCGGCCACCGGGCCAACATCCTCAACTGCTCCTTCAAGGAGATCGGCGTCGGCCTGGCGCAGCCCGGGAGTTACTGGACCCAGGACTTCGGCACGGCACGCTGAGCCCCCGGCCGGGCCGCCGTTCACCGCTCGGCGCCGAAGTCCTGGGTCCACCACGGGCCGCCCGAGCCGTTGCGCACACCCACGCCGATGTTCCTGAACGAGCAGTTGAGGATGTTGGCGCGGTGGCCCGGGCTGTTCATCCAGGAGTCCATCACCGCCTGCGGGCCCTGCTGGCCCCGGGCTATGTTCTCGCCGTACGTGGACCAGCGGTAGCCCGCCGCGGTGATGCGCTCGCCGGGGCCGTCGCCGTCCGGGTCCGTGTGGTCGAAGAAACCGCGGGCCGCCATGTCGTCGGAGAGGCCCTGCGCGGCCCCGTCCAGCTGTCCGTCCTCGGTGACCGGACCGCACCCGGCCGCCGCCCGCTCCTTGTTCACCAGCGCGATCACCTGCGCCACCGTGCCCGCGGGCGCCGACCGTGCCCGGGGGGTGCCGGTGGCCCGCGGGGTGTCACGGGCGGTCGGCTCCGCCTGGGGTGTGGCGGTCCGGCGCGCGGGGCGCGGGCTCTTGGCGGGGGCCGTCTCCTTCGAGTGCGACGGTGACGGTGACGGTGACGAGGGGGTGGGCGAGGGCGACGCGGACGCCGAGGGCGACGCCGACGTCTCCTCGGCGCCGGGCCGCGCGAGATCCACGACCGGAGCGGCGGCGGTCGGCGCGGCGGTCGCCTCCGTCGTCTCCGGTCCTGAGCCGGTGCCGAGATACCAGAGTCCGCCGCCCGCCAGGCAGGCCGCCACCACGGCGCCGCCGACGGCCCGGCGCCGGACGCGCCGTCGGCGCCGGGCCTCACCGCGGGCGGTCGTACGGCGGCGGGAGGCGCGCAGCCCGGCCCCGCCCGTCGCCGGGTGCGGGCCGTCACCGTCCGCTCCCGGCCCGCCGGGGCCCCGGTCCGCGGCGGCGCCGTGGAACCGTCCCGAACCCGCGGCCGGTCCGGCCGTGCCCGACCCCTCCGCACCCGGCTCCGCCATGCCCCCTCCCGCCATGCCCGGCTCTGCCGTATCCAACTCGTCGGCAGGGCGGGGGGTTTCGGCCTGTGGCGGGAGCGGGGCGGCGGAGCCGGCCGTGGTCGGGGCCGCCGCCACCACGGACGAGCGGGTCGCCGCGAACAGTGCCGAGGAGACCGCGACCAGCGCCAGCCCGGCCAGCAGCCCCTCCGCCGGCAGCAGTCCGCTCCCCAGGCCGCCGCAGCGCGCGCAGTCGCGGGCGTGCCGGGCTGCCCGCTTGCGCCAGAGGGCGGAGGGCAGGCCGTCCCAGGAGGCGAGCACGCCCCGCAGTTCCGCGCAGGCGGGCCGGGTGTCGAGCGCCCGCACCACCAGGCGGGCCGCCTCCAGCCGCGCCTTCATCCGCTGCACCCGTACCGCCGTGTGCCGCGGCGACACCCCGAGGGCTGTGGCGACCTCGGCCCGGGTCAGCTCACCGGCGCACTCCAGCCACCACAGCGACAGCACCTCGCGGTCGTCCGGCTCCAGCCAGCGCGTGGCGAGCGCGGTCTCCCGGCGCTGGCCGGCCAACTGGAGCCGGACGATGGTCAGGTCCACGAAGTCGGCGCCCGGGTCGGCGACGTCGGCGGCCTCCTCCACGGCGCCCGGGACGAGCCGCCGGTCCTGCCGGTGCTCCCGCACCCGGTTCATCGCGATGGCCACGAGCCAGGAGCGGAAGCTCTCCGGGGTGCGCAGGTCGCCGAGCGAGCCGAGGGCCCGCAGCATGGTCTCCTGCACCACGTCGTCGACGTCGACGGAACCGTTCAGGGCCCGGCCCACGATGTTGTAGACCAGCGGGAGGTAGGCGCCGACCAGGGCGTCCTGGGCCGCCGGGTCTCCCGCGCGGGCGGCGTTCACCAGTCCCGCCGTGTCCACCGTGTGCTGTGTCCTCATCAGAGCTTCCCTGTCCTCGACGCCGAACGGTCCTGTCCGTCACCTGGGAGACCGCCCGGGGCGGCGCCGATAACAGTTCTTCGGGAAATCGTTCGAGGGGAGGCTCACGGGAGCGGTGCGGCGGTCGCAAGGGGGGAGATCACACCGGGGCGGACCGGGCGCCGTTCACCCGCCGTCCGGCCGCCCGTCCCGCCGGTCGATCAGCCCGTTCGCCCGGTCCACCTCGGCCATGTGCTCCTCGGCCCAGTCCCGGACCGCGGCGAGTACGAGGTCGAGCGACAGGCCGAGTTCGGTGAGCCGGTAGTGTACACCGGGCGGTACGGAGGGCTCCACCCTGCGCGCGACCAGGCCGTCGCGCACCAGACCGCGCAGCGTCGCCGAGAGCATCTTCTGCGAGATGCCCGGCATCCGGCGCAGCAGTTCGGCGAAGCGCACCTCGCCCGGGGCCGCCTCCGCCAGCACCTTCACCGCCATCGACGTCCACTTCGTACCGATGCGGTCGAGCAGTCGGCGGGTCGGGCACGCGGGGTCGAAGAGGTCGCCGCGCGCGGCGGGCACGTCCTTGGCCTGGGAGGTCACCTGTAGCTCACCAACTGACGGGAAAGTGCGGTCTGTCGGGGCCGAGACTAGTTACCTAACGTTCCCTTGTCACCATTGGTTACCCGAGGGATCGCTCATGACCGTCACCTCCGTGCCCGGCGTCCGGCTGCGCCGGGTCACCGTCAACGGGACCGGGCTCAACGTCGCCACGGCCGGCGCGGGTCCGGCCGTCCTGCTGCTGCACGGCTTCCCGCACACCTGGCGGCTGTGGACGGAGGTGATCGGACCGCTGGCCCGCCGGCACCGGGTGATCGCGCCGGACCTGCGGGGGTTCGGCGACAGCGACCGGCCGGCGGACGGGTACGACGCCGGGAACCTCGCCGCCGACGCCGCCGGCCTGCTGGAGGCGCTCGACGCCGGCCCTGCCGCCGTGGTCGGCATCGACCTCGGCACACCGCCCGCGTTCCTGCTGGCCATGCGGCGGCCCGGACTGGTACGGCGGCTGGTGCTGATGGAGTCGCTGCTGGGCGACCTCCCGGGCGCCGAGGAGTTCCTCGCCGCCGGGCCGCCGTGGTGGTTCGGTTTCCATGCCGTACCCGGTCTGGCGGAGACCGTGCTGGAAGGACACGAGGAGGCGTACGTCGGCTGGTTCCTGGACCGCGGCACGCTCGGCCGGGGCGTGCGGCCGGACGTGCGGGCCGCGTTCGTCCGCGCCTACGCCGGCGGCGGGGCACTGCGCGCGGCGTTCGGCCCGTACCGGGCGATGGCGGCCGGCGCCAGGCAGATCCGAGGGGCCGTGACCGGCGCCCGCCTCGCCGTGCCCGCCCTCACCATCGGCGCCCATCCGGTGGGCCGGGCGCTGGAACGGCAACTCCGGCCGCATGCCGAGCGGTTGACCGGTGAGGTGATCCCGGACTGCGGTCACCTCATCCCGCTGGACCGCCCGCGGGAACTGCTGGCGCTGCTCGAACCCTTCCTCGCGGCGGACGACGACCGGGGGTGAGGCCGGGGCCGCCCCCGGCGGGCTCGCCGCCGGGCGACGACACCGACGGCGGAACCCGCGCCTCGGCCGCCGACGGCGTGGCGCGCGCCGCACCGGCACGGTCGGCGGCGAGGATGACGCTCGGCAGGAGCCGACTGGGAGGCGGTGTGCGGGTATGACGGTGAACCGGGTCGGCCTGGTCGTGCACGGCGGGCGCGCCGAGGCGGTGGCCGCCGCGCGCGAGGTGCGCGCCTGGTGCGCCGAGCACGCGGTGGGGTGCGCGGACATCGACGTGTGGCGGGAGGGCGCGCGGCACAGCGCCGGCGAGGAGGTGGCGGGCGCCGGCGATCCGGACCTCATCGTGACCCTGGGCGGCGACGGCACGTTCCTGCGCGGTGCCCGGCTGGCCGCCGAGAACGACGCCCTGGTGCTCGGCGTCGACCTCGGCCGGGTCGGCTTCCTCACCGAGGTGCCCGCCACGGCGGTGCGGGCCGCGCTGGACGCCGTTCGGGAGGAGCGGATCGACGTCGAGAGCCGGATGCTGCTCACCCTGCGGGCATCGTGCCGGCTGGAGGTGCCCGCCCAGATGGAGGCGCTGCTGCGCTACGGGCGCGGTCCGATGCTGCCCCCGCCCCGGGTGCGCGCGGAGTGCGAGACGAGCGGGGACTGGGGTGTCGCGCTGAACGTCGTCGCGCTGAACGACGTGGTGGTGGAGAAGCTGGCCCGGGACCGGCAGGTGTCGGTCGGGGTCTATCTGGCGGGCCGGCTGCTGGCCTCGTACTCGGCCGACGCGCTGCTGGTGGCCACGCCCACGGGGTCCACGGCGTACAGCTTCGCGGCGGGCGGGCCGGTGGTCTCGCCGCGCGCGGAGGGCCTGGTGTTCACGCCGGTCGCGCCGCACATGGTGTTCAACCGCTCGGTGGTGGCCGCGCCGGACGAGCCGGTCGCGCTGCGGGTGCTGGGCGGGTCGGGTCAGGCCGCGGTCAGCATCGACGGGCAGCTGCGCGGGGTGCTCGGCCCCGGGGACTGGATCGGGGTGTACGCCGCTCCGCGCCGGCTCAAGGCGGTACGGCTGGGGCCGATGGACTTCTACGGCCGGCTGCGGGACCGCATGAACCTCACCGACGCGCCGGCCGCGCTCGCCGACGGGGTGGCCGCCCCGCTGTGGCCGGTGTCCACGCCGCCGCCGGGTGACCTGGCGCACCTGGCGCTGCCGCCCGTGCCTGGCGACGCCTCCCGCCCCTCCTGACGTCCCGTCCGGCGCCCGGCGGCACCGGCGGGGGCCGCGGGCCGCCCGCGCGAGGCCGCCGTGACCCGGATGGCCGTTCGAGGCCCGGGGCGGCGCGGCGACCCGCGCCCGACCTGTGGTCGTATATTCCATGGTGCGTTTGAGCCGTCGGACCGGCGGGGTTCTCGATCGCACCGGTTAGCGGCCACCGGGGTCGTACCGTAGCGTGGGCACGCCCCACCGGAATGAGGAGATTGTGATGTCGACAGTCGAGCTGAACACCAACTTCGGCAGGATCGTGCTGGAACTGAACGACGCCGAGGCGCCCAAGACCGTCGAGAACTTCCTGGCGTACGTGCGCAGCGGCCACTACGACGGCACGATCTTCCACCGGGTGATCAACGGCTTCATGGTCCAGGGCGGCGGTTTCACGCCGGACATGCAGCAGAAGTCCACCCTGGCGCCGATCCCGAACGAGGCCGACAACGGCCTGAAGAACGACAACTACACCGTGGCGATGGCGCGGACGAGCGACCCGCACTCCGCGACCGCCCAGTTCTTCATCAACGTTTCGGACAACGCCTTCCTCAACTACTCGGCGAAGACCCCGAACGGCTGGGGTTACGCGGTGTTCGGCCGGGTCGTCGAGGGCCAGGACGTCGTGGACTCCGTCAAGGCGATCAAGACGGGCAGCCGCCACGGCCACCAGGACGTCCCCACCGAGTCCGTGGTCATCGAGTCCGCCAAGATCATCGGCTGACGCACACCGCCCCGGGCGGCACCGGTCCTTTCGGTGCCGCCCGCGTCATGACACCGTCGCTCGCCGCTGCCCGGGCAGCGGCGAGCGTCTCGCGTCCGGGCTCAGATCACGGCCCCGGTGCCGGGCGCGAGCCGCCGCAGCGTGGCCTGGATGCGGGCCAGTACGGCCTGCTGCTGTGCCACCAGGTAGAAGTGGGCGCCGGGGTACACCTGGAGCTCGAAGGTGCCGTCGGTCTCCTGGGACCAGGTGCGGGCCTCGTCGGGGGTGACCCTCGGGTCGGCGTCGCCCGTCATCACGACGAAGGGGCTGCGCAGCCGCGGTCCGGGGGTGGGCCGATAGGTCTCCACCACGCGGTAGTCCGCCCGCAGCGCGGGCAGGATCAGCTGGAGCAGTTCCGGGTCCCGGAGCACGGCGGAGTCGGTGCCGTCGAGCTGGGCGACGTCCTCGATCAGCCGCGCGTCGTCGGCCAGGTGCACGTTCTCGATCCGCTCGACGGACGGGCCCCGGCGACCGGAGAGGAACACCACCGCGGGGGGCCGCCCGGCGTCCTCCAGGAGCCGCGCCAGTTCGAACGCGACCAGGGCCCCCATGCTGTGCCCGAAGAGGGCCAGGGGTGTCTCCGCCCGCTCGTCCAGCGCGCCGAACACCGCCCGCGCCAGTTCCTGGACGGAGCCGGCCGGCGGTTCCGCGTGCCGGTCCTGGCGGCCGGGGTACTGCACCGCGCGCACGTCCACCGCCGGTGACAGCGCTTTGGAGACGGGCAGGTAGAAGCTGGCGGAACCACCGGCGTGCGGCAGGCAGAGCAGCCGTGGCGCACCCGGCTTCGGTTGGTGGAAACCGCGCAACCACAAGCGCTCCACGCTGGACCGGTCGGCCATGGGACCCCCTTGTTCGTGTGTGCCGTACCCAAACGTGCTGGTACGCAGCCTAGTTGAGCCGGACGGCGCGCGGGGGGTACTGCCGGGGGCCGCTGGACAGCACCCACCGAGCCTTTTAGACTTCAGGTCCAGAAGTGGACCACATGTCGATGCAGGCCGGAGGGGACCCCATGGACCAGCTGGCGGACGGCACTCCCGAGGACCGCGCGGACGAGCACCTCGTCCGGGAGGCCGAGAAGATCGCCGTCGCGCTGGGGCGCATGTTCCCCGGTCTGTGCGAGGTGGTACTGCACGACCTGCGGGACCCCGAGCACGCCATCCGCGCGATCGAGAACAACCTGTCGGGCCGTCAGGTGGGCGACCCGGCGACCGAGTTGGGACTGGCGCGGATCGCCGACCCGGCGTACCCCGGCGTCATCCAGAACTACCCCAACCGGTTCCCCGACGGCCGTCCGGCGAAGAGCACGTCCATCGGCATCAAGAACGTCGCCGGCGAGTACATCGCCGCCCTGTGCCTGAACCTCGACGTGTCCGTCCTGTCCCCGGTGACCCTCGCCCTGTCGAACCTGGTGGCCACGGACTCCGAGCACCGCGACCAACCCCTGGAGACCCTGCGGGACCGCAACGCGCGCGAGCTGCGCGCGACGGTGGAGTCCCGGGCCGCCGAGCGCGCCGCCACGCCCCGCTCGCTGAGCCGGGAGGACAAGAAGACGCTCGTACGACAGCTCCAGCGCGACGGCTACTTCGACTCGCGCGACGCGGCGCAGACCATCGCGGACCTGCTCGGCGTCTCCCGGGCGACGGTCTACAACTACGCGAAGTGAAGGGGCGTCCGCCCATGAGCACCCTCCCCTCCCCCGCCGCCCGGACCCTGGCCGGTCCCGACACCCCGTTCGCCGTGGTGGACGTCGACCGCACGCGGCGCAACATCGCGCGGCTGCGGGCGCGGGCGGACCGGCCCGGGGTCGCCCTGCGCCCCCCATGTCGACCGTCGCCAGCTTCCCGTTTCCCGCTTGCCGCTTCCCGAAGGACAGCCCATGGCCGCCGCACCGCCCGTTTCGTTCGCCGACGTCCGCGAGGCCGCCGCCCGCCTGAAGGGCATCGCCCACCGCACCCCCGTCCTCACCTCCCGCACGCTGGACTCCCTGGTCGGCGCCGAGGTGTTCATCAAGGCCGAGAACTTCCAGCGGATCGGCGCCTTCAAGTTCCGCGGCGCCTACAACGCCGTGGCCCAGCTCTCCCCGGAGCGGCTGGCGCGGGGCGTCGCCGCCTACTCCTCCGGCAACCACGCCCAGGCCACCGCGCTGGCCGCCCGTGAACTGGGCACCACCGCCGTCATCCTGATGCCGGAGGACGCCCCCCGTTCCAAGCGGGAGGCGACCGCCGGGTACGGGGCGGAGGTCGTCACCTACGACCGCTACACCCAGGACCGCACCGCGCTCGGCCACGCCCTGGCCGAGGACCGCGGGCTCACCCTGATCCCGCCGTACGACCATCCGCACGTCATCGCGGGCCAGGGCACCGCCGCGCTGGAACTGCTGGAGGAGACCGGCCCGCTGGACGCCCTCCTGGTGCCCGTGGGCGGCGGCGGTCTGATCGCCGGCAGCGCCACCGCCGCCACGGCGCTGCACCCCGGCATCCGGGTCATCGGCGTCGAACCGGAGGCGGGCGACGACACCAAGCGCTCCCTGGAAGCCGGGGCACGCGTCACCATCCCGGTCCCGCGCACCATCGCCGACGGTCAGGCCCTGGCCACCCCCGGCGAGTTGACCTTCCCCGTCAACCAGCGCCTGGTCGACGCCATCGCCCTCGTCAGCGACGCCGAGATCGTCACCGCGATGCGCTTCGCCTTCGAACGCCTGAAGATCGTCCTGGAGCCCAGCGGCGCCACGCCCCTGGCGGCGCTGCTGGCCGGACGCGTCGACCGCCTCCCGCGCCGGGTCGGTCTCATCGCGTCCGGCGGCAACATCGACGTCGACCGCTTCACCGCGCTGGTGAGCGGCTGACCCCGCGCGGGAGGCGGCGGAGCCGGCCCGGGTGTGGTCCCGGTTCGGCCGCTCAGCCCTCGTCCCAGTCCCAGGTGTCGAAGTAGGCGGCCGTGCCCGTGGAGCGGGCCCGGGTCACGGCGGTCAGCCGCGCGAAGTCCTGGGCCGGCATCAACGGCCGCCAGTCGGCCAGCGGGAGCACGCGCAGCTCGTCGTGCTCCTCCGGGTCCAGGGTGATCTCCCGGATCCGGTCCTCGCTGAGGCGCCCCCCGTCGAAGACCAGACCCATGGTGCTGTACGGCCACTCGGCGCCGGGCAGCCCGTAGACGGCGGCCAGCAGCCGGGGCGGGCCGGTGAGCGTGATGCCGGTCTCCTCATGGCATTCACGCACCGCGGTCTGCCAGGGCCGCTCGCCGGGTTCCATCGTGCCACCGGCCATCTGCCACGGGTGGGAGGGGCTGTACGGGGCGTGCAACTGCACGGGCCGGTCCCGCTCGTCGGTGAAGTGGACGCAGGCGAATCCGGTGGCCTTCATGAGTTGCTCGGCGTACTGCTCCGGCGGCAGCCAGACGCGGTTCACGGTGTCTCCTTTCCCTGCCGGTCCCGGTCCGGGAGCCGGGTCGTACGAAGGGTGGCCGGGCCGGTGGCGGACGTCGGCGGCCGGCGCTGCGGTACCGTCCGCCCGGTGGCGCCGGCACGCAGCCGGGCCAGGGTGCGCCGGCCGCGTTCCACCAGTTCCGGGTCGCCGTGCGCGATGCCGAAGCGGATGCCGGAGACGGCGTCCAGCGCCGAGTCGGTCTCCAGGCGGCGCTCCTCGGCCGCGGTCGGCTGTCTGCCGTACCCGTCGAAGTACGCCTCGTGCAGGTCGGGGCGGCCGGCCCAGGCGTCGCCGAGCCGCACCAGGTCCCGCACGGCGGGGCCCGGCGCGGCGCGCTCGAAGTCGATCAGGGCCAGGGTGCCGTCCTCGGCGCGCAGGACGTTGCGCGGCTGGAGGTCGCCGTGGGTCTCCACCCACGGCGGGGGCGGCAGGACGGCGTCCCGGTCCAGCAGTTCGCGGACGAACTCCTCGTCGCCGGGTGCGAGGTGGGCCCGTGCCTCCGTCAGGTGGCGGTCGGCCCGCGCCGTCTCCGGGGTGGTTCCGGCGGGCGCGGGGCGGGCCGGCGCGCTGTCGTGGATCAGCCGGGTCAGCGTGCCGAGCCGGCGGAAGACCGCGCGTCCCTCCGCGACGGAGAGGACCGCGCCGTGCAGCGGGCGGCCCGGCACCGCCGTGACCACCACGGCCCGCAGGGCCGGGTCGGGCGCCACCAGCCGGGGGGCGGCGGCGCCCAGCGCCGTCGCCCAGGTCCGGTACGCCCGCACCTCCCGGACGTGGAACCGGTCGTTCTGGTGGACCTTCACGTACCAGGTCCCGCCGTGCGCGCCGTCGGCCCGCCACACCCGGCTGTCCCGGCGTGCCCAGCCGACGTCCGTCCAGCCGCCGATCCGTCCTACCGCGCGTTCGGCGAACTCCCGGACGGAGGGCTCCGGCGGAGACGCGGCCGGGTCGGCGCCGACGGCCGGTACGAGGCGGAGCCGGTCGGCGACGGGGTCGTGGGCGATCGTGTCCCCGGGTCGCTGGAAGTGCACCGCGAGGCGGGCGCCGGCCGCGTACGCGTCGAGCCCCGCCCGGCAGTAGGCCACCGTCGCGGCGGGGAGCGCGTCGAGGGGGACCCACCGCATGGCGTCGCACAGTTCCGGTTCCGCGATCCGCGGCTCGCCCCGCCACCGGCGGACCTCGAGGAAGAGCCCGGTCCGGGAGCGTCCGCCGGGGCCGCGGTGGTGCACGGTCACCGCGGCCCGGACGTCGGCCGGATCGAGGGTGACACCGGTCTCCTCCCGGGCCTCGCGGACCAGGGCGGTGACCACGTCCTCGTGCGGGCCGTCGAGGTGCCCGGACGGCAGGTGCCAGAGTCCGGCGGCGTAGACCGGGCCGGCCCGCCGTGACATCAGCACCTCGGGCCGGCCGGCGGTCTCCCTCCGGAGGATCAGATGGACGTCCAGCGGTTCCCTGTGCCGCTCGCGGGCGGTGCCGCCCGGCTGCGACTGGTCGGTGGTCAACGCGTTCACCAGCCCATCTCCGTGTAGAGCCGGCCGGCGCGGATGCCGTCGACGGCGGCCCGGGCGTACGGGACGAGCGGATCGGGCAGGTTCTCCGGCCGCCACCAGCGCCGCGAGGCACTTGTCCGGCTCGCGCACCCGCGGGGTGCCCCGCCAGCGCCGTACGCGGAACACCAACTGCACGCGCGGCGGCGCGGCGGGGCCGTCGAGGAGGTGCACGGCATGCGCGTACTCCGCGTCGGACGGGTCGATGACCAGACCGGCCTCCTCGCGGGCCTCGCGGACGAGGCACCCGAGGGCCGGCTCCCGTTCGCAGTGTCCCGCGAGGAAGTGCCAGGTCCGGCCGGCGTAGGCGGAGTCGGGATGCCGCAGTCCGAGCAGGACCCGGCCCTCCGCGTCCTCCAGGTACAGGTGTACTCCGATGACGTGGGGCTCGGTCGCGTCGGCGGCCGGTTCCCGGCGGGCGGGGAACCGTCCCGCCGACGGGTCACCGTACGGCGTCGGTCGGGGCGTCGTGCCGGTCACCGGGCCTCCTCCTGACGGGGTGCGTCCGCGCTCGTGCCGTGCGGCCCGGGGTCTCGCCGCTCCCGGGCCTGTCATGCGGTCGCGTCACCCGGTTCAACGACCCGGTCGCGATATCGAACACACGTATTTCGGACGGAGTCCGAACCGCCGTACAGAGGGGTCCGGCCGTGTGCGGGACACACGGGCCCTTGTCCGGCAACGGAAGCGCGCGGGACGCGGGTGGCCGAAACGCCGCTGTCCTCACCTGCCGTCCGCGCGGCGCACCACCCCGCCCGGACCGCGACACCCGGCATCGGGGCCACGCCGGTGGGCGCCGGGCCGCTACCTTACGGTTGCGCGCGTCGGTCCCGGTGCTCGCCCGGGGGCCGACGCGGGCCGGAGTGAGCCTTCCCGCCCCCGTCTGGAGGACGCCGTGGACCGCACGATCCGACGACCCGCTCACCGCGCACTGGCCGCCGCCGTGCTCGCCGCCACCGCAGTGCTGGGCGCGGCGGTGCCGAGCGCGACGGCGGCGGACCGGGCGGCCGGCCCCCGCCCGGGCCCGCCGCGGGTGCCTCTGCGCGTGGCCACCTACAACATCCACGCCGGGGCCGGCGAGGACGGCGTCTTCGACCTCGACCGCACCGCGGCGGCGATCCGGGACCTCGACGCCGACGTGGTCGGCCTCCAGGAGGTCGACGTGCGCTGGGGCGCCCGCAGCGGCTTCACCGACGAGGCCCGGGAGTTGGCCGTACGGCTGGGCATGCGGGTCTTCTTCGCCCCGATCTACGACCTACCCGGTGACCCGGCGGGCGGCGAACGGCGGCGGTTCGGCGTCGCGGTGCTGAGCCGCTTCCCGATGCGCGACGCGCGGAACCACGAGATCACACGGCTGTCCACCCAGACGCCCGACCCGGTGCCGGCCCCCGCGCCGGGCTTCGCCGAGGTGACAGTGCGGGTCCGGGGCGCCTCGGCGCACGTGTACGCGACCCACCTGGACTACCGCTCGGACCCCTCGGTCCGGCGTGCCCAGGTCGACGACATGCTGGGCGTGCTGGCCGGGGACACCGGCCCGAAGGTGCTGCTGGGCGACTTCAACGCCGAGCCGGACGCGCCCGAACTGGCGCGCTTGTGGGGGACGTTGGCGGACGCGGCGCCGAACGGCGACAAGACCTACCCGGCGGCCGACCCGGTGCGGCGGATCGACCTCGTGACCGTCTCACCGGACGTCACCGTCCTGCGCGCGCACGCGTCCGTGTCACCGGCCTCCGACCATCGTCCGGTGGTCGCGGACCTCCTGCTGCGCCGCCGCGCCCGCTGACCCGGCCGCTGCCACCGGTTCGCACGGTGCGGCTCGGTGGCGGTGGCGGTGGCGGTGGCGGTGGCGGTGGCGGTGGCGAACGGCCGGGTAGTTGCCGGGTTCCCACCGATTCCCACCGGCTTCCGTCTCGCAGTCGTCGATGTCGGACAGACCGTACCGCGTGACCGGCGGGCGGCCGGGACCGCGCCCGGGCGGCGTGGTCCCCCGTGTCGTCGGCGGAGTGCTCAGCGCGGGCGGCGTGCCTCCGGGTGTCCGTCGAGTCCTCGCGCGCGGTCGTCGAGGGGGGCGAAGAAGCGGGCCACGTCGGTGTCGGTGACCTCGGCGAGGGTCGCCGGGGACCAGCGCGGGGCGTGGTCCTTGTCGATGATGCGGGCGCGGATCCCCTCGACCAGGTCGGGGGTGCCGAGGGCCGCGCAGGAGACGCGGTACTCCTGCTCCAGGACCTCCTCCAGCGAGCCGAGGCGCCGGGCGCGGCGGATCGCGGCCAGGGTGACCTTGAGCGCGGTGGGCGAGTGGGTGAGCAGGGTCTCCGCCGTCTCCTTGGCGTCGACGCCGCCGTGGGCGAAGAGCCGCTGGACGATCTCCTCGACCGTGCCGGCGCCGTAGCAGGCGTCGATCCAGGCACGCCGCTCGGCCAACTCCCCGGCGGGCGCCGGTCGTACGTGGCGGGCGACGGCGTCCTCCACGGTCGCGTGGGCGAGGTCGTCGAGGAGGGCGGGGAGGGCGGTGGACGGCACGTAGTGGTCGGCGAGTCCGCACAGCAGGGCGTCGCCGGCGCCGATCCGGGCGCCCGTCAGCGCGAGGTGGGTGCCCAGTTCGCCGGGGGCGCGGCCGAGCAGACGGGTGCCGCCGACGTCGGGGACGAAGCCGATGCCGGTCTCGGGCATGGCGATCAGCGACCGTTCGGTGACGATCCGGACGGCGCCGTGCGCGGAGACGCCGACGCCGCCGCCCATGACGATGCCGTCCATGACGGCTACGTACGGCTTGGGGTAGCGGGCGATCCGGGCGTTGAGGCGGTACTCGTCGCGCCAGAACGCGGCGGAGGCGGCGCCGTCGCCGTCGCGGGCGTCGTCGTGGATGCCGCGGATGTCCCCGCCCGCGCAGAGGCCGCGCTCCCCCGCGCCGGTGAGGACGACGGTCCGTACGGCCGGGTCGTGCTCCCAGTCGGTCAGTGCCGCGTCGACGCGGTGGACCATGGCGTGGTTCAGGGCGTTGAGCGCCTCGGGCCGGTTCAGCGTGAGGTACCCGGTGTGCCCCTCGACGCGCAGCAGGACGGGTTCGGCGGTCCGGGGCGGGGCCGGACGCGTGCCGCCGGTCATCCGCACGCCTCCGTCAGGCCGTGGGCCACGATGCCGCGCATGGTCTCCCCGCTTCCTTCCGGGCCTGGTGCGCCCACCGGTCCAATCCGGTGCGCGCACGGGTCGCGGACGATCTTCTCAGGGCCGCACCCACCGGGCAGCGGCACCCCCGCCGCAGCGGCGACCGGGGGACGCCGTCGGCGGCCGAGTACCCGTCCCTGCGGCGGCGGGCCGCCCGCCCCGGTGCGCCGGCCGGTCCTTCCCGGCCGCTCGTACCTCAAGGCGGCGGCACGCGCCCACCGCGATCCTCAGGGCTCTCCGCGACGGCTTGGCGGCGCGAAGGCGTACAGGTCGAGGATGTCGGGGCGGGGCGCCACGCCGGGGCCGCCGGCTCGGACCCAGGTGACGACGTCCTCGACGACGTCCGCGTCGTTGACCAGCCCCAGCCAGACCGGCCGGGCGCCGGCGGCCCGGGCCGCCGCCGAGGGCTGTACGACGACGACGTTCGCCTGGTCGCACACGTCGAGGCAGTCGGAGACGCGCACCGGCACCTCCGCCCGCAGCCGCGCGGTCTGCGCGGCGTGGTCGACGCCGGTCACCTTGGGGGTGCCGCAGCAGCAGCCCCGGCACACGACGACGCGGCACGGCGCCGGACCGCCTCCCGGCAGTCCCCCGCCCGCTCCGTCTCCCGCCGACCGCTCCACCATGCCGTGTGCCCCCTCCCCGGGTAGCCGCGCCCCGGTGTCCGCCGAACAGACGACCGCGTGAGTCTCCCGGCGCCCGGCTCCCCGGTCGCCGCTCGTCCCGCCCGGGCGGGTTGCCCGCCGGGACTCGCTCACCGGTCGCGGTGGCGGGACCGCGCCGGATTCCCACCGGCTTCCCCGGACCGCCGTCACCCCGTACCGCGATCATCATCGCAGCACCGGTCACCTCGCCCGCACCCGGGCGCGGCGGGAGCGGGTGCGGGTGCGGGTGCGGGTGCGGGCGGACGGTGGGGACGGCGACCGGCGCGGCGCCCGCGTCAGTCGAAGAGGAGGACGGACCGGAGCCTCGGCCGCTCGCCTCCGTACCCGGTGCGCGGGCGGAGCGTGGAGTCGGCGTCCGTGCGGTCCGGCTCGGTGAACACCGGCGCGTGCGCGTCGGTCGGGTTGCGCGGGGAGGGGCGCGCGTCAGCGGCCGGCCACCGGTCCCCATGAACGTCGCCGTCCCCGCCCGCTCCCCTTGGCTCTCCCGCGCGCACGGCGCGCTCCGGGCGGTCGGCCCGAGGGGCCAGGCGGTGTCCGGGTTCAGCGAGCCCACCGCCGGGCCGCCCACGCCGGCGACCGGCCAGGGCGCCGACGCCAGGCGTTCGCCGAGGTGGCGCACGGCGGCACCCGCCCCGCGTGGGCGGGACGCAGCCGCACAGCACCAGCGCGAGCAGATCGTCCGCGCGTGGCCATCCGTGCTCAGTCCGTCGTGGGACGCAGCACCAGGCAGACGAAGCCGAAGACGTCACGGTAGACGCGCAGCCACTCGTCGCGGTGGGCGGTGGCCGCCTCGAGCGCCCGGGCGCGGTCAGGTCCGGCGGGGCGGTCCAGCGCCCACGAGGCCAACGACCCCGTCCAGGACCACTCGTAGGCGTCCAGCTCCCGGCGCGTGCTGACGTGCCCGTGTACCGGCGTCCAGCCGTCCGCGACGACCCGGTCCACCGTGGTCGCCAGATCGGCGAGGTCGCCGAGCAGTTCGACGGCTTCCGGGGCGGGCGGGCGCTCCCAGAACCCCTCCCCGACCAGGACCCGTCCGCCGGGCGCGAGGAGCTCGCGCGCCGCCGCCAGGGCGGGCGGGAGACCGCCGAAGGCGTGTGTGGCCCCCACGCAGAGCACGAGGTCGAAGGCGTGCGGGGCGGTGAACCCGGCGGCGTCCGCGTGGTGGAGGACCAGGCGGTCGCCGACGCCGAGCCGTCCCGCGGCCGCACGCGCGCGCTCCAGCGCGGGCCCGGAGACGTCGACGCCCTCGGCGCGCAGCCGCGGTCGCGCGGCCAGCGCCCGCAGCAGCCACTCCCCGCCGCCGCAGCCGAGGTCGAGCATCCGCCCGTCGCCGCGCGGCAGCGCGCGCTCCAGCAGGTGGCGCACCGCGTCGTCGTCGAGCGGCGCCGCCACCGGGTGATCGGCATGGGCGAGTCGGGAGATCCGTTCACGGTCCACCGCGGGAGCCTGCCACGCCCGGCTCCACGCCCGCACCCGGTTTACGCCGCCGGGGCCCGCGGGCCGGGGCACCCGGTCGGGCGAACCGGCGGGGGCCTCCCCCGGACCGGGCGGCGGTCACCCGAACGGGTCATGCGCCGCGCTCCGTTCGAGACCGGTCTCCCCCGCCCGGCCGCCGCGGCGGCCGGGCGCCCCGCACCGGTCACCCGAAATGACGAACGCGGCTACGCGCGGCCCTTGTCCGCACCGGCCCCTGCCCCATTCGGAGTTGCGGCCGTCCGGGGGACGTGAGTCCGTGGGAGTCGTGTCCCGCCGGATCTCACTCAGGAGGAGACATGGGCATCGATCCCATAGGCCGGTCGGCCGAGAAGCTGGGCGTCGTCTTCGCGGTCCGCGTCGTCGAAGGCGGCGAACAGGGCTTCCTGGACCTGTACGAACAGCTCCGGAAGTCCGTGGCCGGCACCCCCGGCCACATCGTCGAGAGGCTCGGCGAACCCGCCGACGACTCACGTCAGTGGGTGATCACCAGCGAATGGCGGACCCCCGAGCACTTCTTCGCCTGGCAGCGGAGCGAGGAGCACCGCGAGCTGGTGGCGCCGCTGCGCGAGTTCGTCGACCAGCGGCAGTCGCTGCGGTTCCGGGTGATCAAGGAGACGAGGGGGACGGCGTCATGACGCGTACCACACACGGCCCCGTCGCCGTCCTCGGTCTCGGCGCGATGGGCGCGGGCCTGGCCCGCCGCCTCCTCGACGAGGGCGTACAGGTCCGGGTCTGGAACCGCAGCGCGGACCGGACCGCACCGCTCGCCCGGGCGGGCGCCCACGTCGCCGCCCACCCCGCCGAGGCGGTCGCCGGCACGAGCGCCGCCCTGTGCGTCGTGGCCGACGGCGAGGCGCTCGGCACCGTGCTGCGCGGACCGGACGGCGTGCTGGCCGACGGCCCCTACCCCGGGGTCCTGCTCTGTGCCAGCACCGTCGCTCCCGAGGAGGTCGTCCAGATCGCGGGGGACCTCCCGCGCATCCTGGACGTGGGCATGCTCGGCAACCGCGACCACGCCCGGGACGGAGAGCTGCGGCTGTTCGTCGGCGGCGAGGCGCAGACGTTCGACGCCGCCCGCCCGCTGCTGGAGACGCTGGGCAAGGAGGTCGTCCATCTGGGCGCACTCGGTTCCGGCATGCGGATGAAACTGCTCCTCAACCTGCTGATGGGCATCGAGGTGCAGGCCCTGGCCGAGGCGACCGAACTGGCGGGCGCCTGCGGCCTCGACCGGCAGCAGGTCCTCAAGACCATCGCGGGCAGCGGCTTCGCCTCGCCGGTGATGGCGTTCAAGTCCCGGCGGCTGGCCGCCGGACGCTTCGAGGAGCCGGACTTCCGGCTGCGGCTGATGGCGAAAGACCTCATGCTCGCTACCAAGCAGGCAGCAGCAGCCGGCCTGAGCCTGCCGCTGGCGACCGCCGCGGCAGAGACCCACGTCCGCGCCACCGAGCAGGGACTGGGCGACCAGGACTGTGCCGCGGTCACCCGCGCACTCAGACCGAAACCGGGAACCGACACGTGATCATCGACATCCACGGGCACCTGTCCCCACCGGAAGCGGCCGAACGCTTCCCCATGCCCCCGAGCCTGACCGACGTCGACGGCATGCTCGCCGCCCGCGCCGAGGCCGGGATCGACCTGACCATCATCGGCAGCCCGGTCGGGGCCGGGGCGATGGCGCGGGTGCCGGGCGTGGACAACTACGCGCAGCCGCGCGACCGGCTGCGGAGTTTCCACGCGTGGATGTCGGGCCTGATCCGCAGGTTCCCGGACCAGCTGCGCGGCTACGTCTACGCCAACCCGTTCGGCGACGACGATCACCTCGAAGGGGTGCGGGAGACCCTGGCGGACCCCGCCTTCGTCGGCCTGATCACCACGTCCAGCGTCCACGGGGAGCTGCTCGGCTCGCCACGGGCCGACCCGTTCTTCGCGCTGGCCGCGGAGGCGGGGGTGCCGGTCCTGGTGCACGCCCCGGCCGAACCCGTCGGCACCGAACGGGTCGAGGGGACCGGCTTCGTGGAGCAGATCGGCCGCTTCGGCGACGTCACCCTCGGCATGGCCATGATCGCGTACGCGGGGTGGCTGGAGAAGTACCCGGACCTGCGGCTGATCGGCGCGACCGGCGGCGGCGCGATGGCGCTGTTGCCGGAGCGCCTCCAGACGGCGGCGCGCCCCCGGCACTGGGGCGGGGGCGCGCCG
>NZ_JOCB01000127.1 GCF_000718775.1 Streptomyces sp. NRRL S-31
GTGGCGCGGCTCGTCGGCGGCGAGGCGCGGCTGGCGCGGCAGCAGGTCGCCGCAGCACCCAGCCGGTCCCGGCCGTGGCCGGTCACCACAGGCTCGCCGCGCGGGTCGGCGCGGGGAACTCCGGCTCGGGCGAGGGCGGCCGGCCGGTCCCCCGGTCCGTCTCGGCGAGCAGCGCGTGGCAGCGGACGGCGAGCTGCCGGTGGCCCCGCTCCCCCGGGTGCGGCCGGTCCGCGCTCCGCAGGGTGCGGTCGGTGACCCGGATACCGTCCGCCGCGTGCGGGTGGACGGCACCGTAGCGGTCGGACAGCGCGTGGACGACCTCGTCGACCGCCCGCTGCCGGCGGGCCGGCGGACGGGCCAGGACACCGGGGAGGCCGGGCATCGCGCCGGGGTCGGGCAGGCAGGCGGTGGGCAGGGGGGCGCCCCGACCGGCGAAGGCCGCGTACACCTGGTCGAGATGGGCGGCCACGGCGTGGATGTCGAAGGTGCGGCGCGGGGTGTCGTTGACGCCGATGACCACGGAGACCAGGTCGGGGCGCGGCTCCAGGGCGGCGGGCGGCTGCCGCTCCAGCACGTCCCCGGGTCCGCGCGCCGCCGCGTGCGAGGTTGGTGAACCGCGCGTGCCCGCCGTCCTCGGCGAGGGAGGCCGCCGGCAGCGCGGCCCAGCCCCGCCATCCGGCGCCGGCGGAGTCGCCCACGCCCTCGGTCAGCGAGTCACCGAGGGCCACGAGGCGGACGGGTCTCGTGCCACGCCCTCCGGCACGGCGGGACGCGAGCCGGCACGGCGCAGCACCTCGGCGTCGTGGGCCGCGAGGAACGCCTCGACGGCCGTACCCCAGCCGAAGCACTCCGCACGCGCGCGTGCCGCTTCCCGCCGTTCGGGCTCGCGGCGTTCGAGGAGCAGTTCGACGGCGTCCGCGAACGCCCGGCCGCCACCGCTCGCGGACGCCCCGGACGACCCGATGACCTCGGGCAGCGCGGAGGAGGCGCTCGCCACCACGGGCGTACCGCACGCCATGGCCTCCAGCGCGGCCAGTCCGAAGGTCTCGGCGGGCCCGGGTGCCAGGCACACGTCGGCGCTGGCCTGGAGCGTGCCGAGCAGGGCCCTGTCGGAGACGTGCCCGAGGAAGGTCACCGGCAGTCCGCGGTCCCGCGCGCGCTGCTCCAGCCGGGCCCGCAGCGGCCCGTCCCCGGCCACCACCAGCACCGCCCGCCGTCCGCGCCGCAGCAGCGCCTCCAGGGTGTCCAGGGCGGTGCCGGGGCGCTTCTCGACGGACAGCCGGGAGGCCATCACCAGCAGCGTCTGCGCCCCGCGCGCGTGGCGGGCCCGCAGGGCGGGGTCGCGCAGCACGGGGTGGCGTTCCGTCAGGTCGACGCCGAGGGGGGCGCGTACGACGTTGCGCGCGCCGACGCGGAGGAACTCGCGCTCGGCGAACCCGGTGGTGCACACCACCCGCGAGTAGACGTGCGCGGTCCGGGTGTTGAGGGAGTCGGCGGCCCGCCGGGCGAGATGCTCGGGCAGGCCCCAGGTGCGCAGCACGCCGTCGGTGGTCTCGTGGGAGACCATCACGGCGGGCACGCGCGCGCGGCGGGCCCAGCGGCCGGTCCAGCGCAGGGTGGTCCGGTCGGAGACCTCCAGGCGGTCCGGGGCCAGTTCCGCCAGCAGGGCGGCCACCCGCCGTCTGTCGGTGAGGACCCGGTAGCCGCCGGTGCCGGGCAGCGGCGGGCCGGGCAGGGTGATGACCCGGCCCTGCTCGGTGACGCGGTCGGTGTGCCGTTCGCCGGGCACGACCAGGACGGGTTCGTGGCCCGCCGCCCGGTAGCCCTTGCCCAGCTCCCGCAGGGCGGTGCGCAGGCCGCCGGAGGCGGGGGCGACGAAATTGGCGAGGCGGACGATGCGCAAGGGCGTTCCGGTCATGCCGCCACCGCCGCCCTGCGGGTCGCGAGGACCTCGTCGTAGTGCCCGATGAGCTGGTCGCCGACGGCGGCCCAGGTGCGGCCCCCGACCGTCGCGCGGGCGGCGGCGCCGTACGCGGCCCGCCGCGCCGGGTCGGCGGCGAGGTCACGGACGGCCTGCCGGAGGGCGGCGGCGTCGTGCGGCGGGACGAGCAGACCGGTGCGGCCGTGGGCGACCAGGTCGAGCGGGCCGCCGACGGCGGGCGCGACGACCGGGACGCCGCTCGCCATGGCCTCCTGGACGGTCTGGCAGAAGGTCTCGAACGGGCCGGTGTGCGCGAACACGTCCAGCGAGGCGAAGATCCGGGCCAGGTCGTCGCCCGTCCGGCGGCCCTGGAAGACGGCGCCGGGCAGGGCCTCGGCGAGGTGCGGCCGGCTGGGCCCGTCGCCCACGACGACGAGCCGCACACCGGGCAGTCCGCAGACCCCGGAGAGGAGGTCGACGTGCTTCTCGGGGGCGAGCCGGCCGACGTAGCCGACGATCAGTTCGCCGTTCGGGGCGAGTTCGCGGCGCAACGCCTCGTCACGGCGGTCTGGCCGGAAACGTACGGTGTCCACGCCGCGCGGCCAGAGCCTGACCCGCGGTACGCCGTGCTCCTCCAAGTCGGAGCGGGCGGCGCCGGACGGGGCGAGGGTGCGGTCGGCGGCGGCGTGCACGGAGCGGATGCGGCGCCAGGCGGCGGCCTCCCCGGCGCCCATGTAGGTGCGGGTGTAACCGGCCAGGTCGGTCTGGTAGACGGCGACGGCGGGCACGCCGAACCGGGCCGCGGCGGCCATGCCGCGGACGCCGAGGACGAAAGGACTGGCCAGGTGGACCACGTCGGGGCGGTGTGCGACGAGGGCCGCGGCGAGGCGTCGGCTGGGCAGGGCGACGCGGACCTGGGGGTAGCCGGGGAGCGGCAGGGAGGGGATCCGGACGACCGGGCACGGGGCGTCCGTGTCCGGGCCGCTGCCGGGCGCCGGAGCGGGGGCGACGACGAGCGGGAGGTGACCGCGATCTACGAGGTGCCGGGCGGTCTGGAGCGCGCAGTGGGCCACGCCGTTCACATCCGGGGGAAAGGATTCGGTCACGATGACGACACGCATACGGGTGTTGTCGCCGTGCCGGACGTGCCCGCGTCAACTTCGATCTTTCCGCGCGGGGAACGTCCCATGAGCGTTGGAGGCGCACCCGCGCGGGTCGGACCGCCGTCATGGCGGCCTGACCCGCGCGTCACCCGGAGTTCACCCGCCGGGCGGTCGTCGGCCCGGGCGGATGTGCGGATGTGCGGACGGACGGATGTGCGGACGGGCTCGGCGCGGCCCGGCCGGCGGGGGGATCAGCCCAGGGCGGCGTCGGGGCCGAAGCGGCTGCGGACCGCGGTCTGCACCTCGGCCTCCTCGGCCGGGTCGACGGCCAGGCGGCGCAGGCGCTCCACGACCCGGGTGTCACCGGTCTCGGCGTGCCGGGCGGCGAGTTCGCGGGTGGTCTCCTCGCAGTCCCACAGGCACTCGACGGCGAAGCCCGCGGCGAAGGAGGGGTCGGTGGCGGCCAGCGCGCGGGCGGCGCGACCGCGCAGTTGGGAGGAGGCCGTCTCCCGGTAGACGTGCCGCAGCACGGGGGCGGCGCAGACGATGCCGAGGCGTCCGGCGCCGTCGACGAGGGTCCACAGGGTGGGCGCGTCCGGACCCTCGCCGCGTACGGCCTCGCGCAGCGCGGTGAGGACGAGGTCGCGGTCGCGGGTGCCGCCCCGGCAGGCGAGCACGCGGCCGGCGGCGGCGCCGAGCGCGTCGGGGCGCTGGACCCAGCCGCGGGCGCGGTCGACGGCGGCGGCGCCGCGCATCCGCTCGAAGGCGTCGACGGCGGCCTCCACGACGGCCGTCGTCCCGTCGGCGACCGCCGCCTCGATCAGCCGGAGGGCGTCGGGGTCGTCGCTGTCGGCGAGGTAGCGCAGGGCGGTGCAGCGGGCTCCGTCGGTGCCGGTCCCGGCGGCCTGGAGGATCTCGGGCCGGTCCTCGGGGCCGGCCACGGCGGCCAGGCAGCGGGCGGCGGGCACGTGCAGGGCGGCGCCGCGGTCCATGCCCTGCTGGGCCCACTCGAAGACGGCGCGCACGCTCCAGCCGGGCCGGGGCCCGGTGGGCCGCAGCTGCCGCTGCCAGCGGTCGAAACAGCCGGCCTCCTGGGCGGCACGCACGCGCGTGGCGATCGGTTCCCGCGGATCCTCGGCCCACAGCCGCCAGGGCCGCGGCTCGAAGGCGTCGCGCACGGCGGCGGCCAGCTCGGCCTCGCCCTCGGGATCGGCGGGGAAGCGGGCCAGGACGGGGGCGGCGAGGGCGCGCAGGGCCGCGTCGTCGTCCCTGAGGGCCAGCTCGTCCAGGGCCCAGGCCCAGTTGGAGCCGTGCGCGGCGTACCTGCGCAGCAGTTCGAGGGCGTCCCCTCTGCCGTAGGAGGCGAGGTGGCCGAGGACCGCCAGGGCCAGGCCGGTACGGGACTCGTCGGTGTCGACGACGTCCTCGGGGTCGAAGAGGTGCGCCTCCACGGCGTCCAGCTCGCCGTTCAGGTCGAGGTAGAGCCTGGCGTAGTAGAGGGAGCGGTTCTCCACCTGCCAGTCGTGGCGGGGGTCGCGCAGCACACAGTGGTTCAGCGCCGCGAGCGCTTCGGCGCGCGGGGCCGTCAGCGCGTGCAGCGTGCCGTCGCCACGGCCGCGCTGGAGCAGCCCGAGCAGCGTACCGCTGGGCGCTATGACCGGATCGAACATGGGAAACAGCCTCACATCAAGCGTCGACGCAACCGGGGAACACGCATTACCTGGCCACGTGACACAACGTCGGAGCGCCCGCCGTCTCTTGCTTGCTGTAGACCATCTCTCTCTGCCTCTCGTCGGTGGCCCATGCGGACCGCATCACGGCCCGCGCGGTGCGGCAACACCTGCCCAGCCATCGCGTCCGTGAATCACGACGTCATGATGACCCGCGGTGTGTGCTGCCGCGACCGTATTTCCGGCGGCCCTGTACCGCCTCCCCCGTTTTCCGTGTCGTACCTGGTCAGGACACTTGGTTCAGTGTGCGCCGAACAGTTCGAGAAGTTCCGTCTTGGCGAACATGCGGGCCGTGTCGACGGCCGACGGCGTCCCCGCGGAAGGGTCGGCTCCGCCCTCCAGGAGGGCCTTGATCACGTCCGTCTCGCCCTTGAAGACGGCACCCGCGAGCGGGGTCTGGCCCCGGTCGTTGATCTGGTCGGCGGCCGCGCCGCGGGCGAGCAGCGCGCGCACCGTGCCGGCGTGGCCGTGGTAGGCGGCGAGCATCACCAGGGAGTCGCCGCGGTCGTTGGTGAGGCTGGCCGGGACACCCGCGTCGACGTACGCCACGAGCGCATCGGTCTGCCCCTGCCGGGCCAGATCGAAGATCTTGGTCGCCAGCTCCACGACCTCGGGGTCGGGGGCTTCACTCATCGGCCGGACCGCCTCTCCTTGCGCGTTCGGTGACTTGTTCGGGAACTGCTGATGGGACTGCTGCTCGGACTGCTGCGGCACCGCCGCCGTGACCGCTGCCGCGACTACTGCCGTGACCGCTGCCGTGACCGCTGCCGTGACCGCTGCCGTGACCGCTGCCGTGACCGCGCGAGCCTACGGCAGCGAGGGAGCGCAGCCGTACGAGTGAATCGCCAGCGTACTGGCTTCCGCGGCACATGACCCGAGGCGCCCGAGGTAAAGATCACCGACAGGCCCCGTGGGCGGCGACAGCCCTGGTCAACCGGGCACAGCCGCTTCCTCCGAGTGGGGGAAAACAGCCGCTTTTCACCCAGTTGCACCTTTAATCGTATGGATACATCCTGTGATCCTGGAAGAACTCATGGTGACTGTCCCCCACCTTCGACACCAGGAGGCCCCAAATGATCCTCTCCCTGTCCGGCGTGCTGCTGCTCGGCACCGTCGTCTTCCTGTTCTTCCGCAAGGACGGGCTGAAGGGCTCGCACGCCACGGTGTCGGCCTTGTTCGGGTTCTACCTGTCGACCACGGGTATCGCCCCGGGCATCAAGGCCGGGGGCGAGAGCCTGGCCAGCCTCCTCGGCGGCATCAAGTTCTGAACCCGCCCGTCCCGCCCGCACGCACCACCAGGAGACAGCAGTGGCCCGGCGCCCCCTCCCCCGCATCCTGAGCAAGGACAGCGCCCAGATCGCCCGGACGCAGCTCGCCCGGAGCAGGGAACTGGCCCGGACGGCGGCCGACAGCGCCGCCGACGTCCTCCACCCGTTGATCACCGTCAGCCGCGGGCTGCGCCTCCTGGCCTCGGCCGGCCGGCGCAGGTGGGCGCAGACGCCCAAGGACAGACGCGGCCCACTGCTGTTCCTGGGGGCCTCCGTGTTCCTGGTCGTGGCGCTGACGCCGTACGGACCGCTGCTCGCCGTCATCACCGTGATGGCGGCAGCGGCCTGGCACGGCCGCGACCGCACCCCGGCGGCGCCCGAAGGCCCCGACGAGGCCCAGACCGAACGGCTCCGGGCGCTCTACGAGGCCCTGGTGCCGTACTTCTCCGGTGCCGAGGACCCGGCTCCGCTGTACGCGCACGGCGGGGAGTGGGAGAAGGCCCTCGTCGAGCACGGCTTCGACGACGCCGGGCACGTCGGACACCTCGTGATCCGCTACCCCGCCTACTTCCCGGACGGCGAACCCACGGCCCGCGCGCGGATCGAGCAGCTGCTCGCCGCGAAGGCCGGGCGCGGCCGCGAGTACGACTTCGCGTGGGACGAGGCGGGCAACCGGCTCACCGTCACCGCCCTCCCCCCGCTGCCCGCCGACATCCCCGCCCAGCGCTTCGTCACCGCGCCCGGCGAGACCGTCCTCGGCTACACCGACCCCCGAGAGGTCCAGCGCACGCTCCCCCTCTCCTACGGGGAGGAGCGGATCGACGTCCCGCCGGTCGTCTGGCGCACCGGCGTCCGCTCC
Source organism: Streptomyces sp. NRRL S-31 (assembly GCF_000718775.1). Taxonomy (GTDB): domain Bacteria; phylum Actinomycetota; class Actinomycetes; order Streptomycetales; family Streptomycetaceae; genus Streptomyces. The sequence goes on from NZ_JOCB01000127.1 coordinate 6,882, forward strand.
ACCGAACCGCATCTGCTGGTGGTGGGCCTCCCGGGCAGCGGCGCCTCCACACTCCTGCGCTCCATCGCCCTCCAGTCCCTCGGGTACGGCGATGTGCTGATCGTCGACGGCGGCGGCACCGGCGAGTACGCCTGCCTGACCGGCCGGGACGGCGTCCTGGCCGTGGAGTGCGCCCTGCCCGGGGCGCTGGCCGGCCTGGAGTGGGCCGCGCGGGAGACCGAACGGCGGCTCATCGCGATCAATCTGGCGCGGCAGGCCGGGGACCCGCCGCCCGAGGACACCCGGCGCCCGCTGTGGATCGTGCTGGACCGGCCCGGCGTCTTCTCGCACCTCGCGACGGCCGACGGCCGCAAGGACCCGCAGACTCTGCTCCAGGTGCCGCTGCGGCACGGGCGCGCGGCGAACGTGACCGTGGTCGTCGCCGAGCAGTTCGACGACGCGGAGGCGCTCGGCGACGCGGTACGGCAGCACACGCGCGCGCGGGTGGTGCTGGGGGCGGCCGCGCCGCAGCAGGTGGAGGCGGTGCTCGGGGTGCCGCCGCACACGACGCCGCCGGCGCACGTGCCGCCCGGGCGGGGGTACGCCCGGCTGGGGTCCGGGCCGGTGCACCGGCTCCAGGTGCCGCGTACGCCCGATCCGTACGACGACGCCACCAGCGACGCCGACCGGCAGGCGGTGCTGGAGCTGCTGCCGGCGCGTGCCACCGCCACGGGCGCGGAACCGGCGGACCTGTCGAAACAGGCGGTGGGGAGGACACCGGTGCCGGCGGAGCCGGTGGCGGCCGAGAGCTGACCGGGCGTCCCGCGGCGGGGCGGGGCCACGGCCGTCCCGCTAGGCCACGAACGTGCGCGGTGCCTCCGTACCCCCGGACAGTCCCGACTCCACCAGGCGTGCCGCCGCGGCGAGCCGGGTCGCCGCCTCGTCCGCCACCGCTCCCCCGACGGTGAACGGAAGCCGTACGTACCCCTCGAACGCGCCGTCGACGCCGAAGCGGGGCCCGGACGGGACGCGGACGCCGACCCGCTCGCCCGCCTCCGCCAGGCGGGAGCCGGACAGGCCGCCGGCCCGCACCCACAGGGTCAGCCCGCCCCGCGGAACCTCGAACTCCCAGCCGGGGAGTTCCCGGCGCATGGCCGTGACCAGGGCGTCCCGGTTCTCCCGGGCCTGCGTGCGGCGCAGCTCGACCGCCTGCTGCCAGCCCCCCGTGCTGAAGAGCCAGTTGACGGCCAGTTGCTCCAGCACCGGCGTGCCCAGGTCGGCGTAGGCCCGCGCCGCGACCAGGCTGCGGATGACGTCCGGCGCCGCCCGCACCCACCCGATGCGCATGCCCGCCCAGAACGCCTTGCTGGCCGAGCCGACCGTGATCACCGTGGAGCCGGCCGGGTCGAAGCCGCACACCGGCCGGGGCATGCCGTCCCGGAAGCCGTCGTCGAGCCAGAGCTCGGACATCGTCTCGTCGGCGACCAGCACCGTGCCGGCCGAGCGGGCCGCGTCCACCAGCCGGCGCCGCTGGTCCTCGTCGGCGAGCGCCCCGGTGGGGTTGTGGAAGTCGGCGACCACGTAGGCGATGCGCGGCGCCGCCTCGCGCAGGACCTGCCGCCAGCGGTCCATGTCCCAGCCGGACAGGCCCTCGGCCATCGCGACGGGGACGAGCCGGGCACCCGCCTCGCGCATCAGCTGGAGGATGTTGGCGTAGGAGGGCGACTCCACGGCGATGCGTTCGCCGCGACCCGCGAAGAGGTGGCAGATCGCGTCGATGGCGCCCATCGCGCCGGTCGTCACCATGATCTGCTCCGGCATGGTGGGGATGCCGCGCGCGGTGTAGCGCTCGGCGATCATCGAGCGCAGGGCGGGCAGCCCGGCCGGGTAGTCGCCGTGGGTGTGGGCGTAGGGCGGCAGTTCCTCCAGGGCGCCCTGCACGGCGCGGGTGAGCCACGGCTCGGGCGCCGGGAGCGAGGCGCAGCCAAGGTCGATCACCGAGCCGAGGGCCTCCGGGGGCAGCGGTTCCAGGCCCCGGGCCGGGATCGGGTTGCCGGCCGGGACCGCGGTCCAGCTGCCGGCTCCGCGCCGGGACTCCAGGAAGCCCTCGCCGCGCAGCGCCTCGTAGGCCGCCGCGACCGTGGTGCGGCTGACGGAGAGGGCCAGGGCCAGTTCGCGCTCCGCGGGCAGTCGCGCGGCCACCGGGACGCGGCCCTCCAGCACGAGCAGCCGGACACCGTCGGCGAGAGCGCGGTACGCGGGCGGACGGCGGGTGCCGGGGCCGGCCGGACGGTCCTGCTGGGAGGTGAGCAGCCGGGCGAGCTGCGCGGCTCCCACCGCGGAGGTCCACTGTGCCATGACAATCAGTCCACCTTCCCCGAATTGGCCATGGATGGCGATGCTTCCCAAGCCACAGAGTGTCATGCGTCAGGCCACTGCCACCACCCAGGGGGAAACACATGTCCCGTTCCGACCGCCATCTCGGCCGATGGCTGACCCAGCTGTACGCCGGGCTCGCGCTCTACGGCGCGAGTTCCGCGCTGCTCGTGGCGGCGGGGCTGGGGCTGGAGCCCTGGAACGTGCTGCACCAGGGGCTCGCCGAGCTGACCGGACTGAGCATCGGGGCCGTGTCGATCGTCGTGGGCGCGGCGGTGCTGCTCCTGTGGGTGCCGCTGCGCCAGCGGCCGGGGCTCGGCACGGTCTCGAACGTCTTCGTGGTCGGACTGGCCATGGACGGCACGCTCGCCCTCCTGCCCGAGGCACGCTCGCTCGCCGTACGGGTCCCGCTGCTGCTCGCCGGGATCGTGCTGAACGGCGCGGCGACCGGCCTGTACATCGCGGCGCGCTTCGGGCCGGGGCCGCGCGACGGCCTGATGACGGGGCTGCACCGGCGCACCGGCCGGTCGATCCGGCTGATGCGGACGGCGGTCGAGGTGGCGGTGGTGGTCACCGGGTTCGCCCTGGGCGGCACCATCGGGGTGGGCACCGTGCTGTACGCCGTGTCCATCGGCCCGCTGGCGCAGCTCTTCCTGCGGGCGTTCGCCGTCCGGTCGGCACCGGCGGGCAGCCCGGTCGTCGCCGGCGCGACACCGGAGGGGGCCATACTGCGTCCGTGAGCCTCACGACGTCGCAGCCGCGCCACCCGTACCTGGACCACCCGGGACCGATCGCCTTCGCCCACCGGGGCGGGGCCGCGGACGGCCTCGAGAACACCGTGGCGCAGTTCCGGCGCGCGGTGGAGCTGGGCTACCGGTACATCGAGACGGACGTGCACACCACGGCCGACGGCCGGCTGGTCGCCTTCCACGACGCGACCCTGGACCGGGTCACCGACGGGGCGGGCCGGATCGCGGACCTGCCGTGGGCACAGGTGCGCCGCGCGCGCGTGGGCGGCCGGGAACCGGTGCCGCTCTTCGAGGAGCTGCTGGAGACGTTCCCCGGGGTGCGCTGGAACGTCGACGCCAAGGCGGAGCCCGCGCTGCGGCCCCTGCTGGAACTGATCGGGCGCACGGACGCCTGGGACCGGGTCTGCGTGGGCTCCTTCTCCGAGGCGCGGGTGCTGCGGGCCCAGCGGCTGGCCGGACCCCGGCTGGCCACGTCGTTCGGCACACGCGGGGTGCTGAGCCTGCGGCTGCGCTCGTGGGGGCTGCCGGCCGCGGTGCGCCGGTCGGCCGTGGCCGCTCAGGTGCCCGAGGCCCAGTCGGGCGTCCCCGTGGTGGACCAGCGCTTCGTCCGCGCCGCCCACGCGCTCGGGCTCCAGGTGCACGTGTGGACGGTCAACGAACCGGAACGGATGCACCGGCTCCTCGATCTCGGGGTTGATGGCATCATGACCGACCACATCGACACGTTGCGCGAGGTCATGGAGGACCGCGGCGTCTGGGTCTGACCGCCCGGCCGCCCCGGAGCGGGCCCGCGCGGCGGAACGGGGAGGCGGGGACGCGGGTGGGTACCGGCACCGTGCGGCGGGCGCACGCGGCGGACGAGGCCGCCGGCCTGAGGCGCGAGCAGCGCGGCTGGTACGTCTACGACTGGGCGTGCTCGGTCTATTCGACCAGCGTCCTGACCGTCTTCCTCGGCCCGTACCTCACCTCGGTCGCCGAGCGGGCCGCGGACGGCGACGGCTATGTGCATCCGCTGGGCATCCCGGTCCGGGCGGGCTCCTTCTTCGCCTACTCGGTCTCCCTGTCGGTGGCCCTCGCGGTGGTCCTGATGCCGCTGGCGGGCGGCATGGCCGACCGCACGGGCCGCAAGAAGCCGCTGCTCGCGGCGGCGGCGTACACCGGCGCGGCGGCGACCGCGGGCCTGTTCTTCCTGGACGGCGACCGGTACCTGCTCGGCGGGGTGCTGCTCGTCGTGGCCAACGCGGCGCAGTCGGTCGCGATGATGGTCTACAACTCCTACCTGCCGCAGATCGCCCCGCCCGAACAGCGTGACGCGGTCTCCTCCCGGGGCTGGGCCCTCGGCTACGCGGCGGGCTCGCTGGTGCTCGTCGCCGACCTGGTCCTGTACTCCGCGCACGACTCCTTCGGCCTCTCCGAGACGACCGCGGTCCGGATCTGCCTGGCCTCGGCCGGCCTGTGGTGGGGGGCCTTCACGCTGGTACCGCTGCGCAGACTGCGCGACCGCCACGCGCGCGAGGACCGCGCCACTGCGCCGGGGGCGCGGCAGCTCGCGGCGACGGTCCGGGACATGCGCCGGCATCCGCTGACCCTGGCGTTCCTGCTGGCGTACCTCGTCTACAACGACGGCATCCAGACGGTGATCACCCAGGCGTCGGTCTACGGCTCCGAGGAGCTGGGGCTCGGGCAGTCCACGCTCATCGGCGCCGTCCTGCTGGTGCAGGTGCTGGCCGTGGCGGGGGCGCTGGCGATGGGCCGGCTGGCGCGGACGTACGGCACGCGGCGGACGATCCTCGGCTCGCTGGTGGCCTGGACGGTCACGCTGACGGCGGGCTGGTTCCTGCCCGCGCGGGCGCCGGTGTGGTTCTTCGCGCTGGCCGCCGGGATCGGGCTGGTGCTCGGCGGCAGCCAGGCGCTGTCCCGGTCGCTCTTCTCGCACCTGGTGCCGCCGGGCAAGGAGGCCGAGTACTTCGCCGCCTACGAGGTCAGCGACCGCGGGATGAGCTGGCTGGGCCCGTTGCTGTTCGGCGTGACCTACCAGCTGACCGGGAGCTACCGGTCGGCGATCGTCTCGCTGGTGGCCTTCTTCGTACTCGGTTTCGCGCTGCTCGCGCGGGTACCCGTACGACGGGCGATCACCGAGGCGGGGAACCCGGTTCCGGAGAGGATCTAGCGTGGATTTAGCACTCGGCGTGAAAGGGCGGTAGTGTACGCGTTTGGCCTGCCAGGCGTACCGTTACTGCGCGTCAAAGATGCCGAAACGCTGGGTGACATCTGCTAGCAGATGTGACAAACCGGGCGCCTGTGGGTAGAACAAGGGGCGGCTACGACGGCGACGCATGACCCGGAACGGGAATCTTTACCGCCGACCGGACGTTGACCGGATGACGACGACAGCGACACCTGTCCTGTGGGCGACAAGCCCGGGAGGCACGATTCATGAGTGAGCGAGCTCTTCGCGGTACGCGCCTCGTGGTGACCAGCTACGAGACGGACCGCGGCATCGACCTGGCCCCGCGCCAGGCCGTGGAGTACGCATGTGAGAAGGGGCACCGCTTCGAGATGCCCTTCTCGGTCGAGGCGGAGATCCCGCCGGAGTGGGAGTGCAAGGTCTGCGGGGCCCCGGCACTTCTGGTGGACGGCGACGGCCCTGAGGAGAAGAAGGCCAAGCCCGCGCGTACCCATTGGGACATGCTGATGGAGCGACGCACCCGAGAGGAACTCGAAGAGGTCCTCGAGGAGCGTCTGGCGGTACTGCGCTCGGGCGCGATGAACATCGCGGTCCACCCCAGGGACAGCCGCAAGAGCGCGTAGTCCCCGCGGGCCCTGGGCCGGTACGCGGCACAACGCATACGCAGACGGCGGGCGGGGGTCCTGCCAGGGGTCGTGCGGTCCGTCGTCCCTGATGACCTCGCCCTGCACGACCTTCCCGTCGGGCCGGTGCATACGGGCCTGCTGGAACACGTCCCCGAGACTGCCCGGGGCGACCTTGCGCAGGCTCCTCTCCAGAGCGCTCTCCGCGAAGCGGCCCACCGCCTTCTGGACCGGCGGCAGCAGCAGGAGCAGGCCCGCCACGTCCGAGACCAGTCCGGGGATGATCAGCAGCAGACCGCCGAGCATCATCAGGCCGTTGCCGCCGCCGCGCGCCGGGGAGCCGCCCTGCCGCACCGCCTCGTTCAGGCTCCGGAAGGCGCGCCGGCCCGCCCGCTTGATGACCACGGAGCCGCCGACGACACCCGCGACCAGCAGCAGGAACACCGTCGCGCCGCCCGTCGCGCCCGCGACCAGGGTCAGCAGCCAGATCTCCAGCACCAGCCACGCGGCGATGCCCAGCGGCAGGTACCTGCGCAGCCGGGATGGCCGGCGGCGGGCGGTGTACGGGGAGGTCGGAGCGCCAGTCGTCATGCTCCCAGTGTGCCTGGGCGCGGCTCAGCGCGGGATAAGGGAGCGCCCTGCCACGGCCGGGCGCCTCGTGCTACGGCGTGCCGGAGCCGCCCTGGGGGGTGTCCTTGCCGGTGAACTTGCCGATGCGGTCGCCGACGCCCCAGGCCGTGACCCGCCACAGCGCCTCGACCACGATGTCCCGGCTCATCTTGGAGTCGCCCAGGGCGCGCTCGACGAAGGTGATGGGGACCTCGACGACGTGGTAGCCGGCCTTCACCGCGCGGCGGGCCAGGTCGACCTGGAAGCAGTAGCCCTGCGAGGCGACCTCGCCGAGGCCGAGGCCCTCCAGGGTCTCGCGGCGGAAGGCCCGGAAGCCGCCCGTGACGTCCCGGATCGGCACGTCGAGCATGAGCCGTGAGTAGGTGGAGCCGCCCCGCGAGAGGATCTCCCGGGACTTGGGCCAGTTCACCACCCGGCCGCCGGGCACCCAGCGGGAGCCGAGGACCAGGTCGGCGCCCTTGAGGGCGGTGAGCAGCCGGGGCAGCTCCTCGGGCTGGTGGGAGCCGTCGGCGTCCATCTCGATCAGCACGCCGTAGTCCCGCTCCAGGCCCCAGCGGAAGCCCGCGAGGTAGGCGGCGCCGAGGCCCTCCTTGCCCTTGCGGTGCAGCACCCGGACGTGGTCGTCCTCGGCGGCCAGCTCGTCGGCGAGCTTGCCGGTGCCGTCGGGGCTGTTGTCGTCCGCGATCAGCACGTGCGCCGCGGGGACGGCCTTGCGCACCCGGTCCACGATGGACTTGATGTTCTCCGCCTCGTTGTAGGTCGGGATGATCACCAAGGCCGTGCCGAGCGGACCGAACTGCCTTCCCCGGGCCTTGGCCGCGAGGGTCCCGTCGCCGTCGTTCACTGCTGCCCCTTCATGTCGTACACAGGGGTCCACCATAATGGCCGCGGCCTGGGGAGACGCGACAGCGCACTCGGCTGGTGGTGTCGATCCCACAAGAGCGGGGCAGGACCCCGTCCTGCGGCGTCCTTCCGCCGCCCGACGGATGGGGGCCCGGCGCCCTTCGGGCCGACCTGGGACCCGCTGGCTGCGGGTCGACCGAGAGCCGTTGTCTACTGAGCGACCGGGCCCCACCCGGGTCACACCTGGCCGACCAGCCGGGACGTTCACTCGTCGGCGCGGGCGCTGAGCCTGGCTCCCAGTGGCGGTGCCCCGGTGCGGCACACCGTCCCTGACCCAGCGGCGCTGCGACGAGTCGTGCGAACGTCCCCCGGTCGGGCGTCCGGTGGTGGACTCGGACGAACCTACCGGCCTCCGGCCGCCGACTGTCAACAGCCCCCCGGGCGGAGCGGACGGGGCCGGCCGCGCGGGCGGCGGGGAGGATGCGCAGGTCGGGCGGCGGGGCCGCGGCGGCCGGGAGCCGCCGCGCCACCGGGGGAGATCACTCGCCCGGCCGTACGAACACCGTCCGGCCGCCCACCACGGTCCGCAGACAGACCGGCAGGTCACGGCCGGGGGTGAGGTCGGGCAGACCGGGGGTGCCGGAGCGCGGGTCGGTGGACCAGCGGGCCACCCGGTCGTCGGGGGCCTGCACGATCAGCTCGTCGGTGCGCCAGACGGCGTAGTCGGCGGGGGCGCCGGGGACCAGGACACCCGCGTCGTCGCGGCCGACGGCCCGCCAGCCGCCGCGGGTGTGCGCGGTGAACGCGGCGCGGACCGAGACGCGGTGCCCGGGTGTGCGGTGGAAGGCGGCGGCACGGACCGTGCCCCACGGGTCGAGCGGGGTAACCGGACTGTCGGAGCCGAACGCGAGCGGTACCCCGGCGCGCAGCAGCGCGGCGAACGGGTTGAGGGTGCGCGCCCGCTCCACCCCCAGCCGCTCGGCGTACATGCCCTCCTCGCCGCCCCACAGCGCGTCGAAGGCGGGCTGGACGGAGGCGATCAGACCCAGCTCGGCGAAGCCGGCGACGGTCTCGGGGGTCAGCATCTCGGCGTGCTCGACGCGGTGCCGGGCGGCGCGGATCCGGGCGAGTCCCACCTTCTCGGCGGCGGCGCGCACGCCATCGACCACGACGGCCACGGCCGCGTCGCCGATGGCGTGGAAGCCGGCCTGGAGGCCCGCCTCGGTGCAGGCCACCACGTGCGCGGCGACGGTGTCGGCGTCCAGGTAGGCGGTGCCGCCGTGGCCGGCGTCGGCGTACGGCTCGTGCAGGCAGGCGGTGTGCGAGCCGAGGGCGCCGTCGGCGAAGAGGTCGCCCGCCGCCCCCGCCGCGCCCAGCTCGCGGGCCTTGTCGGTGTTCCGCTCCGCCCAGTAGCCGACCACGCGGGGGCCCGGCTCCCCGGCGGCGAGCTCCAGCAGCGCGGTGAAGTCGTCCTCGGAGGAGATCTGGGGGCCGCCGCACTCGTGCACGGTGCCGATGCCCAGGGAGGCGGCGCGGGCCAGGGCGGCGCGCTGGGCCTCGGCGCGCTGGGCGGGGGTGACGGCGGCGAGGGCGGCCTCGCGTACGGCGTGGTGGGCGTCCTTGGTGAGCGGTGCGTCGTCGCGGGTGACACCGGCGGGAACCAGGTCCAGCAGGGCGGTGCTGACGACCGCCGAGTGCACGTCGATCCGGGACAGGTACAGCGGGCGTCCGCCGGTGGCCTCGTCCAGTTCCGCGCGGGTCGGCGGCCGGCCCCCGGGCCAGCGGGCGGCGTCCCAGCCATGGCCCAGCAGGACCCGGTCGGCGGGGCGGGCGGCGGCGAACTCGCGGATCCGGGCGAGGGCCGCCTCCAGGGAGGGGGCGCCGGACAGGTCGAGGCCGGTCAGCGCGAGGCCCGTGGCGGTGGTGTGCACATGGGCGTCGGTGAAGGCCGGGGTGACCAGGGCGCCGTCGAGGTCGACCACCTCGTCGACCCCGTCGGCGAAGGCGTCGGCGGCGCCCTCGGAGCCGACCCAGGCGACCTGGCCCGCCTCCACGACCATCGCAGTCGCGAAGGGGTCGGCGGGGCTGTGCACCTCGCCGCGGCGCAGGAGGACGGTCCGGGCGGGCTCGGCGGTGCGGTTGCTCATGACCGACAGTCTCCCCCGCCGTCCGGGCGGGGCCGCACGCGGGGCACGCCGACGAGGGGGCGGCGCCGTGACGGGGCCGGAGGGCGGTCAGATCTTCGGCGCGCGGGCCTCGTACGGGGTCGACAGCACCACCGTCGTCCGCGTCGACACCCCGGCCAGGGAGCGCAGCCGGGCCAGCAGTTCCTCCAGTTCGTGCGGGGTGGCCACGCGCACCTTGAGGATGTAGTTCTCGTCGCCGGCCACGCTGTGGCATGCCTCGATCTCGGGGACGTCGGCGAGGCGGTCCGCGATGTCGTCGGGGGCGCTGGGATCGAACGGCTTCACCGAGATGAACGCGGTCAGCGGCAGCCCGACGGCCTCGGGGTCGACCACCGCGGCATAGCCGCGGATGACGCCACGCTGTTCCAGCCGGCGCACCCGCTGGTGCACGGCCGACGTGGACAGGCCCGTGGCCTTGCCCAGGTCTGTGTAGCTCATCCGCCCGTCCTTGACGAGCAGCTGCACGATCTGACGGTCCAGCTCCTCCATGCCGCCAAAACCTACAGTGCGGTTGATCTCCTCCGATACCCGAGAGCGCAGGTCATTCCCGGTTCGCCGGAAAAAGCACCGGGAGGGGCACCTGCGCACGCCGTGTGACCAACACCACACAGCTTGAGCAGGCTCCGTGATGTTCTCGTGATTACCCCCGAGACCGGACGGGAAGTGCTTGGTGTGGTCGAGGCCGCAGCGCCTTCACGGCCCAGCCTTAGGGGGAGAATCCCATGCAGAGTGCCCACCGCCCTGGTCGATCCGCGTCCGCACGGCAGCAGCCGGTGGCCGAGCTCGAGCCGGAGGGCGTCGAACCCGACGCCTACGACGACGAACTGGACGCCTACGACACCTTCGAGATGTACCGGGTGATCTGCCCGGACTGCGCGCAGCCGATCGCGCTGCTGGCGGACGAGGAGGAGCTGCCGGAGCACGCGCTGTGCGCCTCGCCGTGGAATCCGTTCGGGCTCACGGTGTGCGCGGGCACGGGCCGTTCGGCGGCCGACGCCCGCCCCGCCGACGAGTCGTTCGAACCGCAGGAGCAGGACACCGCCCTGCTGCTGACGCTCCCCCAGGGTCTGGACTGGCGGACGCAGCCCTTCTCGCACGTCGGCGGCCCGGGCTCGCGCCCGATGCGCGTGCCGGTGATGCGCCAGGCCGCCTGACCGGCCCACCCCTTCCCGTACGTGCCCCGCACCATGGCGCGCAGGCTGTCATGGTGCTGGATCAGTGTGTCCGGGTCCGCTCGGCCGCGTCCGCGCCGGCCGGTCGAGCCCGGCCTGGACGAGGGGTGACCGGGCGGGTCCGCCGGGGCCCGCGTTCGGCCGGCGCGTTGGACCGCCCCATGCCGGCGCAGCCCGCCTCCCGGGCCCGACAGGACGCGGAACTCGGCCTCCGTGAGCGGAACTTGGCCGTACGACCAGCCGGCAGGGCCGCTTCCAGGGGCTCGCGCGGCCACGGCGTCCAGGGCACGGGCAGGCCCGTCACGTCCGTGCGCCCGGCCACCAGGCGCGGGGTGCGGTACGGACGGCCATGTCGCAGTCGGGGAAGACGGTGTACGCGGCCGGCCGCAGCGCGCGGGAGCGGGCCGGGGGCCGGTACGTCAGCCGGTCGGCGGAGGCCAGGGGGCGGACCGGACACGGGTGGACTGACGCTCGATTCCGCCGGGGGGTGACCTGTGCGGGTGGCACGGCGTTTCCCTGGTATGACCCCCACGTACTCGGCGACCGGGCGTCAGCGCCGCATCTTCGTCCCGCGCCCGGCGGAACCGGCCGCGCCGCCCGCGCCGCGGGACCCGCCCATCTACCGGGACCTGATGCGGGTCTGGGCCGACCGGGGCCGGACCCTGCCGGGCCGCCACGACCCCGAGTGGGTCAGGCTGGCGGCCCCGACGGTCCTGACGGGCCAGTTCAGCGCCCTTCCGGCCCCGCCACGTGACGGGCGATGACCATCCGCTGGATCTGATTGGTGCCCTCGACGATCTGTAGCACCTTGGCCTCGCGCATGTAGCGCTCGGCCGGGAAGTCCGCGGTGTAGCCGTAGCCGCCCAGTATCTGCACCGCGTCCGTGGTGACCTTCATGGCCGCGTCGGTGCAGTGCAGCTTGGCCATGGCGGCCTGCTTGGCGAACGGCCTGCCCGCGTCCCGCAGCCGGGCGGCGGCCAGGTACAGCGCGCGGCCGGCCTCGATCTGGGTGGCCATGTCGGCGATCATGAAGCGCAGGCCCTGGAAGTCGCCGATGGGCCGGCCGAACTGGCGCCGCTCGGTGGCGTACCGGACCGCCTCGTCCAGGGCGGCCTGGGCGAGGCCGACGGCACAGGCCGCGATGCCGAGCCGGCCGGAGTCGAGCGCCGAGAGGGCGATGGAGAAGCCCTGGCCCTCCTCGCCGATGCGCCGGTCGTCCGGGACGCGGACGCCGTCGAAGTGGACCTGGGCGGTGGGCGAGCCCTTCATGCCCATCTTCTTCTCGGGCGCCGCACCGCTGAGACCGGGCGCGTCGCCGGGCACGAGGAAGGCGGTGATCCCGCGCGGTCCGTCCTCGCCGGTACGGGCCATCACGGTGTAGAAGTCGGCGATGCCGCCGTGGGTGATCCACGCCTTGGTCCCGTCGATCACCCAGTCGCCCCCGCTCTCCCGCACCGCCTTGGTGCGCAGGGAGGCCGCGTCGGAGCCCGAGGACGGCTCGGACAGGCAGTACGCGCCGAGCAGGCCGCCGCCGAGCATCGCGGGCAGGTGCTCGACCTGCTGCCGCTTGCCGCCGTAGGTGGCGAGCGCGTAGGACGCGAGCGTGTGGACGCTGACGCCGAGGCCGACGGTGAGCCGGGCGGCGGCCAGCTCCTCCAGGACCTGGAGGTAGACCTCGTAGGGCTGGTCGCCGCCGCCGTACTCGGCGGGATACGGCAGACCCAGCAGACCGGACGCGGAGAGGAGCGTGAAGACCTCCCGCGGGAAGCGCCCCGCGTCCTCCTCCTCGGCGGCCCTGGGGGCGATCTCCCGCTGGGCGATCTCCCGGACGAGGGCGAGCAGATCCCTCGCCTCTTCCGTCGGCAGTTGACGCTCCACCGGCTGCGGGTCGCGGTCGGACATGGCGTCGGGCTCCTCCCTGTTCGGACACCGGCGGCACGGCCCGTGGTGGGGGCGGCTCCGCCTGATCGCTGTGCCGGGGGCACCCGCTCCCGGGTCTCGGAAGCTGCTGACCAGCGGCATGCGCTGTGAGTATGCCCGATCGACGACCTCCCGTCACCAGTTAACGACCGCTCACTTCAGGATTCCAGTCGAGACGTTTCCCGTGGCCGGAATGGTCCGAACCATTGACCTAGTGGTCTAGTCCTCCTACTGTGCAGGACCAACGCTTTACCGCGTTCATGCCAATCGGCGCGCCTTCCCCTCTCCCCCCACGAGGAGACACCCGATGCAGACTCCGCACCGCTCCGTCGTCCGGGCGCTGCTCTCCGCCGCGTGTACCGCCGCCCTCGGCGCCGGCCTGCTGGCCGGCACCGGCACGGCCACCGCCGCGGCCCCGAGCACCCCGCAGCTCACGGCCGGCTCCAAGGTCGTCGGCTACTTCACCGAATGGGGCACCTACGACCGCAAGTACTACGTCAAGAACGTCGAGACCTCCGGCTCCGCGGCCAAGCTGACCCACATCAACTACGCCTTCGGCAACGTCACCGGCGGCAAGTGCGCCATGGGCGACGCCTACGCGGCGACCGACCGCGCCTACACCGCGGCCGAGTCCGTGGACGGCGTCGCCGACACCTGGGACCAGCCGCTGCGCGGCAACTTCAACCAGCTGCTGAAGCTGAAGAAGAAGCACCCGGGCCTGAGGATCCTGTGGTCCTTCGGCGGCTGGACCTGGTCCAACGGCTTCGGCGAGGCCGCGAAGAACCCGGCCGCCTTCGCCCAGTCCTGCTACGACCTGGTGAAGAACTCCAAGTGGGCGGGGGTCTTCGACGGCATCGACATCGACTGGGAGTACCCGAACGCCTGCGGCAACACCTGCGACGCCAGCGGGCGGGACGCGTTCCGGAACCTGATGTCCGCCCTGCGCTCGAAGTTCGGCTCCGGGAACCTGGTCACCGCGGCGATCACCGCGGACGCCACCAGCGGCGGCAAGATCGACGCGGCGGACTACGCCGGAGCCGCCCAGTACGTCGACTGGTACAACCCGATGACGTACGACTACTTCGGCGCCTGGGACGCCAAGGGCCCGACCGCCCCGCACTCCCCGCTGACCTCCTACTCGGGCATCCCGAAGGCGGACTACAACACCTCGGCGACCATCGCCAAGCTCAAGGGCCTCGGCGTCCCGGCCGCCAAGCTGCTGCTCGGCATCGGCTTCTACGGCCGCGGCTGGACCGGCGTCACCCAGGCGGCGCCCGGCGGCACCGCGACCGGCCCGGCGGCCGGCACCTACGAGCAGGGCATCGAGGACTACAAGGTGCTCAGGACCAAGTGCCCGGCGAACGGCACGGTGGGCGGCACCGCATACGCCAAGTGCGGCAGCGACTGGTGGAGTTACGACACCCCGGCGACCATCGCCGGCAAGATGACGTACAAGAACCAGCAGGGGCTCGGCGGCACCTTCTTCTGGGAGCTGAGCGGCGACACCACCAACGGTGAGCTGATCAAGTCGATCAGCTAGTCCCGGCCCAAGCGACGCGGGCCGACGCGGACCGACCCGGAGCGGCCGGTCCGGGTCGGCCGCCTTCGCGTCAGCCGTTCCGGCGGGCGGGCGGCGGGGCCGGGTGGGCGGGGC
>NZ_JOCB01000128.1 GCF_000718775.1 Streptomyces sp. NRRL S-31
CCGCCGCCCCGCCGCCCCGCCCGCTGCCCCGGTCCCGGCCGACGTCCTTCCGCATGCCCTCCCTCGGGATCGACGTCCCGGTCATCCCCCTGCGGCTCGACGCGGAGCGGCGGTTGCGGACACCTCCCGTCGACCGGCCCAAGGTGGTCGGCTGGTACGAGGGCGGCCCCACGCCGGGCGAGGCCGGCACCGCCGTCGCCGTCGGGCACCGCGACACCCGGACCGGGCCGGCCGTGTTCGCCGGGCTCGCCCAGGTCAAGCCCGGCAGGACCGTCGAGGTCCGGCGCGCGGACGGGCGTACCGCCGTCTACTCCGTGGACCGGGTGCGGGTCTTCGACAAGGCCGGCTTCCCCGACCGGGAGGTCTACGGCCCCGCCGGGCGCCCGGAGCTGCGGGTCATCACCTGCGGCGGCCTGTTCAGCCGGCGTACCGGCTACACCAGCAACGTGGTGGTCTTCGCCCACCTGACGGCGGCGAGGTGACCGAACGGCCCGGTAGACGCGGACCCGCGGTCCGCGCCGGTCGGGCCGTTCGCGACGGTGCCCCGGCGCGTCCGCGCCCCCGGGAACGTCTGGCGCACCAAAACTATCACCGCTAGTTTGTGTGCCGGAGGACGCGGACCCGCCGGGAGGACACAGCATGAAGCCACATGACGCCCTGTACATCGACGGCGCCTGGCGCCCCGCCGCGAGCCGGGATGTGATCGAGGTCGTCAACCCCGCCGACGAGCAGGTCATCGGCCGGGTCCCGGCGGGCGGGGTGCTGGACGTCGACACCGCCGTACGGGCCGCGCGCGCCGCCCTGCCCGGCTGGGCCGCCACACCCCCGGCCGAACGCGCCGGGCGCCTCGCCGCGCTCCGGGACGCCCTCGTGGCCCGCGCGGACGAGATCGCCGAGACGGTCACCGCCGAGCTGGGCTCGCCGCCGAAGCTCTCGCAGGCCGTGCACGCGGGCCTGCCGATCGCGGTCGCGGGCTCCTACGCGGAACTGGCCGCCACCCATCCCTTCGAGGAGCGGGCCGGCAACTCCACGATCCTGCACGAGCCGATCGGGGTGGTCGGCGCGATCACCCCGTGGAACTACCCCCTCCACCAGATCGTCGCCAAGGTCGCCCCGGCCCTCGCCGCCGGCTGCGCGATCGTCCTCAAGCCCGCCGAGGACACCCCCCTCACCGCCCAGCTGTTCGCCGAGGCGGTCCACGAGGCGGGCCTGCCCGCGGGCGTGTTCAACCTGGTCACCGGTCTCGGCCCGGTCGCCGGACAGGCCCTCGCCGAGCACCCGGACGTGGACCTGGTCTCCTTCACCGGCTCCACCGCCGTCGGCCGGCGGATCGGCGCGGTGGCCGGCGGGGCCGTGAAGAAGGTCGCCCTCGAACTGGGCGGCAAGTCCGCCAACGTCATCCTGCCCGGCGCCGACCTGGCCCGGGCGGTCAACGTCGGCGTCGCCCATGTGATGTCCAACTCCGGCCAGACGTGCAGCGCCTGGACCCGGATGCTGGTCCACCGCGACCAGTACGACGAGGCCGTGGAGCTGGCCGGAGCCGCCGCCGCCAAGTACGGCGACCGCATCGGCCCGCTGGTCAGCGCCCGGCAGCGGGACCAGGTGCGCGGTTACATCGAGCAGGGCGTCGCCGAGGGCGCCCGGCTGGTCGCGGGCGGCCCCGAAGCCCCGCGCGAGACCGGCTACTTCGTCGCCCCCACCGTCTTCGCCGACGTCACCCCGGAGATGACGATCGCCCGGGAGGAGATCTTCGGCCCGGTCCTCACGATCCTCCGCTACGAGGACGAGGAGGACGCCCTGCGCATCGCCAACGGCACGGTGTACGGCCTCGCGGGCGCCGTCTGGGCCGCCGACGACGCCGAGGCCGCGGCCTTCGCGCGCCGCATGGACACCGGCCAGGTCGACATCAACGGCGGCCGGTTCAACCCGCTCGCGCCGTTCGGCGGCTACAAGCAGTCCGGCGTCGGCCGGGAACTCGGCACGCACGGACTCGCCGAGTACCTTCAGACCAAGTCCCTCCAGTTCTAAGGGAGTCCGTCACCCATGGCCGTACGAGCCGCCGTCCTGCCCGCGATCGGCGCCCCCCTGGAGATCACCGGCATCGAGCTGCCCGACCCGGGCCCCGGACAGGTCCGGGTCCGCCTCGCCGCCGCCGGTGTCTGCCACTCCGACCTGTCCCTGTCCGACGGCACCATGCGGGTGCCGGTCCCGGCCGTGCTCGGCCACGAGGGCGCCGGCACCGTCGTCGCCGTCGGCGAGGGCGTCACCGGCGTCGCCCCCGGCGCCCCCGTCGTCCTCAACTGGGCGCCCGCCTGCGGCGCCTGCCACGCCTGCGCGCTCGGCGAGGTCTGGCTGTGCGCCAACGCGCTGAACGGCGCCGCCGAGGTGTACGCGCGCACCACCGACGGCACGGAGCTGCACCCCGGGCTGAACGTGGCCGCGTTCGCCGAGGAGACGGTCGTCCCGGAGTCCTGTGTGCTGCCGGTACCGGACGGGGTGGAGCCGGTGGACGCCGCCCTGCTGGGCTGCGCGGTGCTCACCGGCTACGGAGCCGTCCACCACGCGGCGCGGGTCCGGCCCGGCGAGAGCGTCGCCGTGTTCGGCGTCGGCGGGGTGGGCCTCGCCACCGTCCAGTCGGCCCGCATCGCGGGCGCCTCCCGGATCATCGCCGTCGACGTCTCGCCGGAGAAGGAGGAACTGGCCCGCGCGGCCGGCGCCACCGACTACGTCCTCGCCTCCGGCACCACGCCCCGCGAGATCCGCGCCCGCACCGGCGGGCAGGGCGTCGACGTGGCCGTGGAGTGCGCGGGCCGCGCGGTCTCGATCCGCGCCGCCTGGGAGTCCACCCGCCGGGGCGGCCGTACGACGGTCGTCGGCATCGGCGGCAAGGACCAGCAGGTCACCTTCAACGCCCTGGAACTCTTCCACTGGGGCCGCACGCTCTCCGGCTGCGTCTACGGCAACACCGACCCGGCCCGCGACCTGCCGGTGCTCGCCGCGCACGTACGCGAGGGCCGCCTGGACCTCTCGGCCCTGGTCACGGAGCGGATCGGGCTGGAGGGCATCCCGGCGGCCTTCGACAACATGCTGGCCGGCAAGGGCGGCCGGGCGCTCGTGGTCTTCTGACGCCCAGGGCACCCGCTCGGGCCGCGGCGGCCTGGCCGCGGCCCGGTGCGGCCCCCGCGAGGGGCGGTCGCCGTTCGGTTCGGTCCAGGTACGCCCGGGCCGGCGGACGCCGCGCGCAGCGGTTGAGACCGACGCCGGCCGAGCCGGCCCGGTCCGTCCGGACGCCGCGCGCAGCGGTCGAACCCGACGCCCGCCGAGCCGGACCACGCAAGCCTCGTGTCCTGCCGGAGCGGCCCCCGCCGGATGAGCGCGTCCGTGACCGTGGTGCCCAGCCGGCCGACGAGGTGGTCGTAGCGGTTCCGCCCCCGGGCCGGGGGCACCTGTGCGGCGAGGTCCTCGGCCAGGTGCGCGGCGCGCGCGTCGGCCGGGCCGGACCTACCGGTGCCGGACCCGCGGCTCGTCCGGGAGCGGGCCGCCGGTCACCGGCTCGCCCAGGTGCTCGCTGGGCGTGGACGTGGCGACCCCGAGGCGTGCCCGGCGGCTCCCCGGCGGGCTGCGCGCGTCCGTCCAGGGGTGTCGGCGGGCACGCGGTCCGCCGGGTCCGATCGGTGGTCAGCCCGGTCGGTGCGGCGCGGTCCGCTGTCCGGGGGTCTTGAGGCTCATGCGGCCGGCAGGGGACCCCCGTGCTCCGGCGCCCGCCGAAGGGTCACACCCGTACCCGCTGGTACTGCTGCGCCAGCCCGTCCAGCAGCGCGCCGAGCCCCGTCTCGAAGGCCCGCTCGTCGATCTTCTCCTGCTGCTCGGCGAGCAGGTGGGCCTGGCCGAGGTGGGGGTAGTCGGCGGGGTCGTACGCGCTCGCGTCGTCCACGAAGCCGCCGGCGAACGAACCGAGCGCCGAGCCCATGATGAAGTACCGCATCAGCGCGCCGATGGAGGTGGCCTGCGCCGCCGGCCAGCCCGCGTCGACCATCGCGCCGTAGACCGCGTCGGCCAGCCGCAGCGCGGCGGGGCGGCGGCCGGGACCCCGGGCGAGGACCGGGACGATGTTCGGGTGGTCGCGCAGGGCGGCCCGGTAGGAGACGGCCCAGTCGTGCAGCGCGGTCCGCCAGTCCCGGCCGTCCTCGAACATCGACAGGTCGACCAGGGCGCTCACCGAGTCCGCGACCGCCTCCAGGATCTCGTCCTTGGTGCGGAAGTGGTTGTAGAGCGAGGGACCGCTCACCCCCAGCTCGGCGGCGAGCCGGCGGGTGGAGACGGCCGCCAGGCCCTCCCGGTCCACGAGCTCCCGGGCCGTCTCGACGATCCGGTCGGTGCTGAGGAGGGGCTTGCGCGGTCGGGCCATGGCGCACATAGTAGGGCTGCGACCGGAAACTAGCAGTGCTAATTTAAATGTACGGCTTTCAAGGTCCGGCGACCTTTCCGTCTGGTGTGGGGTGATTCCGTGGTGAACCTGGGGCTCAGCGAGGAGCAGGCGGCCGTACGGCGGCTCGCCCGGGACTTCGTGGCGCGCGAGATCGCCCCGCACGTCGTCGCCTGGGACCGCGCCGAGGAGGTCGACCGGGGCATCGTGAAGAAGCTCGGCGAGGTCGGCTTCCTGGGGCTGACCATCGACGAGGAGTACGGCGGCTCGGGCGGTGACCACCTCGCGTACTGCCTGGTCACGGAGGAGCTGGGGCGCGGCGACTCGTCCGTCCGCGGCATCGTCTCCGTCTCCCTCGGGCTCGTCGCCAAGACGGTCGCCGCCTGGGGGAGCGAGGAGCAGAAGCGGCGCTGGCTGCCCGGGCTCACCGCCGGCGAGTACGTCGGCTGCTTCGGCCTCACCGAGCCCGGCACCGGCTCCGACGCGGGCAACCTCACCACCCGCGCCGTGCGCGACGGCGACGACTACGTCGTCAACGGCACCAAGATGTTCATCACGAACGGGACGTGGGCGGACGTCGTCCTGCTCTTCGCCCGCTCCACCGACGCCCCCGGCCACAAGGGCGTCACCGCCTTCCTGGTCCCCACCGACACCCCGGGCCTGACCCGCCGTACCGTGCACGGCAAGCTCGGCCTGCGCGGCCAGGCCACCGCCGAACTGGTACTCGAGGACGTGCGCGTGCCCGCCTCGGCCATGCTCGGCGAGGAGGGCAAGGGCTTCTCCGTCGCCATGTCCGCGCTCGCCAAGGGCCGGATGTCGGTGGCCGCGGGCTGCGTCGGCATAGCGCAGGCCGCGCTGGACGCGGCCGTGTGGTACGCCGGTGAGCGCGAGCAGTTCGGGGGGCCCATCGCCCGGCACCAGCTGGTGCAGGAGCTGATCAGCGACATCGCCGTCGACGTCGACGCGGCCCGGCTGCTCACCTGGCGGGTCGCCGATCTGATCGACCGGGGCGAGCCGTTCGCCGTCGAGTCCTCCAAGGCCAAGCTGTTCGCCTCCGAGGCCGCGGTGCGCGCGGCGAACAACGCCCTCCAGGTCTTCGGCGGCTACGGCTACATCGACGAGTACCCGGCCGGCAAACTCCTGCGGGACGCCCGGGTGATGACCCTCTACGAGGGCACCAGCCAGATCCAGAAGCTGCTCATCGGGCGCGCCCTCACCGGGGTCTCGGCGTTCTGAGTACCCCCTGAGTACTCCGGCGGATGTGGCGCGGGCGGCGCCCGCCGATGCTGTGAGCCATGAATGATACACCGGTCAAGCACGAGACCACGAACGCCTTCCACGGCCAGGCCATCGCCTCCTTCTCGGTCGCCATGGCGGCCACGGCCATCGGCATCTTCCGGCTGGACGCCAACGCCTGGGTCCGCGGCTTCCTGGCCATCGCCGTCCTGTACCTGGTGACCTCCGCCTTCACCCTCGCCAAGGTGGTCCGCGACCGGCAGGAGGCCGGCCGGATCGTCAGCCGTGTCGACCAGGCCCGCGTGGAGCGGCTGCTCGCCGAGCACGACCCCTTCGAAAAGCTCTGAGCGGCCACGCTAAGCGCCCGCTCACCGGCGGCGGTATGGTGGTGCTCCTGTACCGAGAGGGGCGAGCGAGCGATGAGTACGGCGGAGGAGACGACCGGCGGTGAAGTGGAGCCGTGGGAAGAGGTCACCCCTGACGCGGCCCGGCGGCTGCTCGTCGCCGCGGTCGAGGCCTTCGCCGAGCGCGGCTACCACGCGACGACGACCCGGGACATCGCCGGCCGCGCCGGCATGAGCCCGGCCGCGCTCTACATCCACTACAAGACCAAGGAAGAGCTGCTCCACCGGATCAGCCGCATCGGCCACGACAGGGCCCTCGGCATCCTGCGTACCGCGGCCCGCCGCGAGGGCAGCGCCGCGGAGCGGCTGGCCGACGGGGTCAGCTCCTTCGTCCGCTGGCACGCCGGCCGGCGCACCACCGCGCGGGTCGTGCAGTACGAGCTGGACGCCCTCGGCCCCGAGGCCCGCGCGGAGATCGTCGCGCTGCGCCGCCAGGTGGACGCGGAGGTGCGCGGGATCATCGAGGACGGGGTGGCCGCGGGCGAGTTCGACGTCGCGGACGTGCAGGGCACCACGCTCGCCGTGCTGTCGCTCTGCATCGACGTGGCCCGCTGGTTCAACATCGACGGCCCGCGCACCCCCGAGGAGGTCGGCGCGCTCTACGCCGACCTCGTGCTGCGCATGGTCGGGGCCGGGCAGGTCCGGCGGTCCGCCCCGGACTACAGGTAGTGCCGGGACCTATAGGTGGTGCCGGAACCTACAGGTAGTACCGGGACCTATGGGTGGTGCCGGGAGCTACAGGTAGTACCGGGACACCGACTCCGCCACGCACACCGGTTTGTCGCCGCCCTCGCGCTCCACGGTGAACGCCACCGTCACCTGCACACCGCCGGTGACGTCCTCGACGCCGGTGATCCGCGCGGTGGCGCGCAGTCGGGAGCCGACCGGGACGGGGGCCGGGAAGCGGACCTTGTTGGTCCCGTAGTTGACGCCCATCCTCACGCCCTCGACCCGGATGAGCTGCGGCCCGAAGAGCGGGAGCAGTGACAGGGTGAGGTAGCCGTGGGCGATGGTGGTCCCGAACGGCCCGGCGGCGGCCCTCTCCGGGTCCACGTGGATCCACTGGTGGTCCCCGGTCGCCTCGGCGAACAGGTCGATCCGCTTCTGGTCGACCTCCACCCAGTCGGTGTACCCCAGCTGCTCGCCCACGGCCGTGCGCAGCTCGTCGGGGGAGGTGAAGGTCCTCGGTTCTGCCATGTTCCCGGCCTCTCGCTCGCGTCTCTAAGCAACTGCTTAGCATGCTCGGGTGCCGGGGTGATGTCAACGCCGGGCCGGGCGGGGCGGGTGATCTCTGTAATCTCTGAGGAGTGCCCCAGATTCCAGAGAAGGTCCACGAGCTGACCGTCGGACAGCTGGCCGCGCGCAGCGGAGCCGCGGTGTCCGCCCTGCACTTCTACGAGTCCAAAGGCCTGATCACCAGCCGGCGCACACCCGGCAACCAGCGCCGGTACGGCCGCGACACGCTGCGCCGGGTCGCCTTCGTCCGCGCCGCCCAGCGGGTCGGCATCCCGCTCGCCACGATCCGCGAGGCCCTGGCCGAGCTGCCCGAGGGGCGGACGCCGACCAGGGAGGACTGGGCCCGGCTGTCGGAGAAGTGGCGCTCGGAACTGGAGGAGCGGATCAAGCAGCTGAACCGGCTGCGCGACCACCTCACCGACTGCATCGGGTGCGGGTGCCTGTCGCTGGAGACCTGCGTCCTGACCAACCCGGACGACGTGTTCGGCGACCGGCTGACCGGGTCGCGGCTCATGGCGGAACGTCGCTGAGTCCCTGAGAGGGAGTCCCGCGCCGCGCGGCCGGCGCGGCGCTCACCCGTGCCGGGCCAGCGCCTCCGTCACCAACCGGGCGTTGGACACGGCCCGTCGGCCGTCCGGCAGGAGCAGCGTGTCCTCCATCCCGATCCGCGTGGCCAGGCCCAGCCGGCCCGCCAGCCGCAGCACGGGCCAGGTGCCGCCCTCCTCGCCGTGCAGCAGGACCGGCCGGCCGTGCGCCTCGCCCGGCTCGGCCGGCAGCGCCCACGCGGCGGCGCCCGCCGGCTCCGGGTCGGTCACCTCGGCCAACACCCGCAGCACCCGCGGTCCGAGCGGCGAGGCCGCGAACCGGCGCGCCCCCTCGGTGCCGGACCAGATGCCCGCCTCCACGCCCACGCCCCGGGCGAGCAGTTCCGCGGCGACCTCCTCGGCGCCCGGCTCGTGCCAGTTGACCGAGGCGAAGTCGGGCAGCGCCGTCCAGGAGCGCACCCGGGCGAGCCGGGCCGCCGGATCGGGCTCCGCCCAGGCGCCCGTGGTCACCCCGACCGGGACCCGTACCCGCGCCCGGAGCGCGTCCAGCACCGGGGCCGGCACGCGCGGGGAGAGACGGTCGTGCCCGCACGGCGTCTTGGGGTGGACGTGGACCGACGTCGCGCCGGCCGCCACCGCCTCGGCGGCGGAACGCGGCAGCTCCGCCGGGGACATCGGCACCCCCGGGCCGTCGGCGGCCGAGCGGGACCCGTTGAGACACACCTGCACCATGCCCCGATCGTGCCACCGCCCACCGCCCACCGGCGACGGCCCCCGTGCCCGGCGGAAGGGGCGCGGCATCCCCTGCGCACCCCTGCCCGGCCCCGGCCCGCCGCCCGGATCGTCCCGGTGGCACCCCGCCGCTCAGGCCGTCATCAACAGACGGGCCCGACCGGCGTACTGGAGGGCCCGGGTGCTCAGGACGGGGCGCGGCACCAGGATGCCGCAGTCCGCGCAGACCGGGCCGGAGGACGGCTCGTGGTCCAGCCCGTACCTCCACACCAGCCGCTCCCCGCCGCAGACCGGGCACGACGAACCCGGCTCCCGCTCCAGCGCGGCGATCAGCCGGCGCAGCACCTCCGCGAGCGGCGCCCCGGGATGCACCCGGGGGTTGTCGCACCAGGCGACGCCGAACCCGCCCCAGGTCAGCCGGTGCCAGTCGTCCACGCTGCCCGGCCGGCGCAGCCCGTCGTGCTTCTCCTTCCGCCTGCGCTCGGTGAAGTCCGTCTCGTAGGCGAGCCAGACGTCCCGCGCCGCCTCCAGCTCCTCCAGCGCGGCCACGAGCCGCGCCGGATCGGGGGAGCGGTCCTCCGGGCCGAAGCCCGCCCGGGAGCACAGATGGTCCCACGTCGCCCGATGCCCGTAAGGGGCGAACTTCTCCAGGCACTTGCGCAGCGAATACCGCCGCAGTGCCAGATCGCAGTCCGGGTCACGTACCTGTCTCGCCAGACTCCGGAAACCGGCCATCGCCCTGCACCTCCGTCACACCTGCACCTGTACTCCGGTCACTTCGGCGTCGTCGCACGGACGTCGTCGAATAGACGTATCGACAGGCGATTCGGCTCCATCTCTTCTCGCTCTTCTCGGTATCCGCTCGCGTACTCCGGAAAGTGACGCATGTTCACCTTTAAAGCTGGGGATACCGGCGGTAACGTTCGGCCATCCCAGTCGCTAGGAGCTGCCATGCCACGGCGAACCCCACGTACCGCTCGCGACAGACTGAGAACGTCCCGCTTTCCTCTCGGGTTCCTGAAGACGGCGTCCGTATGCGTGCTCGTCTCCGCTCTTCTCTCTCCCCTCACCCGGACCGCGACGGCGGCGCCCGGTGCCACGGCCCCCAACGACTACTGCGGCGGCCAGTGTTCGGACATCCTGCCGCCCGGCGAGAACGGCAACGCGACCCTCGCGCAGATCCTGCTCAACCAGGCCTTCGGCACCCAGCCGGCGCACGCCGAGGACCAGCTCGGCCCATACGCCGGCCTGGCCACCGGCTACACGGGCCTGACGGATGCGAAGATCAACACCTTTTTCAACGACGCCTCCTTCGGCGTCCCTTCCGACCAGGTCGCCTCCACCGAGAAACCGGCCGGCCGCGGTGACGTGACCATCGTCCGCGACAAGAAGACCGGCGTGCCGCACATCACGGGCACCACCCGCTACGGCACCGAGTTCGGCGCCGGATACGCGGCGGCCGAGGACCGGCTGTGGCTGATGGACGTCTTCCGGCACGTCGGACGCGGCCAGCTGACCTCCTTCGCCGGCGGCGCCGCCGCCAACCAGGGCCTGGAGCAGCAGTTCTACCGCAACGCGCCCTATACCGAGGCCGACCTCCAGGCGCAGATCGACAACGCCGTGGCCGGCAGCGGCGCCCGCGGCCAGCAGGCCCTCGCCGACGTCAACGCCTACCTCGCCGGTGTCAACGCCTACATCGACGCCTCCGACAGCGGCCGTTACTTCCCCGGCGAGTACGTCCTGACCGGCCACAAGGACTCGATCACCAACGCCGGCACCATAGAACACTTCAAGGTCACCGACATGGTGGCGCTGGCCTCCGTGATCGGTTCCCTGTTCGGCTCCGGCGGGGGCGGCGAGGTCGACAACGCGCTGTCCCTGCTCGCCGCCCAGTCCAGGTACGGCGTCGAGGAGGGCACCAAGGTCTGGGAGGCCTTCCGGGAGCGCAACGACCCCGAGGCCGCGCTCACCGTCCACGACGGCAAGAGCTTCCCGTACGGCGCCAAGCCCGCCGACCCGCAGGGCGCGGCGCTGCCCGACGCCGGCTCGGTGACCGCGGAACCGCTCGTCTACGACCGCACGGGCAGCGCGGCCACCGCCGCCGCCCGGAGCACCTCCGCCACCGCCGCGAAGGCGACGACGGGTTCGGCCCGGCGCGGGATGTCCAACGCCCTCGTGGTGAGCGGCGAGCACACCGCCAGCGGCCACCCGATCGCCGTCTTCGGACCGCAGACCGGCTACTTCGCCCCGCAGCTGCTGATGCTCCAGGAGATCCAGGGCCCCGGCATCAGCGCCCGCGGCGCCTCCTTCGCGGGCCTGAGCATGTACGTCGAACTCGGCCGCGGCCAGGACTACTCCTGGAGCGCTACCACCTCCGGCCAGGACATCATCGACACCTACGCGGTCGAACTGTGCCAGGACGACTACCACTACCTGTACCACGGCACCTGCACCGCGATGGAGAAGGTCGAGCAGAAGAACGCCTGGAAGCCGACCGTGGCCGACGGCACGGCCGCCGGGTCGTACACCATGCGCGCCTGGCGCACGAAGTACGGGCCGGTGGCGTACCGGGCGACCGTCGGCGGCAAGAAGGTCGCCTACACCACCCTGCGCTCCTCCTACCTGCACGAGGCCGACTCGATCATCGGCTTCCAGATGCTCAACGACCCGGACTACGTCAAGGGACCCGAGGGCTTCCAGAGCGCGACCCAGCACATCAACTACACCTTCAACTGGTTCTACGCCGACTCCCGGCACACCGCGTACTACAACAGCGGTGACAACCCGGTCCGGGCGAGCGGTGTCGACGCCGACTTCCCGGTGTGGGCCCGGCCCGCCTACGAGTGGCGGAACTGGGACCCGGCGGCCAACCGGGCCGACTACACCCCGCCCGGCGCCCATCCGGGCTCCGTCGACCAGGACTATTACATCTCCTGGAACAACAAGCAGGCCGAGGACTACGCGGCCGCGCCCTGGGGCGAGGGGTCCGTGCACCGCGGCAACCTGCTGGACGACCGGGTGAAGAAGCTGGTCGCGGCCGGCGGGGTGACCCGCACCAAGCTGGTGCAGGCCATGGCCGACGCGGGCCTCGCCGACCTGCGCGCCGAGGACGTGCTGCCCAAGCTGCTCAAGGTGGTCGGCTCCGCGCCGGTGACCGACCCCACGGCCGCCGCCGCGGTGAACAAGCTCCAGGCGTGGGTGGCCGCGGGCGCCCGGCGCACGGAGACGTCGGCCGGCTCGAAGACGTACGCCGACGCCGACGCGATCCGCGTCCTGGACGCCTGGTGGCCGCTGCTGGTCAAGGCGGAGTTCGAACCCGGCCTCGGCAGCGGGCTCTACACCGCGATCGGCAACAACCTCCCGGTCGACGAGGCCCCGTCCGCCGGACACGGCCCGACCGGCTCGCACGCCGGAAGCTCCTTCCAGTACGGCTGGTGGAGCTATGTCGACAAGGACATCCGGGCGGTGCTCGGGGAGCCCGTGCGCGGCGGGCTCGGACGGAAGTACTGCGGCGACGGCAGCCTCACCGCCTGCCGGGACCTGCTGATCGGCACCCTGAAGCAGGCCGCCGGGCTGACCGCCGCCCAGGTCTACCCGGGCGACGACCAGTGCTCGGCGGGCGACCAGTGGTGCGCCGACTCGATCGCCCAGCGCACCCTGGGCGGCATCAAGCACGGCAAGATCAGCTGGCAGAACCGGCCGACCTACCAGCAGGTCGTGGAGTACACGGCACACCGCTGAGGCGGCGCCGCGGACCGCGGGCGGCGGGTCAGGTGATACGGCCCGCCGCCAGCACCACCCGCGCCAGTTCGGGGTGCACGATGTCGCTGTGCGCCCCGGCCGGCGCCCCGCCGCGCCGGACCACGGCCGCCGCGTCCACGTTCACGCAGCCCGACGCCGGCAGCGGACCGGCGAGCGCCGCCGCCAGGTCCAGCCGGGCCGTGTCCGCGACCGCCTGCACCCCGTCGTGCCCCATGGCGCCCCACCGGGGGCCCAGCACGGCCGCGATCTCGTTCCCGGCGCACGAGCGGTCGTCACCGGCCAGCCGGGACGCCAGCGGGTAGAACGTGCCGAGCGCCGCGTCGAAGTGCGAGTGGCAGCACACCAGCGGACCGTCGACGCGCCGGTGCCGGTCCTTGAGCGCACCCGAGCGGTCCGGGGCGTGCGGCAGCCGGGCCGCGAACGCGTAGTGCGAGAAGGCGCCCTGGAGCAGGGTCACCGACTTCACCGAGCGGACGCCCGCGGGCAGCCCGGAGAGCGCGAACGCCACCAGCCGTCCCCCGAAGCTGTGCCCGGCCAGGTGCACCCGCACCCCGGGCGCGGCGGCGGCCAACCGCCCGATCAGCGGACCGAGTCCACGCTCGCCGACCGTCCCGGCCCGCCGCTTCATCGCGTAGTACGCCGCCTGCCGCAGCAGTTCCTTGGCGCCCTCCCACGGATCGGGCAGGGCGAACCCCGCCCCGCCGGCCGCCGGCCCCAGCGCGGCCAGGGCGTCGGCGAACTGCCCGCAGACGGCCACCGGGTCCCCGCCGACGACGGCCGGCTCGCCGGGTTCGTCCGTGTCGGCGGCGCCCTGCCGCCCCTCGCCGTCCACCAGCAGCCCCACCAGCCGCCCGAACTCGGCCAGCCCCGCGGTGCCGTCCGGCCGCTCGTCCAGCATCCGGGCCAGCCGGTCCAGCACGGCCGCCCGGCCCGGGAAGGTGCCCAGCAGCGCGCGCCGGGTGTCCTCGTCCAGGGCGGGGCGCGGTGCCGGCCGCCCCGCCGCGACCGGCACGGCGGCCACGGACCGCGGGAAGTCGGGGATCGGCTCGTCGCTGAACCGCATCGACGGCCAGATCACCCCGACGTAGCCGAGCCGGGCGCCGGGCACCAGCTCCGGGACCGGGGCGAAGAAGCGCCGATACAGCGCGGTCGCGCCCGAGCG
Organism: Streptomyces sp. NRRL S-31; assembly: GCF_000718775.1. GTDB lineage: Bacteria > Actinomycetota > Actinomycetes > Streptomycetales > Streptomycetaceae > Streptomyces. The sequence continues at coordinate 13,504 of NZ_JOCB01000128.1, forward strand.
GTCGTTGTTCCAGCCGTGCGAGAAGACGATCAGGTCACGGACGCCGCGCTCCGCGACCTGCGCCAGCAGCCGGTCCCGTTCGGGGCCGTCCACGTCGCCGTCCGCGTCGAAGGTCAGCTCCCAGTAGGGAGTCACGCTCGTCCCAGGCTTCGCCATACCAGGCTCCCTCGGCTCGTCCCCCCGAAACGGTGCACTCGGCACGTATCGTCCTGCCGGAGCGCGGGGTTGGCCATACGACGCGGGCTACTCGTAGAGGAGATATTCCTTTCGAATCCGCCGGAACGCGGCCAGCTCCTCCTGCCAGGCGCCCGTCACCTCGTCGGTGTCCGCGCCCGCGTCGATCATCGTGCGCACCCGGGCGGAACCGGTGAGCTTGTCGATCCAGTCGTCCGGCCGCCAGGCGAAGCCGTCCCACGCCTTCCGCGCGGTCACCAGCAGCGCGATCCCGGTGCGCACGGGGTCGTAGGCGTCCCGGTCGGTCACGTGGACCTGCACCCCGCCCACGGTCCTGCCCTGGAACTTGGAGAACGTGGGCGCGAAGTACGCCTCCCGGAACCGCACACCGGGCAGCCCGAGCCCGTTCGCCGCGGCGGCCCAGCGCCCGTCGACGCCCTCGGCGCCGAGCAGTTCGAAGGGCCGGGTGGTGCCGCGCCCCTCGGAGAGGTTGGTGCCCTCGAACATGCAGGTGCCGGAGTACACCAGCGCGGTGTCGGCCGTGGGCATGTTGGGGCTCGGCGGCACCCAGGGCAGACCGGAGTCGTCGTGGAACCGGTCGCGCCGCCAGCCCGACATCCGCACCGTCTCCAGCGGCACCGGCGAGGTCAGGAACTCCCCGTTGAACAGCAGGGCCAGCTCCGCGACGGTCATGCCGTGCGCCTGTGCGATCGGCTTCCGGCCGACGAAGGTGGCGAACTCCTCGTGCAGCACCGGGCCCAGGGCCGCACGGCCGGTCACCGGGTTCGGGCGGTCCAGCACGACGAAGCGCTTGCCGGCGAGCCCGGCCGCCTCCATGCAGTCGTACAGGGTCCAGATGTACGTGTAGAAGCGGGCGCCGACGTCCTGGATGTCGAAGACCACGGTGTCGACGCCGGAGGCGGTGAAGACGTCGGCGAGCGGCCGGCCGCTCTTGAGGTACGTGTCGTACACCGGGAGCCCGGTCGCCGGATCGTCGTAGCGGCCCTCGGAGCCGCCGGCCTGCGCGGTGCCCCGGAAGCCGTGCTCGGGGCCGAAGACCGCCGTCAGCCGGACCCGGGGGTCCGCGTGCAGGACGTCGACGATGTGCCGGGCGTCCCGGGTGATGCCGGTGGGGTTGGTGACGATGCCCACCTTCCGGCCGTCGAGCAGGGCGTAGCCGTCGGCCGCGAGCCTCTCGAAACCGGTGCGCGGCCGCTCGGGGCGCCGGGGCGCCTTCGGGACCGTCGGGGCCGTCGGGGCCGTCGGGGCGGCCGCCAGTGTGGCCGAGGCGAGCAGGTCTCTTCGGGACAGGTGCATGGGCGTCCTCCTGTGGGTGGTCGCGCGCGGGGCGCACGCGCGGCGGAAGCCGCGTGACGGCACCGCCCCGCGCCTCTTGAGGCTGGCGCAGTCACCCTTCCTTTTACACATACCGACCGGTTAGTCTGACGGCCGCTGAGCCGAGTCGCGTCGCGTCGAAGGAGACCGGTGGTGGAAGCCGTGCAGGATGCCGGAGTGGTCGTCACGGGGGCTGGCGGAGGGATCGGCGCCGCCCTGGCCCGGCGGTTCGCCGCCGAGGGCGCCCGGGTCGTGGTGAACGACCTGGACGCCCGGAAGGCCGAGGCGGTGGCCGAGGAGATCGGCGGGACCGCCGTGCCCGGCGACGCCTCCGCGATCGTCGCCGACGCCCGGGACGCCCTGGGCGGCACGGTGGACGTCTACTGCGCCAACGCGGGGGTCGGCTTCCAGGACGGCGACCTCGGCGCGGCCCTGGACGAGCGGACCTGGGCGGCCGCCTGGGACGTCAACCTGATGGCCCACGTCCGCGCCGCCCACGCGCTGCTGCCCGACTGGCTGGAGCGCGGCGCCGGACGGTTCGTCTCCACCGTCTCCGCCGCCGGACTGCTGACGATGATCGGCGCCCCCTCCTACAGCGTGACCAAGCACGGCGCCTACGCCTTCGCCGAATGGCTGTCCCTGACGTACCGCCACCGGGGGATCGCGGTCCACGCCGTCTGCCCGCAGGGCGTCCGCACCGACATGCTGGCCGCCACCGGCAGCGCGGGCGACCTGGTGCTCCAGCCCACCGCCATCGAGCCGGAGGCCGTGGCCGACGCGCTGCTGAAGGGCATCGAGGAGGACCGCTTCCTGATCCTGCCGCACCCCGAGGTCGCCGACTTCTACCAGGCGCGGGCCGACGACCCCGAACGCTGGCTGACCACCATGAACCACATCCAGCAGAAGTGGGAGGCCGCCCGGTGACCGCCTCCCCCTATGCCGCCCGGCCCTGGCTCGCGCTGCTCCAGGAGGCCCAGCGCGCCCCGGTCCACCCCGTCGACTCCCTCGCGCACGCCCTCGGCGACGCCGTCGCCGAGGCACCGGAACGCACCTTCCTCGCCTACTTCGACGCCCGCCTGAGCTACCGCGAGGTGGACGAGCTGACCGACTCCGTCGCCGCCCACCTCGCCGCGCGCGGCCTGGAACGCGGCGACCGGGTGGCCGTCCTGCTCCAGAACTCCCCGCACTTCGTACTCGCCGTGCTCGGCGCCTGGAAGGCCGGCGCGACCGTCGTCCCGGTCAACCCCATGTACAAGTCGGCCGAGGTGGCGCACGTCCTGCGGGACGCCGGGGCGACCGCGCTGATCTGCTCCGACCGGGCCTGGGAGACGTACCTCAGGCAGACGGCCGCCGGCTCGCCGGTGCGGATCGTGCTCACCGCGTGCGAGCGCGACTTCCAGACCCGCGACGACGCGCGCGTGCTGGGCTTCGAACGGCTGCCCAAGGCCCCGGACGCCGACGACCTGACGGCCGTAGCCCGGCGGGGCGGCCGGGCCCCGGAGGACCGCCTGCCGCGCCCCGCGGACATCGCGCTGATCAGCTACACCTCGGGCACCAGCGGCACGCCCAAGGGCGCCACCAACACGCACGCCAACGTGATGCACAACGCCGAGCGGCAGGCCACCGGGCTCGGACTGCCCGAGGCGCCCGTGTACTACGCGCTCGCCCCCCTCTTCCACATCACCGGCATGGTGTGCCAGCTCGGCGCCTGCCTGAACAGCGCGGGCACCCTGGTGCTCACCTACCGCTTCGAGCCCGGGGTCGTGCTGGCGGCCTTCGCCGAGCACCGCCCGCACTACACCGTCGGCCCCTCCACCGCCTTCATGGCGCTCGCCGCCCACCCGGACGTCACCCGCGAGCACTTCACCTCCTTCGTGAACATCTCCTCGGGCGGCGCCCCCGTGCCGCCGGCCCTGGTGGAGGGGTTCCGGGAGCGCTTCGGGCCGTACATCAGGGTCGGCTACGGCCTCACCGAGTGCACCGCGCCCTGCGCCTCCGTGCCGCCCCACCTCCAGGCGCCCGTGGACCCGGTCTCCGGCACGCTCTCCGTCGGCCTGCCCGGCGCCGACACCGTCGTGCGCGTCCTGGACGACCGGGGCGCGGAGGTGCCCCTGGGCGAACACGGCGAGATCGCCGTGCGCGGGCCGCAGGTGGTGCCCGGCTACTGGCGCCGCCCCGACGCCACCGCCGAGACCTTCCCGGACGGCGAACTGCGCACCGGCGACATCGGGTTCATGGACGAGCGGGGCTGGCTGTACGTCGTGGACCGCAAGAAGGACATGATCAACGCGTCCGGCTTCAAGGTGTGGCCGCGCGAGGTCGAGGACGTGCTGTACACCCACCCGGCGGTCCGCGAGGCGGCCGTCGTCGGGGTCCCCGACGGGTACCGTGGCGAGACCGTCAAGGCCTACATCAGCCTCCGTCCGGGGGCCGAGGCGGACCCGGACGAACTCGCGGCGTACTGCAAGGAGAGACTGGCCGCGTACAAATACCCACGTCAGGTGGAGATCCTGCCCGACCTGCCGAAGACGGCGAGTGGGAAGATCCTCCGGCGGGAACTGCGTTCCCCCGGTGACCAGAACTGACAGCGACACGGAAAGGCGGGTGGCGGCAGTGCCCAGGACGACGGACGGAGACGGGACGCCTGTCCCGCAGCGGCTGCTGGCCGCCGCCACCCGGCTCTTCGCCGAGCGGGGCTACGACCGCACCTCCGTCCAGGAGATCGTGGAGGCGGCCGGCGTCACCAAGGGGGCGCTCTACCACTACTTCGGCTCCAAGGACGACCTGCTGCACGAGGTGTACGCGCGCGTGCTGCGCCTCCAGCAGGAGCGGCTGGACACCTTCGCGGGCGCCGACGAACCCGTGGAGCGGCGGCTGCGGGACGCGGCGGCCGACGTGGTCGTCACCACGATCGAGAACCTCGACGACGCGATGATCTTCTTCCGCTCCATGCATCATCTGAGCCCGGAGAAGTACAAGCAGGTCCGCGCCGAGCGCCGGCGCTACCACGAGCGGTTCCGCGCGCTCGTCGAGGAGGGCCAGCGGGAGGGCGTCTTCTCCACGGCGACCCCGGCCGACCTGGTGGTGGACTACCACTTCGGTTCCGTCCACCACCTGTCGACGTGGTACCGCCCCGACGGCCCGCTCACCCCCCAGCAGGTCGCCGACCACCTCGCCGACCTGCTGCTGCGGGCGCTGCGCCCCTGAGCCGAACGGCCCCGGCCGCCGCCTGGCCGGTGATCCGCTCGAAGAACCGGCCGCCGCCTAGCCGATGATCTGCTTGAAGAAGAGGACACCGGAGGCGGAACCCGTGGCCCCCACCGTCACCGCGACCGGCCACGCGCTGCCGGCCAACGCCGCCAGGACGGCGGCGCCGAGGCCGGACAGCGCGGCCAGCAGGAACACGAGGGCGGCGCGCTGGGTCAGCAGCGGCCCGTCACCGTCCGGGCGGCCGTGGCCGGTCCGGGACACGCCGCCCCCGCTCACCGGGCCCCGCCGGACGGCACGCCCGCCGGCTCCCGGGACGGGGCGCGCACACCGTCCCGCTCCGTCAGCTGCCAGGGGTCCTGGGCGGGCCGCAGGAGCGTGAACTCCACCCGGCCGTCCGCGCCCGCCCGGACCCCGTGCACGGCGGGTTCGGGCAGGCTGTTGTAGTGGAACGGCGTGGAGAAGTAGTACGCGCCGGTGTCCGGGACGACGACGAGGTCGCCCGGCTCCAGCGGCGGCAGCGCCCGGTCGCGGGCCAGCAGGTCGCCGGCGAAGCAGGCGGGACCGGCGACGTCCTGCCGCACCGGCCGCCCCCGCTTGGCCGCGCCGTGGCGGTCGTGCGCCTCGATCCGCAGCGGCCAGGCGTCCGGGCCGAACACGGTCCGGGTGGCGACCTGGACACCGGCGTGGGTCACGGCGATCGGCCGGCCCCCGGCACTCTTGGTGTACTCGACGTACGCGGCCATGAAGCCGTTCTTGGCGAGGAGCGAACGGCCGAACTCGGTGACGATCCGGTACCCGCCCTCGAAGAGCCGCGGGGCGTGCGCCCGCAACTGCCCGACGTAGTCGGCGAACGTCGGTGTGACCTCGTCGTCGGCGAAGTTGACGGGGAGTCCGCCGCCGATGTCGATGCCCTCCACCCGGCCCCGGCCGAACGCCGCCGACACCTGGTCGGCGAAGTCCACCGCCTGCGCCACCCCGCGGGCCATCAGGTCCAGCGGGCAGCCCTGCGACCCGGTGTGCGTGTGCACCCAGGTCAGCCACGGGCGCTCGGCGAACGCCCGCAGCAGCCGCTCCCGGTTGCCGGGATCGGTCAGCGGCACGCCGAACTTCGAGGTGTGCGTGGCGGTGCTCATCGCGGCGATGGCGCCGCCGCCGACCTGGCAGTTGAGCCGTACGCCGATCCGTGACGCCGGGGCGCGGCCCGCCAGCAGTCCGTCGATCCGCTCCAGCTCCTGGAAGCTGTCCGCGTTGACGGCGACCCCCAGGGCCAGCGCCCGCTCCAGCTCGGCCCGGGACTTGGCCGGGGAGTCGAAGACGATCCGGTCGGCCGGGAACCCGGCCGCCAGCGCCCGCGCCAGTTCACCGGCGGTCGCGACCTCGCAGCCCATCCCGTGCCCCTCCAGTTCCCGCAGCACCGGCACGAGGCAGTTGGCCTTCGCGGCGAAGGTGTGGGTGACATCGGGCAGTCCGGGCGCGCCGGGGAAGGCCTCGTGCAGGGCCCCGACCGTGGCCGCGACGCCGTCGAGGTCGACGAAGCCGGCCAGCGAGGAACGGTCCGGGTCCAGCAGCCCCTGCCGCACGGCCTCCTTCAGGATGTGTTCGCGGCGCACGGCGGCGCGGGTCACAGCGGTCATGGCGAACCTTCCGGTCTCGGGACGCGGTCCGGGGCCGGTGCCCCGGGCGTGCTCCCAGGCTGCTCGCCGCGCCCGCGCGCCGTCATCGTCGGTTCCGCAGAGGCGCACCCCCCGTGGCGGTGGCCGAGCCCAGCGGCCGGGCCCCGGTGGGCCGTGCCGTGGTGCGCGGGGACGAAGAAGCGCCCCCGTTTTGGTGGGGGCGCACGAAACGACCGGCGGCGCCCGCCTCACGCCCCGGGGGCCGGCCCCCGCTCCGGCTCCCCGGGACCGAGCCGCAGTTGCAGCTGCGCCAGCAGCCGGGCGTCCGCGTCGTCCAGGTCCAGGCCCGACACCGCGGCGATCCGGCCCAGCCGGTACCGCAGGCTGTTGGGGTGCAGCGAGAGGCTGCGCGCGGCGGCCGACACGTCACCGAAGTGGTCCAGGTAGGCCCGCAGGGACTCCACGAGGCGGCTGCCGGTGTGCTCGGCGTCGAACGCGGCCAGCCGCGCCACCGAGGTCCCGGGCGGCAGCTCCACGTCCCGCAGGGCGTCGAGCACTTGGAGGACGCCGATCGTGTCGGCCACGTCCCCGACCCACGCGACGGCGCGCGCGCCCCCGGTCCACACCAAAGCCTTCAGCGCCTGCTCGGCGGTCCGGCGCGACTCCGCCGCCCGGGCCAGCACCGGCACCACCTCGCCCAGCCCCGCCCGCACCGGTACGCCGGTGGTCGCCGACAGCCGCGCGGTCAGCGAGGTGCCGAGTTTCGCCACCTGCGCCCGGGCCGTGCCCGGATCCGGGTCCAGCGCGCTCACCAGCACCAGCGCCCGGCCACCGGCCGGCACCAGCACGGCCCGGTGGCCGAGGGCCGCGCAGTGCAGGGCGAGCAGGGCGTACATCCGCGCCGGGTCGCCGAAGGGCCCCTGCTCCGGCGCGCCGGCCCCGCCCCCGACCGGCGCGCCGGCCC
>NZ_JOCB01000129.1 GCF_000718775.1 Streptomyces sp. NRRL S-31
GGCGGTGGTCCGGGTCCCCGCCCGTGACCTCCGCCGGACGGTGTCCCGGCCCCGCACGACCCGACGATGCCTCGGGCACGGCTGCCGACACGGGACCGCGGGCCGGGCACACCGCCCTGACCTGCGCTCCCTCCGGTTGTCCCGGGACGGCATCGCGCGCAGACTGGAAGCGGTGAGGCGCACGCCGCCCTCCCGGCTCCCCGGCCTCCTTTGAGGCGGAACGAGCCGGCCTCCGCCGAGGCGTGATGAGCCGCAGCGCTTCGAGGCGGGGCGAGTCCCGGCCGGTCAGGCCCGCCGTCCCGTGCCGTCCTCCGTGCGTGCCTTTCGTACGTGCGCCCGTGCCGTCCGTGGGCCGTGCCGTTCGCGCCCTTCATGCCGTAAGTCTCCGCCATGCCGTGTGTCCGCGGCCGTGCCCCGGGACCGGCGACGTGTGTCCCGCCGCCGGGCCCGAGGCCGGGCCGCGGAATTCCGCACCACCAGCCAGGGAGGCGACCATGCCGTCACAGCGAGACAGCCGCGTCGACGCGTTCTTCCCGGACGAATGGGCGCCGTTCACCCTGGTCCCCAACCCGCGCGGCGTCCACTTCAGCAGGTTCACCAGCCCCTTCACCCAGCCGCTGAGCGTGGTGAAGAGCCTGCGCAACCCGCTCGACCCCTCGACACCGGTGAGCGTGCCGAGACCGCAGCCGGAGAGCCACATGCTGGCCGTGAACCAGGGGCGGCAGCACGAATACCTCCTGTTCGTCCCGCCGGCCACCCTGGCCTCCGGGGGCCTCGACCCCAGCGCGCGGCTGAAGGCCACCGTCCTGTTCGGCGCGTTCGACGAGTACAACCGGCACGGCCTGCGCACCTACTTCGAGGGCCTCGCGAACCGTGTCCTCGTCTATGTACCGGGAGTCGAAGCCCAGGCGAGCACCGCGGGCCAGGCATGGGGGATCGGCATCACCTCCGGCATGGTGCGGGACCTGCTCACCACCGTCCTGCCCACCTTCACCGGCAGCGTGACGATCGACACCGTCGCCGGATACAGCACCGGCTACCGGGGCGTCAACGGCACGATCAACAACGCGTTCATCGCCCCCGGCGACATCACGCGGCTCATCTTCTTCGACGCCCTGTACTGGGGGGACCAGCCACCGCTGCCGAGCGGCACCACACCACCCCCCGATCCACCCGGGGTCTCCGTACCGCCCAATCCCGCCTCGCCCCGCAACACCTGGCGCATGCTGAACACGGTCCGGGCCGCCAACCCGGGCGTCCAGGTCGTCACCTACGAGGTCACCGAGCCCGGCGGCACCCCCCGGGACGGCGGCATGCTCCGCGTCGACGTGCCCGCCGCCGGACTGATCAACCTCAAGCCCCGGACGGCGGCGCTCACCGGCCTGGTCCTCGCCCGGGTGATCCGCAGCGGGATCGACGACGGCTTCGTCACCCGCGCGCAGGCGCCGGCCATCGCCGCGCTCGGTGACATCCTGCCGCGCCGGGGCGCCCTGGCGTCCTCGTCCGCGACGTCCGGGTCGGCGGCGAGCGGAGCCCTGGACGCCTGGGCGGCCGCACGCGGCGCGGCGGTCGCCTCGGCCAACGCCTCCGCCGGCACCGGCCTGGGCCTCATCCAGTCCCGGACCCTGATGGGCTGGGGCGTACCGTCGCTCGGCGACATGCTGCACGACGGCTTCGTGCAGGAATTCGGCTGGGAGTTCCTGGCCGGCTGAAGCGCCGGCGGCACTCCGCCGGCACCGCACCGGACACCGGGGAGGAGCAGTGGCACCCACGGCTCACACCTTCTTGGGGAAGAACTGCGACGGAGGCGTCAGCCCGGCGATGGCCCTCAGACTCGGGGCCGCGGAAGCGGGCCTGACGGCGCTCTACGGCCTGTCCGGGTTCCCCGGCACCCTCACCGAATGGGCGGGACTCCGCCAGAACCACGGCGCGGCGCACCCGGGTGGCCAGCACACGGCCGGCGACGCGATCGACGTCGACTACGAGACCAACCCCTACATCGTCGTCCGCACCCCGACCCCGGCCGGCGCGGTCGTCTTCGGCGGGGAGGCGCCCTCCGGCCCGGCCCCGCCCGCGGCCGCCCTGCGACTGGCGCGTCTGCGCGCGACGGTGGTGTTCGACCGGGCGGTGGCCTTCCTCACGCAGTCGTCCTCGGTGGCGAGCGTCGGTGCCCGGGCCCCGGGGGAACCGACCACGAGCGTCTTCCAGCGGTTCGGCGTCGCGTCCAACGCCGTGAGCCGCTATCTGCAACTCGTCTTCAGTCCCACGATGCCGGCCACCCTGACACCGCCGCCGCGCCTCGGCCGCCCCCCGGTCGCCGACGCCGCCCGCGCCTCCCAGGCGGCCCTGCTCGCCGGCATCCCGGCGGCGGAGCGGTGGCCGGATGCCGTGGCCAGGGCCAATCTCGCCGCCGTCCTCAACGATCCGGCGTTCGCGGCGGCCCATCCCGGCTGGAGCACCGACGTCGAGTTCTGGTTCACCCAGATCATGCGCGACTACGAAGTGGTCCGCGTCCCCATGCAGTTCGGTCCCGTCTCCCTGGCGCCCGCGATCACGCGCAATCCGGCGAACGGCTTCCTCGACCTCCGGCACGAACTGGTGGTCGCCCTGGCGGCCGATCCGCCCCTGCCCGTCATGCGCTGGGGCGTGTGCGACTTCGGCCCCGCCGAGAGCGGCGACGTGATGCACTTCGACCTGGCGGCCCGGCTGCCCTCCGGCTCGACCGGCCCGGAACCGCCCGACGTCCGCATCGACGTCGCCACCACCGCGGGCATCCAGCAGGCCCTCGGATCACTGGGCTTCGACGCCGGCGCCGTCGACGGGATTCCCGGCGACCGGACCGCCGCCGCCGTCGACGCCTTCCGCGCCGACCACACCCCGCCCCTGCCGCCGGGCGGCGTCGACGAGCAACTGTGCGAGGCGATCCTCGCGGCCCTGACCGAAGCGGCCGTCCCGTTCTAGCACCTCCCGCCGGCGTCTCCCGGCGCCCGGGTTCCGGCGCGGGGCCCCGGGGGAGTCGGCCCGGGTTTCGGCGCGGGGCCCCCGGGGAGTCGGTGCGCGTGATGCCGTACGGACCGAAGCGGTGTGCGCCCGGCGGGCCCCGCGCACCACAGCGGTGTGCGCCCGCCACAGCGGGGACGCCGTACCGCGGCGCCCCGGGGGCACCGTGACGCGCCGGTCCGCGCGGGCCGGCGTCCGGCTCCGCTTCGACGGCTGGATCGCCGGCCTCGGCACGACGTCCGGCACCCGCCTGGTCCTCGGCCACTGGCCCCGCTCGCCCTTCGGCCCGTTCAGCGACGTGATGCTGGAACGGGACGACGGGCACCGCCTGCTGCTGGCCCCGGACCGGCGGACGGCGGACTTCATCGCCGGCACCTACCTCTTCGACGAGGTCCGCCTCGCACCGGTGCGCGTCCGCGCCGCCGACGGCCACTGGAGAGTCACCGCCGGCCCGGTGCTCGACCTGCGGTTCACCGTCGGCGGGCGCGGACTGCCCGGGCTGCTGCTGCGGGCGGTCCCCGGCCGGCTGGCCTCCCGGCCCGGCTGGACGGCGGTGACGTACGGCCCGGCCCGCCTGCTGCGGGTGCGGACCCACGGGTCGGCAGGCGGCGGCCGGTACGAGTGGTACGGCGCCCGCGACCTGCACCGCGTCCACACGGCGAGCGCTGTCCTGGACGGGCGGGACCTCGGTTCCCTCACCGCGGTGGAACCACCCGTACGGTTCGGCTTCGGCTCCACGCCCCGCAAGCCCAGCCTCGTCCGCGTCACGACGACGGTGCGCACCCCCCGCCCGGCCGGACCCGGTGAACCGGGCACCCGGTGACAGGGTTCGAGCGGCTTACCGGGGACTCGTCCGGCATGGACGAGCACAGCGGACGCGGGGGACCGACGGTGGTGGGCGAAGGGGGCGGGAGTCGGCCGCGGTAGCCCCGCGGCCCACCCGGGCGGCCGTCACCGGGCCCGCCGGACCCGGGTCCCGCGGCTGGACCGGGCCAGGCTCCGGGAGCCCGGCCCGGTCCACCCGATCAGGACGGAGGCCCCTGCTCGGGTGGGCCCGCCCAGGCTCCCTCCCCGGTGGGCAGGCCGATCGGGCGGCGGCCCGGGGGCTGCTGGGGCTCGGGCCGCGCGGGCGCCGGGGGCATCGGGCGGTTTACCGGGGTGCCCGCGGTCAGGGTGACCGGCTCCCCGTGGTGCAGCACGACCAGCGGTTCGCCCTCCGCCAGTGCGTACCGCACGTTCGTCCGGCCGACGTCCACCCGCAGTCTGCGTCCGCGCACCAGCACCGTGAACGCGATCCTGGACAGCGTCTCCGGCAGCCGCGGCACGAACGCCAGCCGGCCGGGGTGGCCTTCCTCGCCCTGGTAGCGGCGCATGCCCCCGAACCCGGCGACCAGGGCGATCCAGGTCCCGGCGAGGGAGGCGATGTGCAGCCCGTCACGGGTGTTGTGCTCCAGGTCGTCCAGGTCCATCAGCGCGGCCTCGCCGAGGTAGGCGTAGGCCAGCCGCAGGTGCCCCGTCTCGGCCGCCAGCACCGCCTGGCAGGACGCCGACAGCGAGGAGTCGCGGACGGTCAGCGCCTCGTAGTAGGCGAAGTTGCGCGCCTTCTGCTCCTCGGTGAAGGCACCCGGGCACTCCATCATCGCCAGCACCAGGTCCGCCTGCTTCACCACCTGCTTGCGGTACAGGTCGAAGTAGGGGTAGTGCAGCAGCAGCGGGTAGCCGTCCGCCGGGGTGCCCTCGAAGTCCCAGCGCCGCAAGGTGGTGAAACCGGCCGACTGCTCGTGCACGCCGAGGGACGCGTTGTACGGCACCGCCATCCGGGCCGCGGCGTCCCGCCAGGCCGCCGCCTCCTCCTCGTCGACACCGAGTTCCGCGGCCCGGTCCGGATGACGTACCGAGGCGTCCGCGGCGGCGATCAGGTTCTGCCGCGCCATCACGTTGGTGTACAGGTTGTCCCGGCTCAGGGCGCTGTACTCGTCCGGACCGGTGACCCCGTCGATGTGGAAGACGCCCTCGGTGTCGTGGTGCCCGAGGGAGCGCCACAACCGGGCGGTCTCCACGAGGAGTTCCAGACCCTCGTCGCGCTCGAACCCCTCGTCCGCGGTCACCGCCACGTACCGTACGACGGCCATGGCGACGTCGGCGTTGACGTGGAAGGCGGCCGTCCCGGCGGGCCAGTAGGCGGAGCACTCGGCGCCGTCGATGGTCCGCCACGGGAACGTCGCCCCCGACAGCCCGAGCTGACGCGCCCGTTCCCGGGCCGCCGGCAGCGTCCGGTGCCGCCAGCGCAGGGCCGACGCGACCGCCTCCGGCGCGGTGAACGTCAGCACCGGCAGCACATAGGACTCGGTGTCCCAGAAGGAGTGCCCGTCGTAGCCGGTTCCGGTCAGGCCCTTGGCGGGGATCGCGCGGTTCTCGCCCCGGGCCGCCGCCTGGAGCACGTGGAACAGGGCGAACCGCACGGCCTGCTGGATCTGCGCGTCGCCCTCCACCTCGACGTCCGCGCGGGCCCAGAAGTCGTCCAGGTACGCCCGTTGCGCGGCGAGCAGTCCGTCCCAGCCGGTGCTGACCGCGCCCGCCACCGCGCCGTCCACCTGATCGTGCACGGCCGGCAGCGAACGCTCCCCGGACCAGCCGTACGCCACGAACTTCACCAGGCGCAGCCGCTGACCGGGCACCAGGTCAGCGGTGACCGTCAGACGGCTGTAGTCGGGTTCGCTCTGCGCCGTCCAGCGCGTGCTCCCGGGGCCGTCGACGAGGTGGTCGGCGGCGGCCCCCACCCGCAGTCCGCTGCGGTCGGTGCGGTGCACCAGCCGCAGCCGGGTCTCCTGCGCGAAGTGCTCCTCGGGCACCAGCGGGGACTCGGTCGCCGCGGCGACCCGCGGGTCACCGGTGAGGAGCGGCAACTGCTCGTTGGCGATCAGCTCGGACTGCACGGCCACCGTGACGGGGCCGTCGACCGGCTCCACCTCGTACACGATGGCGGCCACCGCGCGCTGGGTGAAGGAGACCAGCCGCCGCGAGGCGATCCGGACCGTCCGGCCGCCGGGCGAGGTCCACCGCGCGGTCCGGCCGAGCACACCGGAGCGGAAGTCCAGCACCCGCTCGTGGTCCAGCAGCCGGCCGTAGCGCAGATCGCACGGGTGGTCGTCGACGAGCAGCCGGATGACCTTGCCGTCGGTCACGTTGATCAGCGTCTGGCCGGACTCGGGGTATCCGAAGCCCGCCTCCGCGTACGGCAGCGGGTGCCGCTCGTGGACACCGTTGAGATACGCGCCGGGCAGTCCGTGCGGCTCCCCCTCGTCCAGGTTCCCGCGCCATCCGATGTGCCCGTTGGACAGCGCGAACACCGATTCGCTCTGGGCCAGGACGTCGAGGTTCAGCTCCGTCTCGCGCAGGGACCACGGCTCGACCGTGAAACTCGGGTGCGTGATCACCGTGCCTCCAGGAGTTCGGCCGGGTCCCGGACCACCACGTCCGCCCCGTGCGCCCGCACCTGCTCCGCCTGGCCCACCCGGTCGACCCCCACGACCAGGCCGAACCGGCCCGCCCGGCCCGCCTCGACGCCGGCCAGGGCGCCCTCGAACACGGCCGCGGCGCCTGCTTCCGTCCCCAGCCGCCGCGCCGCCTCCAGGAAGGTGCCGGGGGCGGGCTTGCCGCGCAGCCGGCGCTCGTGCGCCACGACACCGTCGATCCGCTCCTCGAACAGGTCCTCGATCCGGGCCGCCACCAGCACGTCCCGGCAGTTCGCGCTGGACGACACCACCGCGCGGCGCAGACCGGCCTCCCGCACCGCGCGCACGAAGCGGACCGAGCCCTCGTACGGCTCCACCCCGTCCTCCCGGATCCGCCGCAGCACCAGGATGTTCTTGCGGTTGCCCAGCCCGTGCACGGTCTCCGCGTCCGGCGGATCGTCCGCGGTGCCCTCGGGCAATTCGATCGCGCGCGCGGCGAGGAACGTGCGCACCCCGTCCGCACGGGGGCGTCCGTCCACGTACTCGTCGTAGTCGCGGACGGCGTCGAAGGCCACGAACGCGGTGCCCTCCCGGTTCGCGCGCTCGCGGAGATAGCCGTCGAACATCTCCTTCCAGGCCGCCGCGTGCACTTTCGCGGTCCGGGTGAGCACCCCGTCGAGGTCGAACAGGCAGGCACGGATGTGCGCAGGAAGCCCCAGCATGCCGCCGAGGCTAGAGGAGGCACGCAGGGCCGGTGGCGGCGGCGCACCGCCCCGGCACGCCGGAAGGCACCCGCTCGGTCCAGGCCCGGGCGCCGGACGGACGCGCTCAGGTCCGCCCGGTCCCGGTCGGTGCCGGCACCGACCCGGTGCCGGCCGCGGCGGTCCGCCCGGGCAGGGTGAGGAAGAGGGTCAGACCGGCGCTCGCCAGATACAGCGCGGCGAAGACCCACATCACGCCCTGGACGCCGAGCGGCCCCAGGAACAGGGCGACCACGGCCGGACCGACGAAGGTGCTGGCGCCCGCGCCGAGATTGAGCGCCGACATCGCCTGGCCCTTGTGCTCCGGGGCCAGGGAGGGCATGAGCGCGGACAGTGGCACATAGCCGGCGAGGGTGGCACCGAAGAGGCTCACCAGCAGCATGGCCAGTGGGAAGTCGTCGCCCGCGGCCGAAGCGCCGTAGTAGAGCAGCAGCGTGGTGACCGCGCAGCCGACCCCGCCGAACCAGGCCACGGTGCGCTGCCAGCCGAGCCGGTCGCCGACCAGGCCGAAGAGCAGGTTGAAGAAGATATTGGTGGCGAACATCGCCGACAGCAGCCGCAGCCACTCGGTCAGGGAGAACCCCAGCGTGTCGGTGAAGTAGACCGGCAGGAACACCAGGAAGCCGAACTGGGCGGCGGTGTTGACGGCGCGCACCACCGCCCCGGCGCCGATCCGCGGCTCGCGCCAGAGGATGGAGAGCGAGCCGAGCAGCGTCGCCACCGGCCGCTCACCGGGGGGTGCCAGCCGGTTCCTGCCCCTCGGCTCGCGCACCAGGAACAGCGCGACCAGACCGCCCGCGACCACGAGGACCAGCGAGAACCACAGGGTGCGGTACGCGCCCAGCCACGGCACCGTGAAGCTGGCGGCGAGCGAGCCGAGGGTGGGCAGCCCGCCGGTGAAGGCGAACCAGAACCAGCCCACGGCGGAGCCGAGCCGGTGCCGGGGGGTCACCGCCGTCACCCAGACCAGGAAGCCGTAGGCGAAGAGCGGATAGCCGAAGCCGCGCAGGCCATAGCTGATCACCAGCAGCGCGTAGTGGTGCGTCGGGACCGCGAGGCCCAGGAACACCACCTGCAACGTGGTCCAGACACCGAGGCCCAGCAGCATCACCCGGCGCGGCCCCCACAGGTCGGAGAGGGCCCCGGAGAACCACGCGGAGACGCTCGCCGTGACGCCGTACACGGTGAACAGCAGCGCCACCCGGTCCTTGGAGACGCCCTGGTCGAGCAGGTAGGGCGAGAGGAAACCGGATTCGACCCCGTCGCCGATCATGAAGATCAGGACACCGAGGAAGCCCCACGCGAGGGCGCGCGGAATGCCCGCACGGTCCAGGAGTCCACGGGGTCCGGTCTCCTCGGGCTCGGAACGAGGGTGCGCGGGGACGGTCACGGTGGCCACCTTCTCGGGGAAAGCTCGGGGAAAGGGGAGCGGAGTGCCGCACGGCGTGCACCGATGAAAGATCCGCTGCCCGACGGGGTCAATCCGCCGGGGAGAACACCTCGCGGACCGTGTGACGCCTGGCGTTAAGTCACCGTGCCGGAAGGGCGCCGGCGCCCCGGGGGCCGGACCGTCGCGGCAGATCGGCGGGGTGGGCGCGCTCCGGCGCGGAACGGTCCGCCGAGTGAGGACCGTGTGATGTTCACGTGGCGCCGTGCGGCCCGGGTGCGCCGGACGGCGCGGCGGCCGTGGCGACGGTACGGACCCGGACCCCGTTGTCACGCAGCCGCCGTACCTCCGCCGCCGGGGCCGCGTCGTCGACGAGCACCAGGTCGAAGTCGGTCAGCGGAGCGAGCGCGTACAGCCCCTGATGGGCGAACTTGGTGTGGTCGATGATCAGCACGCGCCGCCCGGCGACCGCCATCATCGCCTGCTTGACCTGCACCGTCTCGGGTGACATGTGATAGCAGCGGCCCCCGGTGACCGCCGTGGTGGACATGAACAGCACATCCGCCCGGAACGCCTGCACGCTCCGCGCCGTGTGCGCGCCCATGAACGCGTCGTACGCCGGGAAGTAGGTGCCGCCGAGGGCGATCACGGCCACGCCGGGCTCGCGGGCCAGCGCGGAGATGACGGGCAGTGAATTGCTGATCGTCGTGACCGGCGTGTGGTCCCGCAGGTGCCGCACCAGGTGCAGGCAGGTCGTGGAGTCGTCGATCATCACGACCTGACCGGGCGCCAGTTCCCCGGCGGCGGCCCGCGCCAGCAGCTGCTTCGTGCGCACCATCGTGGTCAGGCGTTCGCCGGCGCTGCCGTGGAACTGCGTCGAGGGCAGACAGCTCGCCCCGCCGCGCACCTTGCGCAGCCATCCCTGGGCCTGGAGGGCGTCCAGATCGCGGTGGACGGTCATCACGCTGACGCCGAACCGGGCCGCGAGGTCGGCGGTGCGGATGAACCCCTCGCCCGTGACGAGTTCGCGCAGCCGGTTCCGGCGCTCCTCCCGGGCGTCCGAACGGGCGTCCCCACCGGCCATGGCAGCCGCTCCTCCCCGGGCTCCGGCCCCGCCCCGGCGCGCGGCGGGGCGCACGGGTGGGAAGGGGCTCATGAGAAACCCACATAAACGTAACACGGCCGGCCGGGCCGGGACCGGGCCACCGTCCGGGCGAGCGGCGCACGAGCGTCGCGGCGGTTCCGCGGCCGGGAGGAATTTCACACGGCGTCCGGAGCCGCCCGCGGGATAAGCCGCGAGGCCGATTGACGGCCCCCACGCGAGGCGTTTCCCTGATGTCCGCCGGCCTCGCACGGCCGGACCGCTCGATCCGGCGCCCCGGCCCGTGGGCGCGGCCTTCGTGGAGGGGCAGGGAGCGCAGTCATGCCGGTTCTCACGATCGACGTCGGCACCTCGGTCATCAAATCCGTCGTGTTCGACGACGACGGCCACGAGCGGGTGGTCTCCCGCGTCGGCACCGACGTGCTGCGGCCCCGCCCCGGGTGGGCGGAGCAGGACATGGACGCCGTGTGGAGCGGAGTCGTCGCCACCGTGCGCGACGCCCTGTCCCGGCTCGGCCCCGGCCGGGCCCCGGTGCGGCTGGTGAGCTTCACGGCCCAGGGCGACGGCTGCTGGCTCGTGGACGGCGACGGCCGCCCCACCGGCCCGGCCGTCCTGTGGTCCGACGGACGCGCCGCCGACCTGCTCACCCGCTGGCAGGCCGACGGCGTGCTGGAACAGGCGTTCCGCCGCAACGGCTCGCTCACCTGCGCCGGCATGCCGAACGCGGTGCTCGGCTGGCTCGCCGCGCACGACCCGGAACGGCTGCGGCGCTCCCGCACCGCGCTGACGGCGGCCGGCTGGCTGTTCCTGCGGTTCACCGGCCTCACCGCCGTCGACGAGTCCGACGCCTCCGCGCCCTTCCTGGACCACGCCACCGGCGGCTACGACCCGGCCATCCTCGACCTGTTCGCCCTGCGGTGGGCCGAGCCGCTGCTGCCGCGGATCCTCGGCGAGCACGAGCGCGTCGCCGAGATCACCCCCCACGCCGCCGCCGAACTCGGCCTGCCCGCCGGCCTGCCCGTCGTGATGGCCCCCTACGACATCGCCGCCACCGCCCGCGGCGCCGGAGCCGTCGACCCCGGGCAGGCGTGCGCCATCCTCGGCACCACCCTGTGCACCGAGATCGTCACCAGCGAGCCGGACACCACCGGTGAACCCTGCGGCATCAACATCGCCTACCACGGCCGGGAACGCGTCCTGCGCGCCTTCCCCACCCTCTCCGGCACCGAGGTCGTCGACTGGGCCTGCCGCACCCTGGCCGTGGAGGACCCCGCCCGCCTCGGCAGGCTCGCCTTCGGCACCGGGCCGGGCGCGGACGGACTGGCGTTCCTGCCGTACCTGTCGCCCGCCGGCGAACGCGCCCCGTTCCTCGACCCGCGCGCCTGCGGCGTCTTCTGGGGCCTGTCCCTCGACCACACCCCCGCCCATGTCGCCCGCGCCGTCTTCGAGGGGCTCTCCCTCGTCGTCCGCGACTGCCTCGCCGCGTCCGGGACCGACGTCCGTGAACTGCGCCTGTGCGGTGGCGGAGCCGCCAGCGACGACTGGTGCCGGCTCATCGCGGACGTCACCGGGGTGCCGACGGCACGCGGCGCCGACACCGAACCGGGCGCCAAGGGCGCCTTCCTGACCGGCCTCGTGCTCACCGGGGCGGCGAGCGGCCTCGGCGGCGCCGCCGCCGAGTACGTCCGGATGCGCTCGACCTGGGAACCGGACCCCGAACGCGCCGCGTTCTACGACGGGCTCTACGACACGTACCTCACCTGGCGCGACACGGCCCGCTCGCTCGGCTGGGCACCCGCGCCCACGGCCCCGCCGGCGTCCGCCGCCACCGTGGCGCCCGCCGTCGTACCGGCCGCCGCCCCCGCCCCCGCCCCCAAGGCCCCGCATGTCTGACGCGCTGTCCGCCGACGCGGTCCACCTCGGACTCGACCTCGGCACCCAGAGCGCCCGCGCGGTCGCCGTGGACGGCACCGGCCGGCTGCTCGGCGCCGCCTCCCGTCCGCTGACCGGCCACCGCACCGGCGTACGCCACGAGCAGGACCCCGAACAGTGGTGGTCCGCGCTCGCCGCCGCCTGCCGTGCGGCCCTGACCGGCGTCGACCCGCGCCGGGTGCGCGACCTGGCCGTGGACGCCACCTCCGGCACCGTGCTGCTGACCGACCCGGCGGGCACCCCGCTCACCCCGGGGCTGATGTACGACGACCGCCGGGCCGACGCCTACACCGACCGCGTCAACACGCTCGGTGCGCGGGTCTGGGAGGAACTCGGCTACCGCGCCATGCAGCCGTCCTGGGCCCTGCCCAAGCTGCTCTGGCTGCTGGACGACCGGACCCGGCCGGGCGGCGGGGGCCTGCCGCCGGGCGCGCGCCTGCTGCACCAGGCCGACCTGGTCACCTGGCGGCTGGCCGGGCACCAGGTCGCGAGCGACGCCAGCCACGCCCTGAAGACCGGCTACGACCTGATCACCGAGCGGTGGCCCGAGGCGGAACTGACCGCGCTCGGCGTCCCGGCCGGCCTGCTGCCCGACGTCGTACGGCCCGGGACGGTCCTCGGCACCGTGTGCGCCGACGCGGCCGAGGAGACCGGCATCCCCGCCGGCACCCTGATCAGCGCCGGCATGACCGACGGCTGCGCGGCGCAGATCGGGGCCGGCGCGCTGGCACCGGGCGCCTGGAACTCCGTACTGGGCACGACCCTGGTGCTCAAGGGCGCGAGCCGGAGCCTCGTCCGCGACCCCGGCGGCGTGGTCTACTGCCACCGCGGCCCCGGCGGCACCTGGCTGCCCGGCGGCGCCTCCAGCAGCGGCGCCGGTGTCCTCGCCGACCGCTTCCCCGGGACGGACCCCGCCGGCCTGGACGCGCTGACCGCGCGGGCCGCCGCGACCGGCTCCACCGCCGTCGTCTACCCCCTCGTCGGCTCCGGCGGCGAACGCTTCCCGTTCCGCGCGCCCGGGGCCACCCCCTTCGTCCTCGGCGAACCCGCCGGCGACGCGGAGGAGTTCCACGCCTGCCTGCTGGGCGTGGCCTTCGTCGAACGACTCTGCCTCGACTACCTCGACCACCTCGGCGCCCCCGTCGGCGGACCGCTCACCTTCACCGGCGGCGGCTCCCGCAACCGCTACTGGGCGCAGCTGCGCGCCGACGTCCTCGGCCGCCCCGCCCGGCTGCCGGAACAGGCCGAGAGCGCCCTCGGCATGGCGGTGCTGGCCGCCACCGCCTCCGGTGCCACGCTTCAGGAGGCCGCGGGCGCCATGGTGCGGCTGCGGGAGGAACTGCGGCCCGACCCCGCCCGCACCGCCCGACTGCTCCCCGTCTACCTCGACTTCGTCGACGCGCTGGTCCGCCGCGGCTGGCTGGCCCCGGCCGTGGCCGGGCACGCGCGCGGAAAGGCCCGGCCGTGACCGACTTCGTACTCGTACGCCACGGGGAGACCGTGTGGCACGCGGACAACCGGTACGCCGGCCGCACCGACGTCCCCCTCACCGCACGCGGCCGCCGGCAGGCCGCCGAGCTGGGGGCGTGGGCCGCCGGGCAGCGCCTGGACGCCGTGCTCTGCTCCCCGCTGTCCCGGGCCCGGCTCACCGCGGAGCCCGCCGCGGCCGCGCTCGGGCTCATCCCCCGCGTCGACGAACGCCTGTATGAGGTGGACTTCGGCCGCGGCGACGGCCTCACCCGCGCCGAGATGGCCGAGGCGTTCCCCGAGGCGCTCGCCGCCTTCCTCGCCGACCCGGTCGCCCACCACCTGCCCGGCGGGGAGGACCCCGCCGCCGCGGCGGACCGCGCGGTGGGCTGCCTCCGGGAGACCGCGCACAAGCTCCCCGACGGACGCGTCCTGGTCGTGGCCCACTCCACCCTGCTGCGCCTCGTGCTGTGCGAGCTGCTCGGCATCCCCCTCGCCGGCTACCGCCGGGTCTTCCCCCGCCTGGACAACGGCGCGCTGACCGAACTGCGGCTGGGCGACGACCGGGCGGCCCTGCTGCGCTTCAACGCCCCCGTCCGCTGAACCCCCGCCACGAACCCCCGCCTCCCCGTCCGCACCGTCCGTCCTCGCCCTCCGGGAGACCTCCGTGCCCACCACCGTCCTCGCCGCCGGCGACCACTTCGTCCTGCCCCGGCTGCTCGAACAGGAACTGCGCGCGGCGGCGCCCGCGGGTCTCGACCTGGACGTCCGGCAGCACCTGCTGCCGTGGCCCCACACCCCGTTCGGCAAGGTCGCCGAGGTCGACGAGGCGTCCGGCACCGAGGAGGAGATGACCGAGGCGCTGCGCGGCGCGCGGATCTGCGTGACCCAGCTGGCGCCCCTCACCGAACGCGTGCTGGCCGCCTGCCCGGACCTGGAGCTGTTCTGCGTCAGCCGGGGCGGACCGGTCAACGCCGACCTGGCGGCCGCCACCCGGCACGGCGTCGCAGTCTGCTACGCCCCCGGCCGCAACGCCGTCGCCACCGCGGAGCACGCCCTGGCCCTCATCCTCGCCGCCGCCCGCGGGATCGGCGACGTCCACACCGAGCTGCGGCGGGGCGTGTGGCGCGGCGACTCCTACGACTACACCCGCTGCGGCATCGAGATCGACGGCTCGGTCGTGGGACTGGTCGGCTTCGGCGCCGTCGGCTCGCGCGTCGCCCCCGTGCTGCGGGCCATGGGGGCCACGGTCCTCGTCCACGACCCCTACGTGGACCCCGAGGCGGTGCGGGGCGTGGCGGAGCCGGTGTCCCTGGACGAGCTGCTGAGCCGGTCCAGGATCGTCTCCCTGCACGCGCGCGTGACCGACGAGACCCGCGGTCTGCTGGACCGGGCCCGGATCGAGGCGATGCCGCGGGGCGCGGTCCTGGTCAACTGCGCCCGCGGCGCCCTGGTCGACTACGACGCGGTGTGCGACGCCCTGGACTCGGGCCGGCTGGCGGCGGCCGGCTTCGACGTGTTCCCCGCGGAACCGGTACCGGCCGGTGCGCGCCTGCTGTCCACCCCGGGTGTCGTCCTCACCCCGCACATCGCCGGTGCCAGCCGCGAGGTCGCCCACAAGGCCGCCCGGATCGTCGCCGCCGAGGCCGCCCGCTTCCTGCGCGGCGAGCCGTTGGCCCACTGCGCCAACCCCGAGGTCACCGGCGGCTGAGGCACCGCCATGGCCGGCGGGCGCGCGGGACGGCCGGACACCCCTGGGCGAGGCCCGGCCGGTGCCGGCGCGGTGTCCTCGTCCGGGTGTGCGGGGGCGCCGGGGTCGTGGTGGAGGCCCCGGCGATGGCGCGCGCTCCGGGGGCGTGTGAGTGCGCCGTCACTCGGTGG
This sequence comes from Streptomyces sp. NRRL S-31, assembly GCF_000718775.1. GTDB lineage: Bacteria > Actinomycetota > Actinomycetes > Streptomycetales > Streptomycetaceae > Streptomyces. The sequence goes on from NZ_JOCB01000129.1 coordinate 14,986, forward strand.
TGGGCTCCGGGGTGCTCAGTCGGCGGGCGGTCTCGACGACCGCCGCACGGTGCTCGGCCAGCCGCTCCGGTGACCAGTTCCCGCCGCCCTGGCCGGCCCAGAACCACGCCTGGGCGGCGGCGAGCACCATGGTCAGGAGATCGGCGGGCGCCATCTCCCGGGAGAGCGCGCCACGCCGCTGCGCGTCGGCCGCGTCGGCGGTCCGGTGCCGGGCGGCCTCCGGCTCGGCGCCGTCGGCGGCGGGGCGTTCCAGGAGCCGCCACAGGCGCAGCCGCATGAGGTCCGGCCGGGCCACCAGGTGGTCGAAGACCGCGCCGGCGTACCCCGGCAGGTCGTCCGCGTCGAACGGGACCGCCTCCACACCCGCCTCCTCCGCCCGGCGCAGCACCTCGTCGAAGAGCCGCTCCTTGTTGCCGAAGTAGGCGTAGATCAGCCGCTTGTTCGCGCCGGCCGCCCCGGCGATCCGGTCCACCCGGGCGCCGGCTATGCCGTGGGCGGCGAATTCGGCGAAGGCGGCCTCGAGCAGCCGGGCCCTGGTCGCGTGGGAATCCCGTGGCATGCGCGCCACCCTAGCAAGCGAACATCACATTATTGACATGTACCCGCTCCCAGGGAAGGTCGTCGGTGACACCGCGGGCGGACGGCGACGACGGCGCCCTCCCGGCCCGCCGCGCCGTGGCCGTCCCGGCTTCCGTGCCACATCGTGGAAAGGGCTGTTGATCCGCCGATCCGCGGGAACCCCGTCCCCAGGCCCGCGGGGCGAGGCGCGCGCACCGGCCGGGCCGTCCGAGGGAAGGAGGGCGCGCTATGAGACGAGAGCGGCAGCGCCCGGACCAGACGGATCACCTGGCGGGCGCCGCGGTGGACCCGAGCGGGCTGATGGACCTGCTGGGCGTCGCCGCGGTGCTGCTGGAGGCCGACGGCCGGATCGACATGTGGAGCCCGCAGGCCGAGGAACTGTTCGGCTACACCCACGGCGAGGCGGTGGGCCGGTTCGCGGCGTCGCTGCTCCTCCACCCGGAACACCGGGACGCCGCGGTCACCCTGTTCGCCGAGGTGATGGAGACCGGCCGCGGCTGGGCCGGGGCGTTCCCCGTCCGGCACAAGGACGGCACCACCCGCATGATCGAGTTCCGCAACATGCGGCTGACGGACCACCTCGGTGACCACTACGCCCTGGGGCTGGCCACCGACCGGATCGCCCTGAGCCAGATGGAACGCAAACTGGCCCTCTCCAACCGGCTGGTCACCCAGGCGCCCATCGGGCTCGCCGTCCTCGACACCGACCTGCGGTACCTGGCCGTCAACCCGGCCCTGGCCGGCATGCACGGCCGCGCCGAGGCCGACCACATCGGCCGGCCCTTCCGCGAGATCCTGGCCGGCGCGGCCTTCCGGGACGCGGAGGCCGTGATGCGGCGGGTCCTGGACACGGGCGTCCCCGTGGTGGAGCAGCAGGTGGTGGGCCGCACCGAGGCCGACCCGGAGAACGAGCACGCCTGGGCGGTGTCGATCTACCGGCTGGAGGACCACCAGGGGCGCGTGCTGGGCATCGTCACCGTGGTGGTGGACGTCACCGACCGCTACCGGGCGGCCGAGCGGGCCGACCGGGCCCAGCGGCGGCTGCGGCTGATCGCCGACGGCTCGGCCAGGATCGGCACCACCCTGGAGGTGGAGCGCACCGCCCGGGAACTGGCCGACGTCCTGGTGCCCGACCTGGCCGACATGGTCGCGGTGGACCTGCTCGACTCGCTCCTGAGGACGGGCCGCGCGGACCCCGGCGACGGCCCGGCGCTGCTGCGCGCCGTGGCGACGAAGACCGCGTACGCCACGGACGCCGACCGGGCGATCGTGCCGCCGGGCAGCCTCACCACCTACCACGCCGACCATCCGGCGTCGTACTGCCTCCGCACCCGCCGCCCGCTGCTCATCACCCACCTCGACGGCGGCGACCTCACCCGCGTCGCCACCGATCCCGAGGCGGCCCGCCAGCTCGCCCGGGCCGGCGTCCACACCGACATGGCCGTCCCCCTCATCGCCCGCGACAAGGTCCTCGGCGTCATGGGCCTGGCCCGGGCCCGCAACCCCGTGCCGTTCGACGAGGACGACCTCACCCTCGCCTGCGAGCTGGCCTCGTCCGCCGCGCTCAGCATCGACAACGCCGTCCTGCACCAGCACATCCGCAGCGCCGCCGAGACCCTCCAGCGCAGCCTCCTCCCGCAACCGCCGCCCCGCCGCCCCGGCCTGGAGGTGGCCGTCCGCTACCGGCCCGCCCAGGCCCGCAGCCAGGTCGGCGGGGACTGGTACGACGTGATCCCGCTCGACGACGACCGCACGGCCCTCACCGTGGGCGACGTCATGGGCAGCGGCATCCCGGCCGCCGCCACCATGGGCCGTCTGCGCACCGCGACCTCCACCCTGGCCGACCTCGACCTGGACCCCGCCCGGATCCTCACCCACCTGGACCGGATCACCCACACCCTGGACCCGTACATCGCCACCTGCGTGTACGCGGTCTACGACCCGCGCCGCGCCCTGCTGCACGTGGCGTCCGCCGGTCATCTGCCCCCGGTCCTGGTGCGGGCCGGCGGACCGCCGGAACTGCTCCACCTGCCCACCGGCACCCCGCTCGGCGTAGGCGGCGTCCCCTTCGAGACCTCCGCCTTCGCGGTGGAGCCGGGGGACCGGCTCGTGCTCTACACCGACGGACTGGTCGAGACCCGCAACGACCCGATCGACGAACGCCTGGAAGCGCTGCTGCGGCTGCTGTCCCCGGCGGACCGGTCCACCGAGGAGACCTGCGACCGGCTCCTGGAGCACCTGCGCCACCCGGCCGGCCACGACGACGTCGCCCTCCTCATCGCCCGCGCCCGGCCGCTCGACACCGGCTGAGGCGGCCCGGCGGCCCGTGCCGGACGGGGGGCGGTCAGAGAGCGGCGAGCAGCCCGTCGAGCGGGGCGGGCACGCGGTCGGCGTCCAGGGCTTCGACGAGCACCCGGCCGTAGCGGATCTTGCGGCCCTTGCGGGTGCCGAGGAAGCGCCGCAGCCGCTGCCGCGCGGTGCGGTCCCGCTGCGCGGGCTGCCGCAGGAAGGTGTCGAGGGCCCGCCGGTCGCCCTCCGCCCGCACCAGTTCCGCCACCCGGGCGACGCCCAGCGCGCGGATCAGTTCGTCCTCCAGGTCCGCCGCGCAGACGAACAAGCCGTGCCGGACCGGGCCGGCCCCGTCCAGGGCGCGGGCGTAGTAGGGGCGCTCCGCCTCGTCGCACAGGCCCGTCAGGCGCAGGTCCAGACCGGCCGGCCCGAGGACGCGGACGAAGCGGCCGACGCTCATCGCGCCGCCCATCGGCAGCACGCAGACTCCCTCGGCCGCCAGGTCCCGGCCGCGGCGGGCGGCCAGCGCGTCGACCGCCGCCGCGTCGCTCGGCCCCTCGACGAGGGCGGCCGTCCGGACGTCCAGCGCGTCCGCCAGCTCGCGCGCCGGGGTGCCGGGGCCACCGGCCGCCCATGCCGTGACCGCCGCCCGGAACGCCCCCATGTCCGCCATGGGACGAGTCTCCGCCCTCCCCGCCCGCCCTCGCCACGGAATTACCGCCCGCCGCGGCGCGCGGGCACCGGGCCGCTTCCCGGACCTCCCGGCGCCCTCCACTCTGGGTAGACCTGCCTACCGAATCGGAAGCCCGCCGTCGGCTGGACGGGTCATCGCCCGCCTCGCCGTCCTCACCACCCCGGCACCCGCCGCGCGGTGTCGGCGGCGGGCGGCCGGGCCTCCCGGGCCCCGCTCAGACGGCCGGATCGAGGACGACGGGCAGCTCGGCCAGACCACGGAAGGCGGGGAACGGCACCTCCAGCCAGCGTGGCGCGGCGCCGGGGTCGGCCAGGGCCGCCCGGGGGAACCGGTCGAACAGCAGCGTCAGCGCCGCTTGCGTCTCCAGCCGGGCCAGCGGGGCGCCCAGGCAGTAGTGGCTGCCGTGCCCGAAGCCCAGGTGGGCGTCCTGCGCGTTGCCCGGCCGGGTCACGTCCAGCTCGTCCGGGGCGTCGAACTTCCGCGGGTCGCGGTTGGCCGAGCTGAGCGCGATCTGGACCAGGGCGCCCTTCGGGATGAGGGTCCCGCCGTACTCCACGTCCTCGGTCGCGTAGCGGAACGTGGCGCTCTCGACCGAGCCGTCGTAGCGCACCAGTTCCTCGACGGCCGCCCGGATCAGCTCCGGGTCCTCCCGCACGGCGCGAGCCTGCGCGGGGTGGGAGAGCAGGTGGTGCACGGCGTTGCCGATGAGGTACGCGGTCGTCTTGTGCCCCGCGAACATCAACAGGAAGGCGGTGGAGACGAGTTCGCTCTCGGTGAGTCCGCCGTCCGCGCCGTCCCGGACCGCGATGAGCGCGCTGAGCAGGTCGTCACCGGGATGTTCCCGCTTGGCGTCGATCAGCTCGGTGAAGTACGCGTGCAGGTCCTCCTCCGCCTTCTGCTGGGCCCGCTTGAACTCCTCGCCGAAGCCGGTCCGCGCCACCGTGGTGGACAGCTGCTGCATCCGCGCCCGGTCCCGCGGCGGCACGCCGAGCAGGTCGCAGATCACGATGACGGGCAGCGGGAACGCGAACGCCGGCAGCAGGTCGAACGGCTCCCGGGCCGGGCACCGGGCGAGCAGGTCCAGGACGACCTCCTCGATCCGCGGCCTGAGCGCCTGCACGCGCCGCGGGGTGAACGCGGAGTTGACCAGCCGGCGCAGCCGGGTGTGCTTGGGGGCGTCGGAGTTGAGCATGTTGTCGTCCAGCGCGACGGACGAGTCACCGAAGATGCTCCGGTAGGCGTCCATGGCGCCGTACATGTCCTTGCTCAGCCGCGGGTCCGAGAGGGCCGCACGCGCGTCCTCGTACCGGGTGATCAGGTACGTCTCGTTGCCGTGCGGCGGTCGCATGGGGCAGACGGGCGCCGCCGCGCGCAGCCGGGCGTAGACCGCGTGCGGGTCGCGCCGGAACTCGGGGGTGCACCGCTCGGCCGCGGTGACGGCCTCCTGCGTGGTGGTCACGGACGGCTCCTGAGGTCGAAGAGGGCCTGGGCGTTGCCGGCGAGGACGAGCTGCTGGGACGCCTTGTCGAGCGGCAGCTTCTCTATCATGTGGATGAAGTCCTCCAGCGGTGCGGCGATCGGCGGTGAGTCGGTGCCGAACAGCATCCGTTCGGGCCCCAGCACCTCCGCGTTCAGACTCAGGTGCGCCGCGCTGAAGGGACTCGTGTCGACGTACATCCGCCGCAGCGCCGCGCCCGGATCGGCGGCGACCGGGCCGGTGGTGGCGGGGCCGGTGGCGGCGGGACGGGGCGCGGCCGGCCCGCTGCCGCCCGGACGGGCCGAGGG
>NZ_JOCB01000130.1 GCF_000718775.1 Streptomyces sp. NRRL S-31
CCGCCCCGCCGTCCCGGCACCCGGAGCGGCGGTCGCCCGCCGGGCGCCCGGCCCACCGCGCCCGTCCGGCCTCCCGGCCGTCCGGCGCCGACCGGATGAGCGACCTGTGCCGCCAGGCGGACCGCATGGCGGCACCCAAGCTCGCCCGCCTCTGCCACGACACCTACGGCTGACGCCGGCCGGGGCGACCGCCGCCGCCCGCGCCCGGCGGCGGTCCGCGGCGCCCGTCATAGGCTGCTGCCATGTTCGGTCCCGAAGGTCCCACGCTCCGCGAACTCGCCGTGCAGGCGCTGTCGTCCGTCGAGCGCGGTTACGACCTGCTCGCGCCCAAGTTCGACCGCACGCCCTTCCGGACGCCCGACGACGTCCTGGAGGCGGTCGCCCGGGCGCTCGGACCGCTCGGCCCGTTCCCGGACGGCCTCGACCTGTGCTGCGGCACCGGCGCGGGAACGCGGCTGCTGACCGGAGTGTGCCGCCGGTCCGTCACCGGGGTCGACTTCAGCGCCGGCATGCTTGAGGTAGCCCGGCGCCGGGTGCGGCCCGCCGACGGACCCCGGACCGCCTTCGTGCGGGCCGACGCCCGGTCCCTGCCGTTCACCGCCGCGTTCGACCTCGTCGTCTCCTTCGGGGCGTTCGGCCACTTCCTGCCGCGGGAACTGCCGGGACTCTTCACCCAGGTCCACACGGTGCTGCGGCCCGGCGGCCGGTTCGCCTTCCCGGTGTTCGCCCCGCCCCGCCCCGCGCACCCCGCCTTCTGGCTGCTGCTCGGCTTCGACACGGCGATGCGGGTGCGCAACGCCCTGTGGCGGCCGCCCTTCGTCATGTACTACCGGGCCTTCCGGCTCGGCACCGTGCTGGGCGAGCTGGAGCGGGCCGGTTTCGCCGTCGAACTGCGCGCCCTGCCCGAGTTCGGGCGGCGTGCCGACGGCAGTCCGCGCGGCCGGCTGGTGGTGGCCCGCAGGGCACCCGTGCCGCCCCGGCGCGTCAGCCCGCGGCGGGCAGGGTGAACTCGTAGACCAGCGTGTCGCGTTCGGCGTTCACCACCAGATCGGTGATCTCCAGCGGGCGGGCGTACTGGTCGTGCACGCGCCGGGTCACCCGTACCGAGGAGGCGCCGCCGACCTGGGTGATGGAGTCCCGGTGGTGCAGCGAGAGGCCCGCCTTGCGCATCCAGTCGTAGGCCCGCCGCAACTGCGCGGGCGTGGCCCCGTCGGCCCGGCCCCGGTAGCGGGCCAGTTCCGCCACCTCGGACAGGGCGACCGAAGAAAACGATGTCACCGCCGTCCGCAGCGACCGGCCCTCCGGCGTCACCGACCGGTACCGGTGCACCAGCGTCTTGCGGTACGGGGCCAGGCCCAGCGCCCGCGCGTGCTCCGGTGGCGGCGTCTCCCAGGTCACCGTGGCCCGGTCCACCGCACAGGGGTCCGCCGACCGGGCACCCACCGGGAAGGTGAGCGACCCCGGCGCCTCGACCGGCCGGCCGGGCAGCGTGGCGTGGCTGCCCCGCCGGTCGGTGGCGACCAGACCGCCGCGGCGAAGCACCTCCAGCGCCTGCCGCACGGTCTCCCGGCTGACCCCGAAGTGCGCGGCCAGGTGCCGCTCGCCCGGGAGCCGCTCGCCCGGCGGTATGGTGCCGTCGCGCAGCTCGCCGAGGAGCAGCTCCGCTATCCGTCCGTACAGGGGACGGTCGTCGCTGGTCGGGGGAGTGTGCGGGGTGGTGCGGGCCATGCCGCGCCCTCCTGTCGGTGACAAGACGTAGTCGTATGGGTTCATTGCGCGACCAGAAATACCATTGGTCTAAACCACGGGGGAAGGGTCGACTGCCGGTTCGACCGGAATCCACCCCTTCGCGCGACCGGACCCGGCGCCCCGCCTCGGGCTCAGAGGGCGCTGTAGAGGGCGTCGACCAGCGCCGTCTTCCGTGGATCATCGGCGATGCGGGGTCCCATGCGGTTCATCACGTAGCTCAGCGAGACTCCGGCCTCCGGGTCGGCGAGCCCGCAGGAACCGCCGAACCCGTCATGGCCGAAAGCCCGCGGATTCGGGCCGTACGACCCCCGCGGCCCGCTCAGCCACAGCCCGAGCCCCAGTTCGGTCTCGCCGTCCAGACCCGCGCCGAGCACCAGGTCGCGGCAGCGGCCCTGCCCCTCGCGCGCCCGCTCCACGGCCTGTGGCGACAGGAGCCGACGGCCGCCGAACGTGCCGCGCCCGGCGAAGACGCCGTAGAGCGCGGCCACCGCGCGCGCGGTGCCATGGCCGTTGGCGGCGGGGATCTCCGCCGCCCGCCAGCCTGCGCTGTTGGCCTGCTCGGTGCCGACCGGCGGGTTGGCCAGGGCGGCCAGCGCGGCCGGCGGCAACTGGGCGAAGGCCGCCGCCTGCCGGGCCGGCCTGGCAGGCGGCGGTACCAGTTCGGCCGCCCGGCCGGAGTCCCGCGCCGGCAGGCCCACCGTGAAGTCGATCCCGAGCGGTCCGGTCACCTCCCGCTCCAGGAAGGCCCCCGGCCGCAGCCCGGACACCCGGCGCACGACCTCCCCGACCAGGAAGCCGTAGGTCAGCGCGTGGTACCCGGACCGGGTGCCCGGCTCCCACCAGGGCGCCATGGCCGCGAGCCGCGCGGTGGTCAGCTCCCAGTCGTACAACTCCTCCAGGGTGTGCGGCTCGCGCAGTCCGGACAGTCCGGCCCGGTGCGACAGCAGATGGCGCACCAGCACCCCTTCCTTGCCCGCGGCGGCGAATTCGGGCCAGTACGCGGCCACCGGCGCGTCGAGGTCGAGCAGGCCCCGGTCGGCGAGCAGATGGGCGCAGAGCGCCACGGGCCCCTTGGTGGTCGACCACACGTTCACCACGGTGTCCCGTTCCCAGGGCCGGGTGCCCGCCGCGTCCGCCCAGCCGCCCCAGAGGTCCACGACCGTCTCCCCGGCCACGGTGACGGCCACCGCGGCGCCCAGTTCGTCCCGTTCGCGGAAGTTCGCCGTGAACGCCTCCCGCACCGCGGCGAACCGCGGATCGCAGTATCCGTGGACGGGCGTGTCTGCCTGTGCTGTCTGCCGCGGGGTCTGCTGCCGGGTTTCCCGCTGGATCTCCTGAGCGGACATGGGGCCTCCGTGGTCGCCGGACACCGGGCCGCGCCGTCATGGCCCGGGGTGTGGTGAACATACCGACTGGTCGGAGTGGGCGGAAGGCGGCGCGGCACGCTCCGGGTACGGCTGCCCGGCCGCGGGCCGCCGCGCCGGGGAGCGGGACGGACGGCCAGGGCGGCGTCAGCCACCCGCTCGGCTGACCGGCGGCCCGACCGGACGCCGTCGGGCCGTCAGGCGTACGACCGCAGCCAGCGCACCTTCGCCGCCTCGTGGAAGGAGCCGCCGCCCTCGTGGTCGTTGAACTCGTACACCTCGATGGCCCTGTCCTCGTGCGACCACGCGTTGAAGGCCGCGAACACGGTCGACGGCGGGCACGTCTCGTCCTCCAGGGCCACCGAGAACAGGGCCGGCGCCCGGCCCCGGGCCGCGAAGTGCACCGCGTCGAAGTAGGACAGCGTGCGCAGCGCGTCCGCCGAGCGCCCGCGGTGCGTCCTGAGGAACAGGCCGATCTCCCGGTACGGGCGGCGGTCCGTCAGGGTGACGGCACGCGGGAAGTCGCACAGGAACGGCACGTCCGGGGCGACCGCGACCAGGTCCGGGACCAGACCGCCGACGGCGATCGCGATGCCGCCGCCCTGGCTGACGCCGGTCGCCACGGTCCGCGACGCGTCGGTCAGCGGATGCGAGCGGGCCGCCTCCACCGCGCGCACGGCGTCGGTGAACACCCGGCGGTAGTAGTAGTTCTCGGGCGCCTCGATGCCCCGCGTCATGTATCCGGGGAACGCCGGCGCCGCACCCACCGGGTCCGCCGTGTCACCCCCGCCGCCCCAGACGCTGCCCTGCCCGCGGGTGTCCATCAGGAAGTGCGCCCGGCCCGTCGACGCCCAGAGCAGGCTCTCGTGCGGCAGGCCGCGCCCGCCGCCGTAGCCGATGAACTCCACGACCAGCGGCAGCGGTTCCGTGGCGCCGGCGGGCAGCCGCAGCCAGCCCTTGACGGGGTGCCCGTCGAACCCGGCGAACGTCACGTCGTACACCTCGACCGTGGTCAGCCCGGCGTCCACCGGCTCGAAGCGCGCGTCCAGTCCGTGCTCGCGGGCCTGTTGGAGCGTCTTGTCCCAGAAGGCGTCGAAATCCTCTGGTTCGGTGGACTCGCTGCGGTACGTACGGAGTTCGTCCAGAGGCAGATCGAACAGGGCCATCGACAACCGCCTTCACGAAGGGGGACCGTGCGGTCCCACCGTACGTGGGTGATCGGATCACTCGCCAGAGCCGGGGCGGGGCGCGGGCCCCTTTCCGGTCGGTCCGCCGGGAGCGTCGACGCCCTGGTCCGTGGGTGGGAAAACGCTTGTACCCGGTGGCTCCACCGGGACGCGGTGGCGTGCCCCGGTGGCCCGGTCACCCGCCCGTCAGGTCCGCGGCTGGTTCCACCGCGGCCCGGTCCGGGCCCACTCCCGCTCCCACTCGGCCAGCCGGTGGCGCAGCGCGATCCGGCGCTCGATCGCGCGGCCGAGGAGCACCACCGTCGCCACGCCGCCCGCCGCGCACAGTCCGACGGTGACCGCGTGCTGCCACACCGCCACGGCGTCCGGCGGGGGCGCCACACTGCGGCCCCGGGAGTCGAACCACACCGGCACCGGCTCCCCGGGGCGGGCCCCGGCGGGCACCCGGGCCCACGCCGTGCGCACCCCCTTGCCCGGTTCGGTCCAGCGGACCTGCGCGCTGTAGGGGCGGCGGCGGTCGCCCGCCGCCGGGGAGGTCCGCTCGGGCGGGTCGCCGACCACCACGGCCCGCACCTGGTGACGCTCCGCCCGCTGCGCGGCGGCGTCCGCCCGGGCCAGGTCATGGGCGTGCAGGCCCGCGGCCACCCCCACCAGGGGCGCGACCACGGACAACAGGACGGCGACCACCAGCACCGTCCATGCCTCCACGACGTCCGACCGGCGCCGTAGCGGATTGCGCCGCCAGCGCCAGCCATACACCCGGGTACGCATGTCCACCTCCTCGCCGCCGCCGGAGCCGGTGAGCCGGCAGAGCCGGGTCGCCGGTCCCTCGCCCCCGCCGCTCACGCCCGCGAGCGCCCACACCCGTCTCGTACCCCGTTCGGCGTACCTCGCGCAGGCCGCGGACCGCGAGTTCCGGCCCATATGGCGTACGGCACGCGCCGTGCGCCCCACGATCGCGCGCCGGGCCCCGCCACGCGACCCCGGGCCTCGGTCGAGCCCGATCCGGGGCCTCGGCCGAATCGGTCCCTCCGAGAACTCAGCCGAACCGCTCGATCCGGATCCGCTCCACCGGCTGACCCGCCGCGACCAGCAACCGGGACGCATGCTCGGCGAACCCATTGGATCCACACACATAGGCTTCCCACCCACCGGCGGGCTGCTCGGCCAGGAGCGGCGCCACATGTGCGGCGGTCATACGTCCCACCGGCACCCCGGGTGGCGCGCTGCGGGTGAACACCGGCGTCGTCTCCGGGCCCAGCTCGGCCGCGTAGATCAGCTCCTCGGGGCCGCGCGCCGACACCAGCATCCGCAGCGGGACGGCGAGGCCGCGCGCCCGGTGGTGGCGCACCATCGACATCAGCGGCACCACCCCGGAACCGGCGCCGAGCAGCAGTGCGGGCCGGTCGCCCGGCCAGGCGAAGAAGCCGCTCAGCGGGCCGCGGACCTCCACCGTGTCCCCGGGCCGGGCCACGGTGTGGAACCAGCCGGAGACCTCGCCGTCCGGCACCCGGTCCAAGGTCAGCTCGATGTGCCCGGACCCGTCCGGCGGCGACGCGATCGAGTAGTGGCGCTGCGCCGTGTACCCGTCGGCGGCGGTCAGCCGCAGCATCAGGTGCTGGCCCGGCAGGTGTCCCGGCCAGGCCGGCACCGCCAGGCGGAAGGTGGCCGCGTGCGGGGTCTCGCGGCGGATGCCGGTCAGCGTGGCGGTCTGCCACACGGACGCCGCCTGGCCGCTCACGGCGATCCGCCCGGGCACCGCGAACCGGGTCGCGGCGGTCGTCGTCTCAGTCACCGGAGTACCGCTGCTCCTCCCACGGGTTGCCGCGCTCGTGGTAGCCGTTGCGCTCCCAGAAGCCCGGTTCGTCGTGGTCCAGGAGCGTGACGCCCGCGATCCACTTCGGGCTCTTCCAGAAGTAGAGGTGGGGGACCAGGAGCCGCGCGGGACCGCCGTGCTCGGGCGGCAGCGGTGCGCCGTCGTACTCCCAGGCGATCCAGGCCCGCCCGCCGGTGAGGTCGGCGAGCGGCAGGTTGGCGGTGTAACCCGTGTGGGAGTAGGCGAGGGCATGTGTGGCGGTCCCATAGGGCCGGACCATATTGAAGAAGGCGTCCAGCGAGACGCCGCCGAACCGCACGCCGAACTTGGACCAGCCGGTGACACAGTGGATGTCACCGTCGTAGACCGACGCCGGCAGGGCGTGCGCGGTGTCCCAGTCCCAGGTGTGCGGACGTTCGACCAGGCCGTCGATGCGGAAGGACCAGTCGGCGGCCGAGAGGTCCGGGGTGACCTCGGCGGACAGGACGGGCCAGTCGTCGCGCGCGTCGTACTGCCCGGGCGGCAGCCCCGGATGGTGGACGCGCGGGCGGCCCGTGAAGCCTCGCGTGACGTTCATGCTTCAACCGTACGCTGTCGTTCCGCATGCTCCGCCCCCGGCCGGAGCCCCCATCGTTGCGGCCGTATGAACTCTGCCCGGGCCCGGGAATACCGGTCCGGTGCCGCTCCTTGCCGATCGGTGCCGGCTCCGGTGGGCCGGTGACAGCGCGAGAGAAGTGAGGAACGACGATGTCCCAGGCGTACGTGTCCAGGACCGTGATCGAGGTGGCCGCATGACCGTCGTGAGCAGCGCGGGCGGCCCCGGCCGGACCGCCGCGGACGTCCCGCACGTCCCGCACGTTCTGGACAACCCGGCCCTCGCCTCCCTGACCGGCCCGCACGCCCGCTTCGCCGAGCGGCGCGGCCGGGTGCTGCGCTACCCCGTGGACGTCTCGCCGTGGCTGGCGCTGCCGGACGAACCGGACGCGCGGGACTGGGCGGACCTCGCGGCGCTGGCCGGTCCCGGCGAGGAGGTCCCGCTGCCCGGCTTCCGCGGGGAGGTCCCGGACGGCTGGGAGATCACCTCCCGCGTCGAGGGCGTGCAGCTCGTGGACGACGGCGTGGCCGCCGCGCCGGACCGGGAGGCGGTGGTCCTCGGGGCGGCGGACGTGCCCGAGATGCTGGACCTGGTGGCGCGCACCCGGCCCGGACCCTTCCTGCCGCGCACCGTGGAACTCGGCACCTACCTCGGCATCCGCCGGGACGGCGCGCTGATCGCCATGGCGGGGGAGCGGCTGCACCCGCCGGGCTGGACCGAGATCAGCGCGGTCTGCACCGACCCCGCCTTCCGCGGCGAGGGCCTCGCCGGCCGCCTGGTCCTCGCCGTCGCGCACGGCATCCGGGAGCGCGGGGAGACGCCGTTCCTGCACACCGCTGCCCAGAACACGGGCGCCATCCGGCTGTACGAGTCGCTCGGCTTCCGGCTGCGCCGCCGCACGGCGTTCTTGGAGGCCCGGTCCCCGCAGCGGCTGACGGACGGCCGCGAGGCCGTGCCGGTGCCGTAGGCGGGCGCCCCTGAGGGGAGACGCCGGCGCGTGTCGGCACAGGTCGGCACGGGGCGACGTACGGGGGCGCGGGGGCGGTGGCTCAGTCCGCGTCGGTGTCGGCCGGTCCCGCGTTGTACCGCTCCAGGTAGGCCGCGAACCGGACCAGGTCGTCCTCCGGCCAGTCCGCCAGCCGCTCCCGGAAGGCGGCCCGGCGGCTGCGGGTGACCTGGGCCAGGATCTCCCGACCGGCCTCCGTCAGGTGCAGCACCTGGACCCGGTGGTCCTCCGGGTCCAGGCGGCGCTCGATCAGCCCGGTCCGCTCCAGCGCCGCCACCTGGCGGCTCACCGTGGACTTGTCCAGGGCGTAGTGCGCCGCCAGGTCCGTCGCCCGGCAGCCGTCGCGTTCCTCCAGATGGCCGAGGAGGGTGTACGACACCAGGGACAGCTCGGGATGCATACGGCCCGCCGAGGCCCGGGCCCGGCGGGCGAAGATGGTCATCTCGCGCTGGATCGTCTCGACGGCCGACTCGGCTGCGCTCACGTGGAATACCTCCTCCGGCGTTCTAGTTGTATAGTACAACTTGAACTGAGAGTTGTATAAGCCAACCTTTTGGAGGGCCGCGCGCGATGAGGTCACCGGCACTGCGCCATGTGCTCACGCACCTGATCACCCCGCTGCTGATGTGCGTGGGCATGGGGCTCGCGTACATGGGGGCCTTCGTCACCCCCGAGCCGCACCACCTGCCGGTCGCCGTCGTCGGCACCAGCCCGAAGGCGAAGGTCTTCGCGCAGACGGTCAAGGACACCGCGGGCGAGAAGCTCGACGTCCGCACGGTAGCCACCCGGGCCGGCGCCGTCGGACTCCTCAAGTCCCGCGAGGTGACCGGCGCCTACGTGCCGAGCGCCAAGGCGCCCGAGCTGCTGGTGGCCAGCGCCGCCTCCGACATGGGCGCCACGGCCGTGGAGAAGGTCTTCCTGCCCGTCGCCGCGGAGCAGGGCGTACCGCTGAAGGTCACCGACGTGGCCGAGCCGGTCGCCGACGACCCCACCGGCCAGGGCCTGTTCTTCCTGCTGATCGCCGTCAGCATCGGCTCCTACGCCTCGGTGGCCGCGCTCGGCGCCGCCGGGGCCGGCCTCGCCCTGCGGATCCGGGCCCTGCTCGCCCTCGGCGTCTCGGCGGTGGTCAGCGGCATCGGGGCGCTGCTCGCCGGGCCGGTGTTCCACCTCGCCCACCACGACCTCGCCGGGGTCTGGGGCATGGCCTGGCTCTACTCGGCGGGCATCCTGTTCATCGGCGTCGGACTGCACACGTTCCTGAAGCGCTGGACCACGCTGACCATGATGGTGCTGTTCGTGATGCTGAACTTCACCAGCTCCGGCGGCCTGTTCCGGCCCGAACTCCAGAACGGCTTCTTCGGCACCCTGCACGCCTTCTGGAACGGCGCGGGCTTCGTCGAGGGCGTGCGCAGCCTGCTGTACTTCGCCGACGACGGCCTCGCCCGCAATGTGTGGACGCTCGCCGTCTGGCTGCTGGCCGGCCTCGCGGTGACCGCGCTCGCCGGCGGCTACGAACGCGCCCGCGGCGTCGCCGACGCCGCCGGTGCCCGCGACGCCGCCGGCATCCGGCAGGACACCGCCGCGCGGCCCGGGGCCGTGCCCGCCGCACCCGGGACCGGGCGGGAAGGCCGGCCGGGGGCCCTGGAGGGGGCCGGGGGGAAGGCCGAGGAGGAAGCCGAGGAAGAGATGGAGGAGACGGTCGGCGTCTGAGCGACCGCGCGCCGCCGCGAGGGGCCCCGTCCGGCACCGGGCGGGGCTCCTCGCCGCGAACCCGTCCCCGCCGGACCGCGCACCGCGAACGGCCCTTCCGTCGCCCCGCCTTGGGGTAAGGTGAGCATCCGGCCGCGGACCCGCGCGGCCCACTGTGACGAGGAGGTGAGACCCATTACCGCTGTGTCGGCCGGGGTGCTCCCTCCTTGTGACGGCGCGGTACACCGGCAGCGGTGACCGCGGGAGCGCCCAGGATTCGCGCTCCCGAAAGGTTTCCGGCTTCCATGCCCTTCCCCGCCCCGTCCCCCTCTCCCTCCTCCTTCCCCGCACCGTTCTCCGTGTCCGCCGTCGTCTCCGCGCTGCGCGCCGCGGGCTGCGTCTTCGCCGAGGACGAGGCCGAGCTGATCCTCGCCACCGCCCGCACCCCCGAGGAGGCGGCCGGCATGGTGGACCGGCGCGCCGCCGGGCTGCCCCTCGAACACGTCCTCGGCTGGGCGGAGTTCCACGGACTGCGCGTCACCGTGGCACCGGGGGTGTTCGTGCCCCGCCGCCGTACCGAGTTCCTGGTCGACCAGGCGCTGGCCGCGGCGCCCGGCGCGGCGGTCGTCGTGGACCTGTGCTGTGGTTCCGGCGCGCTCGGCGCGGCCCTCGCGCACGCCCTGCACGGGCCCGAGGTGCACGCCGCCGACATCGACCCGGCCGCGGTGCGCTGCGCCCGCCGCAACCTCGCCGCCTTCGGCGGGCGGGCCCACCAGGGCGACCTGTACGACGCCCTGCCGCCCGCCCTGCGCGGCCGGGTGGACGTCCTGACGGCCAACGTGCCCTACGTCCCCACCGCCGAAGTGGCCCTGCTGCCGACGGAGGCCCGTGAGCACGAGCCACTGGTCGCGCTGGACGGCGGCGCCGACGGCCTCACCGTGCTGCGCCGGGTGGCCGCCGGGGCGTCCGAGTGGCTCGCCCCCGGCGGCTGTCTGCTGACCGAGACCAGCGAACGCCAGGCGCCGGCCGCCGTCCGGGCGTTCACCGAGGCGGGCCTGACGACCCGTCTGGCGGTGTCGGACGAGCTGTACGCGCACGTGGTGATCGGCGTGCGGCCCGGACCGCGGCACCCGGCGCGGTAGGCGGCGGCCCGGCGGCCCCGCGGCCCGGCGCACGGTCCGGTGCCGCCGGGCCGAAGCACCGCCGCCCCGCCCGTGCTTCCCCGCCCCGTGCCCCGCGCTCCCCGCGTCGTCACGGCAGTTCCTGGGCCCGGGCGATGAGCAGGGCCACGTCGTCGTGGTTGTCGGGGTGGTGCAGCATGCGCAGGAGCAGGTCGCAGGTCTCCTCCAGCGGGCGGGCGGGGTCGAGCAGGGACAGCAGCGAGGCCAGGCGCTCGTCCAGCGAGTGGCGGCGGGTCTCCACCAGCCCGTCGGTGTAGAACACCAGCTCGTCGCCGGGCGCGAAGTCCACCGTGACGCTGGAGAAGGCGACCCCGCCCACCCCCAGCGGCACACCGGTGGGCAGGTCGAGCAGTTCCGGCGCGTGCCCGGGCCGTACCCGGGCCGGCGGCAGGTGTCCGGCGTTGGCGATCCGGCACTGCCGCAGATGCGGGTCGTGGATGGCGTACACACAGGTCGCGATGGAGTGGTCCAGGGCCGAGGTCGTCTTGTCCAGGTGCTCCAGCAGCCGGGCCGGGTCGAGATCGAGGGCGGCCAGGGTCGTGGTCGCGGTGCGCAGCCGGCCCATCGTGGCGGCGGCGCTCACCCCGCTGCCCATCACGTCGCCCACGACGAGCGCGGTCTTGTCCCCCTCCAGCGGGATGACGTCGAACCAGTCGCCGCCGACCTCGCTGGTGGCGCCCGCCGGCTGGTAACGGGAGGCCACCTCCAGGGCGGTGGTGACCGGCGGATGGCTGGGCAGCAGGCTGCGCTGGAGGGTGAGCGCGGTGTTGCGGGCGTTCTGGTACCAGCGGGCGTTGTCGATCTGCACCGCCGCGCGGGCGGCCAGCTCGCGCGCCAGCAGGACGTCGTCCTTGTCGAACGGGGCCCGATTGCGGGTGCGTTTGAGGTCCAGCGCGCCCAGCACCTCCCCGCGCGCGATCAGCGGCACCGCCAGATACGAGTGCAGACCCGCCCGGCCGAGCAGCTTGGCCGCCTCGGCGGAGCGGGCGATCCGCGGCAGGTCCTCGTCCCTCACCCGCGGCACCAGCACCGCCTCACCGGTGCGCACGCACTCGGTGACCAGGCGGTCGGGCGCGTACCGGGCGATCTGGCCGGGCCGGTCGGCGGCCCGCACCGCCTCGCTGCCCGTCTCCGGGCGCAGCGCGAGCGCCCGGATCACCGCGGACTCCGAGGGGCCCAGCGCGCTGGGCCGGCCCTCGACCACCGCGTCCAGCAGGTCCACGGCCGCCACGTCCGCCAGTTCCGGCACGGCGACCTCGGCCAGCTCGCTGGCCGTGCGCTCCAGCTCCAGCGTCGTACCGATCCGCGCGGAGGCGTCGGCGATGACCGCGAGCCGGCACCGCGCGGCCTCCGCCTCCTGGGAGGCCAGGTGCTGCTCCGTGATGTCGACCAGCGAGACGGCCACACCGAGCACATTGCCCAGGGTGTCCTCCAGCCGGTACAGCGAGTGCGACCAGATGTGGTCCGTGCCCTCGTCGGCCGGGGTGCGGCCGACGAGGGTGTCGTCGACCAGCGGCACGCCCGTCTCCAGCACCCGCCGGGCGGCGGCCTCCAGCGCGGCAGCGTCCAGCTGCGGCAGCACCTCGGGCAGCGTCCTGCCGACGTGCTCGGCGGCCGGCAGGCCGTTGATGCGCTCCAGGGCCGGGTTGACGGAGACGAACCGCAGCTCGGTGTCGAGGACGGCGTAACCGATCGGGGACTGCTTCACCATCCGCTCGGACAGCGCCACGTCCTGCTCCAGCCGCCGTACCGTCGACTGGTCGACGGCCAGCCCGAGCGCGAAGACGTCGCCGCGGTCGTCCAGCAGCCGCATGTTGCGGAACTCCACCAGACGGGTGCTGCCGTCCTTGTGCCGGACCGGGAAGCCGCCGGCCCAGCTCTGCCCGGTGCGCATCACGTCGGCGAAGAGCTTGCCGACCAGCTGGATGTGCCGTTCGTGCACCATCAGCCGGGCGGCGTACCGGCCGAGGGCCTCCTGGGCGGAGTACCCGAACAGCTCCTCCGCCTGCGGGCTCCACAGCACGATCCGGCCGTCGGTGTCCAGCACCACCGAGGCCACGCCGAGCACGTCGAGCAGGCCGCCGGGGCGCACCGGCCCGCGGGCCGGCTCCCCGCTCTCTGTCGCCGGAGCCTCGGCTGCACTCATGCCACGCACCGCCTTCGCCCGTCCGCACGGCACGTCGTCCCCCGTGCCGGTCTTCCTCGGTCTACCGCGCTCACACCCGACTCTCCGACGCCGTCACCGTCTACCTCCACCATCCCTCAACACGGCGGCCGGCGTCCGCCGAAGACGCCGCGCCGGCGGTGCGCGCGCCGTGCGGCACCGCCCGGACCGGGCGTTCACGCCCCTGTCGCCTGATTGGTCTGTACATGACTATCGCTTCGCGCCAGACTGTCCGCCGACCGAGTGTCCCCGTCCGCCCACGCCGTGTACCCATCCCCCATCCGAGGAGTCGGCCATGCCCGCGTCCGCCCGGCAACGTTGTCACGCAGTCCTCGCCGGACTCGTCACCCTCGCCACCGCCGCCGTCGTGTCCCTCGCCGCGCCCGCGCCCGCCTCGGCGGCCGGCACCTGGACCGAGACCGGCTCCGACCGCGCCGACCCGCTGACCGAGAGCCAGGGGCTGACCTCGGTGGAGGTCCCCGCGAACAGCCCCAACCGGTACACCGGCATCGGCACCATCCCCCTCGGCGTCTCCAGCCGCGGCTGGAACCACGTCGGCGACCCCGACGCCTCGTACAACGGCTACTACATCGAGCCTTACCAGCAGGACTCCGGCAACTCGAAGATGTTCCGCGTCCAGGCGCCCGGCGGTGCCTGGTCGGAGTACGTCCACGCGCTGAGCGCGGGTGAGGCGCTGAACAACTCGTGGGTCGCGATCTCGCCCGACGGCCAGTGGACGCTGTCCGGCGAGTGGGGCACGATGACCCGCCTGCTGGTCTTCCCGACCCCGGGCGTCAACCCGTCCACCTCCCCCTCGGCGAACCTCCCGCAGGTGTCGGCCGTCCGCCTCGACCACGCCGTCCGCGACGTCCAGGGCTGCGACTTCTCGGGCCCCACCACCCTGCTGTGCTCCTCCGACGACCCGGACGGCAGCCTCTTCGGCCTCACCAAGCCGCTCCTGCGCATCGACCTGTCGGCCGCGCCGAACGGCACGGCCGACGTCTCGGGCCATGTCACCGCGCTGCGCCAGCTGCCGCTGCGCAGCTCCTGCTCCGGCTCGTTCGAGGCGGAGGGCATCGACTACGACCGGCGCAGCGGCACCCTGCGCGTCATCGTCGTCTCGCCCGGCTTCTGCGTGCTGACGGACAGCAAGACGTACAAGTTCGCCCTCGGCTGACGCACGCGTTCGCCCTCGGCTGAGGTGTGCGCGGCGGCCGGCGGTGCTTTCCTGGGGATGGACGAGGTTCGGCGGGGTACCCCGTTCCATCGCAGCACGGCCACGAAAGGAGCGATCATGGCAGATACGGAGCAGTCGCACCCGGAGACCGTCTCGGTGGAGATCAGCGGATATTCCAAGGACGACGCACGGCTCGTCTTCGAGGCGCTCAGCGCCTGCTTCGCCTCCGACCGGGCTCCCGAGGAAGTGCCCCAGCAACTCCACGAGACCCGGCCGATGGTGTGGCTGGGCACGTACGACGTCGCGGACGCCCGCGGGCACGGCTGTCCGCCGGTCCACCTGGACTCGCCCGTCCAGGCGGACGTCCAGGGCAGCTACTGGGCGGTGGAGCGCTTCCGCCACACGCTGGACTCGATGTTCACCGTGCGGGAGACCTGTACGGCCTCCGGTGACCAGGAGCGGGACCTGCACCTGCGGCTGGAGAGCCGCTGACGCCTTCAGGGCAGCGCCCCGGCCGGTTGACCGCCGGCCGGGGCGTACTGCGCTTCGCCGTGGCCGAAGGACCAGTCGGCGGAGCCGTTCTCGGTCAGGGTCACGAGGACGTTGTGCGGCTCGGTGCCGGTGCGCTCGTGGACCAGCCCGGCGATCCGCCGGTACAGCGCCCGCTTCAGGTCGTCGTCGCGGCCCGCGCGCAGGGTGATCGCGACGAAGACGACCGAGTCGTCCTTGGGTATGCCGAGGTGGTTGCCGTGCCGCAGGGTGCTGGTGACGCCGTCATGGCCGGTCAGCACCTGGAAACGGTCCTCGGGCGGGATGCCGAGCGTCTCCGTCAGGGCGTCGTGGACGGCCCGGCCGAGCGCGTCCAGGGGGTTTCGTTTGGATCAGGTCGGATCAGGCCGCGGCGTCCGGTGCGGTGCATCGCAAGGCGGAGGATCACCCGCGTACTGGGTGTACTCGGGTGGTCCGACAACGCGGCGAGGTGCCGTGCCGGGCGTCGCGGACCCGGGCTGATCCAAACGAAACCCCCTAGGCGGGCGGGGTCGGCGCCGAGGGCGTCGATCCGGACGAAGGGCATGGCGGAGTCCTCCCGGGCGGCGGATTGGTCACGCCAGATTGTACATACCAGTAGGTACAGAGTGGCCGGAGTCACCCCATGGCGATTGTGCAACTCGTTGCACAAAGCGTCGGCCTCCTCTACAACAAGAGGCGACGACACCGCGCACGGAGGGCCCGATGAGCCGTTACCCGCACCTGATGACCCCGCTCGACCTGGGCTTCACCACGCTGCCGAACCGCGTGCTCATGGGCTCGATGCACGTCGGCCTGGAGGAGGCCGAACGCGGCTTCGAGCGGATGGCGGCGTTCTACGCGGCCCGCGCGCGCGGGGGAGTGGGGCTGATCGTCACCGGCGGCATCGCGCCCAACGAGGAGGGACGGCCGTACGAGGGCGGCGCCAAGCTCACCACCGAGGCGGAGGCCGGGCAGCACCGGGAGATCACGGAGGCCGTGCACCGCGAGGGCGGCCGGATCGCGATGCAGATCCTGCACTTCGGCCGGTACGCCTACCACCGGGACCTGGTCGCGCCGAGCCCGCTCCAGGCACCGATCAGCCCCTTCGCCCCCCGTGAGCTGACCGACGCCGACATCGAGCGCACCATCGACGACTACGCCCGGGCGGCCCGCCTGGCGCGGCGGGCCGGCTACGACGGCGTCGAGATCATGGGCTCCGAGGGCTATCTCGTCAACGAGTTCACCGCCGCGCAGACCAACCGCCGCACCGACCGCTGGGGCGGCTCGTACGAGAACCGGATGCGCCTCCCCGTCGAGATCGTGCGGCGGGTCCGTGAGGCCGTCGGCGAGGACTTCATCGTCATCTACCGGCTGTCCATGCTCGACCTGGTGCCGGGCGGCTCCTCGCTGGCCGAGGTGATCACCCTCGGCAAGGCCGTCGAGGCCGCCGGGGCCACGCTCATCAACACCGGCATCGGCTGGCACGAGGCCCGCATCCCGACCATCGCCACCTCCGTGCCGCGCGGCGCCTACAGCTGGGTCACCAAGAAGCTGATGGGCGAGGTCTCGGTGCCCCTGGTGACCACCAACCGCATCAACACCCCGGAACTCGCCGAGGAGTTGCTGGCCGGCGGCTACGCGGACATGGTCTCGATGGCCCGCCCGATGCTCGCCGACCCCGACTTCGTCGCCAAGGCCGCCGCCGGCACCCCGGAGGCCGTCAACACCTGCATCGGCTGCAACCAGGCGTGCCTGGACCACACCTTCAGCGGGCAGATCACCTCCTGCCTGGTCAACCCGCGGGCCTGCCACGAGACCGAGCTGGTGCTCTCCCCGACCCGGCTGAGGAAGCGCGTCGCGGTCGTCGGCGCCGGTCCGGCCGGACTCGCCTGCGCGGTCTCCGCCGCCGAACGCGGCCACGCCGTCACCCTGTTCGACGGGGCGGGCGAGATCGGCGGGCAGCTCAACGTGGCCCGGAAGGTGCCGGGCAAGCAGGAGTTCGACGAGACGCTGCGCTACTTCCGCCACCAGCTCGACGCGCACGGCGTCGACGTACGCCTGGACACCTGGGTGGGCGCCGGCGACCTGGACGGCTTCGACGAGGTCGTCGTCGCCACCGGCGTCACCCCGCGCACCCCGGAGATCCCCGGCGTCGACCACCCCCGCGTCCTCGGCTACCTCGACGTGCTGCGCGACGGCGCCCCCGTCGGCGACCGCGTCGCCGTCCTCGGCGC
This sequence comes from Streptomyces sp. NRRL S-31, assembly GCF_000718775.1. Lineage (GTDB taxonomy): Bacteria > Actinomycetota > Actinomycetes > Streptomycetales > Streptomycetaceae > Streptomyces. The sequence goes on from NZ_JOCB01000130.1 coordinate 16,673, forward strand.
CGGCGGCATCGGCTTCGACGTCGCCGAGTACCTCACCGACGGCGGCGACAAGGCGAGCGAGGACCCGCGGACCTGGCTCGGGCACTGGGGCGTCGACATGGACTACCGGGCACCCGGCGGCCTCACCGCGCCCGAGCGGCCCGCCCCGGCCCGCCGCGTCCACCTCCTCCAGCGCAAGACCAGCAAGGTCGGCGCCGGGCTAGGCAAGACCACCGGCTGGATCCACCGCACCGAGCTGAAGCAGCGCGGCGTGACCATGGTGCCGGGCGTGCGCTACGACCGGATCGACGACGCCGGCCTGCACATCACCGTCGGCGGGGAGAGCACCGTCCTGGAGGTAGACACGGTGGTGCTCTGCACCGGCCAGGAGCCGCGCCGCGACCTGTACGACGCGCTGGTCGCCGCCGGGCGCGGCGCGCACCTGATCGGCGGCGCGGACGTCGCGGCCGAACTGGACGCCAAGCGGGCGATCAAGCAGGGCACGGAGCTGGCGGCGAGCCTGTAGGGGCCGGTCCGCCGCTCCCTAGGATGAGCCCATGTCACTCCCGCACGCGATCCTCACCGCCCTGCTGGAAAAGCCGTCGTCGGGGCTGGAGCTGACCCGCCGGTTCGACAAGTCGATCGGCTACTTCTGGTCCGCGACGCACCAGCAGATCTACCGCGAGCTGGGGCGGCTGGAGGCCGGGGGCCTCATCCGCACGCTGCCCGCCGCACAGCCGGCCCGCGGGCAGAAGAAGAGCTACGAGGTGCTGCCCGCGGGCCGTGCCGAACTGGCCCGCTGGACCGCCGCCGCGCAGGACCCCAGGTCGCCGCGGGACCCGCTGCTGCTGCGGCTGCGCGCGGCGGCGGTGGTCGGCACCGCGGGCCTGGAGGCCGACCTGCGCCGCCATCTGGAGCTGCACCGGCGCCAGCTGGCCGAGTACCGGGAGATCGAGGAGCGCGACTTCCCGCCGGGCCGGGACACCCCGGGCGACCGGCTGCGCCACCTCGTCCTGCGCGCCGGGATCGACCTGGAGACCTTCTGGACCCGGTGGCTCGCCTCCGCCCTGACCGAGTTCGCCGAACTGCCCGGCGAGAAGCGGGAGGAGGGCTGACGGCGCCCTGACGGGCGCGCGGAGCCGGCACGACTCCCGCCGGTCGCGACGCCTCCCGGGGCGGCAGCGCTCTCAGAGCCGGTACGGCTTCGAACGGCGGCGCAGTACCCAGCCGGTGGCCACGACCCCGGCCCCGACCAGCGCCGCGCCGACGCCCAGGGTCAGCGGGCCGTAGTCGCGGGCGGCGCCGCCGAGGCCGCCCATCACGCCCCGGGACGGCGCCGGGCTGGTGGTCGCCGAGATCGTCGGTTTCCTGGGCGCCGCCGGGAGCACCGGGTTCCCGGGCGTCGCCGAGACCGTCGGGCTCCTGGGCGCCGAGACGATCACCGACTGGCTGCCCGCGGTGCCGCCGCTGGAGCACATCACCACCACGGTGTACGTCCCCGGGCTCACCCCCGTCCAGGCGGCGGACTGGCTGACGGACGTACCGGACAGGGCCACCTGCCGGCCCTGGGCGAAGTTCGCCTGGCCGCTGGTGAGCAGCGCGGCGGTTCCCCAGGCGCCGTTGATCTGCGTGCACGCGCTGGTGACCACGGAGACCGTGGAGCCGGCGGTGCTGACCGAGATGCCCGAGGCCGCGGCGGCCGGCCCGGCGAGCACGGCCGGGAGCGCGGCGGCTGCCGCCAGGGTCGGGCCGGAGCGGAGCAGGAGTCGCGAGGTGTGCATGGGGTGGCCTCCGGCGGCACGGTCGGCGGTACGTCCCATGCGCCGCCGGGGGTCGGGGAACGCCCGTGCTGCCTCAACCGCAGCCAACGCCGCGCGGGGCACGCGCGCACCCGGTCGAGGCCCGATCAGGTGAGCGACTGCTCCGTCCGGCGTGCCGCGGCCCGCCGCGGGTCAGCCGCCCGTGGTCACCGTCCGCTCCGCCGACCAGCCGCCCCAGGTGCCGTCCGGCAGCCGCGCCCGCAGCCGTACCCGGTGGCGCTCCCCGGCGGCGGTGCCGAGGTAGAAGCTGTGGTGCGCCCGGCCGGGCGGCGGTGCGCCGCCCCAGACCAGCGAGGTGGCCGTGGTGCCGTCCAGCTGGATCCGGTACTCGGCGATCACCCCGTCCGCGCGCGGCGGGTTCCAGGCGAGGTCGACGTAGTAGGCGCCGCCGGAGCGGTGGGTCGCGGCGGTGAACCCGGTGGGCGCGGTGTTCCGGCCGTCGTCGCCACCCGGCGTGGCGAGGCGGACCGGTGAGCCGGCGGGGGAGAGGTTGTCGGCCGCGTCCCGGGCCCGCACGGTGAAGGCGTACCGGTGGCCGGGGCGCAGGCCGGTGAGGACGGCGGCGGTCTGGTTCCCGCCCACGCTGTGGATCTTCACACCGCCCTGGTAGACGTCGTAGGACACCACGCCCCGGTCGTCCCGGGACGCGCCCCAGGACAGCCGGACGGCGCGGCTGCCCACGGCCCGTCCGGTGGTCCGCCCCGGCCGGGTGGGCGCCGAGTGGTCCGCCGCCGCCACGGCCGGCGTCCGTGCCCGCACCGTGCGGCTCGGCGGCCCCAGCCGGCCCTCGGCGTCCCGGGCGCGCACGGTGAACACATATGCGGTGGCGGGCCTGAGCCTGGTGATGTCCACCATGTGCTGCGCGCCCGGTACCTCGGTCACCTTCGTGGTGCCGCGATATACCTCGTAGGTGCGGATCCCGGCGTCGTCCGGTGCCGCGTTCCACATCACGTGCACGCTGGTGGCACTGCCCGCGGCGGCGGTGATCCCGGCCGGCGCGCCCGGCACCCGGCCCTCGTCGGCGGCCCCGCCCCGGCCGCAGGAGACGACCAGCAGCAACGCACCACAGACCGGTACGAGCGGCAACCGAACGCGTCGCACGGCACAGTCCTCCCCGGACGGCCTCGGCATCCTAAAGGTCCGGACCAATATGCCCGGCCGGTGGGGGCACGGCAAGGGGGCCGCGTTGGTGGCCACCCCCGGGCGTTACGTATGCTGGACTTCCCAACGGCTGAACTGCCCGAGAGGGCAGGGGAGTTCATGCCCGTGGCGCGGACACGCTGTCGTCGCCGATCCCGCGCCGGCGTGGGTGGCCGGGGGGTCCGGGACGCTACGGTCCGGACCCCCCGGCCCCTGTCGCCCCCCCCGGCCGCCCGAATGGGCGGATTTTCCCCGCCGTCCCCTTTCGGGGTCAGCGGCGTGCTCCATCCGGCCCCTTCGCGGCGACCCCTGTGGCCGCACACCCCTGGGCGCAGCACAGTGGGCGCGATGTCCGATTTGTCCCCTACGAGAGGGTTCCTCATCGTGCGTGTCCCGTCGCTGACGCTGGCCGCGGCCGGCGCCGCCCTGCTCGCCCCGGCGGCGCTGCCCGCCCCCGCCACCGCCG
>NZ_JOCB01000131.1 GCF_000718775.1 Streptomyces sp. NRRL S-31
GATGCGCTGGCGCTGGCCGCCGGAGAACTCGTGCGGGAACCGGTTGTAGTGCTCGGGGTTGAGACCGACGATCTCCAGCAGTTCCCGGACGCGCTTCTCGTGGCCGCCGGGCGGGTTGATCCCGTTGATCTCCATCGGACCGGAGATGATCTTGCCGACCGTGTGCCGCGGGTTCAGCGACGCGTACGGGTCCTGGAAGATCATCTGGATCTCGGACCGTATCGGCGCGAGTTCCTTGCGGCTGGCGTGGCTGATGTCCTGGCCGCGGTAGGTGATCTTGCCGGCCGTGGGCTCCAGGAGGCGCGTGATCAGCCGGCCGGTGGTCGACTTGCCGCAGCCGGACTCGCCGACCAGGCCCAGGCTCTCGCCCTCGGCGACCTGGAAGTCGACGCCGTCGACGGCCTGCACCGCGCCGACCGTGCGGCGGATGGGGAAACCGCCCTTGATCGGGAAGTGCTTGGTCAGCCCGGAGACGTCCAGGAGGGGAGTGGTGCTGCTCATGGTGGTGAAATCCCGTCTGTTTACGTCAGTGGGCCTTGGCGGCCGTGTCGGCGAGGTACTCGCGGCGCTGCTGCTCCGTCAGGTGGCAGGCGCTGCCGCGGCCGTCCACGATCTCCAGCAGCGGGCTCTCCTTCGAGCACCGGCCGTCCGCGACCTTGTCGGCGAAGGCGCAGCGCGGGTGGAAGCGGCAGCCGGACGGCGGGTTCAGCAGCGACGGCGGCGAGCCCGGGATCGGGTTCAGCGGCACGTCGACCGGGCCGTCCAGGGTCGGCATGGAGCCGAGCAGGCCGTAGGTGTACGGGTGCTGCGGGCTGCGCAGCACCTCCTCCTTCGAGCCGCGCTCCACGCACCGGCCGCCGTACATCACCAGCACGTCGTCGGCGATGTCCGCGATCACGCCCAGGTCGTGGGTGATGAAGATGATCGAGGTGCCGAACTCCTGCTGGAGCTCCTTGAGCAGGTCCATGATCTGCGCCTGCACCGTCACGTCGAGCGCGGTGGTCGGCTCGTCGGCGATCAGCAGCTTCGGGTCGCACACCAGGGCCATGGCGATCATCGCACGCTGGCGCATACCGCCGGAGAACTCGTGCGGGTAGCTGTCGACCCGGCGGTCCGGCTGCGGGATGCCGACGCGCTTCAGCATCTCGATGGCCCGCGCCCGGGCCTCCTGCTTGGAGGCGCCGGTGTGCTTGCGGTACACCTCGCTGATCTGCGTGCCGACGGTGTGGTACGGCGACAGCGAGGCCAGGGCGTCCTGGAAGATCATCGCCATCTTGTTGCCGCGGAGCTTCTCGAGGGTCTTCTCCGAGGCGCCGTTCAGCTCTTCGCCGTCCAGCTCGATGGAGCCCTCGACCTTGGTGTGGTCCGGGTTGTGCAGGCCGAGGATGGTCAGGTTGGTGACCGACTTGCCGGACCCCGACTCACCCACGATGCCCAGCGTCTTGCCGCGTTCGACGTCGAAGGAGAGACCGTCGACGGCCTTGACGACGCCGTCCTCGGTCGAGAAGTGCACCTTCAAGTCCTTGACGGACAGGAAGGGCTGGGAATCGGTGCTCGTCACGGGGACGCTCCAGAGGGGGGTGATGCGGGGTAGCTGGTGGTAAAGAGCGCGGTCAGGCGAGCCGGATCCGCGGGTCGATCAGGGCGTACACGGCGTCCACGACGATGTTGGCGAGCACGACGAAGCCGGCGGTGATGATCATGACGCCGAGCAGCATCGGCAGGTCGTTGTTGGTCACCGACTTCACGGCGAGCATGCCGAGGCCCTGGAGGCTGAAGGTCTTCTCGGTGATCATCGCGCCGCCGAGCAGGACGCCCATGTCGATGCCGAAGATGGTGACGATCGGGCCCATCGCGCCGCGCCAGGCGAAGCGGAAGAAGACGTTGCGCCGGGACATGCCCTTCGCCCGGGCCGTGCGGACGTAGTCCTCGCTGAGCGCTTCGACCAGCTGCGAGCGGGTCATACGGGTGTAGTTGGCGGTCCAGATCAGCGCGAGGACCAGCCACGGCACCAGCAGACCGGTGAACCAGGCGCCAGGGTTGTCGGTGAAGCGGGTGTACGAGGGCTGGTCGAGCAGGTGCGTCTGGTACACGAGGAGGTACAGGGCGACCGGGCCGACGAAGTAGATCTGCATGGACGAGGCGACCAGCGACGAGGAGCTGGCGATCTTGTCCAGGGCCTTGCCCTGCTTCACGGCGGCCAGCATGCCCATGCCGATACCGAAGATCAGGAAGACCACGGAGGAGCCGATGGCCAGGGAGGCCGTGGTCGGGAAGCGGTCCCAGACCGTCGCGAGGACGGGCTCGCGGTTGATGAACGAGTAGCCCAGGCACGGGGCGTCGCAGTGGCCGAAGCCCGGGTACTCGCGGCCCACGAAGATGGCCTGGAGCCAGTGCCAGTACTGGACCGGTATCGGGTCCGAGATCCCCATGTTGTGCCGGATCACGTCGAGCGTCTCCGGGGTGCAGACCTTGCCGCAGGCGACGCGGGCGGGGTCGCGCGGCACCGCGTAGAAGAGCATGAACGTGATCGCGCTGATGATGATCAGCGTGATCACGGCGCCGAGGAGCCGGCGGACGAGGAAGCGAAGCATGGGGGTTGGCTTTCCTGGGAGGGCCGTCGTGCGGAACGGGCCGGGCCGGGGTGACCGGAGGCCCGGTGGACGAGCCGAGGGTGGGGCGGCCGTGGGGCCGCCCCACCTCTCAGGGGCTGATCAGGCCTTGACGTACAGCTTGTAGAGCATGCAGCCGTCGAAGTTCGGGTCCATCTTGACGTTGGCGAGCTTCGAGCCGTGGATGTACAGGCGCTTCATGTAGACGTCGGGGATGAAGGCGCCCAGCTCCGTGACCTGCTTGTCCAGGGCGGCCCACATCTTGTTGGCCTTGTCCTGGTCCGTCTCCGCCGTGGCCGCCTTGATGGCCGCGTCGACGTCGGGGTTCTTCAGGTGGCAGTAGTTGGTGCCCTGGTCCACCACGTTGTGGCTGTCGAACAGCGGCTGGAAGACCGAGTAACCGGTCGGCCAGTCGGCGGACCAGCCGCCCCAGTAGATGTCGTACTCGTTGTCGATCTTGCCGATCTGGTCGTACCAGGTGGTGGAGTCGATGCCCTTGGTGACCACGTCGAAGCCGGCCGCCTTCAGGGCGTTCTCGACGACGACCTTGATCTTGGCGTTGACGTCGTCCTGCTGGTAGGCGTAGACGACCTTGGTGCCGAGCTTGCCGGCCTTCTTCAGGATCGCCTTGGCTGCGGCCGGGTCGCCCGCCGGGTTCTTCAGCTTGCCCCAGACGTCCTGCGACTCGTAGCCGGCGACGAGCGGGCTCATGATGCCGGTCGCGTAGTCACCGCGGTGCACGCCGCCCTGGAGCTGGCGGATGCCGGCGGTGGGCCAGGCCTTGATGATGGCCTCGCGGACCTTCATGTCGGTGACGCGGGTCTGGTTGATCCAGTAGACGCTGGTGCCGCTGCTCAGGTCCTCGAACAGGCGGTCCTTGGCCTTGGTGGTGGCCTGCTGGACGCGGTCCTGCGGAACCGTGCGCCAGGAGACCGCGTACTGGTCGTTGCCGGTGTCGGCGATCAGACGGTCGGCGGCGGTGGCGGCCTCGATACCGAAGGTGAAGTCGAACTCGTCCGGGTAGGCGTTGCGGATCGGGTCCGTCTTCGGATCCCAGTGCTCGTTGCGGACCAGGACCATCGACTTGTCGGTCTGGTGCGACTTGATCTTGTAAGGACCGTTGGAGAACGGCTTCTTGTCGTAGTCCTGCTTGGTGTCGTGCTTCACCGGGTTCGGCGCGTACGAGTGCATCGCGACGACGTAGTTGAAGTCCGGGCGGGCCACGGCGAGGTGGAAGGTGATGGTCTTCCCGCTCGTCTCGATGGACTTCAGGTGCTTGTTGCCCTTGAACGGACCCGGGTACGACTTGCGGAACTCCTGCGAGCCCGTCAGCCAGCTCTGGGCGTAGACGGCACCCTCGGTGACGAAGTTGGCGAAGGCGCGCTCGAAGCCGTGGCGGACGTCGTCGACGGTGACGTCGGAGCCGTCCTCCCACTTGACGCCGTCCTTCAGCGTGAAGGACCAGGTCTTGCCGCCGTCCTTCATGGTGCCCGTGTCGGTGGCGAGGTCGCCGACCAGGGTCATGGAGCCGTCGTCGCCGACCTTGTAACCGGTCAGGGTGCGGGCGAGGACGACCACGGCCAGCGAGTTCCACGCGTAGTAGACACGCTGCGGGTCGAGGTGCGAGAAGTCGTCGTCGTTCAGCAGGTAGACCTTGCCGCCCTTCTTGGCACCGGAGACCTCCGGAGCCGGGCCCTGGGAGTCCGCCGCCGTGCCGATCTTGACGGAGGTGGTGTGGGCCTTGGCCGCGTCCTGCTTGCCGGTGCCGGTGCTGCTGGAGTTGCCACTGCTGCACGCGCTCAGCACGGAGCTGGAGGCGGCGGCAACACCGGTGGCTATCAGGAAGTTTCTGCGCGAGAAGGACATCGCATCCTGCCTTGGAGTGAGTTGATGAGAGAAGCCCGGCACCCCGGCGTCCTTGCCGTGGTCCTGAAGAGGGCCGGGGTCAGCGCTTGGTCTTCGGGTCGAGCGCGTCGCGCAGCGAGTCGCCGAGGAGGTTGAACGCCAGGACGAAGACCACCATCGCGATGCCGGGGAAGAGCAGGTAGGTGATGTCGTCCTGGTACACCTGAGCCGCTCGGCCGAGCATGACGCCCCAGTCCGGGGTCGGATCCGAGATGCCCACGTTGAGGAAGGCCAGTCCCGCTTCCGTGGTGACCATCGCCGGGAGCAAGAGGGTGCCCTGGATCAGAATGGGCGTCCACAGGTTGGGCAGTAGTTCCTTGAAGATGATGCGAGCCGGAGACGCGCCCGTGACCTTCGCGGCCTCGACGAACTCACGCTCGCGCAGGGCGAGCACCTGGCCGCGCAGCAGCCGGGCGATGGAGGACCAGCCGAACGCGGTCAGCAGCGAGACCAGGGAGACCACGACGATCCAGGTCGGCGTGTCCTCGTTGGGCGCCACGAACAGGTTCAGGACGACGGGCGTGAAGGCCACGAAGAACAGCTGCTGCGGGAAGGCGAGCAGGATGTCGATGACCCGGCCGAGGAACCAGTCCGTCTTGCCGCCGATGTAGCCGGCGGTGACGCCGATCACCACACCGACGATCATGACGAGGACCGTGATGGCGGTGGAGATCAGCAGCGAGTTGCGGATCGCGTAGAGCAGGAACGTGAAGACGTCACGTCCCAGGCCCGGCTCGACGCCGAACCAGAACTCGCCGTCGATGCCGCCGTTCGGCTTGACCGGGTAGCTGTTGTCGCCCAGGAGCCCGGGGTTGCTGAGCCCGTACGTCGTGTACGGGTCCTTGCCGTACAGCTTCGCTATGAGCGGCGCGGCGAGGCCGACCACGAAGAAGCAGATCACGATGATCGCCGAGACGACGCCCGTGCGGTCACGCTTGAAGCGGCGCCAGGCGAGCTGCCTGGGAGACCTGCTCTCGCTCCCGCTCGGACCGGGAGAAGTGGTCGACTTCTCGGCGGTCTCGTCGGTGACCTCGAGCGGGGCAGCCGCGGAGGGAGTTGGGGGGGTCATGGTGCTCCTGGCCCAAGGGAGGGTCTGATGACTCCGCAGGGCGCTCCCCTACGGGCTACGCCGGACTTTTTCAACGCAATTCATTCAAGGTCAATAAATTCTCGGCTCCCTTGGTTGTCTCTTTACCTTCTTTACTCCACCTTGACTGATCTGTAGCTACGCGGGTAGCGCGCCGTAATCAATCCGTGCTTCACATCGGACTAATCAGGCGAAACGGGCAAGAAGTTCGATATGCGGACGGTGGAGTGTCGAAATGCGTACATCGCCGTGCCTCAATCCAACGTTTCGGCATCGTTACGCGAAGATCTATTGCGCTCGCCACCCAAGATCATCAACGGGATGGAGGGGTGGTGCCATCCTTCGGGTGACGTGTCCCCCCAAAGGCTGTCGAAACGGGCATCGAGCGGGAGTCGGGCGCGGTATGTGTCGATAGCGACCGGTAACCGAGCACGGCCCATGAGGAGGCACGCCATGCGTGGCAGCAGGCACGCCCGACGGGCCGTCACGCGACGAGCCGCCCCCCGGCGAGCAGTCGCCCGCTGCGCCGCCGGTGTGCTCGTGACGGCGCTCGCGGCCACCGCCTGCGGGAGCGGATCGGGCGGCGGCAACGGCGGTGCCGTGCTCACCTCCTCCTGGGGCGACCCGCAGAACCCGCTGGAGCCGGCCAACACCAACGAGGTGCAGGGCGGCAAGGTGCTCGACATGCTCTTCCGCGGGCTGAAGAAGTACGACCCGCGGACCGGCAAGGCCCGGAACTGGCTCGCCCGGTCCATCGAGACGCGGGACTCGCGGAACTTCACCGTCCGGCTCAAGACCGGCTGGACCTTCTCCAACGGCGAGCGGGTGACCGCCCGGTCCTTCGTGGACGCCTGGAACTACGGCGCGGGGCTCGGCAACCACCAGAAGAACGCCTACTTCTTCGGCTACATCGACGGGTACGACCGGGTCCACCCGGAGACCGGCGTCCAGCGCGCCGGCAAGCTGTCCGGGCTGAAGGTGCTCGACGACCACACCTTCACCGTCCGGCTCAACCAGGCGTTCTCCGGCTTCCCCGACACCCTCGGCTACGCGGCCTTCGCCCCGCTGCCCCGCGTCTTCTTCACCGACCACGCGGCCTGGCTGCGCAAGCCGGTCGGCAACGGCCCCTACACCGTCGGGTCCTACACCAAGGGCGCGCAGATGTACCTGAGGCGGTGGGACGGCTACCCCGGCCCGGACAAGGCGCGCAACGACGGCGTGACCCTGCTCGTCTACACCGACAGCAACACCGCCTACACCGACCTGCTGGCCGGCAATCTCGACCTCGCCGACGACATCCCCGCCGCGCAGCTGAAGAACGTCAGGGGCGACCTGGGCGACCGCTACCTCAACACCCCCGCGGGCATCATCCAGACCCTCGCCTTCCCCTACTACGACAAGGCGTGGAACAGACCCGGCGCGGAGAAGGTCCGCACCGGGCTGTCCATGGCGATCAACCGCCGGCAGATCACCGACACCATCTTCCGCGGGACCCGCACCCCGGCCACCGACTGGACCTCCCCGGTGCTCGGCGCGGCCGGCGGCTTCAAGGACGGCCTGTGCGGCAGGGCGTGCGTGTACGACCCGGCCCGGGCGAGGGAGCTGGTCAAGGAAGGCGGCGGCATCCCCCGCGGCCGGCTCACGATCACCTACAACGCGGACACCGGCTCGCACCGGGAGTGGATCGACGCGGTGTGCAACTCCATCAACAACGCGCTCGGCGACGACAAGGCGTGCGTCGGCAACCCGGTCGGCACCTTCGCCGACTTCCGCAACCAGCTCGGCCGGCAGAAGATGACCGGTCCGTTCCGGGCCGGCTGGCAGATGGACTACCCGCTCATCCAGAACTTCCTCCAGCCGCTCTACTACACCGGAGCCTCCTCCAACGACGGCAAGTGGTCCGACGAGAGGTTCGACCGGCTCGTGGACAAGGCCAACGCCGAGAGGGACACCGCCCGGTCGGTCGCCGGCTTCCAGCAGGCCGAGAAGGTCGTACGGGACGCCATGGCGGCCATCCCGCTCTGGTACCAGAACGGCAACGCCGGATACTCCGAGCGGCTGTCGAACGTGGCCCTCAACCCCTTCAGCGTCCCCGTGTACAACGAGATCAGGGTCGGCTGAGCCGGCATGGGGCGCTACGTCCTCAGGCGGCTCCTCCAGATGGTCCCGGTCTTCGTCGGGGCCACCCTGCTGATCTTCCTGATGGTGAACGTGATGGGCGATCCCGTCGCCGGTCTGTGCGGGGAACGGGCCTGCGACCCGGCGACCGCCGCCGCGCTGAGGCGGGAGTTCGGCCTCGACCAGCCGGTGTGGCGGCAGTACCTCACCTACATGGGGAAGGTCTTCACCGGCGACTTCGGCACGGCGTTCAACGGACAGCCGGTCACCGAGCTGATGGCGACGGCGTTCCCGGTCACCATCCGGCTCACCGTCGTCGCCGTCGTCCTGGAGATCCTCATCGGCATCACCCTCGGCGTGGTGACCGGACTGCGGCGCGGCCGGCCCGTGGACACCGGGGTGCTCCTGGCCACCCTGGTCGTGATCTCCGTGCCGACCTTCGTCACCGGTCTGCTGCTGCAACTGCTCTTCGGCATCGAGTGGCGCTGGATCAGACCCTCGGTCCGCACCGGCGGCTTCGACGAGCTGATCGTCCCCGGGCTGGTCCTCGCCTCCGTCTCGCTCGCCTACGTCACCCGGCTGACCCGCACCTCCATCGCGGAGAACAAGCGGTCCGACTACGTCCGCACGGCGATCGCCAAGGGCCTGCCCCGGCGCCGGGTCGTCACCCGGCACCTGCTGCGCAACTCGCTCATCCCGGTGGTCACCTTCATCGGCACCGACATCGGCGCGCTGATGGGCGGCGCGATCGTCACCGAGCGGATCTTCAACATCCACGGCGTCGGCTACCAGCTCTACCAGGGCATCCTGCGCCAGAACACCCAGACGGTGGTCGGCTTCGTGACCGTGCTCGTCCTGGTGTTCCTGGTGGCCAACCTGCTGGTGGACCTCCTGTACGCCGTGCTCGACCCGAGGATCCGCTATGCCTGAACAGCCGTACCGGCCCGAGCGCGCCATCGCCGGCACCGGCATGGGCGGCGCGATGGACCTGGGCGCGAGCGAGGCCGCCACGCTGGAGGGGGCGCCGGGCGGACCGGAGGGCGGCGGGCCGGCCGGCAAGCCCCGCTCCCTGTGGTCCGACGCCTGGCGGGACCTGCGCCGCAACCCGGTCTTCCTGCTCTCCGCCCTGGTCATCTGCTTCCTGGTCCTCATCTCCCTGTGGCCCTCGGTGATCGCCTCCGGCAACCCGCTGACGTGCGACCTGGCCAAGGCCCAGGACGGCCCGGCACCGGGCGCGCCCTTCGGGTACGACGGGCAGGGCTGCAACGTCTACACGCGCACCGTCTACGGCGCCCGTACGTCCGTCACGGTCGGGCTCTGCGCCACGCTCGGGGTGGCCGTGTTCGGGTCGGTCCTCGGCGGGCTCGCGGGCTACTTCGGCGGTGTCTGGGACGCCCTGCTCTCCCGCCTGACGGACGTCTTCTTCGCCATCCCGGTCGTCCTCGGCGGTCTCGTCCTGCTCTCCGTGGTGACCTCCCACACGGTCTGGCCGGTCATCGGGTTCATGGTGCTGCTCGGCTGGCCGCAGATCTCCCGGATCGCGCGCGGCTCGGTCATCACCGTCAAGCAGAACGACTACGTGCAGGCCGCCCGCGCCCTCGGCGCCTCCGACTCCCGCATCATGCTCCGGCACATCGCTCCGAACGCCGTGGCGCCGGTGATCGTGGTCGCGACGATCGCGCTCGGCACGTTCATCGCGCTGGAGGCGACCCTGTCCTACCTCGGCGTGGGCCTCAAACCGCCCAGCGTCTCCTGGGGCATCGACATCTCCGCCGCCTCCCCCTACATCCGCAACGCCCCGCACGCCCTGCTCTGGCCGGCGGGCGCCCTGGCCGTCACGGTCCTGGCCTTCATCATGCTCGGCGACGCGGTCCGCGACGCCCTCGACCCGAAGCTGAGGTGACCGCGTGCTGCTCGAAGTGCGGGAACTGGGCGTGGAGTTCCGGACCCGGGACGGGGTCGCGCGCGCCGTCGACGGGGTGAGCCTCGCGGTGGACGCGGGGGAGACGCTGGCCGTGCTCGGCGAGTCCGGGTCGGGCAAGTCGGTCACCGCGCAGGCCGTGATGGGCATCCTCGACACACCGCCCGGCCGGATCACCGGCGGGCGCGTCCTGTTCCGGGGGCGGGACCTGCTGACGCTGAAGGGGGAGGAGCGGCGCAGGGTCCGGGGCGCCGAGATGGCGATGGTCTTCCAGGACGCGCTGTCCGCCCTCAACCCGGTGCTCACCGTCGGGGCGCAGCTCGGGGAGATGTTCGTCGTGCACCGGGGCGCGTCCCGCAAGGACGCGCGGGCCCGGGCCGTCGAGCTGATGGACCGGGTGCGCATCCCGGCGGCGGCGCAGCGGGTGCGGGACTACCCCCACCAGTTCTCCGGCGGCATGCGCCAGCGCATCATGATCGCGATGGCGCTGGCCCTGGAACCGGCGCTCGTCATCGCGGACGAGCCGACCACCGCCCTGGACGTCACGGTCCAGGCCCAGGTCATGGACCTGCTCGCGGAGCTGCGGCGCGCGTACCGCATGGGGCTGGTCCTGATCACCCACGACCTCGGGGTCGTCGCGGACGTCGCCGACCAGATCGCGGTGATGTACGCCGGGAGGATCGTGGAGTCCGCGCCCGTGCGCGACCTCTACCGGGCCCCGGCCCACCCCTACACCCGCGGCCTGCTGGAGTCCGTGCCCCGCCTGGACCGCAAGGGGCGGCAGCTGTACGCCATCAAGGGCTCGCCGCCGAACCTCCTGCGCATCCCGCCCGGCTGCTCCTTCCACCCCCGCTGCCCGATGGCCAGGGACGTCTGCCGCACCGAGGAACCCCCGCTGTACGAGGTGCCCGGCGGCCGTGCCAGCGCCTGCCACTTCTGGAGGGAGTGCCTGCGTGGCTGAACCGATCCTCGAGGTGACCGGGCTGGTCAAGCACTACCCCCTCACCCGGGGCGTCCTGTTCCGCAAGCAGATCGGCGCGGTCAAGGCGGTCGACGGCGTCGACTTCACGCTGGGCCGGGCCGAGACCCTGGGCCTGGTCGGCGAGTCGGGCTGCGGCAAGTCGACGGTGGCGAAGCTGCTCTGCCACCTGGAGCGCCCGACGGCCGGCACCGTGCGGTTCAAGGGGGAGGACGTCACCCGGTTGTCCGGCCGGGCCCTGAAGGCGGTGCGCCGCAACATCCAGATGGTCTTCCAGGACCCGTACACCTCGCTCAACCCCCGGATGACGGTCGGCGACATCGTGGGGGAGCCGTACGACATCCACCCCGAGGCGGCCCCCAAGGGCGACCGGCGCCGCCGGGTGCGGGACCTGCTGGACGTGGTCGGCCTCGACCCCGAGTACGTCAACCGCTACCCCCACCAGTTCTCCGGCGGCCAGCGCCAGCGCATCGGCATCGCCCGGGCGCTGGCGCTGCGCCCCGAGGTCGTCGTCGCCGACGAGCCGGTCTCCGCCCTGGACGTCTCGGTGCAGGCCCAGGTGGTCAACCTGCTGGAGCGGCTGCAGAGGGAGTTCGAGCTGTCGTACCTCTTCATCGCGCACGACCTGTCGATCGTCCGGCACATCTCGGACCGGGTCGGGGTGATGTACCTGGGCCGGATCGTGGAGACCGGGCGGGACGCCGAGATCTACGACCACCCGACCCACCCCTACACCCAGGCCCTGCTCTCCGCGGTGCCCGTGCCCGACCCCGGGGCCCGGGAGCGCCGGGAGCGGATCATCCTCACCGGGGACGTGCCCTCGCCGACGGCGATCCCGTCCGGCTGCCGCTTCCGCACCCGCTGCTGGAAGGCGCGGGAACGGTGCGCCCGGGAGGTGCCGGCGCTGGCGGTCCCGGCCGTCTTCCGGCAGGCGCCGGGTCCCGCGGCCCATCCCTCGGCGTGCCACTTCGCGGAGGAGAAGCCGGTCGTGCCGGCGCCGGAGGTCCGGCCGGACGGCGACGGGCCGGGGTGACATGGCGCACCCCGGCCCGCTTACGGCACCCGCACGGCCGTACGCAGTTCAGGCTTCCGTGTCCGTATATCGGTACGGCTTCCGTGAAGTTGCCTGTGTGTTAAGGGTGTTCACCGCTCGGCCGGCCGGGCGAGCGAACGCCGGAGGAAGTCGAGCTGGAGCAGGAGGAGGTTCTCCGCGACCGTCTCCTGCGGGGTCATGTGGGTCACCCCGGACAGCGGCAGCACCTCGTGCGGCCGGCCGGCGGCCAGCAGCGCGGAGGACAGGCGCAGGGAGTGGGCGACGACCACGTTGTCGTCGGCCAGCCCGTGGACGACCATCATCGGGCGGTGCGGCTCGGCCGGGTCGACCAGGCCCGCGTCGTCGATCACCGAGTTGCGGCGGTACACCTCCGGCTGCTCGCCCGGGTCGCCGAGGTAGCGCTCCTGGTAGTGGGTGTCGTACAGCCGCAGGTCGGTGACGGGCGCGCCGACCACGGCCGCGTGGAAGACGTCCGGGCGGCGCAGCACCGCGAGGGCGGCCAGGTAGCCGCCGAAGGACCAGCCGCGGATCGCCACCCGGTCCAGGTCCAGCGGGTACCGCTCGGCGAGCGCGTGCAGCGCGTCGACCTGGTCCTGGAGCACCACGGCCGCCACGTCGTCCTTGATCGACTTCTCCCAGGCCGGCGAGTGGCCCGGGGTGCCCCGGCCGTCGGCGACGATCACCGCGAAGCCCTGGTCGGCGAACCACTGGGAGGTGAGGTGGGCGTTGTGCGCGGCGACCACCCGCTGGCCGTGCGGGCCGCCGTAGGGGTCCAGGAGTACCGGCAGGGGAGTGTCACCGTGGTAGTCCTGTGGCATAAGCACGGCGCACGGAATTCGGCGTGCGCCCCCCTCGGTGAGGGTCAGCCGCGGGGACATACCGGGATCTTCGGCGTACGACCGGACAGTCGCCACCGGCTTCCCGTTCCGCAGTACCTCGGCCCGGGTGCCCGGCCGGTCCGGGGTCGCGGACAGCAGGACGGTGACGCCCCCGCCCCGCACCGCGGAGTGCACGCCGGGCTCCGACGACAGCCGTTCCAGCCCCAGTTCGTTCACCCGGTACACATGGACTTCGCCAATTTCCGGTGCCGGGGCCCCCGGACCGGAAGAGGCGGAAACCAGTACGTCGTCCGCGCCCACGTCCAGAACCGCACGAATGTGCAACTGTCCGCTGGTCAGCAGGCGTTCGCCGACCGCCAGCACCCGCGCGCCACCCTCGTCCGCGATCCGCACGAGCTGCCCGGAAGGGCTCCAGCAGGGCGCACCGGCGAAAAGTTCGAGCCAACTTGGATCCTCGTCGGCGTGCACCATCCGCGTGGCCCCCGTCTTCGGGTCCACCGCCAGGAACAACTGGCTGCGCTGGTCCCGCGCCTGCACCAGCAGCAACGGCGCACCCGCCGCTGACCAGTGCACACGCGCCAGGTACGGGTACCGGGACCGGTCCCACGCGACTTCCGTGCGCCCCCCGTCCAGGCCGAGGACGAACAGGCGGACGTCCGCGTTCGGGGTGCCCGCCGCGGGGTACCCGACGTTGGTTGGCTCACGCTCGGGGCGGGCCGGGTCGGAGATCCACCACCGCTTCACCGGCGTGTCGTCCACGCGCGCCACGAGCAGCCGGTCGGAGTCCGGCGCCCACCAGAATCCCCGCGAACGGGACATCTCCTCGGCCGCGACGAACTCCGCGAGCCCGTAGGAGACCCCCGCCGACTCCGGCTCGGCCAGCGCCCGGTCGCCGTCCCCCTCGGCGCCCACCACCCGCAGCGCGCCCTGGGCGACGTACGCGACGTGCCGCCCGTCGGGGGAGGGACGCGGGTCGATCACCGGTCCCGGGACGGTGAGTTCACGCGCCGTGCCGGCCCGCAGCTCCGCCGTGAAAAGCCGCCCTGACAAGGCGAAAGACGCCAGCTCCAGGGCCCCGTCGGTGGCGTAGCCGACGATGCCGGCACCGCCCTCGCGGCTGCGCTCGCGGCGCGCCCGCTCGGCGGCCGACAGCTCTTCGGAGGCGCCCTGGAGGAGGGTGCCGGGGTCGGCCGCCAGGCGCTCGGTGCCCTCCGGAAGGTCCAGCACCCACAGGGAGTTGGCCCGGTCGGTGCCGGAGCCGGAACGCAGGAACGCGACACGCGACCCGTCGGGTGCCACGGTGAACGCACGCGGCGCGCCGAGCGTGAACCGCTGGGTCCGGGCGTGCCGGCGGGGGAAGGAGTCAGCCTCGTTCGTCATACCCCGACCATATTGGCCGTGCGCCCCCTTGTGCGGCTGTGCGCCGCGCGATGCGCGAGCACTGATAGTTATGATCACTACCGCTGTGTGGGTATGAACGTGCTGACGTACGCATGGACTTGCTCGACTGGTCTGGAACCCGTGTCCCCTGGGATCTTTGGAGGTGAGCCGCCGTGGCACTCTCGATTTCGGCGGTTGTGCTGCTGGCGATCATCGTCTTCCTGTTGATCAAGAAGTCGGGGCTGAAGGGCGGTCATGCCGCCATCTGCATGCTCCTCGGCTTCTACCTCGCCTCCTCAACGGTCGCGCCCACGATCAGCGACCTGACGACCAACGTCGCGAGCATGATCGGCAGCATCAAGTTCTGACGTCCGAGGGGGCGACGGCCCGGTCGGCCGTCGCCCCTTCGTGTCAGCCCTCGGACGCGTACGCCAGGAACCGGCTCCAGGTACCCGGCGCCAGCGCGAGCCGGGGGCCTTCGGCATGCTTGGAGTCACGGACGTGGATGGCGCGGGGGGTTATGGCGACCTCTACGCAGTCGTTCGGGTCGCTGCTGTCGCTGTAGCTGCTCTTGAACCACGCCAGGCCGGGGGCGCCCCCGGTGGAAGCCTTGCGCATCATGTCCCTCCCAGCAGTTGACCGATGAAGGCCGCGGACTCCTTCGGGTTCAGGGCCTCAGCCCGAATGCTGCCATAGCGCAGTTCGACGATCCGCAGTTGCTTCGGGTCGGAGACGGGGCGGCCCCCGTACCCGTCGTCCATGCGGGCGACGGCCGTGCCGTCCTCGAACTTCAGCACCTGGATGCGCCCTCCCATGCCGGGATGGTCCCAGCGGTCCGTCGGCATCACCTGGATCTGCACGTTCGGCAACTGAGCGATGTCCAGCAGGTGTCGGAGCTGCCGTCGCAACACCGGCGTACCGCCGATCGGCCGCCTCAACGTGACTTCCTCCAGCACGAAGCTGAGTTCGGGTGCGGGTGAGCGCTCGAAGATCTTCTTCCGGGCCAGGCGTCCGGCCACGGCCTCCTTCAGCCGGTCCGGTGGAAGCTTGGGGCGTTGCGAGCCCATCAGGGCCTCCATGAACTCCTCCGTCTGCAACAGCCCGTGTACGTGGTGGTTGCCGTACGAGAGCAGTTCGACGGCTTTCGCCTCCAGCGCCGCCAGGTCACGCGCCTTCCTCGGGTACCGGACCTTCTCCACGTCGTGCTTCATCGCCGCGAGCAGACCGCCCGCGCCCAGCACGTCGTCCGCCTTGTCGAGGAACTCCGGCCGAGGAATCCGCTGACCGCTCTCAATCTTGTAAATCATGTCCTCGCTGTAGCCGGTCGCCTTCGCGAAGTCGGCGGCCCGCATCCCCACCGCCTCCCGGCGCAGCTTCAGTTGCCTGCCGACGGTCGTGATGACCGCGACTCCCCACTCGTCGTCCGGGTCCACTTCCCAGCCCGGCTCGCTCACCGCATCGGCGTCCACGGACATCCGCGCCCCTCCGTCGTACCAGTGGCCTTCATCAGGTCTTCATCACGGTAGGTGCCGATGGCAACACTGAGTGACACGATTCGGGAAATCGCTCCGGTCCCGTCCACCGGGACCCGGCGCCCCGGGTTCCGGTGCTCCCGGCCGCTGAAGAGCCAAGAACGGGCAGGGAAAAGAACCTCACCGAGCCCCACCCCTCCCGCCCGGCGCGCAGGCTCACTCGGGTGGGTGAATATGCCCGGCTCGACTGGATTTCGCGTCCCCGGGTGGCCCTACGCTCAGCCGAGACGACAGCGGACATGCGACGGCCCCCGCCGGGACTGCCATCCCAGTGCGAGGGCCTGACCACCGAGGAAGAAGACCCCTTCCTGATGGATACCCAGAACCCTAGCGTGCCCCCGCGCGCCCCGGCCCGTGTTGCGGGCAACAAGCACCCGAACCGGCGTCCCCGGTCCGGCGGGCTCATCCACGACAACGCCCGCCACAGCAACCGCTTCACGGTGATCGGCAACCACCTCACCCAGCACCCCGACCTCACCCTGCTCGCGATCGGTCTGGCCTGCCACATCCAGTCGCTGCCGTCCGGCGCCCGCATCGACATCAAGAGCCTCACCGCCCGCTTCCCCGAGGGCGCGACCCGGATCGCGGGCGCCCTGCGCGAGCTGGAGGCCCACGGCTATCTGCGCCGGGAACGGCAGCGCGTCCCCGACGGCCGGATCGTCACCCGGACGATCTCCTGCAACCAGCCGGGCGTCCGGCGCCGCCCCGACAGGTCCGGCTGCCCGGCCCGGCCGGAACGCCCGGCGACGGCCCCGGCCGAGCGGCCGTCCCGCGTGGGACGCGCACCGCTCCCCGAGGTCCCCCGGCCGGCCGTCACCGCGCCCGCCCTCCTCCAGACGGCCGGCGAACTCCTCGCGGACCTGCGCCGCCACGACGGGCGTCTGCTGCTCTCGGCGGCGGACACGGCGCACCTGGCACCCGGGGTCGCGGCCTGGCTGGAGCGTGACGTCGGTCCCGCGCTCGTCCGGCGGGCGCTGACCGCCGGCCTGCCGCCCGAGGGGCTGCGCAGGCCCGCCGCCCTGCTCGCCCACCGCCTCACCGCCCAGCTCCCGCCCCCGCCGCCGTTCCGCGCCCCGGCGGCCCCGGCGCCCGTACGGCACCCGCTCCAGACGTGCGACGGCTGCGACCGGGCCTTCCGCGCCCCCGAACCGGGCCGCTGCCACGACTGCCGAACCGGCCCAGGGGGCCGCCCGGCATGAAGGCGACGGTCTACCGGGCCGTACGCGACTTCCTGCGGTCCATGGACGACACGCTGCCCGGCAGGTTCGAGATCACCAGGGACGGCATCGTCCACGACCTGACGGCGCCGAACGGACCGCACGAGCTGACCACGGCGCACATCCGCAAGCGGCTCGAAGGAGTCGTGCCGGAGGGGATCACGGCCCACACCGGCACCCCCGACGTGGAGGACGTGCCCGAGGGCATCATGCGGCACCCGGACGTGCTGGTGATCGCCTGGACCGACCTGGACGTCGAGGGCTCCGTCGACCCCCGTGCGGCCATCGCCGCCGTCGAGATCGTCTCCCGGTCCAACCCGGACAACGACTGGGTGGGCAAGCTCCGGGACTACCCCCTGATGGGCGTCCCCGTCTACGCGGTCTTCGACCCTCGTACCGGCACCGGTGCCGTCTTCTCGGACATCCACCCCACCCCCGGCGGTCCCCGCTACGCCACCCGCAAGGACTTCGTCTACGGCGAGGACGTCACCATCGCCGACTGGACGATCCCGACCGGGGGACTGCCGCGCTACCAGGGCGAGAACGCGGGGGCGGCCACCTCGTAGGGTGGTCCCATGACGGAACTGCCCGGGCGACGTCTGCTCCTGGTGCACGCGCACCCGGACGACGAGTCGATCAACAACGGCGCGACCATGGCCAGGTACGCGGCCGAGGGTGCTCATGTGACCCTCGTCACCTGCACCCTGGGTGAGCGGGGCGAGGTCATTCCGCCGGAGCTGCGGCACCTGACGGGCCCCGCCCTCGGCGCCCACCGGCGCGGGGAGCTGACCGCCGCCCTCGGCGCGCTCGGCGTCACGGACGGACGGCTGCTCGGCGGCGCCGGGCGGTACGGCGACTCCGGGATGCTGGGCCTGCCCGACAACGACGACCCCGGCTGCTTCTGGCAGGCCGACGTGGACGAGGCCGCCGGCCGCCTCGCCGAGGTGATCCGGGAGGTCCGGCCGCAGGTCCTCGTGACGTACGACGACAACGGCGGCTACGGCCACCCGGACCACATCCAGGCCCACCGCGTCGCCATGCGCGCCGTCGACCTCGCGGCCGAGCGCGGCCACCGGATCGCCAAGGTCTACTGGAACCGCGTCCCGCGCTCCGTCGCCGAGGCCGCCTTCGCCCGCCTCCAGGACGAGCTGGGCACCCTGCCGTTC
Source organism: Streptomyces sp. NRRL S-31 (assembly GCF_000718775.1). Taxonomy (GTDB): domain Bacteria; phylum Actinomycetota; class Actinomycetes; order Streptomycetales; family Streptomycetaceae; genus Streptomyces. The sequence goes on from NZ_JOCB01000131.1 coordinate 17,811, forward strand.
GACAAGGGCGCCGCCGTGGACGACGTACCCGGCGTGGTCGACGACGAGCGGATCACCACCGCGGTCGACGGCACCGCGCACGCCGCCGCCAAGGCCGCCGCGATGCGGGCCCACGCCACCCAGATCGAGGTGGCCGAGCCGTACTTCGCCCTCTCCAACGCCCTGGCCCAGCCGCTGTTCACCACCGAGTACTACGAGCTGGTGCGCGGGACGGGACAGCCCGGCGAGACCGACCTGTTCGCCGGTGTCGAGGAGGCGTCGTGAGCGGCGGCGGACCGGGCTCCGCGCTCGCCCAGCCGCTGCGCCCGCCCTCCCCCGGGCGGGCCGCCGCCCTCGTCGGCCTGTTCCTGCTCGGCGCGGTCACCGGCTTCGCCGGAGCCCTGGTGCAGGCCGCCTGGTTCCCCGGCGGGCTGCTGCTCGCCCTCGCGGGCGCCGCCGGGGTCTTCCTCGGCGGGACGTACGCCACCCGCAGCCGCGGCGGGGCGGTCGCGCCGGCGGCGGGCTGGATCGTCGCCGTCATCCTGCTCACCACCACGCGTCCGGAGGGCGACTTCCTGTTCGGCGCGGGCGGCGGCTCGTACCTCTTCCTGCTCGGAGGCATGGCCCTCGCTGTGATCTGCGCCACCGTTGGCGCCGGAAGGCAACCCGGGAGCGGCTCCGCCCGACTTGAGAAGTGACGTACCGCTTCGCCGGGGGGCGCGTGCGAGTCCCGTGTGGGTTTCCCCAGCGGTCGTGGGATACCCGCCAGAAGCGGCCAGTATGGTGGTGCGCGCCGCCGAGCCTCCCCCAAGTTCTCGACTGCGCTCGAACAGGGGGCACCCCCAGCTGAGGTCGAAACGGGCGGCGGAGCCAACCGGGAGAACCTGCCTTGAGTCGTGAAACTGACACTCCGTCCTCCGGGCCCGACGGGCGCGGGGGAGCCGCATACCCCTCCGGCACGCCGCCGTACGGGACCCCCCTGGCTTCCGACGACGCCACGGGCGCGGGCCACGCGGGCGCGCGGCCGGAGGAGAAGAAGACCGAGACCACGCTGACGACCCGGATCCGGATCAACATCCCCGGATCCCGGCCCATCCCGCCGGTCGTCGTGCGCAAGACCGTCGGGGACGGCGAGGGCGCCGGGGAGGAGGCGCCCGCCGCCGAGCCGCGTCCCGTGGCCGAACGGGCGCCCGCCGGCGCCGCCGAGGCCCCGGCCGAGCCCACGGGCCCGGCGGACGAGAAGGCGGCCAGCGACTGGTTCGCGCCCCGCAAGTCCGGCCCCGCGAAGGGCACACCGGGCAGCGGCGGCACGAACGGCGCCGGAATCACCGCCGGTTCCGCCCCCGCCACCCCGGCCCCCGGCGCGGCGGCCCCCCGTACGGGTGGTCCCGGTGCGTCCGGCGCGGCCGGTTCCACCGGCGCACGCCCCGGCGGCGGCCGTCCCGGCGGCGTGGTCGGTGCCATGAGCGCGCCCGGCGGCTCCAAGGGCAAGGGCCTGCCCGGTGCCACCGGCGGCCCCGTCGCCCCGGGACACGGCGGCGGCACCGGCTCCTTCGACGTGACCGAGGCGCTGAGCGCCGGCCCGCGAGGTGGCGGCTCCCGCCCCGGCGAGTCCGGCCGGGACGACCTGCCGTACTTCTCGGAGAACGGGCCGGACCACGGCGGCCGGAGCGGCTTCGGCGCCGACGCGCCGGGCGCGAACGGGCGCGACGGCTACGGCGGTGCCGCGGGCGGCGCCCGCGGGCACGGCGGCGCCAGCGGCTTCAACGGCCCCGGCG
>NZ_JOCB01000132.1 GCF_000718775.1 Streptomyces sp. NRRL S-31
GAGGGCGCCCTGGCCGGCGGCGAGGCGGGCGAGGGGGCGGCGCGGCGCGTCCGGGTCCGGCGCCGGACGCGGCACCGCGTGACGCCGTCGGGCCGGGCCGGTCCGGGTGCCCGTGGCCGGTGCGCACGAGGGCGGTCCGCGGGGACGGCTCGTGCACCGGGGACCGGGGGGCCGGCGCCCGTACGGTCGCGTCCGCGGGGAGGGCGGTGCCGGCGGCGTCGGGCGGGGAGCCGGGGCTGACGGTGGTGCAGCCGGCGACACTCACCAGCGCCGCCAGCAGCAGCGGAAGAAGTCGGGGAGACACCCGCCCACTGTGCCGCACCCCGCGCGGCCCTGGCTCGCTCCGCGCCGCGTCACCACCCCGACGAGTGATCCGGCCATGAGGGTGAGGTACGGCGCGGCGGCGAACGCGTCCGGCTCGGCGGACGCCGGGGCGCGGCCGACGGGAGCGCCGCGCCCCGGTGCCGGTGTCAGCGCCGCAGCCGTTCCAGCGTGGCCCTGCCGTCCTTCTTCAGCCAGGCGGTCACGTCGGCGAGCGCGGGCGGGTCCTTGTCCTCGTCGTACGAGGTGAGGTAGGAGCTGAAGCTCATGATGTAGGTGACCCAGCCGTCGCGCACGGCGAGGGTCGCGTACAGGGCGCCGCTGGAGGTGCCGTCGGTGGTGTCCTGGCTGACCAGGTAGGCCTCGTCGCCGAGGTCATCGACCCGGTCGACGTCGTAACCGGGGTGCGCGTCGGCGTAGTTCTTCCAGACGGCGGTGAACTCGGCCGCGGGGTCGGTCTTCCGGTGCAGGTCCAGCTGCGTCGTCAGATAGGCGGTGGGGTACGACGAGCCGGACTTCTTCAGGCCCGTGCTGCAATAGCTCTCGTCCAGGGCCGCGTTCTTGAGCGCGGTGTGGGTGGGCGCGGTGTCCTTCCCGGTGTACTCGCCCCTGAAGGACGAGTAGTCGGCGCCGGAGCACAGGTCGGCGGGTGCCGCGTAGCCGCCCAGTTCCGCGTCGGCGTGCGCGCCGGGGCCGAGGAGGACGCCGGCCGCCCACGCTGCGGAGGCCACGGCCGCGCCGACGGCGGCCCAGAGCACCGCCCGGCCGGCCCCCTTGCGGCCCCGGGCCGGAGGGACGGGCGGGGCGGGCTCGGGCCGGGGCGCCTGCGCGGAGGGGTGCCCCGGCTGCGGCCGGCCGGCCCGGGTGGGCCGCGCGTAGAAGGGGCGTGCCGGGGGCGGCGACTGCGGGTTCGGGTGGGGCGTCGGCTGTGGCGGGTCGCCCGGCTGCCGGAGCTGCTCGTCGGACTGGTCGGCCGGCTGCGGGGACTGCGGTGGCGTGGACATGTCGTGAAGGTAGTGCAGCGCCGGGGGTCAAGTCCCCGCTCGTCCCGGATCGTTATGGTCTGCGGACATCTGCTCCCTCGCCACGAGGGTGCGCCGGCCCGCGCTCAGCAGGCGAGCGGTGCGAGCCGCACCGGCAGGGCGCGGACGCTGTTGCCGACGAATCCCGCGTGCGGCGTCTGCTCGGCCTCCGGTACGGCGGGCCGGAGTGCGGGGAAGCGCGTGAAGAGCCGTTCCAGCGCGACCGTCGCCTCCAGCCGGGCCAGCGGGGCGCCCAGGCAGTAGTGGGCGCCATGGCCGAGGGAAAGGTGCCGTACGGCATCGGGCCGGGCGGAGCGGGTGACGTCGAAGCGGTCGGCGTCCGGGCCGTGCACCGCCGGATCACGGCCGGCGGCCGAGTAGCCGGCGAGGACGGGCGTGCCGGCGGGGATCACCGTCCCGGCGACGGTCAGGTCCCGCACGGGGTAGCGGAACGGGAAGTAGCTGACCGGCGCGTCCCAGCGCAGCGTCTCCTCCACCGCGTCCGCCCAGCTCGCCCCGCCCGCACGCACCAGGTCGAGCTGCTCGGGGTGGGCGCACAGGGCGCGTACGGCATTGGTGATCAGGTTGAGGGTGGTCTCGTGCCCGGCGACGATCATCAGCAGCAGGGTGCCGATCAGCTCCTGCTGGCCGAGCCGGTCGCCGCCCTCGTCCCGGGCGGCGATGAGCGCGCTGGTGAGGTCGGCGCCGGGCCGGGCGGCCCGGGCGGCGGCGATCTCGCCGAGGACGGCGAGGAGTTCGCGGTTGGCGGCGACGGCCTCGGCGGGCTCGGTGTCGGTGGACACGACCCGGTCGGCGAGCCGGTGCAGCCGGTCCCGGAACTCGACGTCCACACCGAGGAGTTCGCAGATCACCCCCATCGGCAGGGGCAGCGCGAAGTGCCGCCGCAGATCGGCGACCCCGTCGCCCTCGGCGGCGGCCCGCGCCAGCGAGTCGAGCAGGGTGTCGGTCAGCTCCTCGACGCGCGGCCGTAGTTCCGCCACCCGTCCGGGCGTGAAGGCGCGGGCGACCAGGGACCGCAGGCGCCGGTGGTCGTCCCCGTCGGCGGTGGTCATGCCGGGGACGGTGGCGAACGTTAGCAACGGCCAGCCGGCCGCGATCCGGCCTTCCCGCAGGGCGGTGAAGTGGCGCGCGTTCTTGGCGACTTCGGGATGCTGAAGGAACTCCCGCAGCGCCTCGTGCCCGAGGACGGCCATGCCCTCGATCGCGCCGGGCAGTTCGACCGGGGCGACGGCGCCCTGGGCCAGCAGCCGCGCGTTGACGGCGTGCGGGCAGCCGCCCGCGGGGTCGAGGCGGTGCGGGGTGCGGGCGGGTGAGGTCTCCACCGGATTCTCCTGACGGTCCCCTGACAAGACGCTCGATGGTAGGCCCGCGCGGAGGGGTTGCGGCGGATTCCGGCACCCCGTGCGGTCGGGGGTTCGGAGCCGCCCGGGAACAACGGGGTCCGGTGGTTCGTTGAGGACTGCGACGGACACATCGTGCCGACGGGGTGCGGACACCACGCCCTTTCGAGTGGTATGGTGCCGTCAGCACTCGTGTACGCCCCGTATGGGCCCCGGTGCAGGTTTCCCTCTCCGCCGATCCGCTCGCCGTTCCCCCGGATGTCCCGGTTCCCGGCGCGTCGGCTTCCCCGTATCACCTCGTGACGGGCCTTCGCCGTACCCGAGGTGTCGTTCCCGCCGCCCGGAGGCCGCCCCAGGCGCCTCCCGCTCGCGGCCCTCCCCCCGTGCGTTCCCCCATCCGTCCGCGAAAGGACTCCCACCCATGACCACCGCACTCGCACACCCGCCCACGGCCCGGCAGGCGCCGGCCGCCTCGCTCGTCACCGGTGTCCTGGACATCGACGCGGACGGGAAGGGGCACCTGCGGGGCACGAGCCTGCTGCCCTCCCCCGCCGATCCCCAGGTCCCGCCGGCGCTGATCCGCCGCCACGGGCTGCGCAAGGGCGACCTCGTCGAGGGCGTCCGGGGCGCCCGGCAGGCCCTGACCGAGGTCGCGCGCGTCGACGGACGCGTCCCCGGCGAGCCGGGTTCCCGCCGGCACTTCCGCGACCTCACCCCGCTCCACCCGCACCGGCGCCTCCGGCTGGAACACCCCGCCGCCGCACTGACCGGGCGGATCATCGATCTGCTCGCGCCGGTCGGCAAGGGCCAGCGCGGCCTCGTCGTGGCGCCGCCGAAGAGCGGCAAGACGGTGCTGCTCCAGCAGCTCGCCGCCGCCGTGGCCGGCAACCATCCCGAGTGCCGGCTGATGGTCCTGCTGCTGGACGAGCGCCCCGAGGAGGTCACCGAGATGCGCCGCTCGGTGCGCGGCGAGGTGTACGCGTCCACCTTCGACCGGTCGGCCAAGGAGCACATCGCCCTCGCCGAGCTGGTCGTGGAGCGGGCCAAGCGCCTGGTGGAGGCCGGTGAGGACGTCGTCGTGCTGCTGGACTCGCTGACCCGGCTGTGCCGGGCCCACAACAACGCCGCCGCCGTCGGCGGCCGTACCCTCAGCGGCGGTGTCGACGCGGGCGCGCTGCTCGGCCCGAAGCGGTTCTTCGGCGCCGCCCGCCAGGCCGAGGAGGGCGGCTCGCTCACCATCCTCGCCTCGGCCCTGGTGGACACCGGCTCCCGCGCCGACGGCTACTACTTCGAGGAGCTGAAGGGCACCGGCAACATGGAGATCCGCCTGGACCGGGAACTCGCCGACCGCCGCGTCTTCCCCGCCGTGGACATCGACGCCTCCGGCACCCGCCGGGAGGAACTGCTGCTCACTCCGGCCGAACTGACGGCCGTACGCGGTCTGCGCCGCGCCCTGCGCTCCCGGGAGACCGGCCCCGCCGCACTGGAGACCCTGCGCCGGCGGCTGCGCGCCACCCCCGACAACGCCACGTTCCTGCGGCAGGTCCTGCCGACCCTGCCGGCCGGCTGACACCCGGACGGGGTACCGCTACGGCATCCGGGTTGCCCGGCGACCCGAATGGCCCGGGCAGCGTGGTGCGCGCGGAGCATTTTCGTACGTTGATCGTATGGTCACCGGATTCTCTTGTCGCGCGGCTGTGTCGGCCTGCTCCCTCGGTGTGGCGGGCCTGCTGGTGCTCACGCCGGCGGCTGCCGCCGCCGGACCCCGGGCCGCCGCGCCCACCGCCGCACCCCGGGCCGGGGAACCGGCACCGCCCCGCCCCCCGGGGGCGTTGCCCGGGCCCTCCCTGCTGTACCGCTCCGGCACGCAGGTCCGGCCGCACCGGGGCGCGCCCGAGGTGCCGGAGGTCTCGGCGCTCTCCTGGCTCGTCGCCGACGCGGGCAGCGGGGAGGTGCTGGCCGCCTACGACGCGCACCGCGCACTGCCGCCCGCGAGCACCCTGAAGACCCTGTTCGCGCTCACCGTGCTGCCCGCGCTGCCCAGCGGTCTCGAGCACACCGTGCGGTACGAGGAACTCGCGGACGTCGGCGAGGGCAGCAGCCTGGTCGGCGTCGAGGAGGGGCACACCTACCAGGTAGCCGACCTGTGGCGCGGCGTCTTCCTCAGCTCCGGCAACGACGCGGTGCACGTGCTCGCCCGGCTCGGCGGCGGCTGGGAGGCCACGGCCGCCCGGATGCAGGACAAGGCCCGCGCGCTCGGCGCCCTGGACACCCATGTGGTCTCCCCGGACGGCTACGACGCCCCCGGCCAGGTGTCCTCCGCCTTCGACCTGGCGGTGTTCGGCCGTGCGGGCCTGCGCAACCCGGACTTCGCCCGCTACTGCTCCACCGCGCAGGCCAGCTTCCCCGGCGACGGTTCGTCGTACCCCATCGAGAACACCAACCGGCTGCTGACCGGCGAGGACGGGGTGGCGCCGTACCCCGGGCTGATCGGGATCAAGAACGGCTACACCAGCAACGCGGGCAACACCCTGGTGGCCGCGGCGCACCGGGGCGGGCGCACCCTCGTGGTGAGCGTGCTGAACCCTCAGGCGGACGGCGGGCTGACCGTGTACGAGGAGGCCCGGGCGCTGCTCGACTGGGGCTTCTCGGCGGCCGGGCAGGTGGATCCGGTGGGCTCGCTGGACGGCTTGCGCCCGCCCTCCCGTACGGAACCGTCCGCCGCGCCGGTGGTGGCGGCCGGGGCGCCCGTGCCGGACGACGACTCGGGCTGGTCCGGCACGGCCGTGGTCGCGGGGCTGTCCGGGCTCGGCGCGGGCGCCGTGGCGCTGGCGCTCCGGGCCAAGGGAGGCCGGTCGGCCCGCGGCTGACCGGCCGGCAGGCCGGAACTCCCTTCGTGTGCGGGCGGGCGACGGGCGGCGGGCGGCGGGCGGCGGCTTCAGAACACCGACAGTCCGGTGAGGGTGGTGAACCGGTCCAGGGCCGCGACCCCGGCCACCGAGTTGCCGCGTTCGTCCAGGCCGGGGCTCCACACGCAGAGCGTGCAGCGGCCCGGTACGACCGCGATGATGCCGCCGCCGACCCCGCTCTTGCCGGGCAGCCCCACCCGGTAGGCGAAGTCGCCGGCCGCGTCGTAGGTGCCGCAGGTCAGCATGACCGCGTTGATCTGCTTGGCCTGGCTGCGGCTGAGCAGCCGGGTGCCGTCGGCGCGGATGCCGTGCCGGGCGAGGAACCCGGTGGCCAGCGCCAGGTCGGCGCAGGAGGCGGCGATGGAGCACTGCCGGAAGTACTGGTCGAGCAGGGCCGGCACCTCGTTGTCGATGTTGCCGTAGGAGGCCATGAAGTGGGCGAGGGCGGCGTTGCGGTCGCCGTGCTCGGTCTCGGAGGCGGCGACGTCCAGGTCGAAGTCCAGGGCCGGGTTGCCGCTCTCGGCGCGCAGGAAGGACAGCAGTTCGCCGGCCGCGTCCCCGGTACGGGTCTGGAGGCGGTCGGTGACGACGAGGGCACCCGCGTTGATGAAGGGGTTGCGCGGGATGCCGTTCTCGTACTCCAGCTGGACCAGGGAGTTGAAGGGGTTGCCCGAGGGCTCGCGGCCCACGTGCTCCCAGAGTTCGTCGCCCTCGCGGGCCAGGTCCAGGGCGAGCGTGAACACCTTGGTGATCGACTGTGCGGAGAACGGCTGCCGCCACTCCCCCACCCCGTACACCGTACCGTCCGGCTCGGCGACGGCCATGCCGAAACGGCGGGGGTCACGGGCGGCGAGCGCCGGGATGTAGTCGGCGGACCGGCCACGCCCGGGCGTGCGATCGATCTCGGACAGGATGCGATCGAGGACCGGCTGGAACTGCGAGGACATGATCGACATCATGCCGCACTCCGCGGAGGGGAGCGTCCCGGGGAGGCGGGCCGGCGACGATCCGGGGACGCCGGGTGAGGCACGGCCGGTCGAATACACCGCACCCGTGGACCAGTGGGTTAAACATGACATAAGACACCGCGTCCTGGCAGGCAGGGAGTGCCATGCAACGATCCGAAGTCGATGCGCCGGGGCCCCGGGCCACCATTTCGTCGTATCGGCCGGTCGCGCGGACGGACGCGGAGGTCCGCTGGTGCGGCCTGGTCGCGGCCGGCACCGATCTGCTCGCCGTGGCCGCGCCGGTGGCGGCGGCCCTCGCCGCGGCGCACGAGCCCGGCGTGCTGCGCCGGACGGCGGTGGCCGCCCTCGCCTGGCTGCTCGTGGGAGCGCTCGGCCGGCGGTACGTCCACTGGGTCTGGGCCGAGGGCGGCCCGGTCGCCCCCCTGCTCCGCGACTGGCTGGTGCTGGTCGGTGTCCTCGCGCTGCTGCGCGGTGCGGCCGGTCCCGGCGGCGCGCCCCCCGTGACGGTCGCGGCCCTGCTGCCGTCGCTCGTCGCCGCCGTGGTCGTCCGCAGGACGATCCACCGGTATCTGCGCGGCCGGCGCAGATACGCCCGGGCGCTGCGCCGGGTGCTGGTGGTCGGGGAGGCACAGGCCGTGGACCTGGTCATGGGGCAGCTCGCGCGGCGCACCGACCACGAGTACGTGGTGGTCGGTGCCTGTACCGCGGGAGGGACCGAACTGCCCGACGGCGTACCGGTGTGCGCGCGGCTCGGGACGGACGGGCCGGACGGCACCGGCGGGGACGACGCCGCCGTGGTCGCGGCGGCCGAGGAGCTCCGCGCCGATCTGGTCTTCGCGGTCCCGGGCCGGCACCTGTCCGGGGACCGGCTGCGGCGGCTGTCCTGGGCGCTGCACGACCGGGACCTGCCGCTCATGGTGCTGCCCGGCGTCGTCGAGGTGGCCCGCCACCGGGTCCGGCTCACCACGGCGGCCGGACTCACCCTGCTGCACATCGCGCCGCCGCACCGCCGGGGCGTGCAGACGCTCGCCAAGGCCGTCGTGGACCGGCTGGGCGCGCTGCTGCTCGTCCTCGTCCTCGCGCCCGTGTTCGCCGCGCTGGCCCTCGCCGTCCGGCTGGGCTCGCCCGGTCCCGCTCTGTACCGCCAGGTACGGGTGGGCAAGGACGGTGTGCCGTTCCCCATGTGGAAGTTCCGGACGATGATCGTCGGCGCGGAGGGGGCGCGGAGCGGACTGGAGGAGGACAACGAGAGCGACGGCCACATGTTCAAGCTGCGCCGGGACCCGCGCGTCACCCCGCTGGGTCGCCTCCTGCGCCGGCACTCCCTGGACGAACTCCCGCAGCTGGTCAACGTCCTGCTCGGGCACATGTCGCTGGTCGGGCCCCGGCCACCGCTGCCCGAGGAGGCGGACCGCTACGACGAGGTGGAACGGCGCCGGCTGAGCGTCAGGCCGGGTCTCACCGGGCTGTGGCAGGTCAGCGGACGGTCCGACCTGTCCTGGCACGAGACCGTCTCGCTGGACCTGCGGTACGTGGACAACTGGTCCTGCGCCTGGGACATGGGCGTGCTGGCCCGGACGGTCCGCGCGGTGCTGGACGGACGCGGCGCCTACTGACCCGGCGGACCGCGCCGCGTCAGGCGCCCACCGGTGCCGTACCCGCCGCCCGCGGTCCGACCGTGCTCAGCCAGGCGGCGTAGGTGCCGGCGATGCCGTCCCGCAGGGAGATCCGCGGCCGCCAGCCGAGGGCGGTCATGCGGGAGACGTCGAGCAGCTTGCGCGGCGTGCCGTCCGGTTTGGTCGGGTCGAGGGCGATCCGCCCGCGGAAACCCACGACCTCGGCGACGATCCCGGCCAGTTCCCGGATCGTCAGGTCCTCCCCGCACCCCACGTTGACCGGCTCGTCGTGGTCGTAGCGGCGCAGCAGGGTCACACACGCCTCGGCGAGGTCGTCGACGTGCAGGAACTCCCGGCGGGGGGTGCCGCTGCCCCAGAGCACCACCTCGTCGAGCCCGTAGCGCCTGGCCTCGTGGAACCGGCGGATCAGGGCGGGCAGGACGTGCGAGGACTCCGGGTCGAAGTTGTCCCCGGGGCCGTAGAGATTGGTCGGCATGGCGCAGATGTACGACGCGCCGTACTGCTGCCGGTAGGACCGCACCTGGACGATGCCGGCGATCTTCGCCAGGGCGTAGGCCTGGTTGGTCGTCTCCAACGGGCCGGTGAGCAGGGCCTCTTCGCGGATGGGCTGGGGGGCGATGCGGGGGTAGATGCACGACGAGCCGAGGAAGAGGAGCCGTCGCACGCCGGCGGCGTGCGCCGCGGGGATCACGCTGAGCTGGATCCTGAGGTTGTCCTCCAGGAACTGCACCGGCTGGGTGCTGTTGGCCAGGATGCCGCCCACCCTGGCCGCGGCCAGGACGACGGCGTCCGGCCGGGCGTCGCGCAGGAACGCCGCCGTGGCCGCGCCGTCGCGGAGGTCGAGCCGGGACCGGGGCCGGGTGACGACCTCGTAGCCGTCGGCGAGCAGACGGCGGACCAGCGCCGAGCCGACGAGCCCCCGGTGACCGGCGACATACACACGGGCTGGTGTGGCGAGCAGTTCTTCCATATGGCCTACTCTGCCAGCAACACGCCTTTATCTACCGAATTGCACCGGCAATTCCATGAAACTCGCCTCCAGGTCATCATCGCGATCCGGGGAGGACTGCCGGCGTGGAGCGTTCCCTGCGTGGTTTCACCGGAGCCGGTTACGACAAGGGACGCCCCGTACTGGTGCAGGCGGCCTGGTTCGCCGTCCTCCATCTGGTCTTCGTCAAGTGGTGGTTCCCGGCCCGCTGGCGGCCCGCCGTGCTGCGGGCCTTCGGCGCGCGGGTCGGCCGGGGCGTGCTGATCCGCCGCGGTGTGCGGGTGCACTGGCCCTGGCGGCTGGAGATCGGCGACGACGTGTGGATCGGCGAGGACGCCTGGCTGCTGAACCTGGAGCCGATCACGATCGGCAGCGACGTGTGCGTCTCGCAGGGCGCGTTGCTGTGCGCCGGGAGCCACCGGCGCACCAGTCCCACCTTCGAGTTCGACAACGGGCCCATCCGTCTGGAGCCGGGGTCCTGGGTCGCGGCCCGCGCCGTCGTGCTCCGCGGGGTCACGGTCGGCCGGGGTGCCGTGGTGGGTGCCGCGGCGGTGGCCCACCGCGACGTCGGCCCCGGCTCGGTGGTGCGGACGGGAGCCGCCGCGTGAGGGTCGTCCACGTCGTGACGCTGGTCAGCGACGACGGGGCGTACGGCGGGCCGACCAGCGTGGCCACCGGGCAGTTGGAGGAGTGCGCCGCGCGCGGCCACGAGGTCACGCTGGTGGCGCTGTGGCGGGGCGGCTCCCGGGCACCGGCGCGGATCGGCTCGGTGCCGCTGCGGACGCGCCCGGCCCGCCCGCTGCTCCCGGGCCGCTTCACCGGGCTCATGCACCCGCTGCTCGTGCGGGACCTGTGGCAGGCCCTGGGGCGGGCGGACGTGGTGCACCTGCACGCCGGCCGGGACCTCGTCTCCCTGACCGCCCTCGCCGTGGCCGTGCTGCGCCGCAAGAGGTTCCTGGCCCAGACCCACGGCATGGTCGAGCCCCGGCGCGGGGCCGTGGTCCGGCTCTTCGACCGCCTCTACGTGCCCCTGCTGCGCCGGGCGCGCGGCTGTCTGGTGCTCACCGAGCGGGAGCGCCTGGCGCTGGCCGAGGTCGTCGGCCCGGACGGCCCGCCGCTGCTGGTGCTGCCCAACGGGGCGCGGCCGCGGGCCGGCGCCGGCGCCCGGGAGCCGGTCCCGCGCCCGCCGGAGGTGCTCTTCCTCGCCCGGCTGCACCCCCGCAAACGCCCGGACGCCTTCGTCGAGATGGCCGCGCTGGTGCACCGGCGGCTGCCCGGGGCACGGTTCAGCCTGTTCGGGCCGGACGAGGGCGCGCTGCCGGCGGTGCTCCGGCTGATCGCGGCCCGGGGACTGGCGGACGTCGTCGCCTACGGCGGGGCCCTGCCGTACGACGAGGCGCTGCGCGCCCAGTCGAGGGCGGCCGTGTACGTGCTGCCGAGCGTCGACGAGCCGTTCCCCATGTCGGTGATCGAGGCCCTCAACGCGGGCACGCCCGTGGTGTGCACGGACACCTGCGGCATGGCGCCGGAGCTGGCGCGCCGGGGGGCGGCGGTGGTCACCGACGGCAGCCCGGCGGCGCTGGCCGACGCGGTGTGCCGGGTGCTCTCCGACGAGGACGCGCGCCGCTCGCTGGTGACCGAGGGCCGGCGTGCCGTGGCGGAGGTCTTCTCCATCCACGCGGTCGCGGACCGGCTCGAGGGGTTCTATCGCCACCTCTGACGCGTCGGCCGTCGGAGGTCTGTTCCAGCTAAGGAGAGCGGGTGACTGTGAAAACGGCCCTGATCACCGGTATCACGGGTCAGGACGGTTCGTACCTGGCGGAGTTGCTGCTGGAGAAGGGCTACCGGGTGCACGGCGTCGTCCGCCGCGCGTCCACCTTCAACACCCAGCGCGTCGAGCACCTCTACCGGGATCCGCACGATCCCGGCGCGCGCCTGTTCCTGCACTACGGTGACATCACCGACGGGACCCGGATCGCGGGCCTGCTGGAGCAGGTGCGGCCGGACGAGGTCTACCACCTCGCCGCGCAGTCGCATGTGCGGGTCTCGTTCGACGAGCCGGAGTTCACCGGCGACACCACGGGCCTGGGCACCACGCGGCTGCTGGAGGCGATCCGCAGGACGCGGACCGACTGCCGCTTCTACCAGGCGTCCAGCTCGGAGATGTTCGGCGCGGCACCGCCGCCGCAGCACGAGCGGACGCCCTTCCACCCCCGCTCGCCCTACGGCGCCGCGAAGGTGTACGCGTACTGGGTGACCCGCAACTACCGTGAGGCGTACGGCCTCTACGCGGTCAACGGCATCCTGTTCAACCACGAGTCCCCGCGCCGCGGTCCCACGTTCGTCACCCGCAAGGCGGCCGCGGCCGCCGCCCGGATCAAGGCCGGCCTCCAGGACGTCGTCCACCTGGGCAACCTCGACGCCCGCCGGGACTGGGGGTACGCCGCCGAGTACGTGGAGGCGATGTGGCTGATGCTCCAGCAGGACGAGCCGGACGACTACGTGATCGCCACGGGCACCAGTTACAGCGTGCGGGACTTCGTGGAGCAGTGCTTCGCCCACGTGGGCCTCGACTGGCGCGAGCACGTGCGTTTCGACGAGCGCTACCTGCGCCCCAGCGAGGTCGACGACCTGGTCGGCGACGCGAGCAAGGCCGAGCGGGTGCTGGGCTGGCGGGCGCGGGGACGCCGAGCTGGCCGTCCTCGGGCACGCGGGGACCGGCACGTCCGGCCTGCGGGCGCCCGCCGCCGTGCTGCCCGTTCCGGCCGGCCGCTGACCGCGCCCGGGCACCGGATGACGTCGGGGGGGGTCCGCGCGGACCGCCCCCGACGTCATCCCGGGCCCCGGGGCGGGCAGCGGCCCGCCGGAACCGGCCGACCCGCGGGCGGGGCGCGCCCAACGGTTGGCGTTGGGGCCGCCCTTGACCGTGACCTGGCTGACCGCGATGTCACCGGTGGTGGTGAAGTCGACCAGCGTGTTGGGGTCGAGCCCCGGGGCCGAGTGGAAGGTCGGCGTGATCGTGCCGGAGCCGTCGCCCGGGATCGACACGGGGAACGTCGTGCCGCTGTCGGACGGGTCGACCCGCAGCGCGGTCGAGCCGTCGGGGCAGACCTGGGCCGGGTTGCCCGGGACGAGGATGGGGGTCACCGCCGCGGCCAGCGCGGGGGCGGCGGCGAAGCCCAGGGCCGCTGCCGTGGTCAGGCCGGCACCGAGGAGCCGCGCTCCCCATCTCGCCCGCGTCGACTGGGTCTTTGCTCGGGTAGCTACTCGCATGACGAGTGCTCCTCCTTGTTTCTTCCGGTGTACGAGGTGTCGCCCTCGCGGATGATCACGCGTGTTCCATTCGGGGTTTCGAATTCTGAACACCCGTCCGCAGCTGGGTGCCTCTAATATGCCCGGCCTTTTCGCCGTGTCACTTCACGACTCGTCCGGCATGGTCCATTCGGGCTCCCTAACGGGCCGGAAAGGTGATTCGGTGTAAGTTCGTGCTGCTTTCCCTCCCCCACTTGAAAACCCGGGATGTTCCATGCGCCTGAGAAAAGGCACGCGGAGGTTCGCCACCACGGCTTCCGTCGTGGCCCTCCTAGCGACGGCTTCGCTCACGACCGCTTTCGGCTCCGAGAAGCGCGCCGCGACGGCACTGACCGCCGCCCCCCTGACCACCTGGCAGACCGACGGCACCGTCTGGTCGCTGGCCTACGCGCACGGCGTCGTGTACGCCGGCGGCGACTTCGACCGCGTCCGCCCGCCCGGCGCCGGCCCGGGCGAGCGGGAGGTGGCCCGCAAGAACTTCGCGGCGTTCGACGCCGTCACCGGCGAGCTGCTGCCGTGCACCCACTCCTTCACCAACGGCCCGGCCGACTCGGTACGGGCGCTGAAGACCTCGCCCGACGGCCGGGTGCTCTACGTCGGCGGATCGTTCGGCAAGGCCGACGGGGTCGGAGTGGCCAACGCGGTCGCGCTGAACACCGCCGACTGCTCGCTGCGCGGGCAGTTCCGTCCCGGGGTCTCCGGGACCGTCCGGGCCATCGACACCACGGCCGACGCGGTCTACCTGGGCGGCGACTTCGAGTCGGTTGCGGGACGGACCAGGAGGCACGTCGCCTCGCTGCGCCCGGACGGCTCGCTGCTGCCGTTCACGGCCGACGCCGACAAGCCGGTCCGGGCCCTCCTGGCCGCACCCGACCACGGGAAGGTGCTGCTGGGCGGGGACTTCCACGAGGTCAACGGGAAGGACGAAGGGGGGCTGGTCGCCGTGCACCCCTCGACCGGGGCGACCGTCACCTCCTATCCGCAGTGGCTGCCGCGGAAGTCGTCCGTGCACGCGCTGACCCGCGACGACACCACCTTCTACCTGGGGGCCGACGGCAACGGCACGGGCATCTTCGACGGCCGCATCGCCGGCCGCCTGTCCGGCTCGGACATGGTGTGGAAGGACAGTTGCTGGGGTGCCACCCAGGCCGTCGTCGTCCACCAGGGCGTGCTCTACAGCGGAACCCACGCGCACGATTGCGCGATGACGCCCGGCGGTTTTCCGGAATTCAACCACCGGCAGCATTTCCTGGCCCAGTCGGCCGGCGACCGGCACATTCTTTACTGGTTCCCCGACACGGACGACGGAATCGGCGAAGGGGCCGGCCCGAGAGCGCTGGTGATGGCAGGGGGAATTCTCTGGGCCGGCGGTGAATTCACCGCGGTCAACGGCGGGCCGCAGCAGGGCCTGACGCGTTTCGGCGCCGGTCCCCGCGACAGCGCGCCGGAAGGGACGCCCCGGCTCTCGGCGGCGAGCACACGGGCCGGCCGGGTCACGCTCACCTGGCGTGCCGCGTGGGACCGGGACGACGCGGAACTGACCTACCTGATCAATCGCGACGGCAAGCCCCTGACCGCGCCGAAGAAGCGGTCCGCCGCGTGGGACCGGCCGGACATGACGTACACGGACTCCGTCACCCCGGGCTCCCGGCACCAGTACACGATCGCCGTCACCGACGGCAGGAACACCACGCGCCGGTCGGACCCCCTGTCGGTGACCGCGGCCACCGGGACCCGGCGCCAGCTCTCGGACAGCCCGACGACAGGGGCCTAACCGGCCATGGCCTCGGCCAGCAGTGCCGTCATCCGGCCGAGGCCCGCCTGCCGGCTGAGCCGTTCCCGGACGTAGGCGGGGCCGCGCGCGCCGAGCGCGGCCGCGCGGCCGGGGTCCTCGGCCAGGGCCCGTGCCGCGCCGTACAACGCCTCGGGATCCTCCGGACGCACCACGACGCCCGCCCCCGAGCGCCGCACCTCGTCGGCCGTGCCACCGGTCGGGGCGACCGACGCCACGACCGGGCGGCCGCTCGCGAAGTAGGACGTCAGCTTGGACGGCAGGCTCATGTCCAGCACGGACGCTCGCTGCGTGACCACGAGGACGTCCGCCGCGGCCAGCACGTCGGCGAACTCGGCGTCGGCCGCGGGGGGCAGCAGGTCCACGTTCGGCACGTCCGCGGCGAGCGTCGCCAGGTGCGCGCGCCGGCTGCCGTCCCCCATGAGCACGATCCGGGTGCGGGGGGTGCGGGAGGCCGCGAGCCGCGCGGTGTCGATCAGCACCTCCAGGCCCTGCTTGAGCCCCATGTTCCCGGCGTGCAGCAGCACGCACTCCCCCTCCGCCCAGCCGAGCCGCGCCCGCGCCGCCCGGCGCTCACCGGACGGGGACCTGGCGTGGGTCCAGTTGGGCACGACCCTGATGCGGGCCGGGGACACCCCGGCCGCGGTGACCCGGTCCGTGAACGACTCGTGCACCACGCCGACCAGGGCTGCCGAGCGCAGGACCCTGGCCTCGGCCCCCGCGGCCAGCGCGGCCGCGCGGCCCCCGCCCCTGATGCCGCTCTGGGCGGCGGCGGCGCCCATGAGGTCCTGCACCACGACGATGTGCGGGACTCCGTGACGCCGGGCGATCCGGCCGCCGAGCAGGCCCCCCGCCAGGGACGGCACCTGGCTGAGCACCACGTCCGGGCGGCCGGCCGGCGGCCGGAGCGAGCCGTGCGCCAGAAAACTCAGTTCGTACGCCGCCCGGCGCGCGGCGGTCTGCCGCGCGGGCACGTAGCCGCGGCGCCGGTGCACACGGACACCGCCGCGCCACTCCACCATGCGCCAGCGCCCCCGATAGTCGTCGTGGACGCGCCACGCCGGATAGTGGGGCATGGCCGCGAGGACGTCGACCCGCGCGCCCCGGTCCGCCAGGTGTTCCGCGATACCGGTCGAGTAGGGCGCGATCCCGGCGTGCTCCGGTGCGTAGTTGGCCGACACGACCAGCACACGCCGCCCCTCAAAACTTTCGGACATACACCCATATTAAGATGTAAATCAGCCACCTTCTCCGGCGAAACGCGCTGCGGATCGGCAAGACGCGCACACCGTCTGAGCTATAACTGACTTGCCCAATTCATCCATCTTGACCAGATTTCCACCATTTGGGTCTCTGGCTCTTTCGGTCGCGGGGGCGCAGGTGAGGAACGGTCGGGTGCGGTGCGTGGCCGCCGTGTGCGGATGGTCCGTCGTCCTCACCGGTCTGCTGCCGGCGCTGATCCTGTGCGCCCCCGGCACCCGGTTCGGGGCGCCGCTCGCCCTTCAGTGCGTGGTGCTGGCACACACCGGCGGCGCGCTCGCCAGGGTCCTCACCGACACCCGGGTGCGCCTGGCCGCGCTCGGGTTCTGGCTCTTCTCCTACGTGTGGCTCGGACTGGCCCCGCTCGCCATGCTGGCCACCGGCGTCTACCCCCACGAGTACCGCGCCGACGACACCACGGCCTTCGCCGCCACCGCCCTGACCGAACTGGGTCTGCTCGCCTACAGCGCCGGCGCGGCACTGGCCGGACGGCGCGCGGGAAGCGACCGTCCGGTCCTGCTCGAACCGCTGCTCGCCCGCCGGCTCGCGCCGGTACCCGTCCTGCTGCTGTCCGGCCTGGCCCTCGCGCTCGGTGCCGTGCTGGTCCCCCGGCTCGGCGGGGTGGACGCCTTCTTCAGCAGCCGGGAGGCGGTACGGCAGACAGGCGGCGCCAAGGACTCGACGCACGCGCTGGTCATCTGGTCCGTGGCGGTCCCCGCGTTCTGGGCGCTGCTCGCCCTGCTGCACCTGCGCCGGGTGAGCACCCCCGGCGACCGCCTGCTGCGCGGCCTGCGGCTGCTGCTGCTCCCGCTGCTGGCCGGGCTCAACGTCATCGTCAACAACCCGGTCAGCAGACCGCGGTTCTGGGCCGGAACGGTCCTCCTGGTCCTGCTGTGCACCACACGCCGGTTCGGCGGCCCGCGGGCCTTCCGCCGCACCGCCGCCGCCCTCACCGCGGCCGTGCTGCTCGTCTTCCCCTACGGCGACTACTTCCGCTACGACCAGCGGCAGGCGGTCCACGTGGTGTCGCCGGCCGACCAGTTCACCATGAACATGGACTACGACGCCTACCAGCAGATGCAGACCGGCATCGACTACGCCCGGGAGGCGGGCTTCACCCCGTCGGCCGCGCTCGGTCCGCTCCTGTTCGCCGTGCCGCGCTCGGTGTGGCCCGGAAAACCCGAGGACACCGGTGTGGGGCTCGCCGAGTGGGCCGGTTACACCTTCACGAACCTCTCGGCGCCGCTGTGGATCGAGAGTTACCTGTGGGCCGGCGTGCCCGCCGTGGTGGCCGTCTTCTGTCTGCTCGGGGCGGCCGGACGCCGCATGGACGACGTCCGGGAGCGGCTGCGGGACCGCCCGGCCACGCTGGCCCTGCTGCTCGTACCGGCGTTCGCCTTCTACCAGTTGGTCTTCCTGCGCGGCAGCCTGATGGGCGTCGTGGGACCGCTGTTCCTGCTGCTGGCCCTGCCGCTCCTCATCACGACCCGCGCCGCCCGGGGGTCCCGGGCTCCCTCGTCCGTGCCGTCGCCCACCCGCACCGGCCGCACCCGATCCTTCGGAACAGGAGGCATCCGTGACCTGTCCCACCCCCTTCGATGACCGGTCCGCCGAACCCGACCGGCTCCGCGACCAGCTGCGCCAGCTGCTGAGGTACCGCGCGACCCTGGCGCTGGGCGTCGCCCTGGGGCTGCTCGGCGCGGCGCTGCTCGGACTGCTGCGCGGCGACAGCTACACCTCCACCGGCGAGGTGCTGGTGCGCTCGACGACCGACCCGTTCAGCCCGTTCGGGGTGTCCGTCGACAACCAGGTGAGCATGGGCACGGAGCGGGCGGTCGCGCTCAGCGCCGCGGTGGCGGTCCGGGCGGCCGGGACACTGCGCGAGCCGGCCGGCGCCGCCACGGCGCTGGGCAGGGAACTGAGCGTCAGCTACGCGCCCAACTCCCAGGTGCTCAGGTTCGCGTACACCGCCCGCAGCCCGCGCCGGGCGGCCCGGGTGACCAACGCCTTCCTCGACGCCTACCTGGCCGACCGGCAGGCCCGGACCAAGGGCATGGCGGACCGGATGACGCGCGGCCTGGAGCAGCAGCTCGCCCCGCTGCTGGCCAGGCCGAAGAAGGGCGAGGACGCCCCCGGACCCGAGGTCGCGGACCAGATCAGCACCTTGCAGAAGCGGATCGCGGACATCCGCTCCCGCGACACCACCGGCGGCGAGGTCGTCCGCAGGGGTACGGTGCCGACCGCCCCGTCGAGTCCCGGGAACGCGGCGCTCCTCGGCATCGGCCTGCTCGGCGGTCTGGTGCTGGGGATCGTACTGGCCTGGCTGCGCTCCGCCCTTGAAGCGCGGGCCCGCTCGGTCGCCGAGGTCCAGGGCGCGCTGGGTGCCCCGGTCCTCGGCATCGTCCCGGGCGGGGGCCCGGACGGCGCGCCGCTGGAGCTGGGCGGGGCCGACGGCGGCCATGCGGGCGCCTACCGGGCGCTCGCCTTCCGACTGCGGCACGGCGGCGGCCGTACCCCCGGCGGCTCCCTGCTGATCGTGGCGCCGCGGCAGGACGCCACCGCCGGGACCGCCGCGGCGCACCTGGCCGCCGCGCTGGCCGAGTACGGCGACGACGTGCTGCTCGTCGACGCCACCGGACACACCCCCGGCCTCGCGGCACGGCTGCCGCTGGCGGAGACGGCCGGCGAGGAGACCGACGGGCCGTCCGGCCTGTCCGAGGGACAGGTCCGTGTCGACACGGGCACCATCGGGCGGCTCACGCTCTACGGCACACCGCACCCGGGCACCGGCCCGGTCCCCGCCGCCCCGCTGGTGGCACGCGTGCTGTCGGCCGCCGACGCCCGGCAGTCGGCGCTGGTCGTCACCCGCCCGCTGCTGGAGCACACCGACGGGCTCGACGTCGCCCAGCGGGTGGACGGCGTCCTGGTGCTGGCCGGCCTGGACCGGACCCGACGGGAGGACCTCCGCCGGGTCCGCGAGCTGGTCGACTGCTCGGGCGGACGCCTGCTGGGCGCGGTCGTCGACACGGGCACCGGTGCGCGGGCGCGGCGCGGGATTCCGGGCCGCCGGCGCGGGACGCGGGAGGCGGCCGTCGCCCCGGAGATGCCCGCGCAGGCCGCGCCGGGTGCGCCGGGTGCGCCGGGTGCGCCGGGTGCGCCGGCGCCGGACGACACGGTCGCCGCCACCCGGAAATGAGCGCCCCCGAGACCGCCCTGCCCGCCGCCGGACGGCCCGTCCCCAGCGGGGTCGCGGCCACCGCGCGCGGCGGCTGGTGGGGTTTCCTGGGCTCGGCCGTGAACGCCGTCTTCGGCTACCTCCTCGTCGCCCTGGTCACCCGGACCCTCGGGGCGCACGGCGCGGGAGCGGTGTTCACCGGCGTCGCCGTCTTCACGATCCTCGGCAACACCTGCAAGCTCGGCGCGGACACCGGACTGGTGCGCTTCGTCTCCCGTGACGTGGCCATGGGCGGCGGCCGGCACGTGGGCGCGCTGCTGCGCACCGCCGTCGTCCCGAGCGCCGTGGCGAGCACGGCGGCGGCGGCCGTGCTGTTCCTGTGCCCCCCGGCCGCCACCGCGCTGCTGCCCGCCCTGCCGGCGGCCGACGCGGTCACCCTGGTCCGGCTGTTCTCGGTGTTCCTGCCGCCGGCCACCCTCACCCTGGTCCTGCTCGGCGCGACCCAGGGCCATGGCACGGTCATCCCGTTCGTGGGCGTGGAGCAGATCGGCAAACCGGTGCTGCGCGTGCTGATCGCCGTACCCGTCGCCCTGCTGGCCCCGGGGGTGCTGAGCCTGGCCGTGGCGTGGCTGGCCCCCACCCTCGCCGGTGCCCTCGCCGCCTGGCTCGCGCTCCGTCACCGCCGCGCGCACCGGGGTACCGCCCCCGCGCGCGAGGCGGCCCTGGCCCGGCGCGGGTTCTGGGCGTTCTCCGCGCCCCGCGCCGTCTCCTCCGTCTTCGACATCAGCGCGGTCTGGGTGGGCGTCGTCCTGCTGTCCGGCCTGAGCACCAGCGAACAGGCCGGCGTCTACACGGCCGTCGGCCGCGTCGTCGTCGCGGCGACGCTGGTCCAGCTCGCCGTCCGGCTGGCCTTCGCACCGGAGATCAGCCGCCTGCTCGCGGTGGACGAGCTGGACCAGGCCCGCCACCTGCACCGCGTCGCCACCCGGTGGATCGTGGTGTTCTCCTGGCCGCTGCTGGTGCTCCTCGCGGACTTCCCCGGCACCGTCCTGTCCCTGTTCGGGCCGGAGTTCGCCCAGGGCGCGAGCGCGCTGACCGTCCTCAGCGTCGCCTCGGCGGTCAACGTCGGGGTGGGCAACGCCCAGACGGTGCTGCTCATGGCAGGCCGCAGCTCCTGGCACCTGGCGGTCACCGGCGCGGCGTTCACGGTGCAGGTGACCGTCGGGGTGCTCACAGTCCCGCACCTGGGCGCGCTGGGCGCCGCGCTGTCCTGGGGCGCGGCGATCGTCGTGGAGAACCTCGTCGCGGCGGCACTGGTGCGACGCCATCCCGGCTTCACGACCGTCGACGGCGGGTACGTGGCGGCGCTGGGGTCCGGGCTGGTGCTCACGGCGCTCGCCGTGGTCCCCGTCCGGCTGCTGGCCGGTGACACGGCGACCGGCCTGACGCTCGGAATCACTCTGGCGGTCTGCGTGTTCGGCACGGGTTTGTGGCATTTCCGTACGACTCTGGGCGTAAGCGATCTCGTCGGGGTGCTGCGCCGACGCGTTGCCTGAGCGGCACCGGCCGAGCGGCACCGCCTGGGCAGCGCCGCCCGGGGCGACACCGTCCGAGGCCGCGTCACATCATCCACCCCCTGCCGATGCCCAGTTCGCACCCGGGATGTTCCATGCACCTGCGCCACTCCCCGGCGAGGACCGCCCCCACGGCCTCCGCCACGGTGGTCCTGACGTCCGCCGCGCCGACCACGGCGGCGGGCTCGCCGGCCGCCGGCCGAACCGGGTTCACCGCGGCCTTGCCTGCGACGTGGCGGACAGACCGCGTCGTCCGGTCGGTCGCGACGGCGCACGGTGTCGTGTACGTCGGCGCCTCCTCCGGCCGTATCCGGCCGCCGGACGCGAAGCCGGGAGAGCGGGAGGCGGCGCGCGAGGACTTCGCCGCGTTCGACCCCGCCACCGGCGAACTCCCGCCGTACGCCCTCTCCTTCGCCGGCGGCAAGGGGGCGGTACGGGCCCGGGAGGCGGTGCCCGACCGCACGGTGCTCCACGCCGACGGCTGGTTCGGCACGGCCGACGGGCGGGGCGTGGCCGACGCGGTCCCGTTCGGCACGGCCGGCCGCACACCGCGCGCGGGCTCCCGCCCGCCGTGCCGGCGACCGGCGGACACGGCGAGGAAGCCGGACCGCGGACCAGGGCGGCGGCCGGCGGAATCCTCCGGGCGGGCGGTGGGTTCACCGCGGCCAACGGCGTGCCACGGCGGTCCGCGCTCCGGGACCGTCCGCCGATGACGTACACCGACGCGGTCGCCGCCGGTCCCCGCCACCAGAACACGATCACGGTGACCGACGGGAGAAGGACCCCCACCGGGTCCGCACCGCTCACGGTCACCACGCCAGCCGACGCGAGAGGGCCAGGTCAGTCATGAGGGCACAACGCATCGGGTACGCACCCGGCGTCTTCGACCTCTTCCACGTGGGACACCTCAACATCCTGCGCCGCGCCCGGGAGCGGTGCGACCGCCTCGTCGCGGGCGTCGTCGCCGACGAGCAGGTGGTCCATCTGAAGGGCAGACGGCCGGTCGTGCCGCTCGCGGAGCGGCTGGACATCGTCCGCGGCCTCCGGTACGTCGACGAGGCCGTGGTGGAGGCCACGGCCGACAAGCTGGAGATGTGGGAGCGGATCGGTTTCCACGTCGTGTTCAAGGGCGACGACTGGCGCGGCACGGAGAAGTGGACGACGCTCGAGCGGCGCTTCGCGCAGGTCGGTGTGGAGGTCGTCTACTTCCCGTACACCCTGCACACGTCGAGCACGCTGCTGCGCGCCGCGCTGGACGTCCTCGCCGCGCACCAGCCGGACCGGGCAGCGCTCAAGCGAGCCGGCGGAAGCTCCTGACCAGGAAGGCCGGCAGGAAGAGGACGTGGGCCGCGAGCAGGGCCAGGTACACGCCGAGGAAGAGGCGCTCGCTGCCCAGGAACAGGAAGCCGAGGCAGGTCACGCCGTAGTCGACCGGCAGCAGCAGCACCGAGCGCAGGGCCGGGTACGGGCGCGGCGCCGGCGCGGTCTCCGGCCGTTTCAGCTTCTCCGTCAGGATGGCGACGAAGAAGACCAGTACGGCCGCCAGCTGGAAGACCAGGGGGGCCAGCAGCAGGACGGGGCTCGGCAGGTCGAAGAAGCGGTACAGCGCCACCAGTACCGCCGAGTGGACGCTCACCACCTTGACGCAGTCCAGGACGTGGTCGAGCCACTCCCCGGCGGGCCCCCCGGACCGCCGGCCGCGGGCCAGTTGCCCGTCAGCCGAGTCCAGGGCGAAGCCCACGGCAAGCGCCGCGCACACGCAGACCGCGAGACCGGGGCCGGGCGGGACCAGCGCGACCGCGGCCAGCGCCGGGAAGGTGAAGAGGGCGCTGAGCGCGGTCACCTGGTTCGGCGTGGCGCCGACACGGTACGCCATCGCGGCGAGGACCCGGCCCAACGGGCGGTTGACGAACCGGGTGTAGGGCGACACCCCTACGGAGGGCTTCTGCACCGTGGACAGCAGCCTGAGCGCGTCTGCGAACGCCGTCACATCATCCCCTATGCGTCCCACGGAGGGCATTACAGAAAGCCCGATGGGGGAAATCATGACATATGGGTATGATGCATCGGCTCTTACCGACCGGGGGCGTCTCCCGTGCCGCCGCGCCCCGGTGCCGTCCGCACCGCCCGGCGGCAGGCACCGGGCGGTGGTTGGGAGCCCGCGGTGTCAGATCGCCGGAACAGGACCGGTGCCGGCGAGCACCTCGGGCCGCAGCAGGGCCGTCAGCCGCTCGGCGGGCAGCAGCCCCTTCTCCAGCACCAGTTCGGCCACGCCCCGGCCGGTGGCGAGGGCCTCCTTGGCGATGTCGGTCGCGGCCGTGTAGCCGATGTGCGGGTTGAGGGCGGTGACCAGGCCGATGGAGTTCTCGACGGTCGCGCGCAGCCGCTCGGTGTTGGCAGTGATGCCGGTGACGCAGCGCTCGGCCAGCGTGAGGCAGGCGTTGCGCAGGTGGGTGACCGACTCCGACAGGGAGTGCAGGATGATCGGCTCGAAGGCGTTGAGCTGGAGCTGTCCGGCCTCGGCGGCCATGGTGATGGCGACGTCGTTGCCGATCACCTCGAAGGCGACCTGGTTGACCACTTCGGGGATGACCGGGTTGACCTTGCCCGGCATGATCGACGAACCGGCCTGCACCGGCGGCAGGTTGATCTCGCCGAGTCCCGCGCGCGGACCGGAGGAGAGCAGACGCAGGTCGTTGCAGCTCTTGGAGAGCTTGACCGCGACCCGCTTGAGGACGCCGGACATCTGGACGAAGGCGCCGCAGTCCTGGGTGGCCTCGACCAGGTTGGCGGCCGTGACCAGCGGCAGGCCGGTGATGGCGGAGAGGTGGCGGCGGGCGGCCTCGGCGTAGCCGGCGGGTGCGTTGAGGCCGGTGCCGATGGCCGTGGCGCCGAGGTTGATCTCGTGGATCAGCTCGACGGCCTCGGCGAGACGGCTGCGGTCCTCCTCGATCATGACGGCGAACGCGGAGAACTCCTGACCGAGCGTCATCGGCACCGCGTCCTGCAACTGTGTACGGCCCATCTTGAGCACGTCACGGAACTCCACGGCCTTGCGGGCGAAGGCGTCCTGGAGTACGGCCATCGCCTTGAGCAGTCCGTGTACCGCGTACACCGTCGCTATCCTGACGGCGGTCGGGTAGACGTCATTGGTCGACTGGCCCAGGTTGACGTCCTCGTTGGGGTGCAGTCGGGTGTACTGGCCCCTGGTGTGGCCGAGCAGTTCCAGGGCGCGGTTCGCCACGACCTCGTTGGCGTTCATGTTGGTGGACGTGCCGGCACCGCCCTGGACGACGTCCACGACGAACTGGTCGTGCAGCTCGCCGGCCCGGATCTCCCGGCAGGCGGCGACGATCGCGGCGGCCTTGGCGGGTTCCAGCAGCCCCAGTTCCTCGTTGGCGAGGGCGGCGGCCTCCTTCACCGCGGCCAGGGCGTCGATCAGGTGCGGGTAGGCGGAGATCGGCGTGCCGGTGATGGGGAAGTTCTCCGTGGCCCGCAGGGTGTGGATGCCCCAGTAGGCATCGGCGGGTACGTCACGGTCGCCGAGCAGATCGTGTTCGGAGCGGGTTGCGGCGGTCATGAGGGTGCGGGTCCTCTTTCTGAGGTGGGAGGGGGCGGCGCGCTGCCGAGGGACGCCGGGGCGATGGGGCACTGGGGCGGCGGAGCGATGGGGCACTGGGGCGGCGGAGCGCCGGGATGTCGGGACGCCGGGGGCGCGCGACCGGCCGTGCCCGACCCGGGGGGCGGTGCCGACGCGTGGTCCCCGGGAGGACGGGTGGTGGCGGCGGGCCGGTGCGCGGTGGCCGGTCGGTGCGCGGTGGTCGATGGGTGCGCGGTGGTCGATGGGTGCGCCGGGTGCCGGTGCTGCCTGTGGGCGCACCGGCTGCCGGTGGGGTACGCGGCGGTCGGCCGGCAGTCGGCCGTCGACCGGCACGCGGCAGGCGACCGGTGCGCGGGAGCCCTTCGCCGCGAGGCGGGCGACCGGAGCGCGACGGACGACCGGCCCGCGGTGGCCGACCGGGGCACGGCGGCGGGCCGGAGCGCGTGGTCGGCCGGGGCACGGCGGTCGGCCGATGCGCGGCGCATGGCTACGCGCAAGCGCCCAGCGGTATCGGGTCCAGTGCCCGCACCGGGCGTACGCAGCCCACCGGGTGCCCTCCGCCGAGCAGCGGCTCGCCGGCGAACCCGGTGAGCAGGGACGGGTCGACGCCGGCCCGGGCCAGTGCCGCCGCGGCGACCGGGATCCGCGCGCGGTTCGCCCCGTCGGCGATCTTCACGGCGATGGCCCGGCCGTCGGGCAGCGCGGCGACCTCGACGCCCTCGTAGCCGTCCTTGGCGAGCAGCCCGGGCACGGCCCGCATGAGCGCGGCGACGTCCCGGCCGGAGCCGGAGGCCATCTCGGCGTGCCCGCGCATCGCGTCGGCGACCCGGGCCTCGGGGGTGCCGGGCTCGGCGGAGGTGATCCGGGCGAGGGCGCGGGCCAGGCCGTGCAGGGAGATGGCGAACAGCGGGGCGCCGCAGCCGTCCACGGTGACCCGGGCGACGCGCTGGCCGGTCAGCTCCTCGACGGTGGCGGCGACGGCCTGCTGGAGCGGGTGGGCCGGGTCCAGGTAGTCGTCCAGGGACCAGCCGTTGAGCCGGGCCGTCCACAGCATGGCGGCGTGCTTGCCGGAGCAGTTCTGGGCGAGGCGGGAGGGCTGCCGGCCCTCGCGGACCCAGGCGTCCCGCACGGCCGGGTCGAACGGCATGTCGGGCACGTTGCGCAGATCGTCCTCGGTGAGGCCGGCGAGTTCGAGGATGCGCCGGGTACCGGCGAGGTGGCGCTCCTCGCCGGAGTGGCTGGCGGCGGCCAGCGACAGCAGCTCGCCGTCGAGGGGCAGCCCGGCCCGCAGCATCGCCACGGCCTGGAGCGGCTTGACGGCCGAGCGCGGGTAGAACGCCGCCTCGATGTCGCCGAGCTGGAAGCGCACCCGGCCGTCGGAGTCGAGGACGGCGACGGAGCCGTAGTGGATGCCTTCGACGACCCCGCCACGGACGAGGTGGGCGACGGGGGCGTGGAGGGGCTCGCGGACGACGGGGGCGTCGGCGGGGGAACTCTCGTACATCACTGCCTGCATCATGGGATCGGGGTCGGCCGGAACGCGGGTCACGCGTCGGCGCCGGTGGGGATGTGGGTCACGCGGGTCGCACAGGTCGTATAGGTCGTACGGGATGTGCGCGTCCCGTCCGCGAGGTGCCGTTCGCTCATGCCGCGGGACCGCCTTCCGCCGGGGCGCCCGGCCGCTGGGGACGGACGATGTCGGTGAGGGTCGTCTCGACGCGGTCCAGGTGGTGGCTCATGGCCTCCACGGCGTCCTGCTCGGAACCGTCCACCAGCGCCTCGACGATCGCCCGGTGCTCGCGGTTGGACTGCTCGCGGCGCCCGCCCAGTTCGTTGAGGAAGGCCGACTGGCGTGCCAGCGCGTCCCGGATCTCCTCGATGACCCGGCGGAAGACCGGGTTCTGGGCGGCCTCGGCCACGGCGAGGTGGAAGAGGGTGTCCATCGCGACCCAGGCGGTGGTGTCCGTCTCCCGCTCCATGCGGTCGAGCAGGTGGGCCAGGTGGTCCAGGTTCTCCGGCGTACGGCGCAGGGCCGCGTAGCCGGCGACCGGGATCTCGACGTGGCGGCGCACCTCCAGCAGGTCGCTGGCCGCGTAGTCGCCGAAGGTGGGGTCCTCGACGGTGTTCGCCACGACGAAGGTGCCCTTGCCGGTGCGGGAGACCGTGAGGCCCATGGTCTGGAGCGCGCGCAGCGCCTCGCGGAGCACGGGCCGGGACACCTCCAGGGCGCGGCACAGCTCGGCTTCGGAGGGGAGCTTGTCGCCGATGGCGTACCGGCCGCTCTCGATGGCGCCGCGGAGGTGGTCGAGCACCGCTTCCATCGCGCTGACGCGCCGCGGGACCGGACCACCTGTCTGGCTGTCTGACAGGTTCACGGGAGCGATCCTGCGGGGTGCGGGCAGAACCTGTCAAGGGCGGCCCATCAGCGGACGCGTATGGACATGCATGAACACGTACGGACGTGCATGGACACGCACGGGGTGCGGCGCCCGGGATCAGGCGTCCGCACCCCGTGGGTGACCGGCGTGCCGGTTCAGCTGCCGAGCGTGCCGGTGGCGAGCAGGCCGAGGAGGAGCACTCCGACGACGATCCGGTAGATCACGAAGGCGTTGAAGGAGTGCTTGGCGACGAACTTCAGCAGCCAGGCGATGGAGGCGTAGGCCACGACGAACGACACGACCGTGCCGACGGCCAGCGGGGCGGCGCCCACGCCCGCGCCGAGGGCGTCCTTCAGCTCGTACAGACCCGCCCCGGTCAGGGCCGGGATGCCGAGGAAGAAGGAGAGCCGGGTGGCGGCGACGCGGTCCAGGTCCAGGATGAGCGCGGTGGACATGGTGGCGCCGGAGCGCGAGAAGCCCGGGAAGAGCAGGGCGAGGATCTGCGAGCAGCCGACCCACATCGCGTCCTTGAACGAGGTGTCGTCCTCGCCGCGCTTGTGCCGGCCCATCTGGTCGGCGGCCCACATCACGCCCGAGCCGGCGATCAGCGACCCGGCGACCACCCACAGGGAGGCGAGCGGACCGTCGATCAGCGGCTTCGCCGCCAGGCCCACGACCACGATCGGGATGGTGGCGGCGATCACCCACCAGGCGAACTTGTAGTCGTGGTGGTAGCGCTCCTCGCGGTCGGTCAGACCGCGGAACCAGGCGGTGACGATCCGCCTGATGTCCTTGAAGAAGTACACGAGCACGGCGGCGATGGCGCCGACCTGGATGACGGCGGAGAACCCGACGACGGACTTGTCGTCGACGGGGATGTCCATGAGCCCCTCGGCGATCTTGAGGTGACCGGTGGAGGAGACCGGGAGGAACTCGGTCACGCCCTCGACTACTCCGAGGACGACGGCTTGGCCGACGGAGATGGCGCTCATGGGATCCAGTCTGGAGAAGGTGTGGTCGACAGTGCTGTAGACAGTACTTGTTCCGCCGGGCCGGACGGCGCGCGCCTAGGCCCAGAGGGCGCCGGCGAGTGAGACCCCGGTAAAGGCGGAGGCGAGTCCCGCCACCACGCTCGCCACGACGTTCACGGCAGCGTAGAGCCCGGAGCCCGCCTCGGTCAGCCGCAGGGTCTCGTAGGAGAAGGTCGAGTACGTCGTCAGCGCGCCGCACAGCCCCGTGCCCAGCAGCAGCCGCAGATCGGGTCCGGCGGCCCCGGCGGAGGCGGCGCCCGTCACCAGCCCGAGGATCAGGCAGCCGGTCACGTTCACCACGAACGTACCCCACGGGAAGAGCGAGTCGTGGCGGGCCTGCACGGCACGGTCCGTGAGATAGCGCAGGGGTGCGCCGACCACGGCCCCCGCGACGACCAGCAGCCAGTTCACAACGAGTTCTTACCTTCCGGTTCCGTTCCGTCCGCCCGCTGCGGGCACCGCGCACACCGGACGTCCGGACGGCCTTGGGCGGTCGGCCGCGGCGCGCGGCCGGTGGGGGACGTCATCGCGGCCTCCCGGTGAAGACCCGGCGGGCGGCGGCCGAGGCCAGCCACACCGCCGCGAGGGCCGCGCACAGCGTCGCGGCCAGGTAGAGGAGCCCCAGCTCGGGACGGCCGGCGCCGGCCAGCTGACGGATGTCGACCGCGTAGGTGGAAAAGGTGGTGAAGCCGCCGAGCACACCGGTGCCGAGGAAGGGCCGCAGCAGGCGGCGGGCGGCCCACACCTCGGTGATGAGCACCATGAGGACGCCCATGGCGGCACAGCCGGAGACATTGGTCAAGAAGGTCGCCCAGGGGAAGCCGCCGGGCGGTGTGGGCCAGACGAGCGTGAGCGCGTAGCGGGCGATCGCGCCGAGCGCGCCGCCGAGGGCCACGACCGCGACCACGGGCGCCTGCGCACGCCACTCGGTGCGCCCGCGCGGCGCGGAACGGGCGCCGCGCGCCTGCGTCTCCGGGGCTGTCATGCTGCTGTCTCTCCTGTTCGGCCCCGCCCTCTCGGGTGATCACGGCCGGGACCAGGGTACCCCCGGGTCAGCGGACGGCGGGCCGCGCACAGACCGCCGCACCCGGCTCGCGGAAGCTGCCGAGCACCATGTCGTCGCCGGTGACGCAGACACTGGTGACCATGCGGAACCCGGACCGCCGGCGGGTCGGGTGGTGGACGGTACGGCCCCGGTCGTCCACGGCGACGACACCGACGGTTCCGCTCGGCCGGTACGGCGCGTGCGCGGCGGCCCGGGCGGTGCCGACGGCCGTGTCCACGCGCGGCAGCCCGCGTTCGGCGTCGCACACCACCAGGTCGCCGTCCGGCAGGAGCTCCGGCCCGAGGGGACGGCCGCCGGTCTCGGCCAGCACCTCCACACGGGCCGCGCGCGGGCCGTCGAGGTGGTGGAGGCGTAAGGCCGCGTCCGTCCGCGACTCCGGTCGGCACGACGCCCCTGGGCTCCGGGTTCCGGCGTCGGCGTCACCAGCCCTTCTCGAACATCCGGGCCACCTCGGCGATGCGGACCTCGTCGCGCCGGTAGTGGACACTGCAGCGGACGCGGTGGATGCGCAGGACGCCGAGGCGGGTGAGGAAGTCCAGGTGGGCGAGGGCGGTCCGGCGGGGTACGCCCAGCTTGGCGGCGATGGCCCGGGCGGTGACGCCGGTCTCGCCGAGGTCGTGGCGGCGCGTGTCCGGAAAATAGGCGGCCGGGTCCTTCAGCCACTCCAGGATGGTCTGCCGCATCCGGCCCGAGGGGGTCACCGTCATCCGTCCGCCTCCCGTCCCCTCCTCGTACGCAGTCTTCCCACTGTGGACCCGGCGACGCCGACGGGTACGGGACTCGGCGGCCGTTGTCCGGTACCGAACGGCCGACCGGTCAGGATCGGAGAAGCCGCCGCGGGCTCGCCGGACCTAGCGTGGGAGCACCGACGAGCACCCGTCGGGTCGCGTATCCCACAAGGAGTGAGTGCCATGACCGCCGGTCTGCGGACGATCGTCTACCCCGTGAAGGACGCGGAGCGGGCCAAGGCCCTGTTCACCGCGCTGCTCGGCGTCGAGCCGTACGTCGACGAGCCGTACTACATCGGTTTCCGGGCCGCCGGGCAGGACATCGGCCTGGACCCGAACGGGCATGCGCAGGGCCTGACCGGACCGGTGCCGTTCTGGCACGTCACCGACCTCCGGGAGCGGCTCGCGGCCCTGCTGGAGGCCGGTGCCGAGACGCTCCAGGACGTACGGGACGTCGGCAACGGACGGCTCGTGGCCTCCGTGCGGGACCCCGACGGCAACCTGGTGGGGCTCCTCCAGGACCCGGCCGCCTGAGGTCCGGAAGAGCGCCTTTGCCCAGCACTAGTTGCACAGTCAACAATTGTCCTGATCGGTGCTACGGTGCGGTTATGGCAGTCAACACGGCCGAGACCCGGCTCGAGGAGCGCTGGCGGGACATCCTCGCCGTGCACGCGCGCACGATGTGCGAGATCGACCGCGCCCTGCACCCGCACGGGCTGGGCGCGAGCGACTTCGAGGTGCTGGACATGCTGGCGACGGAACGGCCCGAGCAGGGCGAGCAGTGCCGGGTGCAGAACCTGGTCGGCCGGGTCCACCTCAGTCAGAGCGCGCTGTCCCGGCTGATCGGCCGGCTGGAGAAGGACGGCCTGGTGGAGCGTTCGGTGTGCGCGGAGGACCGGCGCGGGGTGTGGGTCGCGCTCACCCCCAAGGGCCGGGCGCTGCACACCGAGGTGCTGCCGCTCCAGCGGGCGGTGCTGCGGCGCATGCTGGCCGAGCAGGAGCGAGCGGGCTAGAGCAGCGGTTCGGCTCCGTCCGGCAGGATCTCGGCACCGTGCCCGGTCAGGTGCGCGCGGGCGGTCGGGCCGGTGGCCCACCCGGTGACGGCGGCGGTTCCGGGCGGGCCGGTCGGCGCTGGTTGCGGGCCGGCGTCGCGCCCGCTGGTCGCACGGGTCTCACCGGTCTCACCGGCCTCACAGGCGGGGCCGAGGCGTCGCGCTCAGCGGACCAGCAGCGTGCGCACGCCCTGCGAGGTGAGGGTCAGGGAGTGGGAGGAGCTGCCGTCGATGGCGAGGGAGAGGTCGTCCTCGGGCCACTGCGCGGCGAGCGCGCCGAGCGGGATCAGGCGGTAGCGCGAGACGAACGGCAGCAGCTCGGCCATCTCGCCCTCCGTGGTGAACACCGGCACGACCGGGTCGCCACCGGGCTGTTCCAGAACGGGCAGGGCGACCGTCGTGGCGTCGGCGCCTTCTCCGTTCACCGCGTCGTCCGGCACCGGGACGAGTACGTCACTGTGCGCGAGGGTGTCCAGCGCGGTCTGGTCCTCGGCGTTCACGGCCAGCGCGTCCAGTGCCTGCTGGGCCGGCGTCGGCTGGTCGTGGTGGGCGGGTGTCTCCATGGCTGATCCCCAGGTAGCGGCGGTGGTACGGGCTGCCCGGGCGGGTCGTGCCCGGGCGTGCTCCCGGCTCGCGTACCCGGTGGGGTGCGGGGCATGCGTGCGGATCGGCGGAGGGTCCGGTGCCGGGCCGGTGAAGACGTACCGCTTCGGCGCGGGGCGGGGCAGGTGGGCGGAGGCAGGGCGGACCAGGCCCGGTGCGGGGG
>NZ_JOCB01000133.1 GCF_000718775.1 Streptomyces sp. NRRL S-31
GGGCGGTCCGGCTCCGGTGCCCGGCACCCGGCCGCGCCCGGCGCGCGCGCCACCACCACCGCCACCGGCGGCCAGCGCCGCCCGCCTCCGCCCGTGCCCCCGGCTCACGCCGCGACGGCCCCGTCCGCGCGGCACTCGGCGGCTCTCCCTGCCGGGAGCCACCCCACAGCCACCACCACGGACGACCGCCGCCGACCGCCGACCGCCGCCCGGGCCGCGTCCCCGCGGCACTCGGATCCACTCCCTGCCGGGACCCACCCCACAGCCACCGGCGGCCACCGCCGCCCGCCTCCGCCCGTGCCCCGGCCACACGCCGCCACGGCCCCGTCCGCGCGGCACTCGGCGGCTCTCCCTGCTGGGACCCGCTCCACGGCCACCACCACGGACGACCGCCGCCGACCGCCGACCGCCGCCCGGGCCGCGTCCCCGCGGCACTCGGGTCCACTCCCTGCCGGGACCCACCCCACAGCCACCGGCGGCCACCGCCGCCCGCCTCCGCCCGTGCCCCCGGCTCACGCCGCCAGAAACGCGTCCGTGCCGCACGCGGGCCCATCTCCCGCCGTGTCCCGAACCCCGGCCACCAGCGCCACCGGCGGCCACCGTCAGCCGTCCCCCGGCGTGCCCTGAACCTCCGCCACCACCCCCGGCGGCCGTGGCCGTCCCGGCGGGGCCGGTGGCCTCGGCGCAGGCGGCGCCAGGCCCAGCCGCGGCGGAGACTCCACGCGGCGACGGCGACGGCCGAGGCGAGCGGCCACAGCCACGGCACGGCGGCGATGGCGTAGAAGCCCAGGACGACCGCGAGCACGAGCAGTGCCGCCCCGGCCCAGCGGCCGATCCGGGTGCGGGCCAGCCGGCCGGGGCGCTCGGCGCTGCGGATCAGCAGGCCCGCCAGTGAGCGCGTGGGATGGTAGAAGGGCGGGCCGATGTACACGGCGGTCCACAGCTCCACCACGAAGACGAACGCGGCGGCCGGCAGCGCCTCCAGCCAGGCCGTGACGACGTCCTCCTGGGAGGCGCGGCCCAGTACGTCCGCGAGGCCGATGACGAAGCCCCAGGGCGCGGTGACGACGGTGGCGCCGAGCAGCGCCCAGCCCAGGGTGGGCAGGCGGTCCAGCCGCCGCAGTACGGTCCGCAGGCCGTCCTGGTCGGCCGCGAGCAGCCGCGCGTGCTCCTCCTCCAGCCGTCTGGCCCTGAGGGCGCCCGCGTCCCGTTGCGCGAAGTCGGCGAGCCGGAGGGCGGCGACGAGGCGCAGGTCGTCGTCGTGCGCGGCGAGCAGCGCGTCGAACCACGGCACCGGTTCGGGGAGTTGCGCGCGCAGCCGGACCAGCAGGTCGGTGAGTTGTCCCCGGGTGCGCTCGGGTTCGCGCGCCAGCTGGAGCAGCCAGGCGTCCACCGCGACGGTGCGGGCGAGGGCCGCCCGCTCCCGGCGGCCCGCGGCCAGTTCCCGGACGGTGGGCTCCCACCGGGCGCGCAGGACGCGCCACGCGTGGTCCGTCCGGTCCAGGCCGTGGCCGCGTGGCCGCTGCGCGAGACCGGTCAGCACCTCGGGGTGGGCCGCCAGGTATCTGATCAGCGCCATCGCGTCGGAGTGCCCGCGCCGGGCCCCCTCGCAGAGCCGGCGCATGGTGAGCGCGTCCAGGGGGGCTCCGTGCCAGGAGACGTCCAGGCCGGGGCCGAGCCAGTTCAGCAGCCGTACGACGGTCGCGACGGAGGGGGCCCCGGCCAGTTCGGTGCGCAGGGCCGCGAGCCTGACCAGTTCCTCGGGGCTGCGGTCGCCGACGGTCTCGAACTGGCCCAGCCACTCCACGAGCTGGGCCCGGTCGGCGTCGTCGGCCAGCATGCGGGCCGCGGAGACGTGGTTCTGGTCCAGGTGGAGGGCGAGCCGGTCGGTGCCGGTGAACTCCTGCCCCATGAACGGGAAGGGCCGGATCGCGGGGCGCGCGGGGTCGTCGGGGAAGATCCGGCCGTCGGTGCGCGGGGCGACGTCGGGGTCCAGGCCGTCCAGCCAGTCCCGCACCTGCCCGGCCCCCCAGCGGTGTTCGGGGGCCCGGGTGAGCAGTCCCTCGCAGAGGGCGCGGGTCCTGCGGTCGGTGATGCCGCTGACGTCGGGGTCGTGGGTGGCGATCTCGGCGAGCACCTCCTCGTCCCGGCGGAACTCGACGGGGTGCCGGCCGAGGGCGAGTTGGGCGGTGACCATGCCGACCGACCACCAGTCGCCCGCCTCGGAGACGGTCTGCCGGAGCAGCCCGGCCTCCGGGGCGAGGTACAGGGGCTTGCCGCGCCAGTCGGTCCGGGGTTCCAGCGCCTCGTCGGGGCGGTGGGCGGCGGCGCCGAAGTCGACGAGGACGAGGTCGGCGGTGTCCCCGCGGCGGCTCTGCACCATGATGTTGTCGGGGGTGATGTCCCGGTGCACCACGCCCCGTTCGTGCAGGGCGGTGACGGCGTCGCAGAGCTGGCGCACCACGGCGTGGACGGCGTCGGGGCGCAGGCCGTCGCGGTGGTCCTCGTGGTACCGCTCCAGGGTCTCCTCGCCGTGCGACCAGTACAGGTGCCAGGGGTGCCCGTGCGCGTCACCGGTCTCCAGGAGGCGTTCCAGGTGGGGAGCCGGGGCCGCGCCCAGCTCGCGCAGCTCCCGCTCCACCTCCGGGTCCGGGGCGTGCAGCCGGTGGTACCACTTGAGGACCAGGGGTATCTCCGCCATGCCGTGACGTGCCGTCAGGTCACGGACGCGCAGCACGACGGCCTCGGCCGGCCTGCGCGCCTCGGAGAGGACGGCGACGAGCAGGAAGCGGTCCGCCAGATCGCGGGGCACCTCGGCGAGGACCGGACGGGTCTCCCTGACCCGGGCGTTGGTGAAGCCCCCGTCCGCGGAGTCGACGAATCGGGTGGGCGGCGTGGTCGTCATCTTCCGGCCTTCCGGGAGGCGCGCTGGATGGACCGGGAGGCCGTGGAGCGGGTCGCACCGGCCGGGCGCGCGGGCCGCGGGGCGACGAACATATCCCGGTTCCCGTCGGGTGAGGGGCGGTTTCCCAGATCTTCAGCCGGTCCCCGGCCGGGGCTACGATGCGCAGCATGCACCCCCTGCCCTCGCACGAGAGCCTCGTGGCCGAACTCAGGGAACTGAGGCGTCGCGGCCTGCCCGGGCTGCGCCACTGCACCAGGGACGCGCTGCGCCAGACCGCCGTCGCGGCCGGGCTGAGCGCCGGACCGGAGGACGAGCAGACCGGCATCGAGGAACTGCTCGGCGCGGCGGCGCGGCGGCTGGCCGGCGGGCGCCCGGTGCGGGACGACGACTCCTGCGATCCGCTGGCGCGTGCCGCCGCGCACTCGTTCGGGATCTTCGCCGCGCGCCGCGGGGTTCCGGGGACCGACCGACGCAAGGCCGCGGCGGCCGTCTACGGCGTGACCACCGAGCGGTTCCGCAAGAGCCAGGAGCGCGACGTCATCGCCGAACTCGCGGCGGCGCTGCTGGCCGTGGCCCGGGAGGCGGGCGCCGACCGGCCCGCCGGCCCACAGGTCGACGTGGTGGCGGAGCCGGCGGCGTCCGGGCCGGGGGTCTTGCCGTCGGACGCGCCCTCCGCCGCCGTGCCGCCGCGCCGCCCGGCCCGCCCGGGCGTCCGGCCGGCGACCGCCGCCCCGGCGGGCCGGATCACCGTCCGGGTCTGCCCGATCGAGGAGGTGCGGGACGTGGACGTCCTGGTCTCCTCGGAGAACACCTACCTGGAGATGTCCAAGACGTTCCGTCCCACGGTCTCCGGCGCGCTGCGGCGGGCCGCCGCGCTGCGGGACGCCGCCGGCGAGATCGTCGACGACGTCCTCGCCCGGGAGTTGGGCGTCTGGCTGCGGACGCACGGCAGGACGGGCCTGCCCGTGCGGCCGGGCACGGTCGTCCCCACGTCGTCCGGTGCCCTGGCCGCCCAGGGCGTGCGGCGCATCCACCACGCGGCGATCGCCACCCCGGTCGGGGACGGCGACCGCTATCACGTGTCCCCCGCCGTGCTGGGCGAGGTGGTGCGCAGGTCGTTCGAACTGGCCCGCCACGAGAGCGAGTTCCTCTCTCTGCCGATGTCCTCGATCTGCTTTCCGCTGCTGGGCTCGGGCCGGGGCGGCCTGCCCGTCGAGACGGTGGCCCGGCGGCTGCTGGACGCGGTCCGGGAGGAGTTGCGCCGGGATCCCTCCTGGTCGGTGCTGCTGGTCACGCCGGAGGAGAGCCACGCCCGGCTGCTCACGGCCGCCAGCTCCGCTCGCTGAGGGTCACCCCGTCCTGCCGCAACCGGCGCTCCAGTGCGTTCAGTTCACCGGGCAGCGGAACGCCGTGCAGGCGCAGCCCCCCGTCCGCGCCCGGGACGACCTGGAGGCGCGGGCCCGGTGTCTCCCGACGGAGGTGGGGGGCGTAGCGGGCGGCGCCCAGCGGGGTCAGCGGGAAGATCCGCTGGTTGGCCGAGCCGCGCCAGGCCAGCCGGGTGGGCTCCGCCACCCGGTACCGGCCGGTGATCACGGCGTCCGCGCCGCCGAGGGCGGCCCACCGGCGCGAGGTCAGTTCCTCGGTCTCGTACCCGGTGTACACCAGCAGGTCGGCGGGGCGGGGTCCGGCGCTCCCCTCGTGGCGCCGGGCCCCGTCCCGCAGGCGTGCCGCACCGGTGAGGAGTTCCGCGAGCGCCGCCGCCTGCTGCAACGGCTCTCCGCCGCTGACGGTGAGGCCGTCGGCGCCTTCGGCGAGGGCCCGCCGCCACAGCGCGAGCACCTCGGAGACCGTGGTGGACGTCCCCGCCTCCGGGTCCCAGGTGTGCCGGGACATGCAGCCGGCGCAGGCCAGCGAGCAGCCCTGGAACCAGATGCCGAGCCGTTTTCCCGGGCCCAGTGTTTCCAACGGGTAGTGCGTCCCGTCGAGGCGCATTTCCACGGCGTCTCCTCCTCTTACCGGCTTGGAGTATCCAGCGTGCCGAGGGCGGCCCGCAATTGCCGGAAGGCTTATCTCCGGGTGTCCGCCGGGCGGGATCCGGTTGTTTTCCGGAACCCCGCGAAGAATGATCGGTTCCCCTCGGAACGCCGGGTCCGCAAGGGGTTTCGCTCCGCTACTCTTCCCCCATCGCGGCGCCTTCCCACCCGGACCGCCCGCGACGAATGGGGGCTCTTCAAAAATGATCAACAAAGCTCGAATAAATGTCCGGGTCCGACGACTGAAAGCCGGACGGCTGTCTTCCGCACGTGCCCGTTTTCACGGCCGCCGGGACGCGGCCGGTCTCCTGGAATTTCTCACGGACGCGGCGGCGGGCGGCACTCCGGACGACGACACCGCCCTCCCGCCCTACGTGCTGGGCCTGCACGCGCAGGTGCGGCGCGGTACCGCGCGGCTGCGTTCCCGCACCCTCTCGGCGCACCGCGCGCTGCTCGTGCGGATCCAGGCCGAGTCGGTGCGGGTGGTGACCCAGTACACCGTGCGCGACGAACCCGCGCCGGCCGCGCTCGCCCGGTTCGGGCAGATGGTCGGCGAGTGGCGCTCGGCCGCCTCCGTGTGCCGCCAGCAGGCCCAGCAACTCGGCGACGAGGCGAACCAGTTGCTGGCCTGCTACTGGGACGGCGCCTGGGCGCGCACCCGGCGTGACGGCCGTGTCGACGGGGCGCGGCCCACGGGCTGGCTGCCCGGCGCGGTCGCCCTGGACGCCACCTGGGCCCAACTGGACGACGGCCTGCTCACCGACCGCTGGTACGGCACGGGGCCGGCCGGCCGGAACACCGACCCGTCGGCCGTGGCGCAGGCGCTGCACATCCTCGACCACCAGGCGGCGCGCGGCGGCGTCGCGAGCGGTGCGCGCGGGCGATGACCCCGCCCGCCCCGCTCCGCGTCCGCCGTTTCCCCGCTCCCCGTATCCCAGGAAGGCCAGGGAACGTCATCGTGCATCACTCGGTCCGGACCGGTCACCGGTCCACCGTCCGCGCCGCCCGCCGGTTCGCCGTCGTCGTCCCGCTGGTGTGCGCGCTCTCCGCCCTCGTGTCCTGCACCAAGCAGGAGGAGGCCCTCACCACGCCCTGCGGGGTGGTCGTCGACGGTTCCGGGTCCGCCGCCGCGGTGAAGGAGGGGTTCGACTCGGAGGCCAAGCTCAAGGACAGCCTCATCGAGTTCCTCGCCGACCAGAAGTGCGGAACCGTCGACTACGCGCCCATCACCCGTTCCTCGCGCAGTTCCTCCTGCCGGCAGCGCCAGGTGGACCTCGACCCGCCGCACGAGGCGAACACCGACCAGAAGGCGCAGCGGGCCGGTGCCCAGGGAGAGGCGGCCGCCGCGGCGCTCGCCGAACTCAAGTGCGCGCGCACCCAGAACGGTTCGGACGTGTGGGGCGCGCTGGCCCGCATCGGGGAGAGCTTCCCCGGCGACGGGCCGACGCCCAAGCTGCTCGTCGTGAGCGACTTCCAGCAGGCCGACCCGGAGTTCGTCCTGTCCCACCAGGACCTCACCACCGAGGCCGGGCGGAAGAAGGTCATCGACACCCTCGTCAAGAAGCGGGGGCTGCCGGGCATCAAGGGGATGGAGGTCTTCCCCGTCGGGCTCGGCATGCAGTACAAGGCGAAACCCAGCGAGGCCGACGACTTCGAGTCCTTCTGGACGGAAGCGCTGGAGGGGAGGGCCGAGGCACATGTCGACACCCGTTACAAGCACTGATACGAGCACCGACGGACCGCGTCCGCGCCGACGGCGGCTCACCCGGTATGTGCCGTTCCCCAGGCGTACCGGACAGCAGACCGCCCGGCCCGGGCCCGGACCCGGCTCCGCCGGCCTCGTCGGCCGCCGGCCCCTGGTCCTCGAGACCTGGGAAACCGGCGGCCTGATGGCCGACGCCCGCAAGCGGGGCGTGACGGCCGGGCGGAAGAAGACACTGGACCCGTGGGTGCTGCACAGCGGCGACCGGCTGCCCTACTTCGCCGAGCTGGCCTCGCTGCGGGACGCCGTGGTGTCCCGCATCGAGGAGGAGCTGCGGCTGCGGGAGGAGGTGGCCCGGCTCCAGGACGCCCAGGCGGAGTCCGACGTGACCACGGGCGAGGCCGAGACCCGGCTGCTGGACGAACGGCTGCGGGAGGCCGACCGGAACATCGAGGCGGCCCGGCGCCAGCTCAACCTGCTCGCGACCCGTTCCTCACGCTGGCTGCGTTTCCGGGACCGGCTGCGCGAACGGGTGGAGGACCGCTGGCTGCGCGCCCGCTTCCCGGAACCGGCCGGACCCGCGGACGGCCGCACCCGGGCCCCGGACGGCACCGGACCCGGCCTCGCGGCGGACGGCACCGGCCCCGCGGACGGCACCGGTCAGGCCCCGGGCAAGGAGGAGGGCGCGGACCGCGACGACTGGCAGTCGGTGCCCACGGCGGGCGCCGCGCCGGACGGCACCCCGTCGGCGGCGCTCGGGGAGGACTACCGTGCCGCCCGGCGGGAGACCGAAGCCGTCGGGTCGGCCGAGGGCTGGGAGGGCATGACGACCCGCCCCGGGCTGCCCCGCTGGCTGAGCCTGAGTCTGCTGCTGGTCATCATGGCCGTCGAAGTGCCGGTCTACTGGGTCGCCTACCAGCCCTTCCACGGGGTCGGCAGCACCGGCGGCGACCTGATGTCCGGCACGCTCGCCGTCTCGTCCGCCGTCATCATGCTGATCCTGCCGCACCTGGCGGGGCACATGCTGCGGTGGCGCACGGCGACCGGTTCGCCGCGCGGCGGCTGGTTCCCCGCGCTCTCCCTGCTGGGCGTGTGGGGCGGACTGACCTGGCTGCTCGGCACGCTGCGCGCCAGGTTCGTGATGCAGCACGACACGCCCGCGCCGGTCGGCGGCGGCACCTCGGGCTTCCGCGGGCTCGGCGGCTCCGCGGCCGGCCCGACGACGCTGGTGGACCGGCTGCACCTGACGACCACGACGGTGACCTGGCTGTTCTGCGCCCTGCTGCTGCTCTCGGGCGGTGTCGGCTTCCTGCTCGGCCTGTTCCGGGAACACCCGTTCCTGGACGCCTTCCGCACCTCGCTGGAGCGGCGCGCGGAACTGCGGGCCGAGCGCGAGCGGAGCCTGGCCGCCACCGAGCGGGCCCGGGCCGCGCAGAGGACGGCCGAGTCCCGGCAGCGGGACCGCAGGGAGGCCGCCAACGCGCGGATCGCCGCGGTCCGCGAGCTGCACGAGGCCGCCGCGCACGAGTACCTGCACGGGGTGATGACCGCGGCGAAGGATCCCGCCGTCAGCGAGTCGGCGATGCGCCTGTCCCGTGACTGGCCGCTGCTGCCCGCTCCGGCACCACGCCACTGAGCCCGTAGGCACGGCACCGCCCCGGCCCTCCGCGTGAGGGCCGGGGCGGTGCCGTGCCTACGGTTGCTCACTCCTCCGGGACGGAGACGACGGCGCCAACCGGCGCCAGCAGCCGGTTGACCTCGCGCACGTCGTCCGCGGACGCCAGTCTCAGCGACCGCCCGGGGCGCGGGTCGAGGGGCGGGTCGGGGCACCGGTCCTGGAACAGCTGGAGCGCGTTGCGCGGCCGGCAGCGCTTGGACGTCCACCACAGCCCCTGCGCGTCGCCGCACCGTTCGCGGATGACCCGCACCCAGTACCGGGTGCCGGCGTACTCCTCGGTGTCGATCAGCCAGTCGTCCTGCCAGACGGCGGCCAGTGCCTCGGCGGTCGTCAGGTCGACCAGGGAGAGTTCCGCCGTCGTGCGGACCGCGGACAGGACGTACCGGGACGCCTGTGCCCAGGGGATCAGACGCACCCCGTCGGCGCCGAACTCCACGGAGCGCAGCAGGACCTCGCTGAGGGCGGTGACCGGGTCGAGGGCGGCGTAGAGGTAGGGGTAGGGGTCCTTCGCGGTGGGATCGAAGCGGCTGCCCTTGAAGAACTCGTGCGCGACGGTCGGGTTGAACTCGCCGGCCGCGTACCGCTCCTCGTGGCACCGCCACAGCACGGTGCCCGCGGGCAGGATGTGGCGCACCGGCTCCATGGCGACGCCCTCGGGCGGGATCTGGGGACCCATCAGACGGCCCCCACCAGTTCGGCGGCGGCGCGTTCCAGCGCGTCGTCCGGCAGGACACCGAGCAGGTCGGCGGGGACGCCGCCCAGCCACCGGTTGCCGCCCAGCCACCAGCCGGCGGCGCCCCAGGGGTCCCGGTCCGCGCGCAGCAGTACGTTGATCCGGCGGACGACCGGCAGGGGTTCGGCGGTGCCGGGCCGGAACTGGAAGCGGGGGTAGCGGACGCCGTGGTCCGGGTCGCGCAGCCGGATGAGCGCGGCGGGCGCGTCCGGGCCGCCGGGCGGTGCCTGTCCGCTCCCGGTCAGCGCGGCGTGCTCGGACTCGGACAGCGCGGGGGCGGCGAGCAGCCGTCGGCGGGCCGTCCGGAGCAGGTCGGCGGGGTCGGGCGGCGGGGTGCCGAGGACGCCGATCACCGCGTCGATCGTGGTGAGGGCGGGCAGTTCGCGGGTGGCGGTGGCGTAGCGGTGGCCGCCGAGCGCCTCGGCCACCGGGTGGCCGGGCGGCAGCGCGGACAGGGTGCGCTTCAGCCGGCGTACGGCACGGGCGACGGCCGTCGTGTTCCCGGCGGCCGTCTCGTCGCGCATCTCCCGCAGGATGCCGGCCAGTTGACGGAGGTCGGCCGCGTCCAGCCCGGTGCTGACGGTGGTCCAGTGGCTCTCCAGGAGCCTCAGCAGGTCCTCCGAGGTCATACGCGTTCTCCTTGCTCCGGCCTGGCGGGAGGTGCCGCCGGTGCCGGGTTGCCGTGGTGGACGAAGGCCGCCCAGGTGTCGGGCCGGTCGCGGAAGTCCTCCGCGAGCCGCCGGGCGGCCGAGAGGCCCTCCAGCGCCGGGACGGGCGGGCGCTCGTCCGGCGGGGTGAGCATCCAGCGCTGGGCGGCGCGCAGCGCGTCCGGTGGCGCGAGTCCCCGGGTGAGGGCGTCGTGCAGGACGAGCATGAGCAGTTCGGAGCGCATGTCGTCGACCTTCCACCGGGAGCCGATGGCGTCGGCGGCCAGCCGGTGCACCAGTACCGAGGTGACGGTCAGCGCCTCGTCGTGGTCGCGGGTGGTCAGGTCCGTCTCGCAGCCGCCGCACACGACGAGGGGCCCGGCGGACCGGAAGGCGTCGCCCTCGGCGGGCGTCTCCAGCAGGGTGCTCAGCGTGAGGTCGCCGGTCGCGGACGGTGCGCCGGCCGGGTCCGGCGCGGCCAGCCGCAGGGCCGACCGGGTGGGGTCCGGCCCGGCGAGTCCGTGACAGGCGAGGTGCACCAGGGAGGCCGGGGCGGCGGCCCGGCCGCCGAGCAGCGCCAGCACCGTCTCCGGGGTGGCGGGGTCGTCGTCGGGGCGGTGCACCACGGCGTGCGGGTAGTGGACGGCGGCCAGGGTGTCGATCTCCTCCTCGGCCCACTCCAGGTCGTCCGCGCCGTGGAAGACCAGCGCGGGCCGGTCGGTGAGCGCCATCCGCTCGCGGGCCGCGGCCCGCAGGAACTCCCGGCCGGACGCGGCGTAGGTCAGCACGGCGACCTCACAGGCCCGGACCGGTCGCGGGGCGCCGTGCCCGGCGGGCGCCCGCAGGACCGCCGCCTGCCAGGGCACGACGCCCAGGTCGCCGCAGGGCACGACGACGAGGCGCACGGCGGCGGGACGGCCGGGGACGGCGGAGCGATCGGGGACGGCAGACCGGTCGACGCCAACGGGACGGTCTTGGACGGCGGGACGGCCGGGGACGGCAGGACGGCCGGGGACGGCGGGACGGCCGGGGACGGCAGACCGGTCGACGCCAACGGGAGGGCCGGGGACGGCGGAGCGGTCGGGGCCGACCGAGCGGTCCCGCACACCGGACTCGGTCAGGGCGCGGTCCCACAGGCCGAGGTGGTCCAGCGCTGGGCCGAGTACGTCACCGGCCCAGGCGCACAGGCCGTCCAGGGCACGCAGCCAGTGCCGTTCGGCGCGGTCCCGCTCGGCACCGTCCCGATCGCCGGCGGCCTCCAGGCGCTGCCGGTCCGCGCCGGCCGCCAGGTACTCGGCGACGGGTCCACGGCCGCCCGGGGTCAGGCCGGGCGGGGACAGCACCCCCACCGGGCCGTCGGCGGTGACGACCAGGACGGCGCCGTCCTGGCCGTCGACGCCGGGCACCAGGTAGAGCAGCGCGTCCGCTCCCGACTCCCGCAGTCCGGCGCGCAGATCGGACACGGAGGCGGACACCGGGTGCGCGTCGGTGCCGCCGTGCCCGCGCAGCAGGTCCAGCGAGCGGCGCCGCAGGTCGCCAGGCAGGTCGGCGGCGCCCACGCCCGCCGCGGCGAGCACGTCCAGCGGGGAGCGGGCCCGCAGGCCGCCCGGGGAGCCGGCGTCGGCGGAGAGTTCCAGCAGGGAGCGGTCGTCGCCGCGTTCCCCGGCGGGGCCGGCGGCGGACCGCCAGCGTTCGGCCAGCTCCCGCTCACCGAGGGCCGCCAGCCGGTCGGCCACGCCCGCGGAGACGGCCGCCGCCCCGAGCACCAGCGAACGGCCGGCCTCCAGGCAGGCGATCGCCTCCTCGGCGCGTCCGGCGCGCAGCGCCCAGAAGGCCGCCGCGCGGCCCCGGTCGGCCGCCGCGCGGGCGATGCGCAGGCCGCGGCCGACACCTTGCTGGAGCAGGACGTCGTCGGCGGAGTGCCGCAGCGAGGTGCGGGCCAGGCCGACCGCGGCCCGCAGGTCGGCCCCGGCCTCCGGGGTCCCCGGCCGGAGGCCGGCCCGCTTGGCGCGCAGCGCGGCCAGGTCCCAGGTGAGCCCGGCGCCGCCGGGGCCGCCGTCGGGGAGTTCGGCCAGCGCCCGCGTCAGCTCGGCGACGGCCTCGTCCAGTGCCCCGGCGTCACCGGTGAGCAGGTGCAGCGTGTCCAGGGCGATCGCGATGCCGCCGCGTGCCCGGGGCCGGAAGTCGGAGGTGAAACCGGTGTCGTCCAGGGCGGCCCGGGCACGCCGGACGCCCTCGGTGATACGGCTCGGGTCCGACTCGGCGATCGCGGTCAGGGTGATCAGCGGGGCCCAGGTGATGTCGAGGAGGCTGCGCAGGACGGGCATGCGCACCGAGGTCTCCACGGCCCGCCGGAGATGGTGCACGGCCGCGCGCAGGTGCTCGGTCCGGTCGTCCGCCGTGGTGGCGAGGACGACACCGCCGAGGTAGGCGACGCCGAGGACGAAGCCGGTCAGGGCGCCGGTCCATTCCTCGGCGCGGTCGTAGGTCTCGTCCAGTTCCAGTTCGCACAGCGC
Organism: Streptomyces sp. NRRL S-31; assembly: GCF_000718775.1. Lineage (GTDB taxonomy): Bacteria > Actinomycetota > Actinomycetes > Streptomycetales > Streptomycetaceae > Streptomyces. The sequence goes on from NZ_JOCB01000133.1 coordinate 12,215, forward strand.
GTCGATGACGTCGTCGACGGCCTCGGCGTCGCCCCGGTCCAGGGCGTCGGTCAGCCGGGTCAGGCACTTCACGGTCTGGCCGCACAGGCGCAGGTTGACGGAGGTGACGCTGGTGGGGTCGCCGTCCCACCACTGCTCCTCGAACAGGTCGCGGGCCATGTCCTCGTCCTGGAGGCTGCCGCCGGTGAGGGCGGCCCCGAGGAGCAGTCCGGGCACGATGGTGCGCAGCCATTCGCCGTGGAGGTCCTCGTCGAACTCGCCGTCGGCGGACGCCTCGCGCATCAGCCGGAGTGCCTCGCGGAAGCCCTCCATGTCACCGGTGCGGGTGGCGAGGGCGACGTGCACGAGGGCGGCGACCAGCCGGGACGGCAGGGGGGCGCGGCCCTGCCGGCCCGCGGCGGGGCCCTGCTCGCCCGTCAGCTCGGCGAGCAGCCCGGACATGTTCCGCGGTGTGACGATCCCGGGTGACATCACCTCGGCCATGGCCAGGAACCGGGTCATGGTGTCGCGGATCTCCGCAGAGACGTCGGCGGCACCGGCCGGCTCGGTGTCCGGCTCCCCGGGCCGGTCCGGGAGCGTGGCGGCGTCCGTCATCTGGTCGAGCATCATCGTCAGCAGGGTGCCCAGCGGCTGCGGCACCGCCGGGCCGGCCATGGTGTCGAGCAGTCCGCGGCCCCGGCGGACGAGGGCACCGGTGTCACCGGACTTGAGCGCGTCGGTCATGCCGGCGAACGCCAGGAGCTGGTCGCGCAGGTGCGGGGGCATGTCCGGGTGCTCGCGCGCCAGCAGCAGCCGGACGAGCAGCTCGCTGTCCTCCACCACGCCCGTGCCGCCCTCGGCGGCGGGGGTGCCGTGTGTGACGAGGGACATGAGCCGGTCGACGGTCCACTGGTTCCCGGGCCCCGCCGTGACGTCGCGGCTGAGCCGCACCAGCCGGGACCCGACCAGCGCCACCAGGTCCCGGTACGCGGCCTCCCGGTCCTTCTCGCCGAGCACGGCCGAGGTGCGGGCCTCCTCCAGCAGCGACAGCGCCCGCTCCCGGTCGGCCGGGTCGCCGGTCAGCAGGAACCGCACGGCGCGGCAGCGGCCGAGCCGCGCCGCGATCCGCGCGGTGGTGCCGGACGCGTCCCGGTCCCGGGCCGGCTCCCGCAGGGCCGACTCCAGTTCGTCCGTCAGGGCGTCCAGGTCCGGCCCGCGTAGCCCCTGGTACGCGTCCGGTTCGAGCGGTACGGACAACCCGTCCGCGCGGGCGAGCGCGGCGGTGGTGCGGTCGGCAGCGGGCGCGGTCCCGGCTTCGCTCATGCGTCATCCCCTCCCGCCGCCATGGTGCCCGCTCGCGCGATCCGCCGGGCGGGTCCGGAGCGGCTCACCGGCATCCTGCCGGACAACGCCCGGCTACCGGCCGGTTTCCGCCCGGCCCGGGGCGACGGGACGAGGACGCAGGCGCACGGGCGCCCGGCGGTCGCGCGGCCGGTGGGACGGCGGGGGCACCGGCCCTCCCGGGACGGCGGGGGCAGCGGTCCCCTCCCCGGGACGGCGGGGAGGGGAGAACGGGGGGCGGAGCGCGGGGAGGCGGTCAGGAGTTGACGGCGGGGATGACGCGGCTGCCGTAGGCGTCGATCGTCGCCTCCTGCGCGTCGTGCATGTCGTACACCGCGAACTGGTCGACGCCCAGGGCGCGGAGCGCGGTCAGTTTCTCGACGTGCCGCTCGACCGGGCCGATGACGCAGAACCGGTCCACGATCTCGTCGGGCACGAACGCGGTGTCCGGGTTGTCGCTGCGCCCGTGGTGGGCGTAGTCGTAGCCCTGCCGGGCCGCGATGTAGTCGGTGAGTTCCGCGGGGATCCGGGCGGAGTGCGCGCCGTATCTGGCGACCAGGTCGGCGACGTGGTTGCCGACCATGCCGCCGAACCAGCGGCACTGGTCGCGGGCGTGCGCGAGGGCCGCGGGCGAGTCGTCCTCGGTGACGTAGGCGGGGGCGGCGACGCAGACGGTCACCTCGGACGGGTCCCGGCCGGCGGCGGCCGCCGCGTCCCTGACGGCCCTCACCATGTACTCGGTCAGGTACAGGTCGGCGAGCTGGAGGATGAACCCGTCCGCCTCCTCACCGGTCAGCTTCAGCGCCCTGGGGCCGTACGCGGCCATCCAGACGGGGAGTTCGGCGCCCTCCCGGACCCAGGGGAAGCGGATCCTGGTGCCGCCGACGTCGGCTTCCTCGCCGCGGGCGAGGGCGCGGATGACCTTCATGGCCCCGCTGATCCGGGCGAGGGTCTCGGGTCTGCGGCCGGCGACGCGCATCGCGGAGTCGCCGCGGCCGATGCCGCAGACGGTGCGGTTGCCGAACATGTCGTTGAGGGTGGCGAAGGTGGAGGCGGTGACCTCCCAGGTGCGGGTGCCCGGGTTGGTGACCATCGGGCCGACCTTCAGTTCCCGGGTGTTCGCCAGGATCTGGCTGTGGATCACGAACGGCTCCTGCCAGAGCACGGCGGAGTCGAAGGTCCAGCCGTAGCGGAAGCCGTTGCGTTCGGCCCGTCGCATCAGGCTGACGACGCGGGAGGCGGGCGGGTCGGTTTGCAGGACGAGTCCGAAGTCCATGGGCACCGCTCCTAGTTCAGGTACTGGCAGGTGGAGCGCGGGGTGTAGACGCCGTGTCCGGCGCGGCCGGTGTACTCCCTCCGGTCGATGACGGGTTCGCCGCGCGAGAGGACCGTCTCGACCCGGCCGGTGACGCGCCGGCCCTCGTACGCCGAGTAGTCCACGTTCATGTGGTGGGTCGCGGCGGACAGCACCTGTTCGGCGTGCGGGTCGTAGATGACGATGTCCGCGTCCGCGCCCGGGGCGATGGTGCCCTTCTTCGGATAGAGGCCGAACATGCGGGCCGGGGTGGCGCAGGCGATCTCGATCCAGCGGCGGCGTGAGATGCGGCCCTCCACGACGGCCTGGTGGAGCAGGTCCATGCGGTTCTCGACGCCCGGCAGGCCGTTGGGGATCTTGGAGAAGTCGCCACGGCCGAGGTCCTTCTGGCCCGTGAAGCAGAAGGGGCAGTGGTCGGTGGAGACGACCTGGAGGTCGTTGGTGCGCAGCCCCTGCCACAGGGCGGCCTGGTGCTCCTTGGGCCGCAGGGGCGTGGAGCAGACGTACTTGGCGCCCTCGAAGCCGGGTTCGGCGAGGTTGTCGGTGGACAGGAACAGGTACTGCGGGCAGGTCTCGCCGAAGACGTGTGCGCCCTCATTGCGGGCGCGGACCAGTTCGGCCACCGCCTCCCTGGCGGAGACGTGCACGACGTAGAGCGGGGCGCCGGCGACCTGGGCGAGCCGGATCGCGCGGTGGGTGGCCTCGGCCTCCAGCAGGGCCTTGCGGACCTCGCCGTGGTGGCGGGGGTCCGTCTCGCCGCGGGCCAGGGCCTGTTCGACCAGCACGTCGATGGCGATGCCGTTCTCGGCGTGCATCATGATCAGTCCGCCGTTGTCCGCGGCGCGCTGCATGGCGCGGAGGATCTGCCCGTCGTCGCTGTAGAAGACGCCGGGGTAGGCCATGAACTGCTTGAAGGAGGTGACGCCCTCCTCCACCAGCAGGTCCATCTCCTTCAGCGTCTCCTGGCGCACATCGGAGACGATCATGTGGAAGGCGTAGTCGATCGCGCAGTTGCCCTCGGCCTTGGCGTGCCAGGCGTCCAGACCCTCGCGCAGGGAGCGGCCGACGCTCTGCACGGCGAAGTCCACGATGGTCGTCGTGCCGCCCCAGGCCGCGGCGCGGGTGCCGGTCTCGAAGGTGTCCGCGGCGGTGGTGCCGCCGAACGGCATCTCCATGTGGGTGTGGCCGTCGACGCCGCCCGGGAGGACGTACTTCCCGGTGGCGTCGATGACCCTCCCCCACCCGCCGGGCGGGGTCCCCGTCCCGCCCGGCTCCTCGGTGAACGCCCCGGCGGTGAACGCCCCGGCGGCGGGGGTGCCGGTGGCGGCGAGGGCGGCGACGCGGCCGTCCTCGATCAGGACGTCGGCGTGCATCTCGTCCGACGCGGTGACGACGAGTCCGCCACGGATGACGGTGCGGCTGCTCATGGTCCCTCTCCTCCCGGGATGACCAGGGTGAACGGTGTGGCCGGGGCGCGGCCGGCGGTTGGCGGGCCCCGGGCGCGGTGGAGCCGTCGGCGGTCGCGGACCTCGCGGGGCCCCGCCGGGTGCGGGTGCCGGCCGGGGGTCCGCTCTCGCGACCAGCCGGTGCGGGCGGTGCGCACCGGCTCCGGCGTGCGGCTCCCGGACGGTTCGGGGCGCGCGCCTCAGCCGCTGCCGTACGTGTCGCGCAGCGCGCGTTCCAGGATCGCCGCGCCCTCCTCGGCCTCGGCGACGGTCAGTGACAGCGGCGGGGCGATCCGCAGGGCGCTGGTGTCGTGTCCGCCGCCCTTGCCGATGAGCAGCCCGCCCTCCCGGGCCGCCTCCAGGACGGCCGCGGCGGCCCGCGGGTCGGCGTCGTCCGTGCCCGGCTCGACCAGTTCGACACCGATCATCAGCCCGCGTCCGCGTACCTCCCGTACGCCGGGCAGCCGGGCGGCGGCGGCCCGCAGCCGCTCGATGAGCAGCCCGCCGACGCGCCGGGCGTTGCCCTGGAGGTCGTGTTCCAGGAGGTAGGTGAGGTTGGCGAGGCCCGCGGCCATCGTGAGCTGGGTGCCGCCGAAGGTGGAGATGCTGTGGGCGTCGAGGCAGTTCATGATCTCGGCGCGGGCGATCACCCCGCCGATGGAGGCACCGTTGCCGATGCCCTTGGCGAAGGTGACGATGTCCGGCGGGCCGCTGCCGGCGTGCGCCTGCCAGCCCCAGAAGTGGTCGCCGGTGCGGCCCCAGCCGGTCTGCACCTCGTCGGCGATCCACAGGATGCCCTGGGCGCCGAGCACCTCGCGGAAGGCGGCGAACAGGCCGTCGGGCGGCGAGGTGAACCCGCCGACGCCCTGCACCGGTTCGGCGATCAGCGCGGCCGGCAGCCGGATGTGGCCGAGGAGGTCCCTGAGGTCGGCGACGCAGGCGTCGGTGAACGCCTGGTCGTCGAGGTGGGCGAACGGGCCCCGGGTGCGCACGCTGCCGTGTACGTACAGGGTCTGCACCGGGGACAGGGAGGTCGGGGACCAGCCGCGGTTGCCGGTGATGCCGACCGCGCCGAAGGAGCGGCCGTGGTAGCTGTTGCGCATGGCCAGCACGGTGTTGCTGCGCCGGTGGGCGGTGGCGAGCAGCAGCGCGGTGTCGTTGGCCTCGGTGCCGGAGGACGTGAAGAACACCCGGGCGTCCGGGATGCCGCTCACCTGGGCGATGCGCTCGGCGAGTTCGACCATCGGCCGGTTGAGGTAGAGGGTGGAGGAGTGGACGATCCGGCCGGCCTGCTCGGTGACCGCCTTGGTCACCTCGGGCAGCGCGTGCGCGGTCATGGTGGTGAGGATGCCGCCGAAGAAGTCCAGGTATCTGCGGCCCGTGGAGTCCCAGACGTGGCGTCCCTCGCCGTGGGTGATCTCGATGGGGTCGTCGTAGTAGAGGGCGAGCCAGTCGGGCATGACCCGGCGGTGCCGGGAGTAGAGGTCGGTCATGGCCGCACCAGCCCTTCGTAGGCGTCGGGGCGGCGGTCGCGGTAGAAGGCCCACTGCTGCCGCACGTCCTCGATCAGGCCGAAGTCCAGGTCGCGGACGAGGAGTTCCTCGTCCTTGTCACCGGCCGGGTCGCCGACGAACTGCCCGCGCGGATCGACGAAGTACGAGGTCCCGTAGAAGTCGTTGTCGCCGTACTCCTCCTGTCCGACCCGGTTGATGGCGGCGACGAAGTACTCGTTGGCGACGGCCGCGGCGGGCTGCTCCAGCTGCCACAGGTGGGCGGAGAGACCACGGTGGGTGGCCGACGGGTTGTATACCAACTGGGCTCCGTTGAGTCCGAGTTGGCGCCACCCCTCGGGGAAGTGCCGGTCGTAGCAGATGTAGACGCCGACCTTGCCGACGGCGGTGTCGAAGACGGGCCAGCCCAGGTTGCCGGGCCGGAAGTAGTACTTCTCCCAGAAGCCGGCGACCTGCGGGATGTGGTGCTTGCGGTACTTGCCGAGGTAGCCGCCGTCGGCGTCGATCACGGCGGCGGTGTTGTAGTAGAAGCCGGACTGCTCGACCTCGAAGACCGGGGCGACGATCACCATGCCGGTCTCGCGGGCGAGGGCCCGCATCCGGCGCACCGTGGGGCCGTCGGGGACGGGCTCGGCCCAGCGGTAGTGCTCCGGCTCCTGGACCTGACAGAAGTAGGGGGCGTTGAAGACCTCCTGGAAGCCGATGACCCGCGCTCCCCGGCGGGCCGCCTCCCGGGCGTGCTCCTCGTGTTTCGCCACCATGGACTCGGTGTCGCCGGTCCAGGTGGCCTGGACCAGAGCGGCGCGGACGACGTTGGCCATGAGCTGCTCCTTCGACGCGACCGTCAGAGCCTCTACGCCCGTAGAGCAGGCGCCAGAGGCACGAACGTAAGCCCCCGCGGAGCCCTTGCCAAGACCATCGTCGTCAACCCGCGGAGTCGATCAGGTTTCACACTCCTGCGGGTGAGCCGGTCCCGCAAGGCGGGTGACGGACCGGGGCGGACCGGACCGGGGAGGGCCGCCGCCGGGCCGGGGCGCCCGGAGCCGTGGTCCGACGCCGACCGGGCGGCCCGGACGGGCCCGCGCCCCGCCG
>NZ_JOCB01000134.1 GCF_000718775.1 Streptomyces sp. NRRL S-31
GAAACGCCCGGTTACATTCCGAACCCGGAAGCTAAGCCTCACAGCGCCGATGGTACTGCAGGGGGGACCCTGTGGGAGAGTAGGACGCCGCCGAACAATCTTTGGAGGACCTCTGGTCCCAGCGTTCAGCTGGGACCAGGGGTCCTTTTGTTTTTACAATGCTTGCGGTACCGAAGACAGGAGTCACCATGTCCACCAACTCTCCCGACGACCGACCGGAGCGCGACCAGCGGCGACGGGACAGTGGTGACCGGGGTGACCGTGGCGGATACCGCCGCGATGACCGAGGTGACCGTCCCTCCTTCCGCCGGGACGACGACCGGGGCGGCTACGGCCGGCGCGACGACAACCGTGGCGGTGGCTACGGCCGCCGTGACGACCGGCGCGATGACCGCCGTGACGATCGTCGCGGTGACGACCGTGGTGGTTTCCGCCGTGATGACCGTCGTGACGACCGGGGTGACCGGCGTGATGACAGCCGTGGTGGCGGTTTCCGCCGTGAAGGCGACCGGGGTTCGCGTCCGGGCTTCCAGCGGGACGACCGCCGCGACGACCGAGGAGAGCGCCCCTCGTCCTTCCGCCGGGACGACGACCGCGGCGGCTTCCGTCGCGACGACAACCGCGGCGGTGGCTACGGCCGGCGCGACGACCGTCGTGACGACCGGGGTGACCGGCGTGATGACAGCCGTGGTGGCGGTTTCCGCCGTGATGACCGCCGCGACGACCGTCGCGGTGACGACCGTGGGGGCTTCCGCCGTGACGACCGCCGTGACGACCAGCCGGGACGGACGGGACAGCCGGGACAGTCGGGACGACCGCCGTGGCGGTGGCCGGTTCCGCGATGACCGGGACCGGGACCGCGACCGCGACCGGGAGCCGATCAAGCGGCTGCCGATCCCGGAGGACGTCACCGGCGACGAGATCGACAAGGATGTCCGGCAGGAGCTCCAGAGCCTGCCCAAGACGCTCGCGGAGGACGTCGCCCGGAACCTGGTGATGGTCGCCCGGCTGATCGACGAGGACCCCGAGGGCGCCTACGGCTACGCCAAGGTGGCCCTGCGCCTGGCGTCCCGCGTGGCCGCCGTGCGGGAGGCCGCCGGGTTCGCGGCGTACGCGAACCAGAAGTACAGCGAGGCCCTCGCCGAGTTTCGCACCGCCCGGCGGATGACCGGCAGCGTCGACCTGTGGCCCGTGATGGCCGACTGCGAGCGTGGCCTCGGCCGGCCGGAGAAGGCGCTGGAGATGGCCGGTGCCCCGGAGGTGCAGCGGCTGGACAAGGCCGGACAGGTGGAGATGCGGCTCGTCGCCGCCGGTGCCCGGCGTGACATGGGCCAGCTGGACGCGGCGATCGTGACCCTCCAGAGCCCGGAGCTGGCCTCCAACTCGGTGCAGCCGTGGACCGCGCGCCTGCGCTACGCCTACGCGGACGCCCTGCTGGCCGTCGGCCGGGATCACGAGGCACGGGAGTGGTTCGCGAAGGCCGTGGAGGCCGACCGGGACGGCAGCACGGACGCCTCGGACCGGCTCGCCGAGCTGGACGGCGTGGAGTTCGTCGACGCCCTGTCCGAGGACGCGCCCGAGGACGCGCCCGAAGAGGCCGATGACGCCGATGACGCCGAGGCGGTCCACGCGGACGAGAAGGCGGAGAAGGCCGAAGAGGCTGCCAAGGAAGAGAAGGCCGAGAAGCCCGCCGACGGCGTGTCGGAGGCCGCGGACGGCGACGACCAGGACTGACGCCGGTCACACGAAAGAGGGCAGACCCCCCGCGGGGTCTGCCCTCTTTCGTGTGCGTCCGGCGGCCGCCCGCTCAGATCTCCAGCGCGCGCAGCACCAGCCCCGAGGCCGGTTTCGGGCCGAACGACGTCGACTTGCGGGGCATCGTCACGCCCTGCCGGGCCAGGTCGCGGACGACCTCCTCGCGGACGGGGTGCATCAGGACGGCCGTACCGCCGTCGCGTTCCGCCTTCTCCACTGTCGCGGCCGTGTCGTGTATGTACGCGATGTGGGCCGGGGAGTCCTCCGGGATGCGCCAGACGTGCTCCAGCAGCGTGGCGTGCAGGACCGTGGCGTCCAGGGAGCGCCAGGCGGCCGGGCGGTCCGCCGGGACCGTCCGGGCCAGCAGACCCGGGTCGGGGCGGTCGAGCAGGTGGAAGGCGCCGTCGCCGGCCAGCAGGAAGGAGTTGCCCGCGCGGGACGCGTCCGCCAGGGCCGCCAGGGCGTCCGGCAGGGGCACGTCGAGACGGCGTACCCGGAACAGGCCGTCCACCGCGGCGAGCGCGTCCGCGACGGGCAGGCCGTGCAGCAGCCGGTGGATGGCGCGGACCCGCAGCGGATAGCGGGCGGTGTCCACCAGCAGGACCAGGCCGTGGTCCCAGGGGCTGGGGGAGGGGTGTTCCGCGCGCAGCCGCCGGTAGGTGGCCCAGCGGTGGTGGCCGTCGGCGATCAGGGCCTGACGGCCTGCGAGGTCGGTCTGGATGCGGATCAGGTCGTCGGGGTCGGTGACGGACCACAGCCGGTGCCGGAAGCCGTCCTCGGTGGTCGTGGCCAGCAGCGGCGGTCGCTCGGCCGTGCGCTCGACCACCTCGGCCGCCGCGCCGTCGCCCCGGTAGGTGAGCAGCAGCGGCTCCAGGTTCGCGCGGGTGGCGCGCATCAGGGCCGCGCGGTCGGCGACCACGGGCGGCATGACGTCCTCGTGCGGCAGGACCACGCCCTCTGCGGGCTCCGAGACCCGCAGGGTGCCGATGATCCCGCGCTGGAGCATGCCGTCGCCGTCCCGCTGCTCGTACACGTACAGGCCGGGGTCCGGGTCGGCGACGAGGATGCCCTCGGCCAGCCAGCGGCGCAGCGTGTCGGCTGCCTGCTCGGTCTGGGCGCTCGGGGTGCCGGCCTGGGGCAGGATCAGCCGGACGATGTTGTGCGGATCGGCCGACTGGAGGTGGTGCAGGCCGTCGGGCCGTACGACGACGTCGTAGGGAGGGGAGGTGACGGAGGCCAGGCTGCCGACCCGGTCGGGGTCGTACCGGAGACCTCGGAACGGGATGAGTTCCAGGCCGCGGTGCGTCGTTGCCTCCGAGTGACCTGCTGTCTTCATCCCGGCATCGTACGTGCGTCGGTGGCATGCGGGATGATCGAGGGAAAGGCGAGTCGACGAGGAGCGATGCGGACATGAGCCAAGGCGTCAGGACGAGGCCCGAGGACAGTGGGCGGCCCCTGAGCGAGGCGTACGACACGGCGCTGCTCGACCTGGACGGGGTGGTGTACGCGGGCGGGGACGCGATCGCGCATGCGGTCGACTCGCTGGCGGCGGCCCGGTCGGGCGGCATGCGTCTCGCGTACGTCACCAACAACGCGCTGCGGACCCCGGACGCGGTGGCCGGACACCTGACGGAGCTGGGCATACCGGCGGCGGGGGACGACGTCATCACCTCCGCGCAGGCCGTGGCGCGGCTGATCAGCGAGCAGGTGCCGGCCGGGGCGCGGGTGCTGGTGATCGGCGGCGAGGGGCTGCGGGTGGCGCTGCGCGAGCGCGGCCTGACCCCGGTGGAGTCGGCGGACGACGACCCGGCGGCCGTGGTGCAGGGCTTCGGCGGCCCGGACCTGCCGTGGAGCCGGTTCGCGGAGGCGTCGTACGCCGTCCGGCGCGGCGTGCCGTGGTTCGCGTCGAACACGGATCTGACGATTCCCAGCGGGCGGGGCATCGCGCCGGGCAACGGCGCGGCCGTGGAGGTGGTGCGGATCGCGACCGGCGCCGAGCCGCAGGTCGCGGGCAAGCCGCTGCCCCCGATGCACCGGGAGACGATCATCCGCACCGGCGCCGAGCGCCCGCTGGTGGTCGGGGACCGGCTGGACACGGACATCGAGGGCGCGTTCAACGGCGGGGTCGACTCGCTGCTGGTGCTGACCGGGGTCACCGACGGGGCGCAGCTGCTGGCCGCGTCGCCGCGGCACCGGCCGACGTACGTGGACGCGGACCTGCGCGGGCTGCTCACCGGGCAGCCGGAGGTCGGCGCCGAGGGCGACGGCTTCCGCTGCGGTGGCTGGACGGCGACGGCCGGTGCCGACCGGCTGGAGGTGGCGGGCGACGGGGAGCCGCTGGACGGGCTGCGGGCGTTGTGCGCGGCGGCCTGGACGGCGGCGGGCGACGGCTCCTGCGCGCTGGACGGGGCGAAGGCGCTGGCCCGGCTCGGTTTCTGACGCCCGGACACGGCCCGGGGATCGTAAACCGAGGCGAGGGTAGGCTAACCTAACCTCGTGTTGGTCGACAGTCCTCCGGAACCGCGCGCGGAGACCGCACCCGCGCCCCCAACCCGTCGAGCGGTCAGGGCCCTTGGGCTCGTGCTCTCGGTCGTGCTGCTGCTGCTCGTCGCCCTGGCGAGCATCGCGATCGGGGCGAAAGGGCTGTCACGGGACCAGGTCTGGCACGGCCTCTTCCACGACTCCGGGACCTACGGCGACGTGGTCGTGGACGAGCGGCTGTCGCGCACGGTGCTCGGGCTGCTGGTCGGCGCCGCGCTCGGCCTCTCGGGTGCGGTGCTCCAGGCGCTGACCCGCAATCCGCTGGCCGACCCCGGGCTGCTCGGCATCAACGCGGGCGCCTCCGCCGCCGTCGTCACGGCCATCACCTACTTCGGCGTCACGAGCCTCACCGGCTACGTGTGGTTCGCGTTCCTCGGCGCCGCGGCGGTCGGCGCGCTGGTGTGGTTCCTCGGCGGCAGCCGGGGCGCCACCCCGGCGCGGCTGGCGCTCGCCGGCACCGCGATCAGCGCGGCCCTGTACGGCTACCTCCAGGCCGTGATGATCATGGATGGCGCGGCCCTGGGCAAGATGCGCTTCTGGACGGTGGGTTCGCTGGTCTCGGCCGGCCACTCCACCATCGTCCAGGTGCTGCCGTTCCTCGCGGTCGGCACGGTCCTCGCGCTCGCGCTGGCCCGGCCGCTGAACGCGGTGGAGATGGGCGACGACACCGCCCGCGCCCTCGGCGCCAACCTCGACCGCACCCGCGCGCTGGCCATGCTGGCCGCCGTGGTGCTGAGCGGTGCCGCGACCGCGGCCTGCGGGCCGATCGTCTTCGTCGGTCTCATGGTGCCGCACGTCGTGCGCTCCTTCACCGGCCCCGACCTGCGCTGGATCCTGCCGTACGCCACGGTCCTGGCGCCCGTGCTGCTGCTCGGCGCCGATGTGATCGGCCGGGTCGTGGCCCGCCCCGCCGAACTCCAGGTCGGCATCGTCACCGCGATCATCGGCGGGCCGGTCTTCATCTTTCTCGTACGACGGCGGAGGACGGCCCAGCTGTGAAGACCCACTCCAGGAGCCGTGCCGTACGCACCCCCGGCGGGCTCTCCCTGCGCCTGGACCCGCGCTCCCTGATCGTCGTCGTCCTGCTGCTGGTCGCCGCCTGCGCCGCCGGGGTCGCCCTGATCGGCACCGGCGACGCGAAGATCCCCGTGGCCGACGTGCTGCGGACGCTCGCCGGGAACGGCACCGCCTACCAGGACTTCATCGTCAACGAGCTGCGGCTGCCGCGGGTCCTCGTGGGCCTGCTGGTCGGTGCCTCGCTCGGCCTGGGCGGGGCCCTGTTCCAGTCCGTCTCCCGCAACCCGCTCGGCAGCCCGGACGTGCTCGGCCTGTCGCAGGGGGCGACGGCCGGCGCGCTGGTCGTGATCGTGCTGCTGTCCGGCAGCGCCTCCCAGGTGACCGCGGGCGCGCTGGCGGGCGGCCTGGGCACCGGTCTGGCCATCTACGCGCTCGCCTGGAAGCGGGGCGTGCACGGATACCGGCTGGTACTGGTCGGCATCGGCGTCAACGCGGTCATGACCGCGGTCAACGGCTACCTGCTCACCAAGGCCGACCTGGTCGACGCGACCCGCGCGGTGGTGTGGATGACCGGCTCGCTGAACGGCCGGGACTGGGACCAGGTCCGGCCGCTGCTCGCGCTGTGCGCCGTCCTCGTCCCGCTGGTCCTCGCCAACGCCCGCGGCCTGCGGATGATGGAGATGGGCGACGACGTCTCGTACGCGCTCGGCGTGCGCGTGCAGCGGGTGCGGCTGCTGCTGATGATCGCCGCCGTGCTGCTCACCGCCGCCGCCACCGCCGCCGCGGGCCCCGTCAGCTTCGTCGCGCTGACCGCACCGCAGCTCGCCCGCCGGCTGACCCGCTCGCCGGGGCCCAACCTGGTGCCCTCCCTGTGCATGGGCGCGGCCCTGCTGGTCGCCGCGGACTGGGCCTCCCAGCGCGCCTTCGGCGCCGACCAGCTGCCCGTCGGCGTGGTCACCGGCGTCCTCGGCGGCGCCTACCTGCTGTGGCTGCTCGTCACCGAGCGGCGGGCGGGACGGATATGAGGCGCGCCCACGGTCCCGGCCCGCGCGGCACGAACCCGAACACCCCGAGGAGCACTGTGAACCGCCTGTCCGCCGAGAACGTCACCCTCTCCTACGACCAGCGGGTCATCGCCGAGCAGTTGTCGGTGGAGATCCCCGACCACTCCTTCACGGTGATCGTCGGCCCGAACGCGTGCGGCAAGTCGACGCTGCTGCGGGCGCTGTCGCGGATGCTCAGGCCCAGCCAGGGCCGGGTGCTGCTGGACGGGCAGGCCATCCAGTCGATGCCCGCGAAGAAGGTCGCGCGGACCCTCGGCCTGCTGCCGCAGTCGTCCATCGCGCCCGACGGCATCACGGTCGCCGACCTGGTAGGCCGGGGCCGTTACCCGCACCAGGGCCTGCTGCGCCAGTGGTCGGCGGAGGACGAGCGGGTGGTCCGGGAGTCGATGCGGCAGACCGGCGTGGCCGAGCTGGCCGAGCGGTACGTGGACGAGCTGTCCGGCGGACAGCGGCAGCGCGTGTGGATCGCCATGGCGCTCGCCCAGCAGACCCCGCTGCTCCTCCTGGACGAGCCGACCACCTACCTCGACATCCAGCACCAGATCGACGTCCTCGACCTCTGCGCCGAACTGCACGAGGAGCAGGGCCGGACGCTGGTGGCGGTGCTGCACGACCTCAATCACGCCGCCCGCTACGCCACCCACCTCATCGCGCTGCGCGGCGGCACGGTGATCGCCGAGGGCGCCCCGAACGACATCGTCACGGCCGAACTGGTCGAGGAGGTGTTCGGGCTGCGCTGCCAGGTCATCGACGACCCGGAGACGGGGACCCCGCTGGTGGTGCCCGCCGCGCGCAGGGCCCGCGCGGAGCGGGTCGCGGCGGCCTCCTGACCGGGGCGCCTACAGCAGCTTGCGGAGCCGGAAGAGATCCAGCAGGCTCGCCTCCAGCCGCACCCGGCGCGAGCCCCAGGCGGTCGCGAAGTTCAGCTCGCCGCCCACCAGGGCCACCAGGTCGTCCCCGGCCATCGCCAGCCTGATCTGCGCCTTCTCGCGCGGCGGGCCGGGGCGGGTGGCGTCCACCTCGATCCGGCCGCCGGTCATCCGGCCGGCGAAGGTGACGTCCAGGTCGGTGATGTGGCAGCTCACCGAGCGGTCCAGCGCGGCGGCCGCGCGCACATCGCCCTCGGCGCCCCGCATGTTGTCCGAGAGCTTCTCCAGTGCGGCGCGGCACTCCTCGATCGTGGCCATCGCCCCCGACGGTACCGCAGCGGTTCGCGGTAGCGTCTGGGCATGAGCGAGTCCGTGACCGAGGCCGGTACCGTCGCGCAGGCCGGGCCCGAAGGCGATCCCGAGCCCGCCGGCGACCCCGCCGCACCGGCCCCCCTGAACGTCCCGCGCACCCCCACCGGCGACGCCGGGGTCGACGCCCGGCTGGACCGGCTGGCCGACGCCGACCACCTCGCCACCGACGGACACGTCGAGGTGTACGAGGATGTACACAGGGGGCTGCGCGACGCGCTCACCGCGCTCGACGCCCGCCCGGGACCTCCGGCGCCCCCCTCACCGCACGGGAACAGGAGCTGAACCGAACGTGGCAGGAGTCGCACGCCGCCGTCTCGACGCGGAGCTGGTCCGCCGGAAGCTCGCCCGCTCGCGCGAGCACGCCAGCCAGCTGATCGCCGCCGGACGGGTCACCGTCGGCAAGACCGTGGCGACCAAACCGGCCACCCAGGTGGAGACCGCCGCCGCGATCGTCGTCCAGGCCGACGACGGCGATCCCGACTACGTCTCCCGGGGCGGGCACAAGCTCGCCGGCGCGCTGGCCGCCTTCGGGTCGCGCGGGCTCGTGGTCGAGGGCCGGCGCGCACTGGACGCGGGCGCGTCCACCGGCGGCTTCACCGACGTCCTGCTGCGCGCGGGCGCCGCCCACGTCGTCGCGGTGGACGTCGGCTACGGCCAGCTCGCCTGGTCTCTCCGGCAGGATGAACGCGTCACCGTCAAGGACCGTACGAACGTACGCGAGTTGACGCTCGAGGCGATCGACGGGAAACCTGTGGACCTTGTCGTGGGCGATCTGTCCTTCATCCCGCTCGGGCTGGTGCTGCCCGCCCTCAAGCGGTGCGTGACGCCGGAGGCCGATCTGGTGATGATGGTCAAGCCGCAGTTCGAGGTGGGCAAGGAGCGGCTGGGCAGCGGTGGTGTCGTACGGAGTCCGCAGCTGCGGGCGGAGGCCGTGCGGGGTGTGGCCGAGAAGGCGTGGGAGCTGGGGCTCGGGGTGCGGGAGGTCACCGCGAGTCCGCTGCCCGGGCCCTCGGGGAACGTCGAGTACTTTCTCTGGCTGCGGGCGGGGGCACCCCGGGTGGACCCGGCCGACGTCGACCGTGCAGTGGCGGAGGGGCCGCGTTGACACAGAACCTGGCGCGTACTGTTTTCCTGCTCGCCCACACCGGGCGGCCCGCGGCGATCCGCAGTGCGGAACTCGTCGTCAAGGGCCTGCTGCGGCATGGCATCGGGGTGCGGGTGCTGGAGGAGGAGGCGCGCGACCTGCCGCTCCCGGACGAGGTGCGCCTCGTCAAGGAGGCCACCCCGCAGTGCCTGGACGACTGCGAGCTGCTCATCGTCCTCGGCGGTGACGGCACGCTGCTGCGCGGGGCCGAGTTCGCTCGGGCCTCCGGGGTGCCGATGCTCGGCGTCAACCTCGGGCGTGTCGGGTTCCTCGCGGAGGCCGAGCGGGACGACCTCGACCGCGTGGTGGACCGGGTGGTCGCGCGGTCGTACGAGGTCGAGGAGCGGATGACCGTCGACGTCGTCGTGCACCGCAACGGGGACGTCGTGCACACCGACTGGGCGCTGAACGAGGCCGCCGTGCAGAAGGCCGGCGCCGAGAAGCTGCTGGAAGTCGTCCTGGAGATCGACGGGCGCCCGGTGACCGGGTTCGGGTGCGACGGAGTGGTGCTCTCCACACCGACCGGGTCCACCGCGTACGCGTTCTCCGCCGGGGGGCCCGTGGTGTGGCCCGAGGTGGAGGCGCTGCTGATGGTGCCGATCAGCGCGCACGCGCTGTTCGCCAAGCCGCTGGTCACCTCGCCGGACTCGGTGCTCGCCGTGGAGGTCCTGCCGCACATCCCGCCCGGGGTGCTGTGGTGCGACGGGCGGCGGACGGTCGAGCTGCCGCCCGGGGCGCGGGTCGAGGTGCGACGGGGGGCCGTGCCGGTCCGGCTGGCCCGCCTGCACCATTCGTCGTTCACCGACCGGCTGGTCGCGAAGTTCGCGCTGCCCACCACCGGCTGGCGGGGTGCGCCGCACCACTCCTCGGAGTGACACGGGCGGGCCATGTGCGCTCGCCGCCCCACACCTCGTATGGTCTGTTCCGTGTTGGAGGAGATGCGGATACGGTCGCTCGGGGTGATCGACGACGCCGTCGTCGAGCTGTCGCCGGGGTTCACCGCCGTCACCGGTGAGACGGGTGCGGGCAAGACCATGGTGGTCACCAGCCTGGGGCTGCTGCTCGGCGGCCGGGCGGACCCGGCGCTCGTGCGGATCGGGGCGGAGAAGGCGGTCGTGGAGGGACGGGTCGCCGTACCCTCCGGCGCCGCCGCCGTCGTACGCGCCGAGGAGGCCGGGGCCGAGCTGGACGACGGTGCCCTGCTGATCAGCCGTACCGTCTCCGCCGAGGGCCGCTCCCGGGCGCACCTGGGCGGACGCAGCGTGCCCGTCGGGCTGCTCGCCGAGCTGGCCGACGACCTGGTGGCCGTGCACGGGCAGACCGACCAGCAGGGGCTGCTGAAGCTGTCCCGGCAGCGGCAGGCGCTGGACCGGTACGCGGGCGAGGCCGTCGCCGCGCCGCTCGCGGCGTACACGGAGGCGTACCGGCGGCTGCGGGCCGTCTCCGCCGAGCTGGAGGAGATCACCACGCGCGCGCGTGAGCGGGCGCAGGAAGCCGACCTGCTGCGGTACGGGCTCGACGAGATCGCCGCCGTGGAGCCCCGGGCCGGCGAGGACGCGGAGCTGGCCGAGGAGGCCGAGCGGCTGGGGCACGCCGAGGGGCTGTCGTCCGCCGCGACGGTCGCGCACGCCGCTCTCGCGGGCAACCCGGAGGACCCCGAGAGCATCGACGCCTCGACGCTCGTCGCGGGCGCCCACCGGGCCCTGGAGGCCGTGCGGTCGCACGATCCGGCGCTGGCCGCGCTCGCCGACCGGATCGGGGAGATCGGCATCCTGCTCGGCGATGTGGCGGGTGAGCTGGCCGGATACGCCGACGACCTCGACGCCGACCCGCTGCGGCTGGCCGCCGTGGAGGAGCGCCGGGCCGCGCTGACCGCGCTGACGCGCAAGTACGGCGAGGACGTGGACGCGGTCCTCGCCTGGGCCGAGCGGAGCGCCGCCCGGCTCGGCGAGCTGGACGGCGACGACGAGCGGATCACCGAGCTGACCGCCGAGCGCGACGCGCTCCGCACCGGACTGGGCGCCCTCGCGCAGGCGCTGACGGACGCCCGGACCGAGGCCGCCGAGCGGTTCGCGGCGGCGGTGACCGCCGAGCTGGCCTCGCTGGCGATGCCCCACGCGCGCGTGTCCTTCGCCATCCGGCAGACCGAGGACCCGGAGGGCGTCGAGGTCGACGGCCGGACGGTCGCCTACGGCCCGTCGGGCGCGGACGAGGTCGAGCTGCTGCTCGCCCCGCACCCGGGCGCCCCGCCGCGGCCCATCGCCAAGGGCGCCTCCGGCGGTGAGCTGTCCCGTGTGATGCTCGCTGTGGAGGTGGTGTTCGCGGGTACCGACCCGGTGCCGACGTACCTCTTCGACGAGGTCGACGCGGGCGTCGGCGGCAAGGCCGCGGTCGAGATCGGCCGGCGCCTGGCGAAACTCGCCCGGACCGCGCAGGTCGTCGTGGTCACCCACCTGCCCCAGGTGGCCGCGTTCGCCGACCGGCAGCTGCTGGTGGAGAAGACCAACGACGGCTCCGTCACCCGCTCCGGCGTGAAGGTGCTGGAGGGCGAGGACCGCGTCCGCGAGCTGTCCCGCATGCTGGCGGGCCAGGAGGACTCCGAGACGGCCCGGGCCCACGCCGAGGAACTGCTGGCGACGGCCAGGGCCGACCTCTAGGCCCCGTTCTCCCGCGCCTAGGGTGGCGGGGTGATCGATACGCGCACGTTCCGTTCCCTGGTCCTCGCCGCCGCCCTCACCCGGACCGGCCAGGCGCTGCTGCGCGTCGGACCGCCCGGCGGGCGGGAGCGCTGGGAGCGGCGGAACCACGCGGGACGGACCGTGGGGTTGTACGCCGGTCCCGCCGCGGCCCTGGGGGCGGCGGTCGCGGCGGGACGGGCGCACCCGGCGGCCGGGTTCGCGGTGCTGGCCGCCGGCGCCTGCGGGGCGTACGACGACGCCGCCGGGGACCACCGGCGGGGCTTCCGGGCGCATCTGGGCGCGCTGCGGTCCGGGGAGGTCACCAGCGGGGCCGTGAAGCTGTTCGGGATATCGGCCGCCGCTCTGGTGGCGGGGTCCCGGATGAAGGAGCGTCCGCTCGACAGGCTGCTCGCCGGCGTCGTCATCGCGGGCTCCGCCCACCTCGTCAACCTCCTCGACGTACGGCCCGGGCGGGCCGCCGGGGCGGTGCTCGCCCTCGGTGCGCCGGGACTGGTGCGCGCGGGGACCGGGGCCGAACTGGCCGCCGGCGCGCTGGGGGCCGCGGCCGCCGTGCTCCCGGACGACCTCGGCGAGCGCGTGATGCTCGGGGACACGGGGGCGCACGCCCTCGGCGCCGCGCTGGGGGCGGCCGTCGTGGCGGGGAACCGGCGCGCGGGACTGCTCGCGCACGCCGTCGCCCTGGTCGCCGCCGCCCGCCACGGGGACCGGCTGAGCGCCTGGGCGGGCGCCCGCGTGAGCGGCTGACCTCGTGCTCTTCCCGCGCCCTCCAGGCGGCCGCGGCGAAAATCGTCTCACCCGTGTGGGTGATGTGCTCCGGCGCATTGCCCCGGCCCGTCGCACGGGGCGCCCCGCCGGATGTCTGTGAACGGCCGTACGGCCTGGCATGCTTGACGGGGAACGCGGGGCGGGCGGCGGGTCCGGAGGGTCCGTGCGGGAGGCGCGCGGGGTACGTCCACCCGCCCTCGTCGGCCCGCTACCTTCTGTACGTTTCCCCGTGACCACCCCCGCGTGAACCAGGAGCCCCGGCCCCGTGAGCCCCGTGAGCAGCAACGCACCGCACGGCCCGCGGCCGCTGCGCACCGTGCAGGTGCTCGGCGGGGGCAACGCCGGCAGCAGCGCCCACGTGCGCTCCCTGGCCGAAGGACTGGTGGCGAGGGGCGTACGCGTCACCGTGTGCGCCCCCGCCGAGGCCGATCGCACCCACGACTTCTCCGGGACCGGCGCCGACCACGTGCACGTGCCGCGCAGCAGCGACCCCGTCTCCGTGGCCGCGCTCCGCACGGCCTGCGCCCACGCCGACCTGGTGCACGCGCACGGCCTGCACGCCTCCTTCCGGGCCGTGCTCGCGCTCGGCGGGCGCACCACTCCGCTGGTGGTCACCTGGCACGACCGCCCCCACGAGCGGGGGCCGCGGGCGCAGCTGCTGCGGGTGCTGGAACGGCGGGTGGCGAAGACCGCGGCCGTGGTCCTCGGCACCAGCCCCGACCTGGTCGACCTCGCCCGGCGGACCGGCGCGCGGGACGCCCGGCTCGCCGCCGTCGGCCTGCTCCGCCGGCGCCGGTCCGGCGGACTGCTCGACGTCGTCGGCCATGACGACCCCGACCGGCTGCGGCCCAAGGCCCGTGCCGAACTCGGCGCCATCGGCCGCCCGTTGCTCCTCGCGGCCGGCCCCCTGGACCGGCACCGCGGCCACGACGTCCTGCTCGACGCGGCCCGCGCCTGGCGGGACCTGGACCCGGTGCCCCTGGTGGTGGTCGCCGGGGAGGGGCCGCTGCGAGCGGCGCTGCAACGGCGGATCGAGGACGAGGAGCTGCCGGTGCGGCTCATCGGGCGCCGCGAGGACGTGCCCGAGCTGCTCGCCGCCGCCGACCTGGCCCTGCTGACGAGCAGCAGGGAGTCGCGGTCCGCTTTCGCCCAGGAGGCGCTGCACGCGCGCGTGCCACTCGTCGCGACCCGGGTGGGCGGCACCCCGGACCTCGTCGGCGACGCGGCCGAACTCGTCCCGTACGGCGATCCGGCGGCCCTCGCCGACACGGTCCTGCGGCTGCTCGCGGACCCCGAGCGGTGCGAGCTGCTGCGGGAGCGCGGCACCCGGCAGACCGCTACCTGGCCGACCGAGGACCAGACCGTCGCCCAGGTGCTCAGCGTCTACGACGAACTGACCCAGCCCCGGCCGCTGCCCTGAAGCGGACTTGCCGGGTCCTGTCGTCGAACTCCCGCCCTCCGGGCGACGACGCGAATTGTCAGAATGCCCTAGGGGACGTGGCGGCGGGCGCGCAGGGCCAGGCTGAGGGCCAGCACCGTCTGCGGGTCGTCCAGGTCGGTGCCCAGCAGCTCGCCGATGCGGGCCAGGCGGTTGTACAGCGTCTGGCGGTTGAGGTGCAGTTCGCGGGCGGTCTCCGCCTTGCGGCCGGCGTGCGCGAGATAGGTCTCCAGGGTCGGCAGCAGCGGCGGCCGGGAGCGGCGGTCGTGGTCGCGCAGCGGGCCGATCGCGCGGTCCACGAAGGCCGCGAGGTCGGGGTGGTCGCGCAGCCGCCACAGCAGCAGGTCGATGTCGAGGCGCCGGGCGTCGTACCAGGGCCGGTCGGGCAGGCCCTGGGCCGCGGTCGCCGTCTCCGCCGCGTGCCGCAGCCCCGCCGAGGCCGCCGCCCAGCCGCCGGCCACCCCGACGACCACCACCGGCGGCGGCGAGCCCGGCCGCCGCATCCCGGCCCGCTCCACGCCCGCCCGCAGCGCAGCCGCCACCCGGTCCGCGACCGCCGCCCGCTCCGGCTCCGAGCGCAGCCCCAGCAGTACCGGCACCCGGCCCTCCACCGGCCGCACGCCCAGCAGTACCGGCACCCCCACCGCGGCCAGCTCCTCGGAGACCGCCCGGGCCAGCACCGCCCAGCCCCCGCCCGGGGGCAGGCCGTCGCCGATCCGCATCACCACGGGCAGCAGCGGGCCGTCACCGGGCTTGAAGCCGAGGACCCGGGCCTGCGCCGGGGCGTCCTCCGCCGTGATCCGGCCCTCGGCGAGATCGGTGAGGAAGTCGCCGCGCCCGCGCGCCGCAAGCTCCTCCTCCTGGCGGGCCTGCATCAGCACCACGGCGAGGATGCCCGCGGCCCGCTCCGCGGCGATCCGGTGCACCGGCGCCAGCGGGGAGCGCACCGGCAGCAGCACCAGCCGGGCGCGTACCGAGCCCGACGTGCCGGGCTTGCCGCCCGGCACGTCCACCAGCACCGACCCGGCGGGCGGCGGGGCCTCCCTGTGCGGGCCGCGCAGCCCCTCCCACACCTGGAGCGGGTCCGCGCCCTCGGGCCCCTCCCCGGCGGCGTACAGCAGCCGGCCGTCGGCCGTCTCCAGGAAGACCGGGTTGCCGCTGAAACCGGCGAGGATGCCCAGCACCTGCGGCACCCCGCCGCCGCCCAGCAGGGCCTCGGTGCAGCGCCGGTGCACCTCCTCCGCGCGCTGGAGCAGCGCGTAGTGGCCGTTGACGATCTCGGTGTGGATCTCCTCGGTCACCGTCACGAACGGCACCTCGCGGTGCAACTGGACCAGTGGCAGCCCGGCCGTCCGGGCCGTGTCCACCAGCGTGGCGGGCAGCCGGGCGAAGCGCGGGCCCAGCTCCACCACCAGGGCGGCGATCCCCCGCTCGGCCAGCGTCCGCACGAACGCCCGCTGCTCGGCCGGCCGGGTGCCGAGTCCGTAGCCGGTGGTCAGCAGCAGCTCGCCGCCCTTGAGCAGGGAGGCGATGTTCGGGACCTCGCCCGCGTGCACCCAGCGCACGGTGCGGCCGAGCCGGTCGGCGCCCGCCAGGACCTCCGGCAGCCCGCTGCGCAGGCCGGGCAGTTCCAGGGCCCGCTGCACGGTGATCCCGGCGCCCTGGGTGTCGAGTCGGTGGTCCGTACGGCTGTCCATGCGGCGACGCTACCTGCGACGACGCCGCCGGGACAGCTCCCGGTCAGACCGGCCGGATGTTGTGGTTGAAGCGGAACACGTTGTCGGGGTCGTACCGCCGTTTCACCTTCTCCAGGCGCAGGGTGTTCCCGGCGCCCAGGCCCGCCCGTACCCGCTCGGGGCCCTCGTCGCCGACGAGGTTGAGGGGCACGTCCCCGGTGCTCCACGGCCGCAGGGCGGCGCGCACCTCCCGCACCCAGTCGGCCGCCCGCTCGTCGTCGGCCGGGTCCGCCCAGGCCGCGGACGGGTGCGCGGTGAAGGCGGCGTCCCGGTGGGCCAGCGGATACTCGTGCGGTCCGGCGGCGACCGCCCCGCCCTGTGGGAACAGCGTGTGCCGGGAGCCGGTCGGCACCGGCATGGTGTCCGCGCGGGCGCAGAAGGCGTCCACCGCCTCCTCGGGCAGCCCGGTCAGGCACTCCGCCGACCAGTGGCCGCGCAGCCCGGGCGGGGCGTCGAACAGGCACTGCGCGTCGGCGTACGGCAGGTCACCGGCCAGCTCCGCCAGGTGCGGCAGCGCGAGCAGCGGCGCGGCGAGCGTCCGCAGCTCGTCCGCGCCGCCCGCGTACGTCAGCAGCACCGCGCACAGCAGGGTGCCCACCCGTTCGCGCGGTACGAAGTCCACGGGCGGGCCGGTCAGATACAGCACGGCGCCACCCAGCGCGTCGGGGCCGCCGCGGACGACGTCACGGAAGGCGCGGACCGCCGCCGGGCCGGACGCCGGCGGACACAGCAGCAGCACCACGGAGAACCGCGGCAGTTCGTGCAGTTCCAGGGTGAGCGCGGTGGCGATGCCGAAGTTGCCGCCCCCGCCGTGCAGCGCCCAGAACAGCTCGGGGTTCTCGTCGGCGTTCGCGTGCACCCGCTCGGCGTCCGCGGTCACCAGCTCGATGCCGAGCAGGTTGTCGGCGGCCAGGCCGAAGGCGCGGTCCAGCCAGCCGGTGCCGCCGCCGAGGACGAAGCCGGCGACGCCGGTCGTCGAGGCCCGCGCGCCGGTGGTCGCGAGACCGTACGGCTGGGTGGCCCGGTCCAGGTGGCGCATCGTGGCGCCGCCCTCGACCCGCACCGCCTCGGCCGGCGGGTCGACCGCGACCCGGTGCATCCGGCGCAGGTCCACCACGAGCGCGCCGTCCCCCAGCGCCGTACCGGCCACGCCGTGGCCGCCGCCGCGCACGGCGATGCGCAGGTCCAGCTCCCTGCCGAAGCGCACGGCCCGCACCACGTCGGCCGCGTGCGTGCAGCGGGCGATCACCGCCGGCCGCCGGTCGATCCGCGCGTTGAACACGGCGCGGGCGTCGTCGTAGCCCGCGTCGCCCGGGGCGAGCACCTCGCCGGCCAGGTCCTCACGGAGCGCGGCGAGGGCCCGGTGCGCCGTGCAGAAGGGCGCCATGGCGTCCCCTTCCCGCAGGGGTCCACCTCCCAGCGTAGGCGGACCCGCCCGCCGACGACCCGGGCCCGCGAACCTCCTGGCTAGCCCCCGTAGGCGCCGGACGCGGTCAGTCGCAGCGCGGTGTCGATCAGCGGGACGTGGCTGAACGCCTGCGGGAAGTTGCCCACCTGGCGCTTCAGCCGCGGGTCCCACTCCTCGGCGAGCAGACCGAGGTCGTTGCGCAGCGCGAGGAGCTTCTCGAACAGCTTGCGGGCCTCGTCCACCCGGCCGATCATCGCCAGGTCGTCCGCCATCCAGAACGAGCAGGCCAGGAAGGCGCCCTCGTCGCCGGGCAGACCGTCGACACCCGCGTCCGCGCCCTCCGTGGGGTAGCGCAGGATGAACCCGTCCGGGGTGGACAGCTCGCGCTGGATCGCCTCGATCGTGCCGATCACCCGCTTGTCGTCCGGCGGCAGGAAGCCCATCTGAGGGATCAGCAGCAGCGAGGCGTCCAGCTCCCGGGAGCCGTACGACTGGGTGAAGGTGTTGCGCTCCTCGTCGTAGCCCTTCTCGCACACGTCCCGGTGGATGTCGTCGCGCAGTTCCTTCCAGCGCTCCAGCGGGCCGTCCGCGTCGCCCGACTCGATCAGCTTGATCGTGCGGTCCACCGCGACCCAGGCCATCACCTTGGAGTGCACGAAGTGCCGGCGCGGGCCGCGCACCTCCCAGATGCCCTCGTCCGGCTCCTGCCAGTGGTCCTCCAGGTAGCGGATCAGCTTCAGCTGGAGCAGGGAGGCGTAGTCGTTGCGGGCCAGACCCGTCATGTGACCCAGGTGCAGTGCCTCGGTGACCTCGCCGTACACGTCCAGCTGGAGCTGGTGCGCGGCGCCGTTGCCGACCCGGACCGGGGCGGAGTCCTCGTAGCCGGGCAGCCAGTCCAGTTCGGCCTCGCCCAGCTCGCGCTCGCCGGCGATGCCGTACATGATCTGGAGGTTCTCCGGGTCGCCGGCGACCGCCCGCAGCAGCCACTCGCGCCAGGCGCGGGCCTCCTCGCGGTAGCCCGTGCGCAGCAGCGAGGACAGGGTGATCGCCGCGTCCCGCAGCCAGGTGTAGCGGTAGTCCCAGTTGCGCACGCCCCCGATGTCCTCCGGCAGGGAGGTGGTGGGCGCGGCGACGATGCCGCCGGTCGGGGCGTAGGTGAGCGCCTTCAGGGTGATCAGCGAACGGACCACCGCCTCGCGGTACGGCCCGTGGTACGTGCAGTGCTCGACCCACTCGCGCCAGAAGTCCTCGGTCGCCTCCAGGGCGCCCTCCGGCTCCGGCAGCGGCGGCGGCTCCTTGTGCGAGGGCTGCCAGGAGATGGTGAACGCGATCCGGTCACCCGGGGCGACGGTGAAGTCCGCGTAGGTGGTCAGCGACTTCCCGAAGGTCTCGGCCTCGGTGTCGAACCAGACGGAGTCCGGTCCGGCGACGGCCACCGTGCGGCCCTCGTGCTTGTGCACCCACGGCACCACCCGGCCGTAGGAGAAGCGCATGCGCAGGGCCGAGCGCATCGGCACCCGGCCGGTGACGCCCTCCACGATCCTGATCAGCTGCGGGGCGCCGTCGCGCGGGGGCATGAAATCGGTCACGCGGACCGTGCCGCGCGGGGTGTCCCACTCCGACTCCAGGATCAGCGAGTCGCCGCGGTAGCCGCGCCGGGCGGCCACGGGCGGCTTGGCGTCGGCGGCGTGCGCCGGGCCGAGCCGCCAGAAGCCGTGCTCCTCGGTGCCCAGCAGGCCGGCGAAGATGGCATGCGAGTCGAAGCGGGGCAGGCACAGCCAGTCCACCGTGCCGTCCCGGCAGACCAGCGCGGCGGTCTGCATGTCTCCGATGAGTGCGTAGTCTTCGATGCGCCCGGCCACGTGCAACTCCAGTCGAACGGCCACGTCACGCCCCCGCGCAGGGGGCTGTCGCTTAGTGCGGTCAAGGGAAGGGTTTTGTGTGTCGTTGAGCGGTGAAGCAAAGCAGCCCGCCGAGCCCTGAGGCAAAACGACAGTCCTTGCTCAACGAACTGCCGCGCTCTCGTTGTTCCGGGTGGTACAGGCGGGGGTGTGCCGTCGTTCCGGCCGGGCTCGGCAGTGAGTGTCCGAGCAGGATACGACGCACGTAGATGATGTGCGCGCCGCTCCGGGCAACCGATGTGGGCCGAACGAGTGAGCGCCGGGTGACGACCGTGTGTCCGGGTGGGGCGAAAGGTGACACGAGTGACACGGGTGGGTTCGTGCTGTGCCCAGACGAGCGCGGAGCGTGGTCGGAAGCCATGTCGTCCAGGCGCTGATACCCTGGTAGCCCGTGGACCGGTGGGAGACGAACCCCCGAACCGCAGCGACGGCACCCCCGGAAGTCTCCGGACGGGCGGCCGCACCGCATCACAGACAGCGACCACGGGAGCCCCCTCTTGGCCATGACGCCCAATTCCACGACGACCAAGCACATCTTCGTCACCGGGGGTGTCGCCTCCTCGCTCGGCAAGGGTCTGACCGCCTCCAGCCTGGGCATGCTGCTCAAGGCCCGCGGACTGCGTGTCGTGATGCAGAAG
>NZ_JOCB01000135.1 GCF_000718775.1 Streptomyces sp. NRRL S-31
GTGACGACCAGTGCCGGCGGCAGGTCCCGCAGGCTCCCGGCGGTCGCGCGCAGCGGGGAGACGGTCTCCTCGGCCCGGGTCCGCGGGTCCGGCGCGTACCGCTGCCAGTAGTCGGCCATGGCGGCCCGGCTCAGGAAGTAGCCGTCGGCGAACTGGTGGTAGGAGGGCGTGTCCATCCCCGCGTCGGTCACCGGGCACAGCAGCACCTGGTGCCGGAAGCGGGGCCCGCCGCGGTGGTGCGCCAGCAGGGTCAGCGCGGCCGCCTGCTGGCCGCCCGCACTGGCGCCCACGACGGCCATCCGGCTCCCGTCGAGCCGGCACGTCCCACCGCTCTCGGCTATCCACCGGGCGACGGTGTAGGCCCGTTCGAGGGCGCCCGGGTGGCGGGCGTCGTCCGGCGCGTCGTACTCCGGGACGACGACGGCGGCGTCCGCGCCGAGAACGAGGTCCGTCACCAGTTTGCGGTGCGCGTACGCGTCGGTCAGCATCCAGCCCAGCCCGTGCAGGTACAGCACGACCGGGAGCGGCTCGTCGCTGTCGGCGGGGCGCAGGATGCGCACCCGGATGCGGCTGCCGCCGCTGCCCGGCAGCGCCAGCCACTCCTCCTCGACATCGGGTTCGCCGCTGCCGTCGCCGGTCCACAGTGACGCCACGCGGGCGCGGGCGGCGGCTCTTTCCGCGTCGGTGTCCGCGGGGTCGGGCAGGGTGTGCTCCGCGACGAAGGTACGGGTCAGGCGCTCCAGGACAGGTGTGACCCAGGGAGCGGATACGTCATCTCGCAAGGGAACTCCTGCGCGGGAAACGACCGGTGGGACGGGGCTGCCGGTCCCCCTGCGGGCAGGGCGGCCGGGTGCTCGGCGCCGGAGGCGACTGCACCGACACGAGTGACCAGCCTAGGACGAGTCGAGCGGGCGAGGGCACCAGCGCCGTCCTGATCCTTGACATTGCGTGCACACTCGGCGGCCGCCGAGCGGTGCGGCACTTCCGCTGTTCGCCATTTGTGCCTGTGTTCTTCCTGGTGGTCCCGGTGGCCGGCTGCTTGTCTGGTCCGTGTGGCACAGCCGCGCCTCGCCGATGCTGTCCGGCCGTCGCCGTCCGGGCAGGGTGTGGTCCGTCCCCCCTGCTTGCCGCCCGATAGCCCGGTGACACCGCTGCCAAGGGAGAACCAGTTGAGCTCGGTGCTGACGACCGATTCCGTGCCGGACCAGGAGAAGAGCGCGTTCTGGGAGGACGCGGTGAGCGGCGCGCTGGGTCCGGTGGCCGTCACCCCGCGTCCCGGCAGGCCGGTCGAGGGCACGATCGCCACCGACCGTCTCGGCTACCTGCTGATCTCCCGCATCGAGGCCGGCGCCCAACGCATCACCCACACCTCGGACCCGGCCGAACGGTCACCCGCGCACCTGGTGGGTGTCGCCCTCCAGATGGCGGGGACGGCCGTCTGCGTCCAGGACGGCCGGCGCGCCGACCTCGGCCAGGGCGACCTCGTGCTGTACGACGCGTCGCGGTCGTACTCCTTCAGCTACCCGGAGCGGTTCGCCGCGCACACCTTCCGGTTCCCGCGCCATGTGCTGGGTGTCCCGGACGGCGACCTGCGGCTGGTCAGCGGTGCCGCCATCGGCACGGGTCGTGGGTTCGGCGCGGTCCTGCTGCCCTTCCTCGCCGAGCTGGCCGCCTCGGCCCCCGCCTACCCGCCGGCCGTCGGGCACCGGCTCGCCGGGCACGTCGTCGACCTGTTCGCCGCCCTGATCACCGATCGGGCCCAGCTGGCCGCCACGGACCAGGACGCCGGCCGCGACCACCTGGTGCGGAGCGTGCGCGCCCACATCGACCGCCATCTCGGCGACCCCTCCCTGTCGCCCGAGACCATCGCCCGGGCGCTGCGGATCTCCGTCCGCTACCTGCACCGGCTGTTCGAGGGCGAGGGCATCACCGTCAGCCGTCTCGTCCAGCGGCGGCGGCTGGAGGAGTGCGCGCGGGAACTGGCCCGGCGCGAGCGGGTGATGCCCACCGTCTCGGCGGTGGCCCGGCGCTGGGGCTTCGTCAACGCCGCCCACTTCAGCCGGGCGTTCCGCGCCGTCTACGGCCTGTCGCCGCGCGAGTGGCGCGACCTGCGGACGGCGCAGAGCGCGGGGGGTACGGCGGCGGGCGTGCCGCGTCCGGCCGGCTCGTTCACCGGTCCCCGGCCGTGACCGTGCCGGGGGCCGCCGCCGCGCGGACACCGTGCCGTGGCCGCCGCGCACCCGCCGGGTCAGTTCGGCTCGGGGCCGGCGAGCCGGGAGCGGGCCTGCGCTACCCGGTGGGGGTCGGCGTCGGGGCCGAGGGCGATGCACCGCCTGAACACGTCGCGCGCCTCGGCGGTGCGGCCTCCTTCGAGGAGGACGTCACCGAGTGGGATGAGGTAGCGGCTCTCCGCCGCGACGTTGCCGTCCTTGCGGCACAGTTCGACCGAGGCCCGCAGGTACTCGGCCGCCTCGTCCCACCGCCCCAGCCGGCCGTGGGCACCGCCGATGCCCGCGAGCGCGTTCACCCGGGTGAAGGCCCCGATGTGCGGTTGCACGCGGTCACCGGCCTCGTCCAGCAGGGTCAGGACCTGCTGGAAGACCGTGATGGCGGCCTCGTACTCGTGCACGGCGTCCCTCAGCTCCATGGCGTGTCCGAGGAGCGCCTGGAACATGCCGTACAGATCACCCGCGGCCTCGAACAGCGCGATGGCCTCGGTGACGTGTTCGCCGGCCGGACCGCTCTCGCCGAGGACACGGTGGGCCCAGCCGGCGTACTGGTGTGCCCACGCCTGCTGGACCAGGTCGCCGGCCCGCCGGGCCGCGTCGAGCGCGCGGGCGGAGTGCGGGAGGCTGTCCCCCGGCCTGCCCTCGCACATCAGCAGGGACCACGCCTGGTAGTTGAGGTGGGTCGCCAGCAGCAGCGGGTCGCCGAGCGCCTCGGCGGACCGGGCGGCGGTGCCGAACACCTCGGGCCAGTGCCCCCAGAAGATCCACTGGTCGGAGAACCAGTGCAGGGACTCGGCCACCTCGACGACGGTGGCGTGGTCGCCGTCCGCCGCCGCGAAGCGCAGCGCCGCCAGCCAGTTGGCGGCCTCCACCTGGAGCCACTCGCGGGCCTTGTCGGCACTGGAGAGGTCCACCGCGCCCTGCCAGGAGGAGGGCGGGGACCCGTGGTCGGGCTCGTACCACCGGCCGGCCACGACCGCCGTCTCCAACAGCCAGCGGAACATCGCCCGGCGGGCCGCATCGACGTCCTCGTCGCGCTCCTCGGCGGTGAGCCGGCCACGGCAGTACAGGGCGAGCAGGTCGTGCAGCCGGTACCGGTCCCCGGTGGAGCCGAGCAGCCCCGCCTCGACCAGTTCCTCCAGGGTGTCCTCGGCGTCGTAGAGGTCCTGGCCGGTGAGCCGGGCGGCGCAGGCGGCCCCGACGTCCGGCCCGGGCACCAGGGCCAGGCGCCGGTACAGCCGGGCGGCGGTGGGGGTCAGCCGCCGGTAGGACAGGTCGAAGGCGCTGGTCACCCGCACGTCCCCGGCGGAGAGCGCGTCCAGCCGGCGTTCCTCGTGGGCCAGCCGGTCGGCGAGCCGGCGCACGCTCCAGCCGGTGCGCGTCGCGAGCCAGTTGCCCGCCACCCGCAGCGCCAACGGCAGGTGCGCGCAGAGCCGCGCGACCTCCTCCAGGGCGTCCGGCTCGGCCGTCGCGCGTTCCGCGCCGACCAGCGAGGCCAGGAAGGCGGCGGACTCGGCGGGTTCGAGCCGGCCGAGCGGCAGCCGGTGCACCCCGTCGAGACCGGTGAGCATACGGCGGCTGGTCACCAGCACCAGCGTGCCGCCCGAGCTCGGCAGCAGCGGACGCACCTGCGCCTCGTCGTGGGCGTTGTCCAGCACCAGCAGGCAGCGGCGGTCGGCGAGGATCTGCCGGTACACGGCGGGATGGGCCTGCGCCCCCGCCTTCGCCAGGTCGCGGTTGGGCACGCCGAGCGCCTTGAGCACCCGGACCATCAGCTCGGACGGTGCGGGCGGGCTGTCGTCGGTCCCCCGCAGGTCCACCAGGAACTGGCCGTCCGGGAAACGCCCGGCGAGCCGGCGGGCCGCGCGCAGGGCGAAGGTGGTCTTGCCGGCCCCGGGCGCGCCGTGGATGGCGACGACGACCGGGCAGGTATCGGCGGTGCCTGAGGCCGCCTCGGGATCATCGCGATCCCCGGCGGGGTCCGGTGCGCGGGGCGCGGCGAGCGTGTCCAGGAGCGTCAGCTCGTCCGCGCGGCCGACGAAGTCCTCGACGCCACGCGGGAAGGAACGCACCCCGACGGGACTGTAGCCGGGGGTGCGACCGGCGCGGGCGGCGGCCAGCAGTCGCTCCCGCTCGGTGTCGTCGAGACCCAGCCCGTCCGCGAGCGCGGCCACCGTCCGCCGCTGTGGTGCGGCCCGCCGTCCGCGCTCCAGGTCGCCGATGCCGCGCACGCTGACGCCGGACGCCTCCGCCAGGGCCTCGATGGTCAGCGACTTCGCCAGCCGCAGCTCCCGCAGCAATGCCCCGAACGTCGCCTCTTCTGCGGACACATCGGCCCCTTTCATGCCACAACTATTGAACATTCTATGAGCCAAGGGCGAAAACCGGCCACGAAAAGGTGACGGCGCAGGCTCGCCGGCCCGGTCCGCAGGGTCGGCCGGGAGCGCACCGGGGATGAGCGGAGCCGCCGCGCGGCTGACGTCCGGTCGTGCAGACCTGGCGTTCCTAGGGGAATACGGGGCCCGTCGCGTCCGCCCGCCGAACCTAGGATCGCTTCCGACCGCTGTGCGCCGCCGCACACGGTCGTCGTGGGGCGCGTCGATGCCGCGTGCCGGAGCTTCGGAGCGGGGTGCCCGGAGCCGGCGCCGCGGGGGGCGGGCCGCGCGACACGCGTGCCGCGCTCGGCCGTCGACGGGGAGCCGAAGCCCGTCCCCGTCCGGGCACGATCCCGGCGCACCCGACCGACCGCTCCGTCGGCGCACACCGACCCGATCCCCTGGGAGGCTTGAGTGACGGTCCTGCAGATGCCGCCCCGCTGGGCCCTCGTCCCCGGTGTCGCCCGTGTGCAGGACTGTCTGGACGGCGGGGACAGCCATTTCGACTGCGACCGGCGGCTGGCGGCGCGGCTCGTCGCCGCCGCGCGCTGGCTGCCCGACAGCGTCCGCATCAACCGGGCCCACGGACCGCGCGTCCTGGACTGCTTCACCACGGAACTGGGCATCGACCAGGTCCTCGACCTCGGTTGCGGCTACCCGCACGACGAGAACCGGCGGCTGCCCGACGCCGTACGCCGCATCGTCCACGTCGACGACGACCCCGTCGTGATCGGTCACGCGCACACGGTCCTCGCCGCACGCCCCGGCGCCGCCGCGGTCCGCGGGGACCTCACGCAACTGCCGGCCCTGCTCGCCCGACCTGAGATCGCCACGCTGGACCGCCGCCGCCCGGTCGGAGTGCTGCTGCACGACGTCCTGCCGTGGATGGCCGACCACCATGCCCGCGCCCTCCTCGCCGGGCTGCGGGAGTGGCTGCCGCCGGGGTCCGCGGTCTCGGTCACCCACGCCACCGACGACCTCGCCCCCCAGGCCACGGCGGAACTGATCGACGTGTACGCGGAGGCCGGGATCCACTTCCGGCCGCGGTCCATCGACCATCTGGAGTCGCTGCTGCGCCCCTGGCCACTGCTGGACGGACACGGGCCCGTCACCACCGCGGAGTGGCGCAGCCCCAGTACGTACGCGCGCCTGGACAACTCCCACGCCTACGCGGCCGTCGTGCTGGCCTGAGGGCGCGTCAACACCCCCGGTGAAGTGCTGCGTTGTGCCGCCCGGAGGGCGGCAATATTGCACACCAGGGCACTGCTGTTGTTTCGCCGTGCACTGATCCGCCGTGAACGCTCGGGAGGCGGTGCGACTCCTGCCAGGATCGATCCGAGCAAGTGAGGACGCACCCCGCAGCACACGGGTCCGGCACGGACCCGGACCGATCCTTCGATCGGCACGGCTCCCGGCGCTGACGATGCCCGGGTCATGCCCGTGCCGGGTGCGGTGCCGTCCTTTCGAGAAGGAGTCCCATGCCTGACAACACAGATGAAGCACGACCGGTGCCACGAGTCGTCATACAGGCCGACGATCCCCTCACCCGCGACGGCACGGCCGCCTTCCTGGCCACAGACGAGCGCATCGAGCTGCTGAAGGAAGAGCAACTGGCCGATGCCGACATCCTGGTGATGCTCACCGCGGTGGTCAGCGGCAAGACGCTCTCCGCGATGAGCCGCGCCAGCCAGGCCTCCGGCGGGCGGACCCGGATCGTGCTGGTCGCGGACCACATCTCGGAGCAGCAGCTCGCGCTCGCGGTCAACCACGGTCTGGCGAGCTTCCTGGTGCGGCCATACACCAGTTTCAGCCAGATCGTCATGGCCGCCGTCGAGGCGTACCAGGGGCGGTCGGTCGTGCCCCCGGTGCTGATGAACATGCTGCTGGACCGGATGCGCAGCATGCAGAAGAGCGAGTCGCCCACCGGGTTGCTGCCGGTGGAGCTGGCGCAGCGCGAGATCGACGTGCTCAGGCTGCTGGCCGAGGGACTGGACACCGTGGAGATCGCCAGCAAGCTCAGCTACTCCGAGCGTCTGATCAAGAGCGTCATCCAGACCGTGGTCAAGCGGCTGAAGCTGCGCAACCGTACACACGCCGTCGCCTACGCCATCCGCATGGGCATCCTGTGACCACCGATGGCGAAAAGGGTACTTCGGTCGTGCGATCGTGCACGATCCGTGTTTGCCGGTGTGGCTGGTCTTGTGCCCTCCATAGGGTCTGCTTCTAAGGGGTGTCCCGCCGTGGCCGCCCTTCCCCCGAGGTGTGCAGCCGTCCTCCGCAGTCCGTCCGCCGATCCTGGTCGGCAGGACCGGTATGCGGGCGGAGCGATACCCATCGGTCGCCGTTGATCGATCAGTCCACCCGTCGATCGGGAAAGGCATGCAGATGAACTACCGTGAGCCGGACGCCGGCGGGCCCGAGCCAACCACCGGGCTGCCGGCCGGCGATGCGGTGTGGGAGAACGAACTCCCATGGCAGATGGCTCCATTGGGGGAGACGGGACAGCTCGCACCGGTCGTCGCCGAGGAGACCCCGGACCACGGCATCGCCGCGCGGGACGCCCAGACGGCCGCCACCGCCGTCGTATCCGTCCCCGCGCTCGCGGCCGACACCGCCTCCGTACCGCACACCCCCGTGACCGAGGCGCACGGCGCCGCACCCGGCTCCGACGAACCGGCCGACCGCGGCGCACGGCGCCGGTGGGACCGGGGCGGCCGGGCGGGCTCCGCCGCGCCGGACGCCGCGGGCGAGGGGCGGGCCAGACTCCGCCTCGCCCTGGCCAAGCCGGTGCTCGCCGGAGCCGGCATGCTCAGCGCCGTCTTCCTGCTGGCGCCGACCGTGTTCGGTGAGGACGCGCCCGCGCACACGTTCAAGGCGGGCGCGGAGGACGCCGGCCAGGACTACGCCTCCAACGAGCAGTACCCGGACTCCGGCGGCACCCCGTCGCCGCGGCCGAGCGCGTCCGGCGACACCACCGGCAAGGACGGCGACGACGGCCACGGCCGGCCGCACCGCATCGCGGAAGTGGCGGCGGCCTCGCCCACACAGTCGGCGCGACCGACGCAGTCGGCGCACAGCGTCGAACCGATGTCGCAGAGCCACTCCCCGACCCCGAGCAAGACGCCCCGGACCAGCAGCAGCCCGCGTCAGCAGCACCACCAGCAGAAGCCGACGCAACAGCAGTGGACCTCGACCGTCGTGAACGCCACCAGCGTGCTCGAACCCGGACAGAGCTGGTCCACCAACCGGGTCGTGCTGGCCTTCCAGGGGGACGGCAACCTGGTGCTCTACGACACGAAGGGCACCCCGCTGTGGTGGTCGGGCACCGTGGGACAGGGCGCCAAGGCGGTCTTCCAGGCCGACGGCAACTTCGCGGTGTACACCCAGGACGGGGCGACCGCCTGGTCCTCCCGGACGGACGGCCACAACGGCGCCCAACTCGTCATCGGAACCAACGGGAACGTCAGCATCCGCTCGGGCGGCGCGGTGCTGTGGTCGACGGGCACCGCCATGTGACACCCCCGCCTCCCCGGGGCCGCCCCTTTTGAGCGTCCGTCCCGCCCGCCTCCCCCGAGGTCGGGGCGGACTCCCTGCCGTGTCGCCCGCCTTCTCCCCGGGGGCGGCGACACGGCAGGCCCTCCTCCCGGGCCGCCCCGGCGGGCGCCCGTCGCCCGAAGCCCAGTTCACCCCCACGAGGTTTCGCCGGCTGGAGATCCACCTGATGAACACCACCGTTGTCAAGCGCCCACCGCGCGCATCGGGACCCCAGGCACCGGAAGGCCAGATCGAGCTGGCCCAGCCCCCGGTACTCGGCGAACCGGCCATGGCCGACCTCGGTTCCGTCGTCGTCATGCTGCCCATGGGCATCGGTGCCGGCGCCATGGGAATGATGTTCGTCGTCGGTGGCTCCGCGACCACGTACATGATGTCGGGGATGATGGGCATCGCGATGATGTCCATGGGACTCGGCCAGATGGGCCGGTCCGGCTTCGAACGCAAACGGCGGATGCGGGCCGAACGCCGCGACTACATGCGCTACCTGGCCCAGTTGCGCACCCAGGTCCGGGAGGCCGCCGCCGCCCAGGTCACCGCCGCCGTCTACGACAACCCGCCGCCCCGGCAGCTGTGGTCGCTGGTCCAGGGCCCCCGGGTGTGGGAACGGCGCGCCTCCCACGAGGACTTCGCCAAGGTCCGCATCGGACTCGGCACCCGGCGAGCCGCCCTGGAACTCGTCCCGCCGCAGACCAAGCCCGTCGAGGACCTCGACCCGCTCACCGCCATCTCGCTGCGCCGCTTCACCGAGGCGTTCCAGACCGTGCCCGGCATGCCGATCCCCGTCGCCCTGCGCAGCTTCACCAGTGTGGAGTTCGCCGGGGACATCGACGACGCCCTGGACCTGACGCGGGCCATGCTCGCCCAGCTCGTCGCCCTGCACTCGCCGGACGAACTGCGCGTCGCCGTCCTCACCGACCCGCGCGACCAGGACGTCTGGGAGTGGGTGAAGTGGCTGCCCCACAACGCCCACCCCCGGGAACGGGACCAGGCCGGCCCGCTCCGCCTGGTCGCCACCGACCACGCCGAACTGCTCGACCTGCTGGGCACCGACGTCCTCGACCGCGGCGACCACGACCCGCAGGCGACCCCCGGCGCCGCCGAGCCCTTCGTGGTCGTCGTCGCCCACCGCACGCCGATCCCCGCCGACTCCCGCCTGCTGGGGAACGGACTGCGCAACACCGTCCTGCTCGATCTCACCGGCGCCATGCCGGGCGGCCCCTCCGTCCTGCGACTGACCGCGGAGAACGGCACCGTCTCCTTCCCGATCGGCGACGACGCGCAGGCCCAGGCCGAGGCGGACGCCCTCAGCACGGACGGCGCCGAGAACCTGGCCCGGC
Organism: Streptomyces sp. NRRL S-31; assembly: GCF_000718775.1. Classification (GTDB taxonomy): domain Bacteria; phylum Actinomycetota; class Actinomycetes; order Streptomycetales; family Streptomycetaceae; genus Streptomyces. Next base: position 9,496 of record NZ_JOCB01000135.1, read on the forward strand.
TGCTGGCCCCCCTGCGCACCGGCGGCACCATCGACCTGACGGACAACCCGTTCGACGCCGACTTCGAACTCACCGCCCTGCTCGGCATCCGCGACCCGCGCGCTTTCGACGTCGCCGCGCAGTGGCGGCGCCGCAACGACCAGTCGGCACGGCTGCGCGTACCCATCGGCGTCACCGAGGACGGCGAGGTCGTCGAACTCGACCTGAAGGAGTCCGCCCAGACCGGCATGGGCCCGCACGGCATGCTGATCGGCGCCACCGGCTCCGGCAAGAGCGAACTGCTGCGCACCCTCGTCATCGGACTGGCCGCCACCCACTCGTCCGAGATCCTGAACTTCGTCCTGGTCGACTTCAAGGGCGGCGCCACCTTCCTCAACACCGAGAAACTGCCGCACACCTCCGCCGTCATCACCAACCTGGCCGACGAACTGCCGCTGGTGGACCGCATGCAGGACTCCATCAACGGCGAACTGATCCGCCGCCAGGAACTGCTGCGCGCGAGCGGCTACGCCTCGCTCTACGAGTACGAGAAGGCCCGGCTGGCCGGCGCCCCCCTGGCCCCGCTGCCCTCGCTGCTGGTCATCGTCGACGAGTTCTCCGAACTGCTGGCCAGCAAGCCGGAGTTCGTCGAACTCTTCGTCACCATCGGCCGGGTCGGACGAAGCCTCGGCGTGCACCTGCTGCTGGCCTCCCAGCGACTGGACGAGGGACGCATCCACCGCGTCGAGGGACACCTGTCCTACCGCATCGCGCTGCGCACCTTCTCCTCCATGGAGTCCCGCAGCGTCATCGGCGTCGCCGGGGCGTACGAGCTGCCCTCCACGCCAGGCAACGGCTACCTGCGGGTGGACACCACCAACCTGGTGCGTTTCAAGGCCGCCTACGTCTCCGGACCCTGCCCCGAGGCGCCCGCCACCGGCCCCGCGCAGGAGCCCGTGGCGACGGGGCCCGGCGAACTCGTGGACTTCGGTCTCGACCAGCGGCGGCCGGCACCGGAGGCGGAGGAGCCGGCCGGGCTGCGTCCCGAGCCCGAGCCCGCGGCCCGGCCGGAGAGCGACGAGAGCCTCCTGGACGTCCTCATCGATCGGCTCCAGGACGCCGGCCCGCCCGCGCGTCAGGTGTGGCTGCCGCCGCTCGCCGAGTCGCCCAGCCTGGACCAGCTGCTGCCCGGCATCGTCCCCGACCCGGTACGCGGCATGACTGCCGAATCCCCCGACCTGGGCAGGCTCCGCCCCCCGCTCGGCATGGTCGACCGGCCGCACGAGCAGGTCCGCGAACTCCTGGTCGCCGACCTCTCCGGAGCGGGCGGGCACGTCGGTGTGGCCGGCGCCCCGCAGACCGGCAAGTCCGCGCTGCTGCGCACCCTGATGCTGTCGCTGGCGCTCACCCACACGCCCGAGGAGGTCCAGTTCTACTGCCTCGACCTCAGCGGCGGCGGCCTGGTCTCCACCGCCGGCCTCCCGCACGTCGGCGCGGTCGCCACCCGGCTGGAGCGTGACAAGGTGCTGCGCAGCGTCGAGGAGATCGCCCAGATCCTGGAACGCCGCGAGCAGATCTTCACCGAGCACGGCGTCGAGTCGATGGCCGCCTACCGCGAACTGCGGCGCACCGGCGGCGTCGACGACCCGCACGGTGACGTCTTCCTGGTCGTGGACGGCTGGGGAACGCTGCGCCAGGAGTACGACGACCTCGACGACCGCATCACCGCCATCGCCGCGCGGGGCCTGTCCTTCGGCATCCACCTCGTGGTGTCGGCGGTCCGCTGGTCGGAGATCCGCAACAAACTCCGCGACCTGCTCGGCACCAAGTTCGAGCTGCGGCTCGGCGACACCATGGAATCCGAGATCGGCCCCCGCGTGGCCGCGGGCGTCCCGCAGCAGCCCGGCCGCGGCCTGACCGCCTCCGGCCACCACTTCCTTTCCGCGCTGCCCCGCCTGGACAGCTCGTCGGCCACCGACGACCTCACCGCGGCCACCAAGATCGCCGCCGCCGAGATCGGCACCTTCTGGACCGGGCGCACCGCCCCCGGCGTACGACTGCTGCCCAGCACCCTGCCGGTCGGCCAGCTCCCCGCACCCGAGGGGGACCTGCGGGTCAGCCTGGGCTGGGACGAACAGCGCCTCCAGCCGGTCTGGCACGACTTCTCCGCCCAGGCGAACCTGCTCGTCTTCGGCGACGGCGAGACCGGCAAGACCAACGCCCTGCGCCTGATGGCCCGGGCCATCACCAGCCGCTTCACCCCCGAGGAGGCCCGCATCCTGCTCGGCGACCCCGAGCGCGGACTCCTCGGCGACGTGCCCGAGGAATACCGCGCCGGGTACGCCGTGGACGCGGGCGGGCTGCGCGAACTCGCCAACAGCGCCGTGGTCTCCATGACCAAGCGGTTGCCGGGCCCCGACGTCTCGCCCGAACAGCTGGCCAAGCGCGACTGGTGGCAAGGACCGCGGCTGTTCATCCTGCTCGACGACTACGACCTGTTCGTCACCAGCAACATGGACAGCCCCACCGCGCCGCTCCTGCCGTTGCTCGCCCAGGGAGCCCACATCGGTATGCACATGATCATCGCGCGGTCCACCTCGGGCGCCATGCGCGCCATGATGGAACCGCTGCTGCGCCGCATCTGGGAACTCGGCAGCCCGGCCCTGGTGCTGTCCTACCCCAAGGAGGAGGGCAATTTCATCGGCGAGGCCAGGCCGCGCACCCTCGTCCCCGGCCGCGCCCAACTGGTCACCCGGCGCGGCATCCGGCTCGTCCAGACCGGTCTGGTGGACGACGCCTGACCTCCCTCCGGCGGACCGGAGCCCGCCGCCCGCCACCGCCCAGGCCGCACCACAGGAGTCCCAGCCCATGTCCCTCACCAGCATCATGCCGGACCTCGACGGAACGACCGTCTGCCGGATCACCGTGGTCGGACCCGAGCACCGCGCCGACCTGGGCGTGCCCGTCAACCTCACCCTGGGCGCACTGCTGCCCGTACTCACCGCACGTCTCGTGTCCGACGGCGCGCCCGTCGGCGGCTACGTCCTCCAGCGCCTCGGCGAAGACCCGCTGGACCTCGACGACACCGCCGAGTCCGCGGGCCTGCGCGACGGCGAGATCCTCCACCTGCGCCCGGTGGAGGAGGTGCTGCCGCCCCTCGTCTTCGACGACATCGCCGACGGCGTCGCCACGGTCGTCGGCACCCGCTCCGACCGCTGGCGCCCGGAGCTGACCCGGCGGCTCTTCCTCGTGCTGGCCTGCCTGGCGCTGGCGGTGCTCGGCCTGTTCACGATGGCCGCCGACTCCGCCGGAGCCGGGGCGGCACAGTCCGGCGTGGTGGCCCTGGCCCTGCTCACCGGCTGCCTGCTGGCCGCACGGGCCGGCGCCGACACCGGCACGGTGGTGGTGACGGGCGTGGCGGCCTGGGCGTACGCCGCGGCGGCCGGCCTGACCGCCTGGCGCGGCCCCGTCGCGCTGCCGGCACCCACGGGGCACGAACTCCTCGTCGGCGCCGCCTGCGCGGGCGTCACCGCCCTCGTGCTGCTGCTCTCCGGCAAGGTGCCCGTCCAGGTGTTCGGCGCACTGCTGACGGTGACGGTCGCCGCCGAGGCCGGCGCCCTGCTCTGCGTCGACTTCGACTGGTCCGTGACCACCGCCTGCTCGGTGGTCGCCGTCACCATGTTCGTGCTCAGCACCATCGCCCCCCGCCTCTTCCTCCGCCTGTCCGGACTGCGCGTGCCCCAGCTGCCGCGCAACGCCGACGAACTCCAGGAGGACATCGAGCCCGCCACGGAACCGGCCGTCGCCCGCCGGGTCGCCGCCGCCGACGCCCACCTCACGCTCTACACCGTCGGCGCGTCCGTGGTCTACGCCCTGGACCTCGTCCTCCTGACCCGCCGCTCCGGCTGGTTCGACTGGCTGCTCGCCCTGACACTCGCCGCCGCCGTGACCCTGCGCTCGCGCAGCGTCACCGAGATCTGGCAGCGCGTCTCGCTGGCCCTCGCCGGGACACTCGGCCTGATCCTCACCGTCGCCTGGCTGCTGGTGCCCGGCGGCCCCCAGGCCCGCGCCGTACTGGCCGTACTCCTGCTCGCGGCCGTCGCGGCACTGCTCGCCGCCCGCCGCCTGCCCAGCCTGCGACTGCTGCCGATCTGGGGCCACACCGCCGACATCCTGGAGACGGTCACCGCCGTCGCCCTGATCCCGCTGCTCCTCCAAGTGCTGCACGTCTACTGGTACTTCCGTACCCTGGCCGGCTGAGAGGACCCCGTGCAAAGCCGTCGTGACCACGTTCACGCCTATCAGTTCGCCACCGGAAGACTCGCGGCGGCGCTGGTGTCGGGCGAACCCGCCACGGGCGAGCCGCCGGCCCGCCGGAGCGTCCTGGGCGTCGTGCTCGGAGTGCTGTTCGGCGTCATCGCCTGCGGTGGCTTCGCCCTCTACGGAGTGATCAAACCCGGCGGCAACACCGCCTGGGCCAAACCGAACGCCATCGTCGTCGAGAAGGAGACCGGCACCCGCTTCCTCTACATCGACGGCGTCCTGCACCCGGTGGCCAACTACGCCTCCGCGCTGCTGGGCGCCGCCGCCGGCGGGGGCGCCAACAGCGAGGTGCACACCGTCTCCCGCAACTCGCTCGCCGACGTCCGCCGCGGCGCCCAGATCGGCATCGCCACCGCCCCCGACTCCGTACCCGGCGCCGCGCAGCTGCTGACCGGCGACTGGACCCGCTGTCTGACCCCGGGCCGGAACAAGGGCGAGACGCTGGACTTCGCGCCCGCCGAACCGTCCGCGACCCGCACCCCGGTGGACGGGCGGCGCGCCCTGCTGCGGGCCCCCGACGGCACCGAATACCTGCTGTGGGACGGCGTCCGGTACCGCCTCGGCGACCGCTCCACCCTCATCGCGCTGCACCTGGACGGACAGGACCCGCTGCCCGCCCCCGACGACTGGCTCACGGCGCTGCCCTCCGGCCCCACCGTGGGCGCCGCCGACGTACCCGGACACGGCAAGAAGGGCCCCAGCGTCGGCGACCGCCCGGCCCGCATCGGCGACGTCTTCACCTCCACCGCCGACGACAAGGGCGCCGCCCAGTTCTACGTGCTGCGCTCCGACGGCTTGGCCCCGCTGACCCGGACCGAGTTCGAGCTGCTCGCCACCAGCGACGGCGCCGCCGAACCGCGCGAGGTGACCTCCCGGGACATCGCCGCCGTCGGCGGGTCGGACGACCGGTCCCTGCTGCACCGGCTGCCCGACTTCCTCGCGGGCCCCGTCCTGCGCCCGGGCGACTCGGCCATGTGCCTGCGCCAGCGCGTCACCGGCGGCACCAAGGTGCACACCGAGGTGACACTGGAGCGGCGTCCCGCCACCACGGCACCGGCCGTCGACGTCCCGGTCGGCCGCGGACTGCTGGTCCAGGGACTCCCGCTGCCGCCGCGCGGCACTCCCCCGCAGGTGTACCTGGTCACCGAACTCGGCGTGAAGTACCCGCTCGCGGACTCCGACGCCGTCTCCGCACTGGGCTTCGGCAGCGGGCAGTCCCGCGCCGTCCCCCGGGACGTCCTGGACCTGCTGCCCACCGGCCCGGAGCTGTCCCGCGCCCGCGCCCTGGCCGTCGTACCCGCCTACCCGACCGCTTCCCCCGCGCCGTCCGCCACCGACTCGAAGAGCCACTGATGACGCTCGGAGTCCGGCCGCGCCGGGACGCGGAGGCACCCGGCCTGGGCACCCGCCGGGCCGGCCACGCGCTGCTGATCCACCCCAAGGGCCGGGTGAACGCACAGGCCGTGGCCTTCGCCGAGGGCCTGCCCGCCGACCCCGACCACCAGGTCGTCGTCCTCGACCTGCCCGCCGACCCCGGCGACGCCACCTGGGCGGTCGTCGCCCGGCTGCTGGGCCGCGGCCATCCCGGCGGCTACCGCCTGGTCACCGGCCGCACGCTGCCCGGCGGGATGGTGCCCGTCGGGCAGTGGCTCGCGGACCGGCTCGACCGCGCGGTCGTGGTACCCGACGGAGCGCCGGTCCCGGCGGCCGGCGGTGTGCTCTACATCCCTGCCGACCGCGGACCGGGCTGGGTGCGCCTGCTGCCGCGCCGGCCCCCCACCCCCGTCTCGCGCCGCTTCCCGGCACCGTACTGGGAGTTCACCCTCTCCGACCGGACCTGGCGGACCAGCGACCGGGCGGTGGTCGATCCGCTGCCCAGCGGGGTGTGGCTGCACGGCGACGGCCAGGGGGGCGCGCTCTCCCCGCACCGGGACCTGCTGGTGTCCCGGCTGGCGTACCGGCGCGACCTGCTGACCGTGGTCCTCGGCTGCCCGGGCGGGGACGAGCTGCCGCTGGACGACGTCACCCGGTTCTGGCACTCGCTGCTGCCCGGCGTCCGCGACCTGGTGCGGTTCGTCACCTACGGACCCCTGGCGGTCCCGGACGGCTCCGGTCCCGGCCAGGCCCTGGCCGACCGGCTCGGTGTCCCCGTCACCTTCGACAACGGCCTCCCGGTGAGCCACGCCGTGGGAGAGACCCCCGAGGTGCACGCCCTGGACGCCGACGGCACCCCCGGCTGGGCGGCCTTCGCCCGGCAACTGCGCTTCACCCCGGCCCAGCTGACCGGCGGCCTGCCGACCGCGCCCGTGGTGGTGGGCCACCGGCCGGTGTTCGACGACCTCCCGGAGACGGCCCCCGGCCGCTACCGGTACGACGACGCGGTCCTCGAGGTGGTGCCCAGCGGCCTGTGGCTGCGTCCGTCCTCGGAGTCCGGGGAAGCCGGGGACGCGGCGGAGGCCGCCGCCATCCGCTCGGCGGCACCGTCCGCCCGGCACGTCAACGTCGTCTTCGGCACGGGCGGGCAGGGCGGCGGCCGCATGCGCGAACTCGCCGAACGCCTGCTGCAACGGCTCGACCCCGCGCTGCGCGCCATGGCCAGACTGGTACCGGCGGTGCAACTGGTCCGGGAGACGAGCACCCGGGAACTGACGACGGGGACCGGTGCGGAGTCCGCCGGGGGTGCCGGTGCCGGTGCCCGTGCGGGCGCGGGCGGGAGTCGGCGGACGGTCGCCGGTGGGCACGCCGCCGGTGCCCTGGACGACGCTCCGGCGACGGCGGCGGCTCCGCCTGCCGCCGGGCCGCGGGTCCGCTTGGCGACCGCCGCTCCGGTCTTCGGCGAAGCGCCCGCCGAACGGGCTCCCGGCGCGGCCGTCGCCGGTACGACGCCGACCGGGATACCCGGGCAGGTGGCGGGCACCGTGGCCGTGGCCTCGGCGGGGGAGGGGACGGCCGGTCCGTCCAACGGTCCGGTCGGCACCGGACCGGGCACGTCCGTCCGCGCGGCGGGTGCCGCCGGTGTGGTTCCGGCGGGGGAGGGGACGGCCGTTCCCGGTCCGGGCGTACGCGGTCACGTTCCGGGCGCCGCCATGGCGCCGCCCCCGGGAGCCGCGCCGGACGATCGCGGTGTTCCCGCGCCCGCCGGTCCCAGGGGACCTGACGCGCCGGGGCTGCCGCCCTTGTTGTGGGAGTCCAGCACTCCGGCGCCCGGAGCTACGGCACCCCGGCCGGGCGAGTTCGCGACCCCGGCCTCGGGCATGCCGTCCCGGCCGGAGGGCCCTGCCGCCTCGGCGGGTCTGCCGCCTCGGTCGGGCGAGTTCGCTGCTCCGGTGCCCCAGGGGCCGCCGTCGGGGGCCGGTGAGCCGGTGGTTCCCGTCTCCGGTGGTCTGCCGCCTCGGTCGGGGGAGTTCGCGACCCCGGCCTCGGGCATGCCGTCCCGGCCGGAGGGCCCTGCCGCCGGTGGTCTGCCGCCTCGGCCCGGGGAGTCCGCGGCTCCGACTTTCCAGGGTGCGCCGCCCCAGCCGGGCGAGTCCGCCGCTCCGGTGTCCGGCAGTGGGCCGTCGGGGGCCGGTGTGCCGGTGGTCCCGCTTTCCGATGGCCTGCCGCCTCGGTCAACCGAGTCCGCCGCCCCGACGTTTCAGGGTGTGCCGCCTCAGGCGGGCGAGTCCGCCGCCCCGACGTTCCAAGGTGCGCCGCCCCAGGCGGGCGAGTACACCGCCCCGGGCCTCGACGGCATGCCGTCACCGGCCGGTGAGGCCGACGGTTCCGTGCCGGACGGCGGGGCGACCGCCGGGCGGCCCGCCAACCCCCTGCCCCCCTCGCTGCCCCTGCCCTCCCTCAGGCTGGTCTCGGCCCCCGGCCTGCCCGCGCCCCCTCCGGTGAACGCGGACGGTGCGGCCCCCGACGCCCCCGGCAGCGGGCGGCCGGACCTGGGC
>NZ_JOCB01000136.1 GCF_000718775.1 Streptomyces sp. NRRL S-31
CCGTGAACGAGCTGGCGGCCCTGGGCCTGCCCGTCAAGGGTGGATCCGTCCAGGTCAGGATGGCCGACACCGGACAGTCGATGGCCGACGGCCTCCGGAAGGCGTATGCGGACGCCGTGCGCGCCGACCAGCTCGGGACCGCCCAGAGACTGGCCAGGGCGCTGGCCTTCCACGGGGTGCCGGCCCCGGCAGTGCAGCGGGAGGACACCGGTTCCACCGGCACCCGTGCGGACGGCCCGGCCGCCGACGGGACGGCGGACCGGGCCGGGGCCGCCTTCACACCGCTACCCGCGTCCGACGAGGACGTGCGGGCCATCCACTACCTGGGCGCCTCCGAGGAGTTCGAGAGGCGGCTGGCGGACCACATCATGACGGGCATGCCCGCCGTGCGGGACCACATCCGCGCACTGACGGAGGCCGCCTGGTCGTACGTATGGCGGAAGAGGCCCGAAGACCTGACGGCGTTCGGGCGCAGCGCCCCCGCGGTTCCGGGCGCGGTCGGTACCGATCTGACGGTGCTCGCCGCCACGGTGCGGGAGGGCAACCTGCGCGAGCTCGTCTCCATGCTGACCGCCCTCGTCGGCACGAGCGGCATCCTCCGCTTCGAGCATCCTCCCGAGCTGAAGGCGCAGCGGACACAACGCGAGCAGGGCGAGAAGCGCCGCACCGCGCAGCGGCCCGACGAGGTACGACCGCCGTTGAGCGCGGCCGAACGGGCCTTCGCGGTCCTCCGCGGCGGGGACGGCCGCGAGCGGCTGCGGTGGGTACGCGGTGAGGACCACACCCGGCTGCCCTTCGCGGGCGAACTGCATCAGCGGTCGAAGGAAGCGGGGGGCCTGGTCAGCACCGGACTCTCCGGCAACACCTGGAACCTGCTCGCGGTGGCCAGGTACGTCGCGCGGAAGACGGACTTCCCCGTCGACATGCGGACGGTCCGGCTGGCCGCCGTCGGCGTGCTCGTCGGCGTCGGCCACCACACCATGCACGAGGTCATGCTCACCGCGCAGATGTGGGACCGGGCGCAGGGCGGCGTCTACGGGCTGGACTACGACAACGACGTCCGGCGGTACCGGCGCCTCGCACCACTGACCGAGGAGGAACTCCGCCGCCACGTGGCCCTGGACGGCCTGTTCCCCGACGAGCACGCGCGCCTGCCCGGCGACACCGCCACCTTGGCGACGGCCACCGCCGGTGAGGGCGACGCGGCCGCCGTACAAGCCGGGTGGACCGGTGCGGCCTGGGTCATGGCCATGCTGCGCCAGCCGTTCGTCGGCATGGCGAGAACCGACCACGCCATGACGGCCGGCCTGTCGAAGGCCTTGGAACAGTATCCGGGGGACCCGCGGCTGCTGGAGGCGCTGAGCACCTACACCGGTGCCGTCCCGGGGGGGAGGGCTGCGGAGCGGGTGGGGGCGGGACCCGCCGGCGTGCGCGCCTCCGTCCCCGCCGGCACCCCGGGGGAGAGCGCCACCCAGGAGACCCCGGCGCAGGCCGACTCCGCGCACGGGACCGGCCGCCCCGGCGACCCCGCACGGGAACAGGGACGGGACGCACCCGCTGACACGGTGCCGGGGCAGGACCCCGGAGACGACACCGTGCCGCGCGCCCCCTGGTACGCGCGGCACGGCATGCTCGGCGAGGGCGCGGTGCGCGGCGTGGCGACGTGGACCCCGGAGCAGGCCGACGCGGCGGCCGGACAGGCCCTCGAAGGCTTCGACGATCCGGCGCTGGCCGCGCACCTGAGGCCGGCGCTCGCCACCGCTCTGCGCACCACCGACCCGACCGCCTGGTCGGACCTGCTGCGCCGGGGCGTCCACCACGCCGTCCCCGCCGGCGCCGGACGACCCGCCCGGCTCGTCTGGCTCAAGCCCGCGCTCGAGAACGCCAGGCCGACCCGGCACGTCACCGAGGACGGGGACGTGCGCACCTACGGCGTCCGGTTCGCCGCCAAGTCGGTGTCGGCCGAGCAGTCCCGGTCCGTCACGGACGCCGTCGCCTTCGGCGTGCTCACGGCTCTCACCCTGACCTCCGCCGTCGCCTCCGCGGCCGTCCCCGGCGTACCCGCGGTGCGGGGCGAGGCGGAGAACGCCGTCGTCCGAGGCGTCCACCGGACGGTGATCGCCGGACACAGCACCATGGTCGCGGAAACCACCGGCTTCGACGCGGACGTCGTCTTCCGGGTGTACGTCGACGGGCAGGACGGCCGCACGCTGCGTCCCGTCGACCGGGGCCTGGTGGCCGACTTCCCGGCCGCGCACTCCACGGCCGGCGAGCCCGCTCCCTCCCTCGCCGATCCGCCCCCGCCCGCCCCCACCGCCGACGCCCGCACGGCGCCGCCCCGTCTGCACCGCCCGGTCGTCCACGCCCTCGACATGACGCCCGTCGCCCTGGACGTGCAGAGGCGTCTGCTCGATGCCCGGCTGGGCCCGGACGCGGTGCGGAGCATCATGGCGCGGCTGGACATCCTGAGCGAGGAGGTCCGCAAACGCGGGCTCACCGCGCTGGGCGCCGGATACTCCGACCGCGCCGTCCGGGTCGGCGCAGTGCTGCCCGGCCTGGGCACGGACGTCCGGGTCACCCTCCGGGTGACCGGCGTCCGGCTGGAGTACCTCGGCCGGACGCCGCCGGTGAAGATCCGCGAGGACCTGGGCGTGGGGTCGGCGTTCGTCAGCGGCCGCAGCGGCGAGAGCTCCGTCTCGGTCACCGCCGGGGCCAGCCTCATGGGCCTGGCGGCCCCCGCGACGCACGCCCCCGGACACCACGCGGCCACCAGCGGACAGTTCCCCATGGCCCTGCTCACCGTCGGCTCGAAGAGTTCCTGGCACCAGAAGGAGACCGTCCAGACCGGGCGCCACACCGTCCTCACCACCACCGAGGACGAAGCCCGCTACCGGGCCGGCCTCAGTGTGCTCGTCGAGCTGTCCTCCCGCTCCCACCCTCGGCTGTCCGACGCCCCCCGCACCGTGGAAGTGACCGCCGACCTCGGCGTCCCCTGGTGGGGCGGGGAGGGCGCGGCAGAGTTCGAGGAGGAGGCCCTCGGGCAGGTGCGCAGCCCGGAGGTGCTGTGGACGTTGCAGCACCGTCCCCCGGCCGCGGCGGCGCCGGTCGCCGACGCGCCGCACGTACGGCGGCTGCTCGATGTCGCCGGTGCCGGGCCCGACCGTGCGCCGACGCCCCCGGCCCCGCCCGTCGAGGCGGCCCCGCCGGCGCCGAGCCCGCGGGAACCCCTGTACCTGGCCACCCGGCGCGGACTGCCGCCGCTCGCCGTGGCCGCCGCGCTCCCCGGCGCCGAACACGTCGTGGACTCCCTGCGCGCGGCCGCCCGGGACCTCGCCCGGCGCACCCGGATGAGCCCCGCCCGCCGGGACGCGCTCCTCGAGCACATCGAGCTGCACGCCGGCCCGGACGCGCTGCTCGGCGACCTGACCGACGCGCTCACCGGCATCGACCACACCGTGGGCGACGTCGAGTTCGGCATACGCGCGCGGCTGCTGGACACCGTGCGGGTCACCACGCACCCCACGACCCTCAACACCCGGGTGTCCACGAGCCGCACGGTGACCGGCGGCACCGGCCACAGCCTGTTCGCACGCGGTTCCCTGGGCGGCGTCACCCGTATCTCCCTCGCCGGCGGGGTGCGCATCCAGGCGGGCGTCGGCAGGCTCGAGGGCGGCGGCACCTTCCGCTCCGGCACCGGCTTCGGCACCACCGCCGGCTCCTACGAGCGCGTCGAGACGGAGGGACCGGTCGACCGGCACGTCATCCGGGTCGGCTACGACGTGTTCCTCGGGGCCAGGGGCCACAAGACCGAGCGGTGGTCGCTGGACCGCCCCGAACTCACCGCCCACGTCCTCGTACCGCACCAGGTCGTGCCCCGTACCCCCGTCACCGGGGCCGACGCACGGGCCGCGGGCACGCTGCGCCGCGCCGGCCGGTCCGCCCCCCGCGACCAGGCAGCCCTCGACCTGTCCTCGGGCACCTCCGGCGTCTACCCGACGTTCCTCGACGCACCGGTGCTACGGGAGACGGTGGCCGGCCTCTACGCCCGCACGGCGGGCGGCGCCGCCCTGCCGCCCGACGTGGCCGCGCGGCTGACCCCGCGCGCCCTGGCCGCCGACCTGGACGCGCTCACCCGCCCCGGCGGAACGGAGATCGTCCACCGGACGGCCGACGGCGAGTACGTCGCCCTGCGCCTGGAACTCACCCCGCTGCGGCCGCGCCTGGAGGAGCCCGCGGGCGAGGTGGAGATCGAGCACTACGCCAAGTCCGCCGTCCGGCACACCTCGGTGCGGGGCGTCGACCGCGCCGCGCAGATCCTCGGCGGTCCCCAGTTCCAGTTCCGGTACGGCTCCGACTCGGGCGGCGACGTCGAGATCAGCGACGGCCACCTCACCGGGGCCGAGTCGGGGCGGCACGGCGGGGTGCCCGGCGGCCGTGTCACCGTGATGGCCTACGCCTCCGCGGAGGTGCACCAGGGCGTCCGCCGGACCACGGACGACGGCGTCATCCACATCACCCGGACCACCGACTCCGGCCCCAAGCGGCTGGTCACCGCCGACGGCGGATGGCGGATCGAACTGGTCAGGTCCCGGGGGAGCGAGGGCCGTGCCAGGGTCCTCGACAGCGTGGAGCGGCACATCACCGTCACGGACCACCTGACCCTGATCGTCCCCGAACGCCGGATCACCGACCTCCTGCCCCCGGCGGGCGGCCGGGAGGGGGCCGGGACGGTCCAGGACACCCCCGTCACCCGCGGTTACCTGGGCGGCCTGCTGCCGCGCAACGCCGCGCACGCCGAGGTGCTGCAAGGCGACCAGGTGGCGCGGACCGTCGTCGAGCGGCTGCGCGCGCACGGTCTGCTGGCCGCCCCGGTCGACGGCCGGCCGCTGCCCGTCGAGCCGCTGCGCCACTGGGCGGAGCAGACGTTCGGCTCACCGGCGCTGGCCGCCGGGTTCGGCGCCACGCTCGGCAGCGGACTCACCGCGTCGTTCGTCCTGCCGGGCTTCGCCGGCGCGCGACGGGTGGTGTGGGTACGGGTGCGGGTGGAGGAGGTGTTGCCTGCCCGGTCCGGCGCCCACCGCCCGGAGATCACCCACACCCTGCGCAACGAGGGGGTGCGCGAGGAGCGGACCAGCGAGCGCGGCGGCTACGCGACCGGCGTCGGCGGTGTGATCACCGGCCGCGGCGGCACCCACGACGCGAACGCGGGCGAGCAGGGCCACGCCGGTGCCGACCTCTCGGCCGGCTACGCGGTGGGCCGCACCGTGGAGGAGTCCCGGTCCGGGAAGGTCCTCGACATCCACCGCACCAGCCCCCGGGACAAGGGGGCCGCACCCGGCACCGGGGGCGCGCAGGAGATGACACATCCGCTGCGGTACCGGGTCGAGGTGGGCGTCACCCACCAGAGCGCCGAAGCCGTCCGCCTGCTCTCCCGGGGCGCCGCGTTCATGGCGGGCGCCGTCGCCCGGACGGTGGGCCTGCGCCCCGCGACGCTGCCGTGGTCGCGGCCGTTCGACTGGCAGGAGTCGGACGTCGTCGACGGCACCGTCCGGCTGCTGGTGCCCCGGTACCTGACCGAGGAGACGGGCCCGGTGACATCGCCGCGGGCGCCGTTCCGCCGCGCCGTGGGGAACGACCCGCGCTGGGTCCCGCCGGGCGCCGCCCCCGCGCCGGTCACCGGACTGGCGGAGAACCTGCACGTCTGGGACGTGCCGGCCGCCGACGCGGTCAGGCGCTGGGCGGCCGTCGCCGCCGGGCGGCCCAGCGCGTACCCGGACGAGGTCCTGCGGGCCACGGCCGACGGCCGGCTGCCCCGGGAAGCGGACGGTGAACACCTCGCGCCGCCCGCCCGCGCGCGGTACGACCTGCACACCAGCCCCGAGACGCTGGCCGTTCGCGGCTCCGGCCTGTGGGAGGGTGACGGCCACGCCATCACGGTGGACGGCCGCACGGTCCGTGCCCGCCTGGTGGCGACGGGGGTGGAGTTCGGCCCCGAGAGGCAGCAGAAGGCCCGCGTCTACAGCCAGGACGACGAGGAGCACGAGAGCGCGCAGGAGAGTTTCCGGGGCGTCCACCGCGGCGGCGGCCCGGAGGCCGGCGGCGGTTCGGACGACGTGGCGCTGCTGAACCGCGACCCCTACGAGCGCGGCACCGGCCGCGAGGACAGGCTCGCCTCGGGCGCGGCCGGGACCGACGAGCACAACAGGGAGAGCGTCACCCCCTACCGCCACGTCACCCTCGACGTGGACGTCCACCTGCGCGGCCCCAGGGGCACCCTGGTCGTCTCGGTCCCCCGCGGCGTCACCGGCATGATCCGGGTGAAGGACGGCCGGCTCGTGGGCGACCTGGACCGGCTGCTCGAACCGCTGTCGGCGGCGCCGGCCGCAGCGGGCGCCGCCGTGTCCGGGAACGGTGCCGCGAGCGCCGCTGTGCCCGCGTCGACCGACGCGGCCGCGGTGTCCGATGCCGTCGTCGATGCCGCCGCGTCCGATGCCGTCGCGACCGAGACCGCCGCGGACGGTGCCATCGCGGTGTCCGGTGCCGCCACCGTGACCGACGCCGTCCGCACCGCCGCGGGCGGGCCGGCCGGCCTCGTGCCCGCCGACGACGGCACTGCGTCCGCGTCCGCCGCCCCCGCGGACGGGATCGCCGCCCCGGTACCCGCTGCCGCCGCGGCCGAGACCGCGGCCGAACCCGTGGCCGAGACCGCGGCGGAAGGCGGGACGGAAGGCGAAACGGCGCCGCGGATGTCCGCCGCGACCCGTTCCGGGGAGCAGGCAGCCGAGCAGCCCGCCCCGGCGCAGGCAGGCGACCGGCCGGAGGCGGCGGAGGCCACGGCGCCGCCGACCGGGGCGACCGCGTCGCCGGAACCCGGGGACGACGAGGCCCTCGGCACGTCGCAGGACGGGCCGCGCGTCCTGTCGGAGCGGGCCCTGGGCAAGCGGCGCGCGGTCGACGCCCGGACGTCGGACCGGCATCCCGAGCAGGCAGCGGCTCCGGACGGCACCGCCGGACGGCGGCCCGTGACGGCGGGAGAGCCGGGCACCTCGGAACCGGGCACCCCGGAACCGGGCACCCCGGAACCGGGCACCCCGGAACCGGTCACCCCGGAACCGGACGCCTCCGGACGGAGCGAGGACGCCGGTCACGCGCCGGTGCCGTCCACGGCGCCGACCCGTTCCGGCGCCGAGCCCGGCGGGACGGCCACCGCCGCGCGGGAGCGGGCCGTGGCGCCGTCCCGCACGGCCGGGCAGGAACCGGGAGCGTCCGGCGACCCGGCCGCCCCGCTCCCCGTCCGGCGGATCCGCGACCTGGACCCGCACGCGCTGACCCTCGCCGTCCCCCGGTCGGGGCTGCCCGCCATGCCCGAGGTCGTACGCGCGGTCGAGGAGCTGGCCGCCCGCCGGGGACACCGGCTGTCCCCAAGAGCCCTGGAGGGGCTGCCCGGCACCCTGCTGCTCAACTACCGCTACCTCGGTGCCGGATTCATCCTCGGGCTGGACGGCGTCGAGCTGCGCATCCGGCTGGAGACGGCGGACCCGCTGCTGGTGCCCCGGGCGGCCGGCGCCTACGACGGCCGGTCCCTGGCCCTCGTCCCCGAGGAGGACGAACCGGACACCGCCTCCGTGACCACGGAGGGCGGCAGCGCGTCGGACACCGGGAAAGCCCCGGACCGGCCCCTGGGCCGCTTCCCCGAGCCCGAGGAGGCGAAGCCGTTCCACGCCAACGAGGCGGTCAACAGCCTGATCACCCCCGGCGCCGTCGTGAAGGGGTACTCGGCTCCCACGGAGGCCTTCCGCGTCAACGGCGCCGCCTCGTTCGGCATCGGCGTCGGCCGGATCGGCCTCGGCGTCTCGCAGGCCTACGCCACGAGCCGCAGCACCACCACGGTCTCCGACGCGGAGCAGGGCCGCGTCGCCGTGGCCAAGACGGACTCGGAGATGGTGGCCCTCAGGGCCACCTGGCGGATCGCCCTGCGCACCGGCACCGAGCAGACCGGAACCGACGACGCCCCGGTCACCGTGGAGGCGGCCGAGACCGACCGGCTCCTGGTCCAGGTGCCGCAGTACTACCTCGAACCCGCACCGGCGCGGCAGGTCGTCGCCGACGGCGACCGGGTCCGCGAACTGCTCGAACAGGTGCCGCCGGTGCACTTCGCCGCCGGTCTGACCGGGCTGCCCGAACTCTTCGACGGCATCGTCGCCCTGCTGCGGGAGCAGGGCCTGTCCCTGCGGGTCGGCAGCGCCACGCGTGACGAACTGGTGCAGAAGCTCTGGGACCTCGAGGCGCACCTCGAGGAGGCGGCGGGCTCCGGCTACCTGATCACGCTCCACAACCGGTACGGACAGCCCCGGGCGACCGTCCTGGTGCGCAGCGAACGCAGCGGCGTGCCCGTCCTGGTCGGCGCGGTCAGCGACAAGGCGGCGGTAGAGGACGTCAGGACGGCGATCGCCGGTGTCGGCAGCGGCGACACCAAGGCCGCGTCGACCCGCTTCGCCCTGTCGGGTTCCGCCTCCCCGCTTCCCGCGGGACCCAACATCTCCCTCGAACTGGCCCGCGCGTACTCCACCAGCGTCGCTCTCGGCGTCGGCCGCACCGGTCTCAGCGTGGAGGTGCTGCGGGTGAAGGAGACCGCCGGCTACCGGGTGGGCTGGACGCACACCGCGGTCGTGTCCGTGGCCGGCCGCGGCCGGCGGACGACGGATGCCGTACCCGGCGAGGGCCACCTGCGGGTCCCGGTGGCCGACGCGTTCCGCCACGGCCTGCCGGTCGGGGAGGAGGCACTGGCCGACGAGGACGGCCCCGCCGCGCCGGCCGTCCGGACCACCCCCGCCGCGCCCGCCTCCGCCGCCCGGTCCGGCACGTCCGGTACGTCCTCGACGGGAACGGCCGGCGCCCCGCGGGCCGTACCGGAGACCACCGAGCTGCGCCGCACACGCGGGGCGCACGACGAGGGCCTGGAGCGGCTGCCGGCGCACGCGGCCTCCGGCCGCGGTTTCGGCACGGGCATCCTCACCGTCGGCAAGGACACCGCCCGCGCACTGCACGACCTCGTCTACGAAGCGGCGCGCGGGGGCGGATACGTTCCGGCCGATCCCGAGGCACCGCTGAGCCGGCGCGACCTCGGCGACACACTGCTGCGGCACCAGCTCGAGAACCAGCGGATCCTCGCCAAGTTCCTCAACCCGCGGGCGCTGGGCGTCCACGAGTCCGTGATCAGGCAGGACGGCCTGCTCCTGGAACTGGTGGTCCCGACCAGCTCGCTCGGCGTCATCACGGGCACGAGGGTCCTGTCCGTCCTGATCAAGGCCAGGCCCACCCCCGGGACGGAGCCGGAGTTCCGGGGCACGACCGACGCGTACACGCTCGTCCACCTCGACATCGGCCAGGACACCGCCCGGTTCTCGGAGAGCAGCAGCAAGCGGACCAGCTTCTCCGCGGGCCTCCGGGGCACCGACGGAGTCCTCCGCAGCGGCGGGTTCGGCGCGAGCGGCATGCTGCAGTCCGGCGTGGCCCAGTCCCGCAACCGCCTCACCAGCCTGCCCACACTCCAGGAGTACGGCGGGGCCGACAACCGGGTGTTCAGCCTCCACGAGGACTACGAGGCCCTCTTCCACGAGACCCGCAACGGGCTGAGCGGCCTGGACCGGCGCGCCCCGGGCACGTACGGGCACTGGTGGCCGCCGCGCAGCATCCCGCTGCCCCGGCAGCAGGCCACGGTCCTGCTGTACCCGGTCGGCAGGCCGCAGGGCCAGGCGGCGGCCGTTCCGACTCCGCCCAGGCTGCTGGAGCACGGCGTGGTCCACTACGTCGACACCACCGGCCTGTACGACGCGGTGGTCGCGGCCGTCCCCGACACCGCGGGGCGCCCGGGCGGCCCCGCCGAGAAGTTCCTTCGCACCCTGCTGGGACCGCTCACCATCCGCACGCACCTGCCCGAGCTGCTCACCGACGGCATCTCCACCGACCAGGTCTTCGAGGCCGGGTTCGTGCGCAACGAGCACGCCGCCGTGCACGTGTCGGCCGAGCTGGGCGCCTCGACCTTCGTGGGCGCCACGTCGGAGCCGTTCGTCTCGGGGAACATCGCACTGGGGCTGACCCAGGCCAACAACGAGCAGAGCGACTCCCGAGGCGTCCAGCTGACCCTCCCCAGCATCACCCTCGGCGGGGTGGTGAGCGGCAGCGCGTCCGTGCAGGGCGGCCTGGACGCCGCCTGGGGGCGGCAGTGGAACGCCGCCACCGTCACGGAGACGACCGGCGCCACCGAGGAGATCAGACTCCCGAGCCTGGGGCACCGGCCCGTGTACTTCTACCGCGCCCAGGCCACCTACGCACTCGACGTCCTGCGGCAGGAATCGGCCAAGCTGCTGCCCACCCGGTCCCGGTCCGGGACGACGACGGTGCGCGACCGCGAAGTGGTCTACGGGGTGCCGGAGTGGGTGGCGCTGAGCGCCTACGGCCGCGGCGAGCTGCCCGTGCCCGACCGGCAGCTCGTCGACGTGATGAACGCCTGGAGCCGGGGAGAGGTCCGGCTCGGCGGCGACACCGTCGCCGCCCTCCTGGTGCGCTGGACGGACACCACGCCCGACCCGGTGGACACCGCGTCCGCCGACCCGCTGACCAGGCTCACCGCGTCCCGGGCCGAGCTGGCCGACCTGCTGTGGGACATGCACCGTGCCGGCGAACTGCCCGTCCAGGACGACGGGGTCCTGCGTGCCTTCGCGGACCGGTTCGGCAAGTCCGCACCCGACGGAAGCGTCCAGGCACCGCCGGCACCCGTGCCCGACGGGCCCAGGACCGGGCTGCCCGACTACCTCACCCGTGAGGGCAGCCGGCTCCTCGGCCACAGCGCGGTCCACGAGGTGGTCTACGACGAACCCGGCAGGACGCCGCTGGCCGTCGTGACGGAGCTGGTGAACAGGGTGGCTCCCGGGGCCCTGAGCGCGAACCCCGAGGTGTGGAGCGCCGGGGGACGGCACATCGGCTCCCTTCAGGGGCTGCGCCCCGCACTGGAGGGCCTGCTGGGCGGCAAGCGGCCGTGGACGTTCGCCGAGGAACTGTTCTCCCCGGACGGGATGACCCTGTACTTCCCCACCACCGGGCTCCCCCGGGCCGGGCTGGGCCTGGAGATCGTCGGCCTGACGCTGCGCGCCGTCACCGGAGCCTTCGAGGTGGGGGAGTTCCTCCCGAACACCGGTCTGGAGCACTACCGGCACGGAGGCGCGACGACGTCCCGCACCGCCTCCCGGGACGCCACGGTGTCGGTGAGCGCCAGGTTCGGCGGCGGCGACGGCGACGGCGCCGGCTCCTTCGCCCTGATGAGCAGCGCGGGCATGGCCGCGGCCACGCACAGCGCGCTGAGCCGCGGCACCACGGAGACCAACGAGCAGACCGCGTACACCTACGACCAGGGGACCTGGCGGGCCGACGCCCGCTTCGAGCTGCACGTGACGGCCGACGTCCTGAGGATGCGGCCGGGCTGGTCGCTGAACGACCTCATCGCGTCCACCGTCCGCCGGCTGGGCACCAGCCCCCACTCGGCGTCCGGCGTCGTACGGGGCACCATCGCCCTGCAGGTGCCGAACGCCGTGGCCACGTTCCGGCCCGGGTACGGTCCGTTCCTCGCCCCGGACCCCCGGCCGCTGCCGCCGCTGCCCGGCGACGCCTACGTCACCGGTGTGTCGCTGGAGGAGATCCGCCCGGCGGCCGACGCCCTGTGGAAGCGGCTGTTCGGGGTCGACCCGCGGACCGACCGGGTACCGGTCAACAGCGCCGTCCTCCAGCTGTCGAACCCCACGCAGCTCGCGGCCCTCCTGCCACAGGCCCAGCGGGGCCCGGTCGTGCTGGGCAAGGCCCTGTTCGTGACCGGCCGGTCCGGTGAGCGGGCCGACCTGTCCCTGCGGCTGCACGGGTTCTCCCAGCTGAGGGTCCTCGGCCGGTTCGAGGGGGAGATCGGCACCGGACGCTACGGGAAGTCCCTGAACGCGACGACGGCGAGCGCCGGCATCGACGACTGGCGGCCGTCGGCGGGCTTCAACGCCGTCGGGGTCGCGGTCGCCCCCACCCACGACAACCTCGCGCGCACCAACGGCGGCGAGGCCCCCTTCAGCCGGGTCACCGGCGCGACCACGAGCGACGCGGTCGGCGAGAGCTACCGGCGTGAGCAGCACCTCAAGGGGCTCGGCCCGGCGACCTGGCGGGTGGAGGTGACGGTCCGGCTGTCCCTGATCGCCCAGAAGCGCCACGAGGGCCTGTTCGTCACCTACTCGGACCCGCCCGCGGAGAGCCGCCCCGTCACCGGCCGTGTCGAACTCCAGCTGCACGAAGGCGAACTGGAGCAGTTGCTGCGCCTCTGGGAGCAGACACCCGAGCCCGCGGCCCTCGGCCCGAAGGACTGGGCCGCACTCGACGCCGCGGTCCGCGCGCCCCTCGACCTCGTCCCCCTGCTCCGCAGGGCCGCCACGGCCCGCGGCGGCACCCTGACCCGGCTGCCGGAGACGGTACTCCGCGCCGTGCGCGAGGCCAGGGGGCACGGCATCGGCGCGATCGCCTTCACCCTGGACCGCGCCGATCTGGTCCGCATGGCCCACACCGAGGCGCTGAACTGGGCTGTCGCCACGGTGGAGGCGGACCTGGCGGCGGGACCGGAGACGGGCGAGGGCGCCACCCGGGCGCATCAGGTCCTCAGCCGGTACCGGGCCCGGCGGGAGGACGGCGCCGCCGGGGCCACCCAGGACGAGCTGTACGCGCTGATCCGCGAGGTGAACGAGGTCCACGACGCGCTCCGCCGGGACACCGGCCCCGTGGGGCCGGTGAGCCTGCCCGACGCGCTGCGGTACGTGGAGCTGGACTGGGACCACTGGCTGCGCGTCTTCGCCCACGAGGCCGGCGTCCCGGTACGGCTGGAGCTCACCGGGGCCGAAGGCCCCTTCCACCGCTGGGCGGAGCCCTCCGGCCGCGTCCACGCCTTCGACCCGCGTCAGGGCGCGGACGTGCCGGAGCTGACCGTGGAGCGGGCCCGGCGGGCGGGGCTGCTGACGCCCGTGCAGGCCGAAGCCGTCCGCGACGCCGGCCTGGCCCCGGTCGAGCTGGCCCTGACCTACCGCACCTCGTGGGCGGGCGGCAGGACCTTCGCGGAGGCGGTGTCGCTGGAGGTCGACCGGCGGCTGCGGGAACGTGTCCGCCTGGCCTTCCGTCCGCTGCCCGGCGAGGGCACCGAGGCGCTGCGGGCCCTGACGGCGGTGCTGCTGGCGGGCGGCCCGGGAGCCCGGGCACTGGTGGAGACCGGCGGCGGCTACGTGTACGCGGTCAACACCCGGGGCACCGTCCGGTTCTCCGGTCCCGACGGCACCCCGCTGCCGGCGGTCACGCTGGCAGGCACCGCCCGGTCCTTCGAGATCGACGCCTCGGGCACGCTGCTCGACCGCGAGTCGACCGACGGGGCACCGCCGGTGCGGCAGGCGGACGGCGAAAGGCTCGGCTTCCCGCAACTGCGCCTCGGCGCCGACCTCTTCGGCTTCCTGCGGCGCTACGGCCCGGAGCACCCCGCGGCGGCCGACGAGCAGGAGGGGCGTACGGCCGACGCGTCCGGGACCACCCGCACGGGCTGGGTGCCCGTGCTGGACCCGATCGCCGAGGAGCCGGAGCCGGAGCAGGCGGGGGCGCGGGAGGAGGAGCCGGGGCCGGACGAGGCGACCACCGAGGACGACGGCCCCCGCGACGGGGACCCGGACGACGAGGACCCGGACGGCAACGGCCCCCGCGACGCGGACCCGGACGACGACGGCCCGGACGGTGGCGGACCCGGAGGCCGGGGACCCGAGGCCGGCGGCCCGCGCGACGGCGACGCACCGGGCGACGCGGACCTCCCGGCGACGCCGGACCCGGACGCGGAGCCGGCCGGGTCCCCCGGGGCCGCGGCGGCGGACGGCCCGGCGCTCACGCCCCGGGACGGCGGGGACACGGCCGTGGCCCACTCGGCTGCGGAACGCGGTGCGGGCGCGCGTACGGCCGGCGAGCGTGCGGCCGACGGGTTCACGGCCGGGGAGGACACGGCAGGACAGGGTGCGGTCGGCGTGTCCACGGTCGTGGCGGATGCTGCCGCGCAGGGCCCGGCCGGCGAGCGTGCGGCCGGCGTGTCCACCGCTGCGGAGGACACGGCAGGACAGGGTGCGGTCGGCGTGTCCACCGTCGCGGAGGACACGTCGGCCGACCGGAAGGCGGGCTCCACGGCCGCACGGCGCGGTCGCCGACGCCCCGCCCCGCTGACCCTGCGGATCGACGGCACGGCGCGTTCGGGGCGCACCGATGCCTACACAGTGAAGGCCAGGGGAGAGGCCGAGGGTGTCTTCGCACGGGTCGGCCGACTCCGGCTGTCGCAGGACCCGGACGCCGGCACGTCCCCCGCCGGGGTCACCGCGCCGCACTCCGCCGGCCCCGAGCGCCGCCTGGTCACCCTGGAACAGGGAATCGTCACCGATGGCCACCCCACCCTGCTGGTCTCCGAGGACGGCACCCTGGCCGTCAGCGACGCGGACGAGGCCCGGGAGGCGTTCGTGACCCGCGAGGTCTTCGACCGCTCCTCCGCCGCGCTGCGCGCCGTCGGCAGCGAAACCGCCCTCGTGCTCGACGCGCACGTCTCGCTCAGGCTGGACCACAACGGAGTCGAACGTACCCTGTTCCGCGTACGCCCCCAGTCCGGTTCCCTGCGCACCGACGTGTGCCGCGACCTGGCCACGCACCTGCTCGGCGGCACGCCCGACCACCTGGTGTTCCGGGACCGGTCCGACGGCATCGCGCTCGGTCCGATGAACGCGGCCGACGGCCTGAAGGTGAGCGGCGTGCACCGGCTGGCCTCCGCCGTGGCCGACGTCGCCGACGGCGGCCGCCTCACGGCCCGCACACCCGGCGCGTCCTGGGCCGCGGAGAAGGCGTCCGGCGCCACCGGCTCCGCGGTGCCGCCGACCCCGCTGTCCGGTGCGCGCTACGGCGCCTACCTCGGGGCCGCCGCCGGACGTACGGCGGAGCACGGCGTACTGGGCGAAGCCGCCGCGGCCGTCGGCATCAACGGCCATGCCTGGGCCCGGGTCGGCGAGGCCTACCTGACCCAGTCCATCGGCTCGCGCGACGAACACGGCGGCTTCGTCCTCCAGGACCACGCCGAGGCCTACCACCCCGTCGAGAACCCCTTCGGCTACCACTACGCCACCGTCGTCCTCGCCAGTGAGGACCGCCACTCGGCGGTCACCCTGGAGAACTACGCGCGCGCCGGGAGCAGGCGGCGCCTGCTCACCGAGGCCGTGCACCGCAACCTGGACCTCCACAACACCGTCGAGCTGCGGGACATGGTGAAGCAGTACGAGCAGGAGGCGGATGCGCTGCCCGACGGACCGGACCGCGTCCGGGCCGAGGCTCACCGCCGGGCCGCGCACGCCCTGGTCGAACTGCACGAGGCCGGTTACCGTACCCCCGCCCAGGGAGACGTGCCGGCCGCCGAGGAGCCGGACCGCGCCGCCCAGGACGCCCGCGACCGTGCCTTCGGCGCCGCCCTGCGCGCGCTGGACGCCCTCTCCGCCACGCTGGGAACGCCCCGCGCGAAGGACCTGTGGCACATGCGGTTCGTCAGCCGGGACCGGACGTTCCACGACGCCATGGCGGGGATGCGCCCGCAGGACCGGCCCGGCATCGTGGTCAACCCGCTGACCGCGGTCGTCGTCGGCGCCCACCGGGCTCCGGCGCAACCCTCCACGCGCTTCACCTTCGCCGAGGGCCGGGCGCAACTTCCGGAGGGTGAGGACATGATGCGGCTGCGCCACCTCGCCCGCCAGGTGGCCCGGGTCGGCCTGTGGAACCACGCCAACCGCCTGCCCCTGCCGTCCGTCACCGTGTCGGCCGGCGGCAACGGCTACCGCGAGCGGTTCGCCCTCACCCCCGGCCGGGCCGGCCACGCCCACAAGACCGCGCACCACCGTCTCGACTGGCTGGAGTCGACGTTCCGCGCCACGCTGGCCGAGCAGCTCCACGAGCTGACGGGCGATCCGCGACGGCGGTCCGGCGGACCGAGTGCACAGGACTTCCCCGTACGAACCCGCAACCGTGGCCGGGACCTGCCGCCGGGCACGGTGGTCTCCGCGCAGACACCCGCGTCCGTCCTGCGCCGACAGGCGTCGTTCGACGTCGACATGCACCCGGCGGACGAGCAGCACACGGCGCCGACGCCCGCCGACACCCTCCATTACCTGGCCCTCGGTTCCCCCGCCGTGGTGTCGCTGCTGGAACCGTCGACGGCGAGCCCGGCCGTGGCGGCCGGGGGGACCGGCGGGCCGTCCACCGAGTCCGGGCAGAGCCCCGTCGGCGGCCTGGACCTCACGGCCCTGCTTCACACCGCGGGGCTGGAGCCGTCGCCGGCGGGCGAACACGCGCAGCCGCCGCCGTCGCCCACAGTCGACACCTCCCCGCGCCGGCCGCTCGCCTTCGGCGCCCCCGAACCCGGTCCGGCCGGTGCACAGGAGGAATCGAGTGCGCCGGGCTCCGCCCCACCGGACTTCTACACGTCCCACCAGCCGGGCTCGGCCGGCACCCGCCTCGCCGGACTCGTCGTCATCCCCGAGGAGGTCACCCGGCCCGTCGCCGCACGCGGTGAACTGCTGCGGCTGCTCGAACTCGTCCTGCGCACGCCGGAAGCGGTCCAGCGCGTCCTCGCGGCGGAGGACGACCGGGCGGACACGTCACCCTGGCACATTCTGGTACTGCCCCGCGGGGTCCGTCCGACCGACGTACCCGGGTACGCCGACCTGCACGACCTGCACGAGACGTCCGGCCGCCCACGTCCGGTCGGCGAAGCGCGCGCGCTGACCGACCCCGTACGGCGCGTGGTGGTGGTGCCGGAGGAGAACCTGACCGGCGAGGACCCCGCGACCGACGGGGCCGTGGCGCAGCCGGACGGCTTCTCCGAGGTCCTGCACGAGCTGTTCCACCTGGCGTGGCACCGCCTGCTGACGGAGACGGACCGGCGCGCGGTGATCGAGGCGTACAGGAAGAAACTGATCGCCGAGCCGGTGGAGGACGCGCCGGGGCAGTGGCCGGACGGCCCGCTCCGCGCCCCCGGCGGCGAGTCGGCCGTCAACTACTCCGCCACCAGCGCCGAGGAGTACTTCGCCCAGACCGGCAACGCCTACCTCGGCGCCAACCACGGCCACGATCCGTACACGGGACAGCCCCGCAACAACGGTGCCGCGTGGGTGCGGGCGAACGAACCCGAGTCCGTCGTCGCCCTGCTCGAGGGCATCCTCGGCGACCGGGACCCGGGGACCCTCCCGCCCGCCAACCCCCGGGCCGCCACC
>NZ_JOCB01000137.1 GCF_000718775.1 Streptomyces sp. NRRL S-31
GCCGTGAGCCGGTCGGCGACCCCGGCCAGGCAGCGCCCCCCGCGCCGGCCGGCCGCGCCGCCGGCCCTGGCGAGCGCCAGCCGCAACGCCGCGATGCCCTCGTCGATGTCGGCGCCGGGCCGCTCCACCAGACCGTCGGTGTACAGGGCGAGGATCGCGTCCGGCTCCAGCACCAGCTCGGTCACCGGGTACCGGGCGTGCGGATCCACCCCGAGGACGACACCGCCCGGGACGTCGAGCACCCGGGTGCGGCCGTCCGGGCAGCGCAGCAGCGGCGGCGGGTGCCCCGCCCGGGCGATCCTGGTCCGGCCGGTGGCGGGGTCGAGCCGCAGGTAGCAGCAGCTCGCGAACTGGCCCGGGTCCAGGTCGATCAGCAGGTGGTTGGTGCCGCTCAGCACCTCGTCCGGCGGCCGGTCGCCCAGTGCGAACGCCCGTACGGCGCTGCGCAGCTGACCCATGGTGGCCGCCGCCTGCACCCCGTGCCCCTGTACGTCGCCGATGACCAGCGCCAGCCCGTCCCCGGCCTCCACCACGTCGTACCAGTCGCCGCCCACGTCCATGCCCTGGGTCCCCGGCAGATAGCGTCCCGCGGTCTCCACCCGCGGATGCGACGACAGCCGGCGCGGCAGCAGCGCCTGCTGGAGCCCGCGGGCCAGGGCCGCCTCGCTGTCGTAGCGGCGGGCCCGCTCCATCGCGTGCGCGATCAGCCCGGCGAGCGCGGTGAGGACCGAGCGCTCCTGCGTGCTGAAGCCGCGCGGCCGGTCGAAGCCGAGGATGCAGGAGCCCACCGGCCGCCCGGAGGCGATCAGCGGCAGATAGGCCCGGGACCCCACTTCGGCGTCGAGCGCGAGCCCCGGGTAGGCCGCGCCGAGCTGCTGCATCGACTCGAAGAACAGCGGCCGGCCGGTGGTCAGGGTCTCCACCCCCGGAAGGCGCGCGTCCAGCCCGACGCCGTCGAACGGCGCGAGGAACCCCTGCCGGAAACCGGTCTCCCAGGCCAGGTACAGACGCCGGTCCTGGAGCAGGAAGATGGCCAGCCGCCGGCCGCCGAACGCGGGCAGCAGCTCCTGCATCACCACCGCCGACACCTGCCGCGCGGTCACCGCGTCGGTCAGCGCGATGGCCAGCGCGATCGGCCGGTACAACGGCGCCATCGAGCGGTCGCCCACCACCGGGTCGTCGTCCGGGTCCGCCGGCGGCACCGGCGCCACCGCGGGATCCATCCGGCTGGCCGGTTCGAGCGTGCAGGTCAGCACGTCCGCGCCGGGATACACCGAGACGGCCAGCCAGTCGCCCCCGGTGGGGCCGTCCCGGTCGCCGGCCGGCCGCCGCACATGGAAGTGCACCGGGTCGGAGGCGAGCAGGGCGCCGCGCAGCTGGTCGTCGTGGGGCGGCCCGGTCAGCCACGGCATCGCGTCCCACAGCGCACGCCCGAGCAGCCACTTCGGTGGCCGGCCCGCGAGCCGGGCCGCCGCCGGGTTGGCGTACACGACGAGACCCAGCCGGTCCACGCAGAACACGCCCTGCGGCAGCAGGTCCGCGGCGCCCTCGGCGGCGGCCCCCCGACCGGCGTGGAACACCACCCCGCCGACGGCCGGCCCGGCGCCTCCTGCGTCCTGTGGCCACAGCTCCAGCAGCCGCGGTGTGCCGTCCCGGGCCCGCAGACTCAACGTCGCGCCGGGCGGCTCGCCGGCCGCGGTGTCGCGCAGCGCGGCCAGGACGCGCCGCGCGTCGTCCGGGGCCACGGCCTCCGCGAGCGCCGCGGCCGTCCCCGCGAACTCGCCGGGGTACCGGCCGAGGAGCGCGTGCAGCCGGTCGTCGGCGCGCACGGTGTCGGTCACCGGGTCCCAGCTGAACCGGCCCACGGCGGCCCGCGCCGGCCGGCCCGCGGGCGGCCGTACGCACAGCGGCTCCCCGTCCCAGGACACCGCGCCGGGGTCCCCGTCGGCCAGGGCGAGCAGTTCGGCGCCCAGACCCTCGGCCAGCCGGGCCAGCAGCCCCCGGTCGAGGACGCCACCCGCGCCGTCCGTCGCCGCCGGGAGCAGCACCGTGAGCACCCCGAGGGGCTCGGTCCCGCCCGGCACCGGCAGGTACACCGACGCGAAGGGGAAGGGCAGACCGGCCGCGAACTGGGGGTACCGGCGCATGGTCTCCGCGGCGTCCGGCAGCACCACCGGGACGCCCAGCCGGTAGGCGTCGGCGACGGGGAAGGGACGGTCGACGTGCAGCCGCCACCAGGGCCGGAACAGCGGGCCGGGCAGACCCGCGAGCACCGACAGGCGCAGCAGGCCGGGGGTGCCGGACCGCAGGTACACGCCCGCGACCCGGGCGTCGGCCGCGCCGAGGGCGGTGGTCGAGGCGTCGGCGAGCAGCGCGGCCAGCCGGTCCCCGGTACCGATCGTCCGCTCGTCGCTCCCAGCCATCGGACCCGCCTCGTCCCGTGCGCCTCAGCCGGATGACACAGCAAGAATGCGCCACGGGACACGGGGGACGCACCTGGGCGGGCGAGCGGCCGTCACCCGGGCGGCGTGGGCGGTGGTGTCCGGGCGGGGCATCCCGGACGTCTCACACCAGCGCACCGCCCGAGTGGCGGGGCCCCGGGCCCGCTCCTAGTAATGGACTGCGTGATGCCGCGACCGCACGCGGGGGCGCCGGCACGCTCGCACCTTCCTCCTGGAGTCGAGATGACCACCCGCTCTTCCTCCCCCCGACCCGACGACTCGCCGATACCCACGGCACCGGCGGCCACCGTGCTGCCCACGCCGCCCCACCTCCTCGCCTCGTCCACGCGGCCCGCCGGGGAGCGTCCCGACGGCCCCGGGGCGGACGACGGCGCGTACGGCGACCCGCTGCACCGCCTGGTCCACGCGGCCGTCGCCGACCGCCCGCTGGAGGACGTCGTCCGGCTCATCTCCCTGCTGGAGAGCTCGCCCGAGCACGCCCGGACCACGGCGTCCGCGCTGCGCGCGGTCGGCCTCGACCGGTCCGTGGAGGACGTCACCCGCCTGGTGACGCTGCTGACCAAGCCGCCCCGGGGGACCGACAGCGCCGACGAGGTGATCCGCGCCGCCGCCGAGGGCCGCCCGCTGGCGGACGTCTCCCGGCTGGTGCAGCTGCTGCACCAGCGACCCGTGGAGCCCCACTGCGGGGAGGCGGCCGTACGGGCGGTGGCCGTCCACCGGCCCGTCGAGGAACTCGCCGAGCTGATCGACCGGCTGTCGGCGGACCGGGGGACCGGCGAGCGGTCCTGCCCGCAACCGGCGGGGCCCGCGCCCGCCGACGCGCGGCCGGTCTCGGCCGGGTCCGCCGACCAGCAGCCCGGCCCTGGTCCCGGTCCCGGCCCCGGTCTCGATCCCGTCGCCGTCCCGGCCGCCGCCGTGGGCGGCACGCCACCGGTGCTCTCCCCGCCGCCGCGGCCCCCGTGGACACCGCCGTCCACCGACCCTCCGCAGTCCCAGGGAGCCCCGCCGCCTCAGGGAGCCCCGGCGGAGCGGCCCGGCACGGACGAGGACGCCGAGGAACGGCGGGGGAGAAGGCGGCAGCCGGGCAAGAGGCGGTCGAGGACGGAGCGGTCGAGGACGGGGCGGCCGGAGAAGACCCGGCCGCGGAAGGTACGGGTGGCGGGGCAGCCGGCCGGGGACGACCGGGCGCCGACGGCCGGCGCACGGGCCGCCCGGGGCGCCGCGCTGCTGGTGCTTCTGTGCGGGGTGGCGCACGTCCCGCGCTACTGGGCCGGACTCTCCCACGGCGTCCTCGGCGCCACCCTGCTCGCCTCGGCCCTGTGCGGACTGCTGGCGCTCGCCCTCACCGCGCGGGTGGCGGCGGCCCGGCTCATCGCCGCGACGGCGGCCGTCGGGGTGACGGCGGTGCTCGCCGCCGGACGGATGCTCGGCGGACGGCTGGGCCTGCCGGTCCCGGCCCGGCTGGAGGCGGCGACCCTGGCTCCGCCCTGGCTGGCCGGTCCGACGGCCGCCGCTGCCGCCCTCGGGGCCCTCGTGGTCCTGCTGACCGCGCTCACGGTGGGCGGCACGCGGACCGACGGCACCGGCTGAGGCCGCCGTGTCCCGGGCCCCGGACCGGCACCCGTGCGCGGCGCGGTCGGTCAGCCCTTGGTCGTCCCGTCCGGCAGCGGCCGGGCGGAACGCAGACTGCGCAGGGCGAGGAGCAGGACGCCTATGTCGTCCAGGTAGACCGGGTCGGGCAGCAGGTCGGTGGGGAGCAGCAGATAGGCGACCGCGCCCCAGAACACCCACCGCGGGCCCGTCGGCAGCCCCGCCCGCCGCAGTGTCCGCCGTGCGCGCACCAGCCGTACCAGCAGGGCGACGGCGACGACGAGCAGCGCCGCTGCGACACCGGCCCCGATCACCAGCAGGGTCGTGGTCTGATCCATGTGGCTCCTTGTCCCGGCCGCCCCTGACGGCTAGGACGGCCTCTCGTCCGTGCCGCCGCCGGCGCCCGTGCCGTCCTCGTCCTCCCGCACGGTACCGGCCGCGGTGCCGACGACCGCCGTACCGGTCGGGGTGCCGACGGCTGTGCCGTCCGTGGCCGGCTCCGCCTGCGGACGGCCCAGGGCCGTGAGCCTCAGCCGCTCGAACGTCCGGGTCAGCTGCTGGAACGGGGTCGCGGGCCGGGAGTCGGGCCGCTGCTGCGGCAGGGCCGGCGCCGGGACGTCCTGGTAGGCGGCCAGGGCCTCCAGAGCCTGCTCGGCGGCCTGCTTGTACAGGTCCCGGGACTTCGTCATCGCCTCCAGCGCCTCGGCGTACATCGCCACCAGCCGCCGCTCGCTCTCCAGCTTCTCCTGGAGGGTCAGCAGGGCCCAGTGCTCGCGCAGGTCCGCCAGCGCCTCCGCGGCGTCCCGCGGGAGGGGGCGCGGCATGGCCGTGAAGTGCCGCAGGGCCGCGACGAGTCCGGTCGGCTCCGAGCCGTCCAGGAAGACGTTGCGCACGCTGTGCTCCCGGCCGTCGTACGCCTCCGGCGCCGGGTCCGGCGGCAGCAGCACCGCGCCGCCGCGCGGCACCTCGACGCCGAGGTCCTTCAGCGCCCAGTTGACCCCGCGCAGCTGTTGCGGTGCGGCCCGGTGCTCGACCACGCGGTGCCGCAGGCCGGGCGGCAGCAGCCCCGCCAGCGGCAGCCGGCCCCGCTCGTCCGGTGTCATCGCCTCGTGTACGACGACATGGACACACCATGCCTCCCGGGCCGTGTCCCGCAGCCGGCGCCGCATCTCCTTGTCGTCCTCGGGCAGCGGGTTGACCTGCCGGAAGCGCAGACCGGCGACCGTGGGGTGATGGTCCCAGGAGCCGTCGTCCTCGTCGGCGCCGCCGTCGGGCCAGAACAGGGTCGCGGGCGAGGGCCACGCGTCGTCCCACGGCCGCTCCGCCTCCGCGACCAGCCGCCACTCGCGCCCGTGCAGCCGGCCCCGGGGCGGTACGAGGGTGAGCCGGGCCCGTACGGTCACCGTGCCGCCGGCCCGCCAGCGGGCCTCGAAGACAACCAGCTCGGAATCGTCGGGGGCGGGTGGTTCGGCGAAGTCGTCGATGTCCCCGCTCTCCTTGTGCCGGCTCAGGGTGCGGCGCACGAGGTCCTCCGGGGAGGGACCGGTGTGACGCCCCCGGGCCGCCCAGAGGGTCTGCGGGGTGGTGGCGTGGTCGGTGGCGGAGTTCGACATGAGCCAATCTGCCGATGGGAGCGGATGCGTCTCCCAGTATCACCGTTCGGCGGCGCGAGACGGCGGCCGGGGCCCCTCCCCGCGCGTCGTCCGGGGGTGCGACCGGCGCACGGGCGCGCGTCGTACGCCCGGGGGTGTGCGCGGCGCGCAGCCCGTGGCCGCCGGACTCTGGGGGGCGTTACCCGGGGCCCGGGCGGCGGGGTCCGAACGGGCAGGGGGCCGACGCGTCGGCGCCCGCCCCCTGGAACCCCGTGCATCGCCGCCGGCCCCCTGGAACCCGGCGTGGAGCCGGGGCCTTACGCCCCGCTCTCCCGCAGCATGTCCTCGCGCTCGACGATCTTCACCCGCTCACGGCCCTGCGGCTCGCCCAGGGCGCGCTCGGCGGCGTCCAGCGCGTACCAGCCCTCCCAGGTGGTGAACCGGACGTTCCGCTCGGCGAGGAAGGCGTCCACGGCCTCCGGCTCGGGCGCGGTCGGGGTGTGCAGCCGGCCGTTGGCGTGGTCGTCCAGCAGGTTGGCCACGGTCTCGTTGGCGTCGCCCTTGGTGTGGCCGATGAGACCGACCGGGCCGCGCCGGATCCAGCCGGTGACGTAGGTGGACGACAGGTGCGAGCCGCCCTCCTCGATCACCCGGCCGCCCTCGTCCGGGACGGTGCCGGAGTCGAGGTCCCAGGGCAGCTTGGGCAGCTTCTCGGAGAGGTAGCCGACCGCGCGGTAGACCGCGGTGACGTCCCAGTCCTTGAACTCGCCGGTGCCCTTGACGTTGCCGGTGCCGTCCAGGGCGGTCCGCTCGGTGCGCAGACCGACGACCTTCCCGTCCTCACCGAGGATCTCGGCCGGCGACTCGAAGAAGTGCAGGAAGAGCTTGTGCGGACGGTCGCCGACGTCCCGGATCGCCCAGTTCTCCAGCGTCTTGGCGACCATGTCGGCCTGCTTGTTGCCGCGCCGGGTCGCGATCGAGCCCTCGTCGTAGTCGATGTCCTCGGGGTCGACGATGACCTCGATGTTGGGGGAGTGGTCCAGTTCCCGCAGCTCCATCGGGCTGAACTTCGCCTGCGCCGGGCCACGGCGGCCGAAGACGTGGATCTCCACGGCCTTGTTCGCCTTCAGCCCGTCGTAGACGTTCGGCGGGATCTCCGTCGGCAGCAGTTCGTCGGCGGTCTTGGCCAGGACGCGGGCCACGTCGAGGGCCACGTTGCCGACGCCGAGCACGGCGACCTTCTCGGCCTGAAGCGGCCAGGTGCGCGGCACGTCCGGGTGGCCGTCGTACCAGGAGACGAAGTCGGCGGCGCCGTAGGACCCGTCCAGCTCGATGCCGGGTATGCGCAGCTCGCGGTCGGCCATCGCGCCGGTGGAGAAGATCACCGCGTCGTAGAACGCGCGCAGGTCGTCCAGGTTGAGGTCCGTCGGGTAGTCGACGTTGCCGAACAGGCGGATCTGCGGCTTGTCGAGCACCTGGTGCAGGGCGGTGATGATGCCCTTGATGCGCGGGTGGTCGGGCGCGACGCCGTACCGGATCAGGCCGAACGGGGCGGGCATCCGCTCGAAGAGGTCGATGGACACGCCGGGACCGGCGGCCACCTCGGACTTGAGCAGGGCGTCGGCGGCGTAGATCCCGGCGGGGCCGGCTCCGACGATGGCTACCCGCAGGGGGCGCGGCATGATCAGGTTCCCTTCGAGCAGGAAATGGGCGACTTGATCAGGAAGCCTAAACTAAGGCAGACCT
The DNA here is from genome assembly GCF_000718775.1 of Streptomyces sp. NRRL S-31. Classification (GTDB taxonomy): domain Bacteria; phylum Actinomycetota; class Actinomycetes; order Streptomycetales; family Streptomycetaceae; genus Streptomyces. Next base: position 7,391 of record NZ_JOCB01000137.1, read on the forward strand.
TACTAGCTACGGGGGTCTGGTCTATGACCTCATAAGCGGGACTTATGGCCCGTCCAGGGATCGCTTATGCGGTCAGGTCGACCGGATGATCCGGTGGACCGCCGCCTTTCCCGCGCCGTGGACCGACTCCTCGCGGACGGTCGATCCCGGCCCTGGAACGTGCGCCGTCATGCCGCCGCCGACGCGTCGGCCGAGTGCGGGGGTGCCGGTGCCGGTCGTCGAGGTTACGGCGGTGGGCGATGCGCGCCCCGTCCACCGGTGCGCCGACCCTCGGCTGCCCGGCCTCGGCAGCCGTCTGGCGGCCGTGCCGGACCCGGCCCGTGCGGACGGCGACCGCGAAGTCGTCCCGCTCGGCCGGCAGATGGCGGCCGCGTACCGGTGGCTCCGTCGCCACCGGGCGCGTTACCGCGTCGATCTCCTGCCGCTTCACCCGGTTCCGCAGTGTCTCGCGGCAGCCGATGTCGGGGTGCGGCGCGAGAGCTCGCAGGAGCGCGCGCCGGACGCGAAGACGTGTGACACGGCAGGTCTTCGCGTCCGGCACGCGCTGCGCCGGCGACGCCTCTACCGGAGGGTCTTGGCGAGGTAGTTGAACACCGTCTGGTGGAGCAGGTACATCGCCCCCTCGTGGCAGTGTTCCCCCGCGCCGTCGGCACTGCGCATCACGATGTGCTCGTGCGGTGCCCGCAGTTCTGCGGCGAGCTTGGTCGCCTGACCCGCGAAGACCTTGTCGTTCTCCCCTTCGAGGAGGAGGACGGGGGTCTGGATGTTGTGGGCGTCGTCCACGGTCAGGGTGTAGTCGCGGGTACTGCGGACGTACTCGGCGAAGTCGGAGACCCCGTTGACCCAGACACCGTTCTGCAGGCCCCAACGGGCGTTGGTGTCCTCCTTGGCCATCCCTTCCAGGAGGGGGAGCGCCTCGGTATCCCGCTCCTCTTCGACGAGGCGCAACGTTTCGGCCGGAATCGGAGGGTAGGAGGCGTAGAAGCTGAGCAGACCGTCGTTGCACACGATCGCCGCCGACCGGTGGTCGTGGGCCGCGTACCGGGCCACGAGGTATCCACCCAGGCTGTAACCGAAGTGCACGATCTTGTCGTTGTCGATCTCGGGAACGGTCAGCGCGTAGTCGACCACGGGGCCCAGCACGTTCTCCCAGTCCGGCCGGTACGGAACCTTCTTCTCGCGGATCATCCAGCCCTGTCCCGGCCCGTCGTACGCCAGGAAGTTGTAGCCGCGTCGCAGCGCCGCCGCGCCGATGACGAAGTAGCCCTCCTCGCGGGTGGAGTCGAAGCCGTTGGTGTAGATGACGGTGGGACGCGGCTGCCCGCTGTCGTCCACGAGGTACAGGTAACCGGGGATCTCGCCGTCCTCGAACGGGATGGACACCTCGCGGAACGGACCGTCCAGCAGAGCGCCGGCCTTGACCATGTAATCCTTGGACAGTCGCGACAGTTCGAGGACCTGCGGGTCGTTGAGCGGATCCTGGCGGCGGTAGAACTCGGCCGACCGGTAGTAGCTCGACGCGCGCAGGAACGCTTCGCGCGCACTGACCGGGTCGCCGGCCTCGAGCGAATCCTCGCCGCGCGTCGCGATCCGCTCGGCGGTCGCCTTCCAGGCCGCGGTCCAGGCGTCCTCGTCTCCCTCGGGAATCTGCGCCGTGGTCACGATGACCTCGCCGATGTCGGCACCGGCGTCCGCAGCGAATCCCGCGGCGCGCAGAGTCTCGAACTTGAAGGCTTGGTCCTTGAAGATGAATTCCATGGGAAACCCCTTCATTCAGGCGGGCTTGGATACCCGGTTATGCGCTCGGCGTCCATTTGTCACCGATGTCGGCGCGGTGGCGGCGCGCTCTCGGAGAACGTCGCCGCTGTTGAAAAACGTAGCCGCCGTCGACGCGCTCCGCTGAGGGAGGATTCGCCCCGGCGAGCCGTCGGAAGCCGTGGAATTGAGTCTGGAATTAAGTCAGTTGGAAGGTTTAGCCCCTGGTGGTCAATGCGACGACGCAATCGGAGTCCGCCTGAGCCGCGAAGCGGAAATGCTTTGAATGGTGCGCTGCCGGGCATCGCACTGTACGCCCCTGTGCAAGGTGAGCCCTCGTGCATCGCTTTCGCGGTGTCTCTTACGAGTCCTGTTGGCCGTGCTCGTTTGTGAGGGGCGGTCGGCTCGCTGGAAACCCCTTGTGGGAGCGCTCCCAAGAGTTCAGGATGTGGGCATGCCGCCCCTGGATCACACCCCGCTGATCAGGCCCTACCGCCCCACCGACCGCGACGCCGTGGCCGATGTCTGCGTCCGCACCGCGCACTTGGGAGGGGACTCCCGGGCGATCCACCCCGACCTGCGCCTCATGCCGTCGATCTTCGCCGAGCCGTACTGCCACTTCGACCCCGGCCTCGCCTTCGTGCTGGACGACGGCACCGGGCGGGTCGTGGGGTACATCCTCGGCACCGCGGACACCGAGCGCTTCGTCGCGGACTTCCGGCAGAGCTGGATACCGCGGCTGGCCGGCCGTTACCCGGAGCCCGCCGGGCCGCCCCGCACCCCCACCGAGGAGATGATCCGGCTCCTGCACCACCCGGAACGGATGCTCGTACCCGAACTCGCCGGTCACCCGGCTCATCTCCACATCGACCTGCTGCCGGGCCGGCAGGGGCGGGGGCACGGCCGACGCCTGCTGCACACCTTCCTCGACGCCCTGCACGCACGGGGCGTCCCGGCGGTCCACCTCGGTATGGTCACCGCCAACACCCCGGCCCGCGCGTTCTACGACCGGGTCGGCTTCCACGAGATCCCGGTCGCGGACGCCGGCCCGCTCACCTATCTGGGCCGGGCCACGAGCCGGGAGTGAGCGGGGTGCGGGCGGTGGCCGTCAGACGAGCGTGAGGGACTGCTTGGCGAGGTCGTACGCGGGCCGCATCTCCTCGTGCTCCCCGGTGTCCATACCGCCGAGGTGCAGGACGACCGGGCCGTCGGGCGTGGCGACGGCGAAGGCGCTCTCCTTCTTCGTCTCGTCCAGGAGCTTGCTCGTGTAGAGGTACTCCACCTCCACCGCGGCGAGCCCGCCGCCGGTCTTGAAGGAGTGGTACTTCTCCTCGCTGACGTTGTCCTCGGCGGCGACGAACGCGCGCAGCGCACCGCCCGCGTCCGTGTCGCCGGGCTTGCCCGTCCACACGCGCAGGAAGCCGATGTTGCCGGCCGGCTTGGCGTCGATCTCGCAGGCCATGGTGACCGGCCCCTGCCGCAGCAAGGCATCGGCCAGCTCCCCGCCCAGGTCGCCGTCGCCGCCCTTCGACGCCTTGGACAGATCCTTCCCGGCGTCGACCGGCTTGGCCTTCCAGTCCTCGGCGATGTCGAACCGGACCGGGAGTTCGCAGGCGGACCCGGCCGGACCGACCGTACCGCCGCGGGCCGCCGCCGTACCCTTCGCCGCCGTGTCCCCGGCCGCCGCTCCCTTGGCGCTCGGCGACGCGCTCGCGGACTTCCGGCCGTCGTCGTCCGCCGTCTCCGCGCACCCGCCGAGCATCGCCGCGAGCGCCGCCGCGACGACCACCCGGCCGCCGACCGTCCCCACCCTGACCTGCACTGTCGTCTCCCCTTCGGTTCGGAGCCGTCACTGTAACCGAGGGGTGTGACAGCGCCGCACGGGATGTCCCGGCGTACCGGGGCCCGCCGGCGCCCGGGTCAATCCGCCGCGCGCCGCGCCAGCAGGAACAGCTGGGGTTCGGGGGAGGCGTCGGGGTGGGCCGGGGTGAACAGCGTCCGCTCCTCGGCCAGCACCGTCAGGCCCGCTCCGGTCACCAGCCGGGTGAAGTCCTCGGCGGCGAAGCTGGTCACCCGGACCGGCTGCCCCATGAAGACCCCGTCCGCGTCCTCCGCGTCCAGCGGTACGGTGGCCAGCGCGACCAGGCCGCCCGGCCGCACCGCTCGGGCCAGCTTCGCCACGACGGCGGTCTGCTCCGCGCGGGTCATCTGGAGCAGCGAGAAGTATCCGCACACGGCGTCGAACGACGCCTCCGCCAGCGGCGTCTCGCGGATGTCGGCGAGCCGGAACTCCGCGCCGGGCACCTGCCGGGCGGCCAGGCCGACCATGACGGGTGAGACGTCGATGCCCAGCACCCGGTGTCCGGCCCCGGCCAGGGTCTCGGCCGTCGGCCGTCCCGTGCCACTGCCCACGTCCAGCACCCGGCTGCCCGGCGGCAGCAACTCCAGCAGCCGGCCGAGCGACGCCCGGTGCGGCGCGGAGGACGCGAACGCCCGCTCGTAGGCGGCTCCCAGCGCGTCGAACACCACGGCGGCCGGTGCCCGGCTGTCCTCCTCGGCCACGGCGACCCCTTCCGTCCCGTCCCGTGCGCGACGCGCCCCGCGCGCGTCCGTCACACCGCCTGCCGCGCCCCGCCGTTTGCGAGGGGCGACGGTCGCACGGCAGGGTGCGGGATGTGCCTACCCTGCTGATCGTCCACCACACTCCCTCGCCGAACTGCCAGGCGCTGCTCGAAGCCGTCGTCTCGGGCGCCACGACACCGGAGATCGAGGGCGTCCGCGTCGTACGCCGGGCGGCCCTGTCGGCCACCGCCTCCGACGTGCTCGCAGCCGACGGGTACCTGCTCGGCACGCCCGCCAACCTGGGGTACATGTCAGGCGCGCTCAAGCACTTCTTCGACCAGATCTACTACCCCTGCCTGGACGAGACCCGGGGCCGCCCCTTCGGCTTCTACGTGCACGGCGGCAACGACGTCACCGGCGCGGTCCGGGCCGTCGGGACCGTCACGACCGGTCTCGGCTGGCGCCGGGCGGCGGAGCCGGTGACGGTCACCGGCGAGCCGGGCAAGGCCGACACACAGGCGTGCTGGGAGCTGGGCGCCACGCTCGCGGCGGGCCTGATGCCCGACGCCTGATGCCCTGCGCCTGATGCCCTGCGCCCGCCCGCCCGCCGCGCCGAGCCGGGGTCCGGGGCCAGGTCCGTCGTCCGAGCGCTCCGTGCCCGTCGCGCGGCCACCGTAGCGGTCCTCGTAGGGTGCGCGACCGCCTCCTGACGCGTGCCACGGCTCAGCGCACCCGTTCGGCCGCCGCGCGGGTGAGGTGACGGCGTGGCGCCGAGGTGTCCCGGGACCGGCCCGGGCCGGGCGCGGGCGCGTCGGCGAGCGGCCGGACGAAGAGGCTGACGGTGGCCTCCTCCGCGAAGCCGTTGCGGCGCATCAGCTCGGCGGAGGCGGTGTTGCGGCGCTCCACGTCCGTGACCACGCACACCGCGCCGGCCGCCGCCAGCCGCGCACAGCACTCCTTGACCAGCCGGGAGGCCACCCCGCGTCCCTGGTAGTCCGGGTCGACCGCGATCCACTCCAGGTAACCCCAGTCGGCGCGCTGCTCGAAGGAGAGGGAACCGAGCACGAACCCGGCGACCCGCTCGCCGTCGAGGAGCACCAGGCAGGCCGGGTCCGGCGCGTCCAGGTGCCCGGCGACGGCGGACAGCGACCAACCGGTGTACGGCATCGCGTCGGTGTCGTAGACCCGGCGACCGAGTTCCAGTACGGCGGCCAGGTGCTCGAAACCGAGCGGTCGCAGCGTCAGCTCGGTGGCGGGAGGGCCGGGGGGACCCGGTGCGGTGTGGGGGGCGTCGGGGTCGTAGGGCGCGTCAGCCATGGGCACTCCTTCGAGGCGGCATTTCGCAGCATATGTCCGCATCGTCGGCCGGGCGCGGCCGGGCACGGCCGGGTACAGCCGGTTCCGCCGGGGCTGCCCGCCGGGTGCGCCCGGCCGTCGTACGGCACCCGGCGCGCGGGTGCCGTGCCATGTCGTTCGTAAGGGGCCGTGTCGTCTCGTGAGGGCTCAGTGGCAGTGCGCGGGCGCCGTGGTGTCGTGCCGGTGCCAGACGGCGTCGACCACCCGGCCGTCGGGCAGGGTGTGCCGGGCCGGGCCCCGGTCGGGCACCAGGCCCGCGCGGGTCAGGGCCCGCCGGCTCGCGGTGTTCCCGGGTTCGGCCCCGGCCCGGACCGTGGTCAGCCCGAGATGGGAGTGGGCCAGCCGCACGCCCGCCCGGAACAGCTCCGTGCCCAGTCCCTGGCCCCGGCAGCCCGGTGCCAGCCAGCCGCCCATCTCCCCCCGGTGCTGCTGGAGTTCCAGGGCGCCGGCGTAGCGGAGGTCGGACCGGCGCACGCAGACGAGGAGCAGCGGGTCGTCGGGGCCGGGGGCGTACGGCTCGGCCAGGACCTCGGGGATCCGGCGGGCGTCGTCGCCGGCCGGCCGCCAGTCCAGCAGGGCCCGGCGGAGGGCGGGATCGGGCAGCACCTCGCCGGCCTTGGTGCCGAGCCAGCGCTGCGCCTCGTCGTCCGCGCTCGCCGCGAGCGCCGCCACCAGGTCCAGCCGGGTGCGGGGGGTGAACAGCAGCAACCGCGGGGTCTCCAGCACGTGCCGGCCGGGCGCGCACCTCCCCGGGACGGGCAGACCGGACGTGGTCCGACGGCGGCGGATGAGCGACCAGACCATGGATCCCCCGGTGGTGCGGTGCGCGCCGCGGACGCGGAACACCTGCGGAACCGGGTCGGCGGCGGGTGCGGACGATCCGCACCGGCGGTGAATCTAGCGGGTCGGCCGCCCGCGGGGTCATGGCCGGTCGCCGGCCGGGGTTCAGCCGGACTGTCCCCGCGAGCCGGGCCCGGGGTGGGTGCGGGTCCAGGACGGGTCGGCGGCCGGGGTGGGCGCGAGAGCGGTGGGGGCGTGGCGCATGGCTGTCCTTCGGGCGAGTGGGGAGAAGGGTCCGGGGCGGGGCCGGCCGCGTGGAGCCTGGCGGGGGCCGCCGTCACCGGGGCCGGAGCCGGCCGGCCGCGGAGGCCGGGGCGTGGGGTGGCTGCGGGTGGGGGCGGGGTGGTGAGCCGTGTGGCGCGTGGTGGTGGCCACCGCGCCGAGGGACGGGGCGGTGAGCCGTGGGCCGGTCGGTGGTGGGCCGGAGGGTGACCGGCCGGTCGGTCGAGGGCGGCGAGGCCGTGGGCCGGGGGTGCGGCCCCGGAGGCGAGCCGGTCGGGGCCGTGAGGCCCGGGGAGTCGACCAGGTCGCTCGCCTCCGGGTGGTACGGGGGCACGGTCCGGGAGGAGCCGGTGCGGGGGCTGCCCGCCGTCCGGTGTCCCGCCGGGACGTGCCACGGCGTCGGCCGCTCCGCGGCGGGGCGCCGCCGCGACCGCCGGGCGCCGTCCGGACGGGGGTGCCGTCGGGGGAGCGGGGCGGAGCCATCGCCGTGTGCCTTTCGTCCGGCCTCGTGAGTCGGTGTCCGCGGGCACCCGGCCGGCCGTTCGGACAGCGGACGCACCACCGTCGGCCAGGAGGCCGCGGTGACCGCCCGTCCCCAGGAGCCGACGGCGCCGTCCGCTCCGTGGACCGGCCGGAGCGGCGGGTCCACTCTGGCACCCGGCAACCCCGCCCCGCAACCGGCAAGTTGAAATGTGCAAGTGGCCAAGTGCATGCTGCGTCCGTCAGTTCGTGATCGAATGGGCAGGGCCACCGATCACATGCGAGGGTGATCCCGGGACCTGATCGAGGGGGTGGGCGTGACCGCGGAGACCGACTGGGGCGGCGCCCCCTCCGTGCTGCGCATGATCCTCGGCAGACAGCTGGAGGAACTGCGCACCCGGGCCGGCCTCAGCTACGCCGACGCGGGCGTGGCCATCGGGGTCAGCCACTCCACGATCCGCCGCATGGAGGCGGCCAAGGTGGCACGGCTGCGCCTCGCCGACGCCGAGAAACTCCTCCGGGTCTACGGCGTCACGGACCAGCGGGAGATAGAGACCTTCCTCCAGTCCGTGCGCGAGGCCAACAAGCGCGGCTGGTGGCACACGTACCGCGACGTCATGCCCGACTGGTTCGCCGCGTACCTCAGCCTGGAGCAGGCGGCCGTCCAGATCCGCGCCTACGAGAACCAGTTCGTGCACGGCCTGCTCCAGACCGAGGAGTACGCCCGCGCCCTGCTCGACACGGACAGTCCGCGCGCGTCCGCCGAGGCCACCGAACGCCGCGTGGCGCTGCGCATGCGCCGCCAGGAACTGCTGGCCCGCCCGGCACCGCCGCGACTGTGGGTGGTGATGGACGAGACCGTGCTGCGCTGGCCGGTCGGCGGTCCCGAGGTGATGCGCGCGCAGATCGACCGCCTCATCGAGGTCAACCGGCTGCCCCACGTCACCGTGCAGCTCATGCCGTTCGCCAACGGCCCGCACCCCGCCCTGCGGGCCGGCACCTTCCACCTCTTCCGGTTCCGGGCCCGCGAACTGCCCGACATCGCCTACCTCGACGGGCTGGTCGGCGCGGTGTACCTGGACAAGGCCGACGAGGTCGTGGTCTACCGGGAGGCCCTGGACCGGCTCAGCGCCCAGGCCGCGTCCGCGAAGCGGACCGAGGCACTGCTCACCGCACTGCGCGAGGAGTGGTGACCCGCCGCCCGCACGCGCCCCCGCCCCGCACGCCCCTCGCCGAACCGAGCCCCGACCCGACCCGACCCGAATGGGAGACACGGCGTTGCCCGACAACGGATGGCCTGCCGACCGGATCGACACCGAGAACGCCCACTCCGCCCGCATCTACGACTACATACTCGGCGGCAAGGACTACTACCCCGCCGACAAGGAGGCGGGCGACGCGATGTCCCGGGAGTGGCCCGCGCTCCCGGTGCACATGCGCGCCAACCGCGACTTCATGAACCGTGCCGTGCGCTGGCTGGCCGAGCAGGCGGGCGTGCGCCAGTTCCTGGACATCGGCACCGGCATCCCGACCTCGCCGAACCTGCACGAGATCGCCCAGGCCGTGGCCCCCGAGTCGCGGGTCGTCTACGCCGACAACGACCCGATCGTGCTCACCCTCTCCCAGGGTCTGCTGGCCAGCTCCCCCGAGGGCCGGACCGCCTATCTGGAGGCCGACTTCCGCGATCCGGCGGCCATCCTGGACGCCCCCGAGCTGCGCGGGACGCTGGACCTGGACCGGCCCGTCGCCCTCACCGTCATCGCGATCGTGCACTTCATGCTGGACGCGGACGACGCGGTCGGCGTGGTGCGCCGGCTGCTGGAGCCGTTGCCCTCCGGCAGCTACCTGGCGATGTCCATCGGCACCGCCGAGTTCGCCCCCGAGGAGGTGGGCCGGGTCGCCCGCGAGTACGCCGCCCGCGGCATGCCGATGCGGCTGCGCACGCTGAAGGAGGCCCAGGCGTTCTTCACGGGCCTGGAACTCGTCGATCCGGGCATCGTCCAGGTGCACAAGTGGCATCCCGACGGCAGCGGCGAGCAGGGCATCCGGGACGAGGACATCGCGATGTACGGCGCGGTCGCCCGCAAGCCGTGACAGACCCGGGGCCGGGGTCCGACCCACCTCCCGGACCCCGGCCCCGCCCCGGCCGGACAACGCCCCACGACCACGCCGCGCGGCGCACGCCCCGCCGGTCAGCCGTGGCCGTGCGGCCGGTAGGGGCGCGGCAGCCGCATACCGCGGTCGGCCATGAGCCGTCGTACGCGGTCGGGGTAGTCGGTGATGACGCCGTCGGCCCCCAGGTCCATCAGGGCCGCCACGGTCGCCGGGTCGTCACAGGTCCACGGCACCACCCTCAGCCCCCGGGCGTGCGCCTCGGCGACCATCGTCGCGTCGGAGTAGAATCGGAACCCGGGGTCGCCCACCTCGCCGTCCCGCGGGAAGCCGTAGTCGGGGGAGAGGGTGGTGACACCGGGCAGGGTCGCCGCCGCCCGGACGAAGTCCCCGCCGTAGTCGTCGGCGTCGATCCCGCCCAGCCACGGCGACGCGCCCGGCCGCCCGACCTCCAGGCCCTGTCGTCAAACTCCCGCCTGCCTCGCGACGCCATGCACGCTCCCCCACTGCCTTAAGGGCGTGGGAGGTGCCCCCACTCGCCGCACCGGGCCCCGACCGGGGCGCCAGCCGGTGCATCACGCGCAGCGCGCCCCAGTCGAAGGACTGGATCGTCACCTGCCGCTCGAGGCCCGAGCGGTGGATCTCCTCGTACACCCGGCGGACGAACACCTCGCGTGGCGCGGTCTGTTCGGGCGCGCCCGCCTCCACCTTCGTCTCGACGTTCAGCTTCACGCCTCGGGCCCGGTAGCTCCCGACCAGGTCCAGTACGTCCCTCAGCTCCGCCATCCGGAAGCCCTCGACCACCTCCTGTTCCGGGAAGCCGGGCAGTTGCCGGTAGCCGCAGTCGAGGGTCTTCACCTGAGCCAGGGTCAGGTCCCTGACGTACTCGCCGACGTACGGGTACCGCGGGTCACCGGGGGTGGCGGGGCCGGTGTCCCGGCACTTGACGCCGCTGATCCTCCGGTCGTGGCTCACGACCACCTTGAGGTCCCTGGTGACCTGGGTGTCCAGCTCCAGCGTGGACACGCCGAGCCGCATAGCCTTGCCGAAGCCCTCCAGGGACTCCTCGGTGGTCAGGCCGAGGCCGCCGCGGTGCGCCTGGAGGTCGAAGCGGGCCGGATGCCCGCCCGGCGCCGCGCGCGCCGCGGCCGGGGACAGCAGCGCGGGCAGCAGGGCCAGGGCGGCGATCAGGGGCCGTACGAGACGTCGTACGGGCCGGCCGGGCAGGCGCGGGGCGGGCACCAAAACCTCACGCGTAGGGGTCGAAGGGGATGCCCGACGGCATGGAGTGCGCCAGCGCGTACGGGAAGTCGCCGTCCTTGATCTTGATGGTGGCCGCGCCGAAGTCGGCGCCCAGCAGCTTGTCGCGGTAGCCCGCCGGATAGCCGTTCCAGCCCACCAGACGGGGGTAGAACCAGCCGCCGGTGACGTTCTCGGGCGGCTCGTCGTTCGTGTTCGCGAAGCGGAAGCAGTGCGTGGAGACACCGTCCTTGTGGTACACGATCTTCGGGTGGGTGCCGTCGAAACGCACCGCGGACCGGTCCGCCACCTGGTAGCCGGAGTGCTGGGACACCGAGACGTACTGGACCGCGTTGTCCTTGATCCAGACCACGACGTGCTCCCAGTCGTGGGTGTGTCCGATGGCCGCGGGTCCCAGGGTCGCCTGGTCCTTCTCGAAGTAGCTGGCGTACACCACCGCGCACCAGCCGTTGTCGCACTTCTCGCGCGAGTAGGTGTTGGCCGCGGCGAGCTGGGCGGCGTCGTGGCAGTGGCCGTTGACGTCGCCGCCCAGCTTCAGACCGGGGTTGATCGTGCCGTCGCTGCCGATGGCGGCGGTGGCGTAGCAGCCGTCGCCGTCGTAGTCGTAGGCGGGGGAGAAGGTCTGTTCCAGACCGTCGGCGTTCTGCGGCAGCGCTTGCAGGACGCTCGCGCCGGCGGTGCCGGGCACGGTGAGGACGAGGGCGAGCGCGCCGAGGGCGGCGGCGAGCGCGGAGGTCACGTGGCGCACGGGGGCTCCCTGTTGTCGAGGCGCCGCAGATTCTCCCAACACCCGGGCAGGGTGGGCCACCCTCCGAACTGAACTTTGTCACAAGGTGAGTTGAACGAGGCGGCCGGTTCCGCCGGGCCGGTCCCCCGCGGGCTCCCGCGCGCTCACCCGGGCCGGTCGGACTCCCCATGGCCGTGGTGCCGGCGGCGTTCGGCGGGGACGCGGTGGAGCGCGATCAGCGCGGCGTCGTCGCCCAGCCTGCCGCCCGCGTGGGCGAGCAGGTCGCGCCGCAGGTGGTGCATGAGCGCCTCGGGGCTGTCGTCGGTCCACCGTGCGACCCGTTCGGCGAGCGGATAGAACCGGCCGCGTTCGTCCCGGGCCTCCACCACCCCGTCCGTGTACAGCAGCAGCGTGTCGCCGGGCTCGAAGGAGAACACGTCCAGCGTGTGCTCCGTGCCGCCGGCCACCCCGAGCGGCGGAGAGGGGTGCAGGCTCGGGACCGTCACGACGTGACCGGGGCTCAGCAGCAGCGGCGGTGGATGGCCGGCGCTGGTCATCCGGGTGACCGGGTCGTGGTTCGGGATCTCCACCAGCAGCGCGGTCGCGAACCGCTCGCCCTCCTCCTCCGGGCTGTCCAGCTCGGCCGCGTAGCGGGTGATGCTCTGGTCCAGCGCGGTGGCCAGCTCCGCCAGCGGGATGCGCCGGTGCGCGCTCTCCCGGAAGGCGCCGAGCAGCAGCGCCGCCTCGCCGATGGCGGGCAGGCCCTTGCCGCGGACGTCCCCGATCAGCACGCGCACGGCGTCGTCGCACACGGTCGCCGCGTAGAGGTCGCCGCCGATCTGTGCCTCGTCCTCCGCGGCGAGGTACAGCGAGGCGATCCGCAGCGCGCCGATCCGTTCGGGCAGCGGCCACATCAGCACGTGCTGGGCGGCCTCGGCGACGGTGCGGACCTGGGCGAGCTGGGCCTGGCGGCGCTCGCGCAGGGCGCTGTAGACGACCGTGAGCACCACGAGGACGGTGAGGGTGATGATCTGCACGATGTGGTTCAGGGTGCCCAGCCCGCCGTGGGAGACGCCGATGAGGACCTGGGCGGCCACCGCCAGCGCGCCGACGCCCGCGGTGGTCCGGGGGCCGGCGAAGGAGGGGGTGAGCGCCGGCGCGATCACCAGGGCGGGTCCGAGGTGGACCTCGTAGGGAGTCCGCATGTCGGCCACCGTGATGGCCGCGATGAGCGCGACGGGCAGCACCAGCAGCGCGTGCGCCGACTGCCGTGGCCGCCGCGCTCCGGCGCGTCCGAGCCGGGGTGCCATGCCTACCAGCGTGCGCCGGGCCGGATCGGGCGGCCACTCGCCGAGCGCCGGACCGAGCGGAGCGGCGTACGTCACACGGGAAGATTTGGAACCAGACATTCCGGGCCCCTCTTCGATTCCCGAATACCGGACGGTGATCGCGTTGCCTTCATTGGGAAGAGGGACTACCGTCATTCTCCGTTGAAATACCGGTTGGTTTGCCTAATCAGCCTGCGAAGTTAAGGTGCTTGCGGGGTGGTCTGGACCGCCCTCAACCGATATCGCAGCATTTAGCGTCCTGTGTCATGACACAGACGGCGATGAGGCCGGACGCCTCTGACACGGCAGCCAGCGACGGAGTACGGGGCAAGGGCCTCGGCGGCGATTCCATCGGCCTGCTGGGCAGCGCGGTCATCGGTGTGTCCACCGTGGCCCCGGTCTACTGCCTCACCTCCACGCTCGGCTCCACCGCCGGCGAGGTGGGCCTGCGCATGCCGGCCGTCTTCCTCGCCGGCTTCCTGCCGATGCTGCTGGTCGCCTTCGCCTACCGCGAGCTGAACAAGGCCGTGCCCGACTGCGGCACCTCCTTCACCTGGACCGTCAAGGCGTTCGGCCCGCACGTCGGCTGGATGTGCGGCTGGGGCCTGGTCATCGCCACCGTGATCGTGCTGTCCAACCTCGCCGGAGTCGCCACCTCCTACTTCTGGCTGCTGGCCGGGGAACTCACCGGCAGCGGCACCGTCGCGGACCTCGACGGCCACAAGGCCGTCCACATCCTCACCTGTCTGCTCCTGATCGCGACCGCCACGGCCATCAGCTACCGCGGCATGACCACGACGAAGGGCGTGCAGTACGCGCTGGTGGGACTCCAGCTCGTGGTGCTCGCCCTGTTCGTCGTCATGGCCCTGCACAAGGCCCGCACCGGCGCCTTCCCCGGGCACACCGACTTCTCCTGGTCCTGGCTGAACCCGTTCGCGGTGAAGTCCTTCGCGTCCTTCAGCGCCGGACTCTCCCTGTCGATCTTCATGTACTGGGGCTGGGACACCTGCCTGACCGCCAACGAGGAGACCGTCGGCAGCGAGAAGACCCCCGGCCGGGCCGCCCTGATCGCCATGGTCGTCCTGGTCGGCTCCTACCTCACCACCGCCATCGCCGCGCAACTGGCCGTCGGCTCCGGCACCCGGGGACTGGGCCTGGCCAACCCGCGGACCTCCGACAACGTCTTCGCCGCCCTGGCCGGCCCCGTCATGGGCCACGCCCTCGGCATCCTGCTCTTCGCCGCCGTCCTCGCCTCGGCCGCCGCCAGCCTCCAGACCACCTTCATCCCGGTCGCCCGCACGGTCCTCGCCATGTCGACGTACCAGGCGCTGCCCGCCTCCTACGCGCGCGTCCACGAGCGCTTCCGCACCCCCGGCCGGGCCACCGTCACCGCGGGCGTCGCCACCGGCGTCTTCTACGCGGTGATGTCCCTGCTCAGCGAGCACGTCCTGGTCGACACCATCTACGCGCTCGGCCTGATGATCTGCTTCTACTACGCGCTCACCGCGTTCGCCTGCGCCTGGTTCTTCCGCCGCGACCTCACCCGCTCCACCCGCGACGCCCTCTTCAAGGGCCTCTTCCCGGTCCTCGGCGGCCTGCTGCTCACCGCCGTCTTCGGCAAGACGCTCCACGACATGTGGAACCCGGCCTACGGCAGCGGTTCCGCCGTCCTGGGCGTCGGCTCCGTCTTCGTGATCGGCGTCGGCCTGCTGCTGCTCGGCGTGGTCGTCATGCTGGTCATGCGGCGCCGCAGCCCGGCCTTCTTCCGCGGCCGGGTCCTCACCGCCGGGACCCCGGCACTCGTCGTGGAGGAGTGAACCGGCGAACGCGCTGTGTCGGCGGCAGCGCGCCGGGTACCCGTACCAGCCCCGGAGCCGAACGGCGGCCCGGGGGTGCGAGGGTGCCGAATGGAGAGGTCATGACGCAGAACGGGGAGGACACCGCGCCCCTGCGGCGGCCGGACGTCGCCGGACTCCGGCTCGCCCCGGACGGGCCGGAGTGCCGGCCGGCCGCCACCGCGGAGCCGGCGGAGCTGCCGCAGGACCGCAGCCAGGCGATCCTGGAGGCCGCCAAGCAGATCGGCGCCATACTCAAACGCGCCGGCCACCCCTTCGCGCTCGCCGGCAGCGTGGCCGTCTACGCCCACGGCGGCAGCCGCTACCTCCAGCACGACGCCGACTTCGCCATCCTGCCCGAGGACGCCGAGGCGGTGGCCGCCACCCTGCGCGAGGCCGGTCTCGGCGTACGCGTCCCGCCGGAGGACTGGCTGCTGAAGACCACCTGTCACGGGCAGAACGTCGACATCATCTTCGCGCTGGCCCACCAGCCCGTCACCCGGGACATGCTCGACCGGGCCCACGTCCTGCCGGTCGACTCCGTGCTCATGCCCGTCCTCTGCCCGACCGACCTGATCCACAGCCTGATCAGCGCCTTCTCCGAGCACTACTGCGACTTCGGGTCCGTCCTGCCGGTGGCGCGCGCCGTACGCGAGAAGGTCGACTGGGACGTGGTCCGCACGACCTGCGGCGACGAGCCCATGCCCGCCGCCTTCCTCTTCCTCCTCGAACGGCTGAACGTGATCGACGCCCAGGAGGGTCAGCCATGACCGACACCAGCCCGCCCCCGGCGCCCGGGAACCTGGACTACCGCGTCGCCCACCTCGCCGAACACCTCGCCTCCGGAGAGTACGGAGAACTCGGCGTACGGCTCGAACTGCGCGGCGACGCCGTCCTGCTCACCGGCACCGTGCCGTCCACCCAGTGCCGGGACGAGGTCCTCCGCACGGCCCGCGAGGAGCTGGCGGGGCACCCGGTCCACAGCGACCTGCTCATCGCCGGCACCTCGTCCCCCGACCACGGAGAGGACCTGACATGATCCGCGTCGCGGCCGTCGGGGACATCCACATGGGCCCCGAGAGCCAGGGCACGCTCCGCTCCTCCTTCGAGACCCTGCCGGACTGCGCCGACGTCCTGCTGCTCGCCGGCGACCTCACCCGGCACGGCACACCCGAGGAGGCGGCGGTCGTCGCCCGCGAGATCAAGGACCTCGGAGTGCCCGTCGTCGCCGTACTCGGCAACCACGACCACCACGACGAGCGGCCCGAGGAGGTCACCGCGATCCTCCGGGACGCGGGCGCCCACGTCCTCGAAGGGCAGGCCGCCGTCGTCACCGCCGACGGCGTCCGCATCGGGGTCGCCGGCACCAAGGGGTTCGGCGGCGGCTTCGTCGGCCGCTGCGCCGGGGAGTTCGGCGAACCCCTGATGAAGGAGTTCGTCCGCTACACCCGCCGGTCCGCCGACGGCCTGCACAGCGCCCTGAAGGACCTCCAGGAGTGGGGCTGCGACGCGCGGATCGCGCTGACCCACTTCTCGCCGGTGCCGGACACCCTGGCCGGGGAACCGCTGGAGATCTACCCGTTCCTCGGCAGCTACCTGCTCGCGGAGGCGATCGACACCGGCGGCGCCGACCTCGCCGTGCACGGTCACGCGCACGCCGGCACCGAGCACGGCATGACCAGCGGAGGGGTCCGGGTGCGCAACGTCGCCCAGCCGGTCATCGGGCAGGCCTTCCACGTCTACCACCTGCCCGGCCGCACCGAGTGACACCCAAAGGAGCCGTCAGGCCGCCGGGACGAGGGCCTCGCGGCCGGTCACATCGCCGTCCTTCGCGGCCAGCGGCACCGCCACCGGGCCGCCGCGCCGGCGCACCAGCAGGCCCGCGCCGATCGACCCGGCGATGAGCAGCCCGCCGGCCACCAGGGCACCCCGCGCCCCGGCCCACTCCATGAGCAGGCCGAGCAGGGGCGGCCCGCCGAGGCTCCATACCGTGCCGACGCTGCTCCACACCCCGAGCACCCGGCCGCGCAGGTGCGGCGGCGGGTCGGTCTGGAGCACGGCCGTGCCGGCGGTGTCGGAGACGGACTCCACCACCGCCATCGGCAGCACCAGCACCAGCAGCACCGCGAGCGACGGCGACAGGCCCGCCACCACCTGGAGCAGGGCGCCCGCCGCCGCGAGCAGGCCCACGGTCCGCACGGACGGCCTGCGCAGCCGGGCGCCGAGGACCGCGCCGAGGATGCCGCCGACGGCCAGCACGGTCGAGACCGTGCCGAACGCCCCGGCGCCGCCCGCGAGCGGCCCGGTGACGAGGACGGCGAGGGTCAGGCCGTAGTTGCGGCCGAAGACGGAGCTGAGCCCGGTGATGCCCGCCAGGGCCACCAGGCGGGGCCGGCGCAGGAAGAACGACAAACCCTCCCGGACCGTCATCCCGGCCTGTGCCGACGCCGTCCGAGGCCCGGCCGCGGGCTCTCCGGCGGCCCCCGGGGCGGCCCGCAGGAACGGCACCACTGAGGCCACGAAGAGGAACGACACGCCGTTGGCGGTGTACGCGGCGGACGTGCCGAGGAAGCCGACGGTCACCCCGGCCAGGGCGGTACCGGCCAGCCGGCCCGCGCTGTGCACCAGCGCGCCCACCCCGATCGCCGACGGCACGTCCGCCACCGGCACGAGATCGTTGCCGAGCAGGGCACAGGCCGGCCCGTCGACGGTGGCGATGACGCCGGTCACCGCGGCCAGCACCAGCAGCGCCGTCATGTCGATCCGGTCCAGCGCCACGAGCAGCGCCGTGGTGAAGGCGACCGCGCCGAGCAGGGCCTGGCTGACGGCGACCGTGAGCTTCCGGGGCCAGCGGTCCACGGCCGCGCCGCCCAGCAGGCTCACGAACAGCGCGGGCGCGGCCTGCACGGACATCGACAGACCGGTCGCCGCGGCCGAGCCCGTGATGTGCAGCACGAGCAGGTTCTGCACCGTGAGCTGCATCCACGTACCGGCGTTGGAGACGAAGTTGGCCGCCGACCACCAGCGCATGCCGCGGTGCCGCAGCGACCGCCACGGGGAACGCGAGGGCGGGGTGCCGGTGGGCGCGGGCAGGGCGGAGACAGGGGCAGAGGGCACGGTGGGGTACTCGTCAACCAGGGGTTTCGGAAGGGACCGGCGGTTCCCGTCGGTCCGGCTGCGCTGCACGGCCGGGCCGCCTGGTCAAGGGCGCCGCCCATGGTGGCAGACGGGACGGGCGAGTCGGCGCCACCGCTTGTGCCGGTCCGGTTCCGCGCCACCCGAACCGGCCCGGGCGCAGGGGAGTTGGCCCTCGCGTGGGGTTGCTCACAGGCCCTGTTTCAGGCCGCCCGGCCCTGGTTACGCGGCACGGCGGCAACCCGGAATGTCCCGCCGGAGGAGGCGTGTCATGGTCAGGAGAGAGCACGGGCGGCCGGCGGTGCCCGCCCCCGGTCACGCTCCGGCGCGTTCGGTCACCGTTTCCCCCGCACCGGTGGCGAACCGGTCACCGCGCGCAGCGCCCTGCGGCTGCGGTTGCTGCTCTCCGCCGTCTTCCTGCCCGTCTTCGCGGCGGCGACCGCCGGCTTCGCGGTCTGGGCCGCCGGGCAGGGCCCGGGCGACAGCCCGGGCACCGGGCCGCTGACCGTGCTCGCGGTGGTGTGCGGCCTCCTCGCCCTGGCGGCGGCGCTGGACCTGGCCGTGCTCTCCGCGCGCCGACGGCGCGAGCGCGGCGCGGGCCGCTGACCCGCGCCGCACTCGGTGCCGGGCCGCTGAGCCGCCGGTGCCCGGGCACCGCCCGGCCACCACGGCGGAGCGGTTCGGCGTCGCGGCCCGCGTGGCCGACCGGCCGCTACCGGTTGACCGAGCGCATCCCCGCCTCGTCGTACCGCTCGCCCGCCACCCGGGGCAGTTCGGCGTCGATCCGGGCCAGGTCCTCCTTGGTCAGCTCGACCCCGGCCGCGCCGGCGTTCTGCTCCAGGTAGGTGCGGCGCTTGGTGCCCGGGATCGGCACCAGGTCCTCGCCCTGGGCCAGGACCCACGCGATGGCCAGCTGGGCCGGGGTCACGTCCTTCTCGGCGGCGATCTCCTTCACCTTCTCCGCCAGCCGCAGGTTCGCCTCCAGGTTGCCGTCCGTGAAGCGGGGGTTGGAGCGGCGGAAGTCGTCGCTGTCCAGCTCCTTGGGCGAGGAGAAGCGGCCCGCGAGGAAGCCGCGGCCCAGCGGCGAGTACGGCACGAAGCCGATGCCCAGCTCACGGCAGGCGGGCAGCACCTCGGCCTCCACGTCCCGCGACCACAGCGAGTACTCGCTCTGCACCGCGGTGACCGGGTGGACGGCGTGGGCACGCCGGATGGTCTCCGCACTCGCCTCGCTCAGCCCGATGTACCGCACCTTGCCCTCGGCGACCAGCTCGCCCAGCGCGCCGACGGTCTCCTCGATGGGCACGTTCGGGTCGACGCGGTGCTGGTAGTACAGGTCGATGTGGTCGGTGCCGAGACGCTCCAGCGAGCCGTGCACCGAGCTGCGGACGTGCTCGGCCGAGCCGTCCTGCGGACCGATCGTGCTCATGTCGCCGGGGACGGCGTCGTCCATCCGGTAATTGAACTTCGTCGCGATCACGTACTCGTCGCGGTGTCCCCGGATCGCCTCGCCGACCAGCGACTCGTTGGTCAGCGGTCCGTAGAGCTGCGCGGTGTCGAGGAAGTCGATGCCGAGGTCGAGGGCGCGCCGGATGGTCGCGATGCCCTCGTCCTGGTCGGTGGAGCCGTAGAAGGCGGACATCCCCATGCATCCGAGGCCGATGGCCGATACCTGGAGGTCCCGCAGGCTGCGCTTCTGCATGGGAGGTCCTTTCACACGCTCGTTCGTCGTTCGTTCTTCGTCGTTCGTCCTTCTCCTGAGACGCTACGAGTTCGAGCGCTCTCCAAGTCAAGCGGAGCGGCGGACGGCCCTGCGGATCCGGCCGCGCTCCGGTCGGCTACGGTCGGCTACGGGTTCAGGCGTACCGGCAGTTCGAAGAGGTCGTTCTGGGTGACCACCGGCTTGTTGCGCAGGCCCTCCGCCGGCACCGCCAGGTCCAGGCCGGGGAAGCGGGCGTACAGCGCCGGCAGGGCGACCCCCGCCTCCAGCCGGGACAGGGCGGCACCCGGGCACGTGTGCGGACCGTGACCGAAGGAGATGTGACGGGTCCTCGTCTCCCGGGTGATGTCGAACTCCCCGGCGGTCGGCCCGTGCGCGTGTCCGTCCCGGCCGATCGCCCCGTACGACACGATCAGCGCGTCCCCGGCCGGGATCACCCGGTCGCCGACCGGCACGTCCTCGGTCGCGAACCGGATCAGCACGTGCGAGGTCGGGGCGGAGTACCGCAGCGTCTCCTCCACCACCGCGGACCAGTCGGCCTCACCGGACAGCACCAGGGCGCGCTGCCCGGGGTGGAGGGAGAGGTTCACCACGGCGTTGACGATCAGCGAGATCGTCGTCTCATGGCCCGCCGCCACCATCAGCTGGAGCGTGGAGACGATCTCCTCGTCCGTCAGCCGGTCGCCGCCCTCGGAGGCCAGCACCAGCGCGCTGGTCAGGTCGTCGCCCGGCTCGGCCCGCCGCGCCGCCACCGTCTCGGTCATGATCTGCGCCAGCTCGGTGAGGGTCGCGACGACCTCGGCCGGCGGGGTCTGGGTGGAGAAGAACCTCTCGAACAGCACCTTCAGCCGGGGCAGCCGCGCCTCCTCGATCCCCATGAGGTCGGCGACGACGTACATGGGCAGCGGGTAGGCGAAGGCAGCCTTCAGGTCGACGGTCCCGCCGTCCGTGGGCAGCGCGTCCAGCAGGTCCTGGGTGAGCTTCTCGATCCGCTCCCGCATCCGCTCCACCCGGCGCGGGGTGAGCGCCTGCGCGACCAGCGTGCGCAGCCGGCGGTGGTCGGCGCCGTCGGCCGTGAGCATGGAACGGCCCGGGTTGGCGAGGCCGATCAGCGGCCAGTCCGCGGGGATCTCACCGCGCTGCCAGGCGCCCCACACGTTGATGTCCTTCACCAGGCGCGGGTCGGTGAGCAGCGCCCTGGCCTCGGCGTGGTGCGTGACCGCCCAGACCGGGACACCGCCCGGCAGTTCGACCGCGGCGAGCGGCCCGGCCGCCCGCAGGGCCGCGCTCTCGGCGTCCAGGTCCGTGACTAAGGGGTCCAGCGCGATACGGGGTGCTTCGGTACCGGTCGTCATCGTTGCGAGCCTCCCAGGGCAGGGTCGGAGTACGGAGCGGGTCCGGGGAGCGGGCCCCCGGACCCCCGGCGGCGGAACGGTCGGCCGAGGCGGCGCGGGCTCAGCGGGCGGGCACCGGGGTGAACCGGACGGGCAGCCGGCTCAGTCCCCGCAGCCAGGGCGAGGGACGGCGCTCGAGGGACTCGGCCGGTACTCCCAGATCGATGTCCGGCAGCCGGTCCAGCACCACCTCGATACCGGTCCGCGCGATCACCTCGGCGATCTCCTGCGCGGGGAACGGGCAGCGGTGCTCGCCGTGGCTGAAGGCGAAGTGCGCGTTGTTGCCGCCGGTCAGCGCGGAGGCGTCGGTCCGCACCTGCGGATCGGAGTTGGCGCCCTGGAGTCCGAGCACCAGCAGGTCGCCGGCCTGGACGCGCCGGCCGCCGAGGTGCGTGTCGCGGGCGGCCCAGCGGCCTGCGATGTTCTGCGAGGGCGCGTCCTCCCACAGCACCTCGTTCATCGCCTCGGCGACACTGTGGCGCCCGCCGAACAGGGAGGCGGCGAACCGGTCGTCGGTCAGCATCAGCCGGAGCGAGTTGCCGATCCAGTCGGCGGTCGGCTGGTGTCCGGCCGCCAGCATCACCATCAGGTCCTGCGCGATCTCCTCGTCGCTGAAGCCGTTGTCGTCGGCGAGCATCCGGGAGGCCACGTCGTCCGCGGGCTCCTTCTTCCGGCTCGCGAGCAACTGCGCCATGGACGTGAACAGATGGGACTGTCCGGCCAGCGCACGCTCCCGGCCGTCGATCATGTCGTTGAGGGCGGTGACCAGCCCGGGGCCGTCCTCGTCCGGGAACCCGAACAGCCGGGCCAGTACCCGCACCGGCAGCAGCATCGCGTACTGCGCGATCAGATCGGCCTCGCCGACCCCGCACACCGCGTCGATCAGCTCGTCCGCGAACCGCTCGGCGTGCGCGCGCAGTTCGAACGGGTCCACCGCCTCCAGGGCGTCGCTGACCATCGCCGCGCGGCGGCGGTGCCGTTCGCCGACGGTGTAGAGGATCGACGGCTGCTTGTGCCCGATCATCGGCAGCAGCGGCCAGTCCTCGGGGATGTTCTCCCACTGGTTCCACAGGTCCGAGTCACGGCTGAACAGCACCGGGTCGCCGGTGACCTGGTGCAGTTCGCGGTAACCGAGCACCAGCCAGGCCGGGATGCCGCCGTCGAGCAGCACCGGCACCACGGCGCCGTGGTCGCGCCGCATCTCCCGGTACAGGCGGGCGGGTTCGGTCTGGAACCTGGGTCCGCCGAGCGGGACGGCGTCGGGGGAGGTCACACATACTCCTGTCGGGGCAGGCCCGCCCGCGCGGACGGGTCGGCGTACCGGTTCTTCACGTGTTGCACGAGCGTGATCAGGACCCGCTTGCCCGACTCCCGGGAGCGGGCGTCGCAGTCGATCAGCGGGACCCGCGGGTCCAGGTCGAGGGCCTCGCGGACGTCCGCGCCGGCGCGCACCGGGCCGCCGAAGTCGTTGCAGGCCACGATGAACGGCGTACCGTGGTGCTCCAGCCGGTCGATGGCGTACCAGGAGTCGTCGATCCGCCGGGTGTCGACCAGGACGACCGCCCCGAGCGTGCCGGTGAACAGCCGGTCCCACAGGAACCAGAACCGCTCCTGGCCCGGCGCGCCGAACATGTACAGCACATTGCGCGCGTCCAGGGTGATCCGGCCGAAGTCGAAGGCCACCGTGGTGGCGGACTTGCCGCGCACCTGGCGGATGTCGTCGACCGTCGCACCGGCCTGCGTCATCGTCTCCTCGGTGTTGAGGGGACGGATCTCGCTGACCGAGCGGACCAGCGTGGTCTTGCCGACGCCGAAGCCGCCCACGACCACGATCTTGAAGCCTTGTTCGGCGGTGGCACCCAACGGGGTGCGCGCGTCAGAGGTTGCGGAGTCCAACGAGCACCTGCTCCAGGATGTCGGGGTCGGTTATGGCCGGCCGGCGCGGATGCCGGGCGCTGACGCGGCCCGCCGCCAGCAGATCGGACAGCAGGACCCTGACGATGCCCACGGGCAGCCGCAGCTCGGCGGCGATCTCCACCACCGAGGTGGGGGAGCGGGTCAGCTTCAGGATCGCCACGTGCTCCGACTGCATGCCGGTCGCCGGGTCCGACTCGGCGACCACGAGGGTGACCAGGTCGAAGGGGTTGTCGGGGTCGCTTCGGCTGCGCCCCTGGGTGAGGGTGTACAGCCGGTCGGGGGCGTCGTCGCGGCCCGGCCGGTTCCTGCCGGGACCGCTCATGAGGTACGGGGCGGAGCGGTCAGGTACTCACCGAGCTGCTCCACCAGTTCGCTCATGTTGTGTCCGACGACGCCGGCGTCCGCCTCCTCGGCGGTGATCACGGCCAGGTGGGCGCCGGCGCCCGCCTCCACGATGAACAGCACGCCGCCGTAGAACTCCGCCATCGCCGAGCGCACCCCGCCGCTGCCGTCGCCGAACTCCACGGACGCCCCGTGCGACAGCGACTGGATGCCGGCGGCGATCGCGGCCAGCTGGTCGGCCTGGTCGACGCTCAGCTCGGGCGTCCGGCACAGCTTCAGCCCGTCCCGGGACAGCACGAGCGCGTGCCGGGCCCCCGGGGTCCTCTCCAGCAGGCCCTCCAGGAGCCAGGTGAGCTTGTCGTCGGCGGTGGTCGGGCCGGTCATGAAGTGGTGTCGCCTTCCGGGTGCGTGTGCGTGTGCGTGTGCGTGTGTGTCTGCGTCTGCGGGTGGGACGGGACGGGGGAGCCGGGCTCGCCGTCGCCGGCCGGATGCTCCGGTGCGGTGGTCGCCGGGGGTACGGCGGTCCGGTCGCCCGGTGCGCCCTCCGCCCGGGACAGCGCGGCCCGGTCCTCCGGTACGGGCTGCTGCGCGCGGGTGGTGCTCCGCTCGGGCGGCGTCGTGTGCTGCGGCTCGGCGGCGGCGTCCGGGGCGGCCTCCGGCGCGGCGGTCGCGGGGCCGGGCTGCCCGGCGGCCGGTGCGGACGGGCGGACGGCCTGGCGGAAGCTGCCGAAGCGGGCGGCGCGCGTCCTGACCTCGTCGGCGGCCGGCGCGGTGCGCGAC
>NZ_JOCB01000138.1 GCF_000718775.1 Streptomyces sp. NRRL S-31
CGCCCCCGCCCGCCCGGCCCGCGCCGGCGCCGCCGGCACCCCGGCCGACCCCGACACCGACACCGACCCCTACACCCACACCCACCCCGGCACCGCGGCCCACGCCGAAGCCGGCGCCCAGGCCCGCCCCGCGGCCCGCCGCGACCCCGGTGAGCTACCCGGCGTACCACCCGCACGTCATCCGGCGCCCCGCACGCCGCCACACCACCCCCGTCACCTACGTCCTGCTCATCACCATCCCCGCGATCGTCGCCGTCGCGGCGCTGCGCCCGCGCTGACCCGCGCCGTCCCCTCACTCCTGGAGGCACCCGTTGTCGGATTGGCTTGTTCTCGTCCTTGCGATGCTGGGGGCCTGTGCCGTGGTGGTCGTCATCACGCTGCTGCGGCACCGGACGGCCGCCGAGGACGAGGACCCCAGCGAGACCCCCGACGTCATCGAGTACATGACGATGTGGATCGGCGTCGTCTACGCCATCGTGCTGGGCCTGGCGATCGCGGGCGTGTGGGAGGCCCGCAGCGCCGCCCAGGACTACGTACAGGCCGAGGCCCAGGCGCTGCACGAGATCTCGGAGCGGGTGCGCGTCTACCCGCCGGACGTCCGTGACCGCGTTCGCGGCGACGTGGACTCCTACGTCGGCTACGTCGTCCGCACCGAGTGGCGCCGGATGGCGGACGACGGCGAGGTCACGGAGCGCGGCGCCGAACTGCTCCAGCGCCTCCGGGCGGACGTGACCGACTACCGGCCGGCGAACGACTTCGAGGCACAGGCCTACCAGCCGCTGCTGGACCAGCTCGCCGCGGCCGACCAGGCGCGCAACGCGCGCGCCGACTCCACCGGGGCCACCATGCCGCCGGTCGTGTGGTGGGGGCTGCTCACCGGCGGGCTGATCACCATCGGCATGGTCTTCGCGCTCCAGATCCGGCGGACCGGGCGGGAACTGATCCTGGCCGGACTGTTCTCGGCGACCATCGCCTTCATGCTGTTCCTCATCTGGGACCTCGACGCGCCCTACAGCCGGGGCATCGCGGTGACCACGGAGCCGTTCCTCACCATGTTCCCGGGCGTCGGCGGATAGCCCCCCGGCCCCGGCGGCGCGGCGACCGCGGCAGGCCTCGCCCCCGGTTCCTCGCGGAAACGGGGGCGCGTGCCCGTCGGTGTCCCGTGTGCCCGGGGGCGGGGCCGGATCCGGTGGCCTCTGCGGCGCACCGGGGCTCAGACGCGGTTCTCGTGCCGGCGGCGCAGCCAGAAGACGCCACCGCCGCCGATCAGGGCGGTGGCCACCAGACCGCTGCCGATGGCCGTGTCGGTGGGCGTCGCGCCGCTGGTCCTGCTGCCGCCGAGACCGCCGTTGACACCGCCGAGCACGGTGAAGGCCCCGCGGCTGGTCAGGGTGCGACCGTCGCAGCGGACGGTGATGTCGTACCGGCCGCGGCGGACGTCGCGGTCGACGGTGGCGACACCGCGCGCGGAGTCGTCGCGGAACGGCTCCAGCCGGACGGTGCCGAAGGCGTCGGAACTCGCCGTGCCGCTCCGGCAGCCGTTGACGATGATGGTGAGACGGCCCCCGGCGGGCAGGACGTCGGGCGTGACGAAGATGTCGCGGGAGTTGCCGAACTCGTCGCCACGCTCACCGAAGTCGCCACCGTGGTGGCCGAAGTCGTCGCCCCGGTTGCCGAACTCCTCGCCGCCGCGGTGGCCGTTGCCCTCTCCCCCGCGCCCGTTGCCCTCTCCCCCGCGCCCATTGCCCTCTCCCCCGCGCCCGTTGCCCTCGCCGCCCCGGCCGTTGCCCTCGCCGCCCCGGCCGTTCCCGCCTTCGCCCCCACGGCCGTTGCCGTTGAAGTTCCCGTTCCCGTTCCCGTTGAAATGGCCGTTTCCGTTTCCGTTTCCGTTGCCGTTGCCGTTGAAGTGGCCGTTCCCGTTGCCGTTGCCGTTGCCGTTGCCGTTCCCGTTGAAATGGCCGTTCCCGTTGCCGTTCCCGTTGAAGTTCCCGTTCCCGGGAATCAGGCCGCCTCCGGGGATGACCCCGTTCCCGCTGAAGGTGCCGATGTTGCCGGTACCGGGGACGATGACGGTGGAGTCGGTGCCGCTCGGCCCACCCCCGTTGCCCATGCCGTCCGCGACGGCCGAGGGAGCGGCGAGCCCGAGGACGGCGACCGTGGTGCACGCCGCCGCCAGGGCACGTTGGTTGCGCATGTGATCCTCCGCGGGAGGTCACCGGGTCCCGTCCCCGGTGTATCGGCGAGAGAACACCTCCCGGGTCGACCCTCGGACGCGCGGAACACGCCCGCATGTCGAGAATGGTCCGTCCTGGTGAGGCGACACGCCGACGGACAACCACACAATCGGATATTGCCGCAGGTCACGGACCGTCAGAAAATATCCGGGAACGGCAACTCGGATGGCGCACCGGGCAGGCGGCGGGCCACCCGTTCGCCGATCGTCCCGTCGCCCGCCGCCCGCGCGGGATTTAGCGTTTTCCCATGCGCGACGGACGTGGTGACGACCGCGTCGAGAGGGGATGGCGAATGTCCGCGACCAAGCTGTCCGAGCTTGCCGAAGAGGAGGAACGGCGGAAGAAGCGCGCCCCGTGGGGGGTGATAGCGCTTGTTCTGCTGACCGGTCTGGCCCTGATCCGCAACGGATCGGGGGAGTTCGACGTCGGCCCGCCGCAGCCCGCCTCGGCCGCGGCCCCGGACGTCCGCGCCACCCTGGGCACCTTCGCGCCGGCGCCCACCGCGCTGGCGTTCTCCCCCGTCCAGCGGGTGCGCATCCCGGCGATCCGGGTGGACGCGCCCGTGGTGCAGGTCGGGCTGGACGCGGACGGCTGGGTCGCCGCGCCGCCGCCGGAGAACCCGGGGCTGGCCGGCTGGTTCACCGGCGCGGTGTCCCCCGGGGAGAAGGGCACCGCGGTCGTCGTCGGCCATGTCGACAACCAGCAGGGGCCCGCCGTCTTCTACGGCCTCGGGGCACTGAAGAAGGGGAACCAGGTCGAGATCCTGCGCCAGGACGGGAAGACCGCGGTGTTCGAGATCTACGGGGTCGAGGTGTTCGCGAAGGACCATTTCCCCGGCGACCGGGTGTACGGCTCGAAGGGGACGCCGGAACTGCGCGTCATCACCTGCGGCGGCGGCTTCTCCAAGAAGAACGGCTACGAGGGGAACGTCGTCGTCTTCGCCCGCCTGGCCGCGGTCGTCTGAGACCGCCGCGGCCCGGCGGGCGGCGGACCGGCGCGGGCCCGGGAGAGGGCCCGCCGCCGTCACACGCGCCGACTCGGCACGGTGAGGTGGTATCCGGAGTCGATCAGATGGGGCAGCCACTCCCGCAGCGCCCGGACGGTCTGCGAACGGTCGCCCCCGGCGTCGTGGGAGAGCACCACGACGCCGGGGGCGGCCCCTTCCTCCACCTGGTCGATGATGGTGTCGGTGCCGGGCTCCATCCAGTCGGTGGTGTCCACGGTCCAGGCCATCGGTTCCATGCCCATGTCGGCGCCCAGCTGGAAGGCGGCCCGGTTCCACGCGCCGTAGGGCGCCCGGAACCACTGGGGGCGCTCGCCGTAGGTGTCCTCGATGACGTCGCTGGTGCGCTCCATCTCGGAACGGATCTCCTTGCGGCGCAGCGTCGTCAGCAGCGGGTGCGTCCAGGTGTGGTTGCCGACGACATGGCCCTCGTCGGCCATCCGGGCCAGCAGTTCCCTGTTCTCGACGACGCACTCCCCGCACACGAAGAACATCGCCCGGACGCGGTACCGGGCGAGGGTGTCCAGGATGTGCGGGGTGTAGGCGGGATTGGGGCCGTCGTCGAAGGTCAGCACCATGCGCCGGCCGCTGCCGGAGATCTGGAGGATGGGTTCCTCGCGCACCTTCAGCCGGCGGGGCGGGGTGCGGGGCGGTCCGTATCCGGTGAGCGGCTGGAGCCGGAAGGTGGAGGGCGCCAGGGCCCGGCGGGCCGGCGGGCCGGCGGCAGCGGGGGCCACCACGGGCCGGGCGGTCTCCTCGCCGCCGCCCGCCAGCACGAGACCCGCGGTGCCCGCCGATCCGAGCGCGGCGGCGCCGGCGAGGAGCATCCGGCGCCGCGTGAACAACTGATCCTTCTGCATGACCCATCAGTCGCCCCGCCGGGCTCCGCCGCACCGCAACGCCACGGCGGGGCGGGGGGAATGCACCCGGACAGCCGAGTGGGCGGCCGCCTCAGCGGCGGTGCGCGAACGGGAACGGCAGTGTCTCCCGGATCGTCAGGCCGGTGAGGAACATGACGAGCCGGTCGACGCCGAGGCCGAGGCCGCCGGTCGGGGGCATGCCGTAGCCGAGGGCCCGGAGGAAGTCCTCGTCCGGTTCCCTGGCCTCCGGGTCGCCGCCGGCCGCCCGCGGTGACCGCTCGGTGAGCCGGCGGCGCTGTTCGAGGGGGTCGGTCAGCTCGGTGCAGCCGGTGCCGAGTTCGGTGCCGAACGCGACGAGGTCCCAGCGTTCGGCGAGCCGCGGGTCGGTGCGGTGCCGCCGGACCAGCGGGCAGACGCCGACGGGGAAGTCCGTGTAGAAGGTGGGCGGCCCGGTCCGGCGTTCGACCAGCCGTTCGTACAGCTCCAGCACGACGTCGCCGGGCCCGTCGTCGGCGGTGTACGGCACCCCGGTGCGGTCGCACAGCCGGTGCAGCCGCAGCAGTTCGGTGCCGGGGCCGATCTCCTCCCCCAGCGCCTCGGACAGCGCCCCGTGCACGGTCTTGACGGGCCAGGTCCCGGAGATGTCGTGCTCCCGGCCGTCCTTGCGGACCACCGGGGCGCCGAAGGCGGCGGTCGCGGCGGCCTGGACCAGCTCGCGGGCGAGGCCGCGCACGACGGCGTGGTCGGCGTGCGCCTGGTACGCCTCCAGCAGCGTGAACTCGGGGTTGTGCTGGTGGGATACGCCCTCGTTGCGGAAGGCGCGGCCGAGTTCGAAGACCTTCTCCAGACCGCCGACGCACAGCCGCTTCAGATACAGCTCGGGGGCGATGCGCAGGTACAGGTCGAGGTCGTAGGCGTTGCCGCGGGTGGTGAAGGGGCGGGCGTCGGCGCCGCCGTGGACCCGCTGGAGCACCGGCGTCTCGACCTCCAGGTAGCCGCGGTCCAGCAGGCCCTGGCGCAGCGCCTGTACGGCGGCGGAGCGAGTGCGCAGGACGGCGCGGGCGTCGGGGCTGGTGATCAGGTCCAGGTGGCGGAGGCGGACCCGGGCCTCGGGGTCGGTCAGGCCGTGGTGCTTGCCGGGCAGCGGGTGCAGGCACTTGCCGGTGAGCCGCCAGGAGGTGACGAAGACGGTGGGCTCGCCCCGGTCGCTCAGCCCGGCGCGGCCGGAGACGGTGACGTGGTCGCCGGTGTCGGCGTCGGCGGTGAAGCGGTCGAGTTCCGGGCCCGAGCCGTCGCGGGTGAGGGCGATCTGGTGGTCGCCGGACCAGTCGCGCAGCACGGCGAAGACGATGCCGCCGAAGTCGCGGACCAGCATGACGCGGCCGGCGACGGTGACGTCCTCGCCGGGCGGGACGTCGGCCAGGGCGTGGGTGGGCACGGGGGTGCCCACCGGGTAGGGGTCGGTGCCGGTGGCGCGCAGCCGGTCCAGGGTGCGGTGCCGGACGCGGACCTGGTCGGGCAGGCCCGCGTCCGGGGCGGCGGCCCCGGCCTCGTCCCCTCCGGCGGGGCCGAGCACCGACCGGGACGGCGGCCGCGCCGGGCCGGCGGGCCGCTGTCCTTGTCGCGGGTGCCCCTTTCCGAGGAGTTCGCGCAACGAGGGTACGGAGACGAAGCCTTCGGCGATGGCGGAGGCGAGGCCGATGCGGGCGAGGGAGGCGGTCTCGCCGTAGCAGAGGAAGCGCGGGTACCACTCGGGGCGGTACTTGGCGTTGGAGCGGTACAGGGCCTCCAGCTGCCACCAGCGGGAGAGGAACAGCAGCAGCCGGCGCCAGAGCCGGAGCACGGGGCCGGCGCCGATGCGGGCGCCCTCCTCGAAGACGGACCGGAAGACGGCGAAGTTCAGCGAGATCCGGCGCACGCCCAGTTTGGGCGCGGCGGCGCACAGTTCGGCGACCATGAACTCCGTCACGCCGTTGGGGGCGGCCCGGTCACGGCGCATCAGGTCCAGGGAGACGCCGTCGCGGCCCCAGGGCACGAAGGAGAGCAGCGCGAGCAGCCGGCCGTCCTCGCCGAGGGCCTCCACGAGCAGGCAGTCGCCGTCGGCGGGGTCGCCGAGCCGGTCCAGGGCCATGGAGAAGCCGCGCTCGGTCTCGGTGTCCCGCCAGGCGTCTGCCTTGGCGACGATCGCCTCCGTCTCCCGGTCGGTGAGGGCGGCGTGCCGGCGGATGCGGCAGACGGCTCCGGTGCGGCGGACCCGGTGCACCGCCTGCCGGGTGACGCGCATGTCCCGGCCGCCGAGGTCGAATCCCGGGATGCGCAGGACCGCCTCGTCGCCGAGCTGGAGGGCGCTGAGTCCGGCGCGGGCGTAGGCGCGGGCGCCGGTCTCGGAGGCGCCCATCACTGCGGGCGCCCAGGCGTGCCGGCGGGCTCCGTCCAGCCAGGCGTCGATGGCGTGCGGCCAGGCTTCCGGGTCGCCGAGGGGGTCGCCGGCGGCCAGGCACACACCGGCCTCGACGCGGTAGGCGACGGCCGCCTTGCCGCTGGGCGAGAAGACGACGGCCTTGTCGCGCCGGGTGGCGAAGTAGCCGAGGGAGTCCCGGGCGCCGTGCGCGGTCAGCAGGGCCCGTACGCGGGCCTCCTCGTCGCCGTGCAGGGCGGCCTCCAGGCGCTGGGAGCGGAACAGCGCGGCGGTGGCGTTGAGCAGGGCGACGGCGCCGAACAGGCCGAGGACGAAGGTGACCTGGCGCGGTGGGCGGCCGGCGAAGGAGCCGGCCGGGACCAGTCCGCCGCACACCCGGTCGGCGGCCCAGGCCAGGTGCTGGCCGGCCGGGAGGGTGCCGGGGAAGAGCTGGAGCAGGCCCCAGCCGACCAGGACGGACACGGCCAGCCCGGCCAGCAGCACGGCGAGCGCCCGCCGTACGGCGCCGCGGCGGGAGGCGGCGTAGAACTCCGCTCTGGCGGCCACCAGCAGGAGCAGCAGCAGTGTGCACGGTACGAGGGACGGCAGTGACTGGGCGTACAGGCCGACGGCCACGCCGAGCACGTCGGCGAGGACGAGCAGGCCGAGGTAGACGACGACCAGCCACCAGGCGACCCGCTTGCGGGCGGCGGTGGCGCCGGCCAGCAGGAACAGGAAGACGGCGTAGGCGAGGTTGGCGCTGATGGGGACCAGCAGCAGGTCGAGGGCGCGGGCGAGGGGGCGGAGCGGGCCGCGCAGCGGGGGGACGACGGCGAGCAGGGCGCACAGCAGGCCGAGTGCGGCGAAGAGGGCCGCGAAGGCTCCCGGGACCCGGCCGAGGCGTCCGCCGCCGGGCGGGCGTGCCGCGCCGCCGTCCCCGCGGACGGCCGGCTCCTCCGTGGCGGTCATGGTTCCGACTCTAGGAACGCCCCGCGCGCCCCGCCCGTCGAGCGGGACCGGGCCTCGGCTGGAACCGCCGGTTCCGATAGCCTCGGGACGTGACGGAACAGCATCAGGAGCCTTCGCACACGTTCGAACGGGGCACGGACGGGCCGAAGGTCGTCGTCGTCGGTGTGGACGGCTCGGACTCCTCGTTGCGCGCCGCGGCGTACGCGGGCGGGCTGGCCCGGCGGCAGCGCGCGCTGCTGGCCGTGGTGTACGTGCAGCCGGTGCTGGCGGCGGGGACGGCGCTCGGGGCGCCGGTGATGGAGACGACCGACGAGATCGCCGAGGACCTGATCGCGCAGATCCGGGAGGCGGCCGAGCGGGTCAAGGGGATCTTCGAGGTGCGCTGGGAGTTCCACACCTTCCGCGGCGACCCCTACAACGGCCTGGTGAAGGCGGCGGACGAACTGAAGGCGGACGCGGTGGTGGTGGGCGCCTCCGAGCAGGCCGGCCACCGGATCATCGGTTCGGTCGCGGTGCGGCTGGTGAAGGCGGGACGCTGGCCGGTGACAGTCGTCCCGTAGCCGCCCCGGCGGCGGTGACGGCCCCTTCGCCGTCCGGTCGCGCCGGCCGGCGCGGGTACCGGTCGGCGGCCCGCGCGGCGCGGCCCGTGTTCCCTGCCGGGACGGCGGCCGGGGCGTGCGTGGCGTCTTCCCTGGGCGGCGCCCCTGAGACATCATGATCGGCCGTCAGCCGTTGCCGTGGGCGAAGAGGTGAGACGCATGGCCAGGATCCGCGCGGGTGAGGGGATTCTCCGCCGCAAACCCATCGAGCACATCGAGGAGACCGAGGTCGGCGAGGGCACGGCGCTGGCCAGGTCGCTGGGGCTCTGGCAGCTCACCGCCATCGGCGTGGGCGGGATCATCGGCGCGGGCATCTTCACGCTGGCCGGCACCGTGGCCAACGGCACGGCCGGGCCCGCGGTGCTGGTGTCCTTCCTGATCGCCGGTGCGGCGAGCGCCTGCGCCGCGCTGTCGTACGCCGAGTTCGCCGGGCTGATCCCGAAGGCCGGGTCGGCCTACACCTACGGGTACGCGGTGCTCGGCGAGTTCGCGGGCTGGTTCATCGGCTGGGACCTGCTGCTGGAGTACACGGCGATCGTGGCCGTGGTGGCGATCGGCATCTCCGGCTACTTCAGCTTCCTGGTCGAGCAGATGGGCGCCGGCCTGCCGCAGTGGATGCTGGGCGCGCCCGGCACGGGGGACGGGCACCGGGTCGACCTGTTCGCGGCCGTGCTCTGTCTGCTGATCGCCTGGCTGCTGAACCTGGGCATCCGCAGCGCGGCCCGCTTCGAGACGTTCGTGGTCGTCCTGAAGGTGCTGGTGGTGCTGCTGGTGATCGGGGTGGGCGTGTTCCACATCGACTCGGCGAACTACCACCCGTTCTTCCCGTTCGGGCTCGGCGGGGCCTTCACGGGCGCGGCGACGGTGTTCTTCGCGGTGTTCGGCTACGACGCGATGTCGACGGCGGCCGAGGAGTCGAAGGACGCCCAGCGGCACATGCCGAAGGCGATCATCTACTCGCTGGTGATCTCCATGGTGCTGTACGTGGCGGCCTGCCTGGTGCTGACGGGCATGCAGAACTACAAGGACATCGACAAGGAGAGCGGCTTCTCCACGGCGTTCAAGTCGGTGGGGCTCAGCGGGCTGGCGGACGTGATCGCGGTCGGGGCGATCATCGGCATCCTGACGGTGATGTTCACGTTCATGCTGGGCGTGACCCGGGTGTGGTTCTCGATGTCCCGGGATGGGCTGCTGCCCAGGTGGTTCGCGAAGACGCACCCGACGCGGCACGTGCCGACCCGGGTGACGTGGATCGTCGGGGCGGCGTCCGCGGTCATCGCCGGGTTCGTCCCGATCGCCGAGGCGGCGGAGCTGACCAACATCGGCATCCTGCTGGCGTTCGTGGTGGTGTGCGTGGCGGTGATCGTGCTGCGCTACCGGCAGCCGGGCCTGCCGCGTGCCTTCCGTACGCCGGGGATGCCGTTCGTGCCCGCGCTGGGGGTCGTCTTCTCGGTCTGGCTGATCACGTTCCTCCAGTGGCAGACCTGGGTGCGGTTCGCGGTGTGGTTCGTGATCGGCTGTGGGGTCTATTTCGGCTACTCCTACCGGCGTTCGGTGCTCGCCACCGGGCGGCCCGCCGAGGGGCCGGGGTCGGTCACTCGGCCATGACCAGTCCGTCCTGTGCGGCCCCGCGGCTGAGCACGACGTCCCTGATCCGGTCGCGCACCGCCTCCAGTTCGGCGCCCTGGGCGATGGCCCGGCCGAGGTCGACGACCCGGCCGGCGTCGAGGTCGTACAGCGCGGGGACGAACTCGGCGCGGGTGACCCGCCAGGGCTCGCCCGGCCGGACCGGCGGGGCGAAGGCGAAGCGGCCGAGGGTGGACTGGCCGGTCCGCGGGTCCGGGGCCTGCCCGCCGTCGGGCCCGCCGTCGATCTGGTCGCCCAGGCCGTAGACCACCCAGGTGCCGTTGACCTTCTCGTACGGCTGCGGGACGCGGGTGCGGGCGCCGAGGATCAGGTCGATGTCCGGGTGGCCGTCGGTGGCCGAGGCGGTGAGCCGCTGGGCGAGGGTGAGCTGGACGCGGTCGGGCTCGTCCTGTCCCTCGGTGCCCCAGTCCAGGGAGACCACGACCACGTCGGCGCCGCCCCGCCGGGCGGCGCGGGCGTCGGCGAGGATCCGGTCGGCGTCGATCGGGTTGACCGCCCAGGGCTGTCCGGGCGGCAGCGGACGGTCGGTGCCGGCGGTGTACGACAGGTGGGCGACCTCGGCACCGCCCGCCCGGAACAGCACGACCGAGCGGGCCTCGGCCTCGCCGCGGGCGGTTCCGGCGTGCCGCAGACCGGCCGCGTCCAGGGCGTCGAGGGTGCGCCGGACACCGTCGGCGCCGTCGTCCAGGGCGTGGCCGGTGGCGGTGGCGCAGCCGTCGTAGCCGGTCGCCGCGAGGTCCCGGGCCAGCCGGGGCGGGGTCGTGCGGACGGGCTGACCGGTGCCGGGCGCGTTCGTGCCGGGCGCGTCGGTGCCGTACACCGTGGCCAGGTGGCACAGTGCCAGGCCGGCGCCGGAGACCACCGGCCGGATGCCGGAGAGCATGGGGCGGAAGTCGTACCCGTTGCCCCCGGCGTCGTAGGCGGCCCGCTCGGTCACGGAGGCGTGCGGCCGGATGTCCCCGGAGGCGACGAGGGTGAAGCCGCCGGTCCCGGAGGGCGGCGCGGGCGCCGGTGACGCGGCGGGTCCCGGCGCTCCGGTGTCCTGGTGCTGGTTCTGGTTCTGGTTCTGGCAGGCCGCCCCGGCCGCGAGGACGGCGGTCAGGACCAGCGCCACCTGCTGTCGGCGTCCGATCATCACTCACCCCAGGGTTGTCGTATATACAGACGAAATCGTGACGGGCATATGGGTATGAAGCTGATCGTCCGGATAAACGGTCCGGGTGGCGTCTTTAGCCCGTCCGGTGTCCTGACGGACCGCTCGTCCGACCGTTCGTCGACGCGATCGACCGTCCGGCGCACAACCGGGTCCGTGCCTTGTCCGCGGGCCGCGGGCCGCGCTGGCATACGGCCATGACGGCCGGAACCTCACTCACCCCCGGGACGACGACCGCCGAGCACGAGCTGGCCGCGCTCCAGCGCGAGCACGGCGGCTTCCTGTTCGCCCTCCTGCTCAGGCTCTGCGACGGGGACCGCCAGCGCGCCGAGGACCTCGTGCAGGAGACCCTGGTGCGCGCCTGGCGGCACCCGGAGGCCCTGCACGCCGACGGCTTCGACTCCGTGCGGCCCTGGCTGCTCACCGTCGCCCGGCGGCTCGCGATCGACGCCCGGCGGGCCCGGCGGGCCCGGCCGCCGGAGAGCGGCGACGAGGTGCCGGAGAACGCGCGGGTGACCGCCGACCACGCCGAGCGGGCCGCGGCGGTGCTCGATGTCCGGGAGGCTGTGAAGACACTCACGCCGGAACACCGTGACGTGCTCGTACTCGTGTACTTCCACGGGGCCAGTGTGGCGGAAGCGGCGCAGACCCTGGGCATTCCACCCGGTACCGTGAAATCCCGCGCGTACTACGCGCTGCGCGCCCTGCGCCGGGTCCTTCCGGGCTACACAGCCGACCTGCGGTGAAACCGGAAACCTGGTCAAGCCTCGGCAAAGCGCCTTGCTGTCGCCCCCGTCGGGGCAATGGGCTGTCCTCATCCGCGTCCCGGGCGGGCCGGGACCGCGGCCCCGGCGGGGCCCGGGCGACGCGCACGCACCGGAGGAAGGCAGGAAGGGATGCTGCACAGAGGTCACGAGAGCACGGACGGCACCGGCGGCGGTGAACCCACCGTCCCCATGGCCTGGTTCTACGCCGAGTACATCGCCGACGAACTGCTGCGCACGGGCGATCTGATGCCGCCGACGTCCTTCGAGTTCCGGGCCGGCCGGGACGCGCTGGCGCTGACCGTCTTCCTGTCCGACACCGACGGCGAGCTGTCCGGCGTCCGGGTGATCTCCCAGCTGGAGAACTGGCTGTCGCTGACCGCCTACGACCAGCCGTGGCAGGACTGGGTACGGGCGCGTCTGGCCGAGCTGACCGAGCGGGCGGCCGGCTCCGAGTCCCCCGGCCCGGACCTGGCGCTGGCGGCCGGGACCTGGCGCTGGCTGGAGGAGACCGAGCTGCTGGCGCCGGACCTGGACGCGGTGCCGGGCGGCGGGGCGGTGTCCGGGGAGGACGAGGGGCCGCAGGTCTGGACGCCGGCCTGGCGGCTCGGGCTGCCCCTCGGACACCTCGCGATCCACCTCTTCTGAAGCCCCGGAACGCACACCTTCGAAGCCCCGGAACGCACACCGGTCCGCCGGCCGGCACCGCCGCGCGCCCCCGGGTCACCCTTCGGTGCGCGCCTTGAGTGATTCGGTGGTCCGCCGCGTACGGGTGGGAGCACGGAGCGGCCCCACCCGCACCCATCGGCACGAGGATTCGGCATGAGGTCCCTGGAACGGCATCGCGACGTCGGCGCGTACGCGCTCGGCGTGCTGGACGAGGCGGACGCCTTCCGCTTCGAGGACCACCTCGTGGAGTGCCCGTGGTGCGCGGCACACGTGACCGGGTTCCGGCCCGCGACCCGGCAGTTGATGCTGTACCGCCGGGCCACCCCGCGTACCGTGCGCCCGCTGGCACACCCCGGGCCCCGGCTGCTGGACCGGCTGCTCGGCGAGCTGTCCCACCGTCGCCGGGCGCGCCGCCGCCGGCTGCTGTACGGGCTGGCCGCCTCGGTGGTGCTGGCCGTGGCCGGTCCGGGGCTCGTGGCCTTCGCCGGTCACGCGGGGCCGCCCGCCGCCCGGATCACCTCGGCGACCGACCCGCGCACCGGGGTGTGGGCCCAGGTCACCTCCGAGGACCGGACGTGGGGCAGCGATCTGCGACTCGAGATCGAGGACGGCTCCGAGCCGCGCCGCTGCCGGCTGGTCGCGGTCGGCCGGGACGGCACGGAAGAGGTCGTCGCCGGCTGGACCGGCACGGGCGACGGCACCCGGCCCCTCGGGGCGACGGGCGCCTCGGCGCTGCACCCGGGGCAGATCGCGCGCTATGAGGTCCGCACCGACGCCGGGCGGCGGCTGGTGACGCTGAAGGCACCATGACCGCCCTGAAGGCACCACGGCCCGGGCTCACTTCAGCAGCCGGGACAGGCGCCGGTCCGCCAGGGGTCTGCCACCCGTCTGGCAGGTGGGGCAGTACTGGAGCGAGGAGTCGCTGAAGGCGACCTCGCGGATGGTGTCACCGCACACCGGGCAGGGCTCGCCGGTGCGGCCGTGGACGCGCAGACCGGTCCTCTTCTCCGACTTCAGCCGGCCGGCCGCCAGCCCCCGGGAGCGCTCGACCGCCTCGGTGAGCGTGCCGCGCAGCGCCTCGTACAGCCGGTGGGTCTCCCCCGGGGTGAGCGACGCCGCGACCTTGAACGGGGACATCCTCGCGGCGTGCAGGATCTCGTCGCTGTAGGCGTTGCCGACGCCCGCGATCAGCGACTGGTCGCGCAGGGCGCCCTTCAGCCGCCGCCGTTCGCCCGTCAGCAGGGCGGCGAGGCGCTCCTCGTCGAAATCGCCGGCGAGCGGGTCCGGGCCGAGCCGGGCGACGCCCGGGACCTCCGCCGGGTCGCGGACGACGTACACGGCCAGGCGCTTCTGGGTGCCGGCCTCGGTCAGGTCGAAGCCCTCTCCGGTCTCCAGCGCCACCCGCAGCGCCAGCGGCCCCCTGCCGGGCTTCGGCGGGCCGTCCGGCAGCCGGTCCCGCCACTGGAGCCAGCCCGCGCGGGCCAGATGGGTGACCAGGTGGAGCCCGCCGTCCGTCGCGATGTCCAGGAACTTGCCGTGCCGGCGCACGGCCGCCACCCGGGCGCCCTCGACGGCGGTGACCGGCGGGTCGTATGTCTTCAGGACGCTGACCGCCACCGGCAGCACCCGCGCCACCCGCCGTCCGACCAGGTGCTCGGTGAGGAAATCCGTCAGCGCTTCCACTTCGGGGAGTTCCGGCATACGTCCAGGGTGCCATCCGGCGGTCACAGTCCCTACGGGAGCCGGAACTCGCACCACACCGCCTTGCCGCCGCCCCGCGCCTCCACGCCCCAGCTGTCGGCGAGCCGGTCCACCAGGAGCAGCCCGCGGCCGGAGACACCGTCCCGCCCCGCGTCACGGCGTCGCGGCAGGGCGCTGGAGGAGTCCTCGACCTCCACGCGCAGCCTGCGTTCGGCGGCCCCGTCCAGGGCCCGCAGCGTGACGATCGCGGAGCCCTCGGTGTGCAGCAGGGCGTTGGTCATCAGCTCGTCTGCCACCAGCTCGATCTCGTCGGCCTGCTCGCGGGCGCCCCAGGCGCGGACCGCGGCCCGGATCAGGTGCCGGGCGTGGGTGAGGGCCTCCGGGTCGCCCGGCGCCACATGCTGCCGGAGCCGGCCGCCGGGCCGGGTGGCCTGCCGCACCCTGCGGTGCAGCAGGAGCAGCGCCACATCGTCGTCACCGCCCCGTTCCTCGGCCATCCGGATCAGCCGGTCGGCGAGGTCCCGCACCTCGGCGGGCCCCTCGCCGACGAGCGCCGCGAGGCCGCGCATGCCGTCGTCCACATCGGTGCCGGGCAGTTCGACCAGTCCGTCGGTGCACAGCAGCAGGGTGTCGCCCGGGTCGAGTTCGAGGGTGGCGACGGGGTACTCCAGCCGCCCGAACTCGGCGGACAGGCCGAGCGGCAGCCCGCCCGGGACGGGGACCCGGTGGCAGGTGCCGTCGCCGCGCCGGACCAGCGGGTCGATGTGCCCGGCCCGGACCGCCTGGACGACTCCGGTGGACAGGTCGGTCTCGGCGTACAGACAGGTGGCGAACCGGTCGGTGTCGAGTTCGTGCAGGAAGACGGAGGCCCGGGCCATCACGGTGGCCGGGGGGTGGCCCTCGGCGGCGTAGGCGCGCAGCACGATGCGCAACTGGCCCATGACGGCCGCCGCGTGCGTGTCATGGCCCTGGACGTCCCCGATGACCGCGCCGACCCGGCCCGCCCCCGAGGTGGTGCCGCCGGGCAGCGGTATCAGGTCGTACCAGTCGCCGCCGATGTCCCGGCCGAGCGCGGCCGAGCGGTAGCGGACCGCGATGTCGGCGCCGCGGACGCTGGGGATGGTGCGGGGCAGCATGGCCTGCTGGAGGCCCTGGGCGAGGTCCTTCTCCTGCTCGTAGAGCATCGCCCGCATCAGGCTCTGCGCGATGCTGCTGCCGAGCGCGACCAGTACGGCGCGCTCCTCGTCGGAGAAGCCGCGCCGGTCGTCGTAGAGCAGGCCCATCGCGCCGATCGGGCGAGCCTGGGCGATCAGCGGGAGGTAGGCGGCCGAGGTGATGCGCAGGTCGGTGATGTGCGGCCAGAGGATCGGGTAGTCCGCGGCGAACTCCTCCGGGGACTCGATGTACCGGGGGCTGAGGGTGCGCACGACCTCGCTCATCGGGTACGGCTCGTCGATCCGGGTGATGTGGGTGCCCGGTACGGAGGCGCCCGCGGGGCCCTCGGCGACCAGCCGGATGCGGCCCGCCTCCAGCAGGCCCATCACCAGGCTGGCCGCGCCCAGGTGGCGGACGCCGTGGGTGTCCTTGAGGACGTCGATGACGTCCTGGACGGTGCGGGCGTGCGCGAGTGCGGCGGAGATGACCTGGACGACGCCGGTCTGCTGGCGGAACGCCTCGTGCTGGGCGGCGCGGAGACTGCGTGCCGCGCTGTCGGCGAGTTCCCGGGTGGCGTCGCGGACGATGCCGACGACGCGGCGGGGGCGGCCGGTCTCGTCGCGGCGTATGTAGCCCTGGGTGTGCGTCCAGCGCGGGGTGCCGTCGCGGCGGCGGATGCGGAAGTATGCGCCGTAGTTCTCGCTGCCCTCCTTGATCGCCTGGGCGATCGCCGCGTCCAGCCGGGCGGCCTCCGGCGGCGGCACCCGAGCGGTCAGCGACTCCGGGCGTCCGTCGTACTCCTCGGGCAGCAGGTCGAACACCTCGAGGGCCTGGGCGTCCAGGTCCATCAGACCGGCGTCCAGGTCCCAGTCGAAGCTGCCCATGCGGTTGAGCGCGAGGATCGGGTCCGGGTGTGCGGGCCAGTCCTCGGGGAGTGACAGGGCGCTCGCCGACCGGTCGGCCATGGGGCCCACCTTGCCAGCATCCGGGCGATTCCTCGACTCGCCCGGCGGCCCGTGCGGCGCCGACCCCACGCTCAGCCGCCGGGCCCGGTGGGTCCGATGGGTCCGATGGGTCCCGTGGGTCCCGTGGTCCCGGGCGGATCGGTCGGCACCGGCCCGCCGCCGTCCGGGCGGCCGGGGGCGCCGGGCACGTCGAGCGGGCCGAGGTCGACAGCGGTGCCCGGGGAGCGGCCGGACGGGTCCGCCGTCGCGGCCCCGGCCCCGCCGGACGCCGTGGCGGCGGGCGACGCGGGCGTGCCCGGCCCGTCGGATACGGCGGCCGGCGAGACGGGCGTCCCCGGCCGGTCCGATACGGCGGCCGGCGAGACCGGTGTGCCC
>NZ_JOCB01000139.1 GCF_000718775.1 Streptomyces sp. NRRL S-31
CGGACCGGACGGACGCGGACCGGGCGGAGGGGGCCTGGGCGGACGGGAGCCGGGTGGGCGCGGACCGGGTGGAGGGGGTCCGGGTGGGCGCGGACCGGCCGGGAGGGAACCGGGTCGACGCGGACCGGGCGGTGGGGGTCCGGGCGGACGCGGACCAGGCGGACGGGAACCGGGTCGACGCGGACCAGGCGGTGGGGAGCCGGGTGGGCGCGGACCGGCTGGGCGCGGACCGGACGGACGCGGACCGGACGGACGCGGACCGGGCGGAGGGGGCCTGGGCGGACGGGAGCCGGGTGGGCGCGGACCGGGTGGAGGGGGTCCGGGTGGGCGCGGACCGGCGCGGACGCGGACCGGGCGGTGGGGGGCCGGGCGGACGGGAGCCGGACGGACGCGGACCAGGCGGTAGGGAACCGGGCCGACGCGGACCAGGCGGTGGGGAGCCGGGTGGGCGCGGACCGGCTGGGCGCGGACCGGGCGGACGGGAGCCGGGGGGACGCGGACCGGGCCGAGGGGGACCGGCCGGAAGGGAAGCAGGCGGAAGCGGACCGGGCGGACCGGAGCCGGGCGCGGGGGCCGCGGTCGGGCGGCACGGCGCCCGGCGGCGAGCGCGCGGAACGGGAGGGCGGCGCGGAACGGGAGGGCGGCGGGGAAGGGGACGCGACGGCCGTCCGGCCGGACGGCACGGCGCCCGCTCCCGTCCGGCCCGCCCGTCCCCAGTCCCGGCGGCGGCGGTTCGTCCGGGCCGGTGCCGCCGTCCTCGCCCTGCTGCTGCTCCCGCTGCTGACCGCCGAGACGGCCCTGCGGGTCAACTACAGCGGCGATCCGGCGCCCGGCACCCGGACCCGGCACCAGGACGCCCTCTGGCTGGGGCACGCCTGGGTGGACGGCCGGAAGACCGACCGGGACGTCGAGGCCCTCGCCCGGCGGCTGCGGGACACCGGGGTGCGGGACCTGTACGTCCACGCGGGGCCGCTGGAGCACGACGGCACCCTGCCCGCCTCGGCGTACCGCGGGGCCCGCCGGCTGACGGCCGCCGTCCACCGGGAGCTGCCGGACGTCCGGGTCCAGGCATGGCTCGGGGACAAGCTGGCCACCGAGACCCCCGACGGACTGCGCCTCGAACGCCCGGCCACGCGCACGGCGATCCTCGCCTCCACCCGCGCCGTCCTCGACGCCGGTTTCGAGGGCGCGCACTTCGACCTGGAGCCCCTGCACTCCGGCGACCGGGACTACCTCGCCCTCCTCGACGACCTGCGCGACCTCACCCACGCCCGGGGCGCGGTGCTCTCCGTCGCCGCCCACCAGATCGACCCGCTGCCCGGCTTCCACTCCTTCTGGGGCGCGACCACGAACCACCCCAAGTGGTGGTCGCAGGCGTACTTCGGGCAGGTGGCCCGCCGGGTGGACCAGATCGCCGTCATGTCGTACGACACCATGCAGCCGCTGGAGAGCCTGTACGGCGGCTATGTGGCCCAGCAGACCAGCCTCGCCCTGGAGGTCACCCCGGACGGCACCGACCTGCTGATGGGCCTGCCCTTCTACCACGAGAACCGGTTCGGCCATCGGGCGCGCGCCGAGACCGTCCCGGCCGCCGTGCGCGGCGTCCGCCTCGGCCTGTCCCGCACGGACGCCGATCGCCCCCGCTTCGGCGTCGCCCTCTACGTGGACTTCGCGGCCACCGAAGCGGACTGGCGGGCCTACGAGCAGGACTGGGTCGCTACGCCCCGGACCGCCTCCTGATCCTGGAGCCCAGCCACACCAGCGGGTCGTACTTGCGGTCGGCCGCCCGTTCCTTCATCGGGATCAGGGCGTTGTCCGTGATCCGGATGCCCTCGGGGCAGACCTCCGTGCAGCACTTGGTGATGTTGCAGTAGCCGAGGCCGTGGTCGTCCTGGGCCGTGCGGCTCCGGTCCAGGCCGGTGTCGGCGGCGGCGTCCAGCGGGTGCATGTCCAGCTCCGCGATCCGCATCAGGAAGCGCGGACCCGCGAACGCCGTCTTGTTCTCCTCGTGGTCGCGCACCACGTGGCAGGTGTCCTGGCACAGGAAGCACTCGATGCACTTGCGGAACTCCTGCGAGCGGTCCACGTCCTCCTGGAACATGCGGTACTCGCCGGGGCCGAGGCCGGCCGGCGGGACGAAGGCCGGGACCTCGCGCGCCTTCTGGTAGTTGAAGCCGACGTCCGTCACCAGGTCCCGGATCACCGGGAAGGCGCGCAGCGGGGTGATCGTGATCGTCTCCGCGCGGTCGAAGACCGACATGCGGGTCATGCACAGCAGCCGCGGCCGGCCGTTGATCTCCGCCGAGCACGAACCGCACTTGCCCGCCTTGCAGTTCCAGCGCACGGCCAGGTCGGGCGCCTGGGTCGCCTGGAGGCGGTGGACGATGTCCAGGACCACCTCGCCGTCGTTCACCTCGACCCGGAAGTCCTCCAGGCCGCCGCCCCGTTCGTCGCCCCGCCACACCTGGAAGCGGGCCTCGTAGCTGCTCACTCGTACAGCTCCTCTTCGGCGAGGTACTTGACCAGCTCCTCCTTCTCGAAGAGGGCGAGCAGGTCCGGGCGGATGGGGTCGGTGGTCTCGCGGGTGAGGCGGATCTGGCCGCGCGCCGGGTCGGTCACGGCGAGGCTCCCGGCGGGGTCGGCGAGCGCGCAGAGCAGGTTCACGTTGCGCCAGGCGCGGTCCATCGCCGGGCGGTCCTCGCGGGTGTGGCCGCCGCGCGACTCGGTGCGCTCCAGGGCCGATCGGGCCACGCACTCGCTGACCAGCAGCATGTTCCGCAGGTCCAGACAGAGGTGCCAGCCGGGGTTGAACTGGCGGTGGCCCTCCACGCCGGCCCGGCGGGCCCGCACCCGCAGTTCGGCGAGCCGGCGCAGGGCCTGTTCCATCTCGCCCTCGCGGCGGATGATGCCGACGAGGT
Organism: Streptomyces sp. NRRL S-31; assembly: GCF_000718775.1. GTDB lineage: Bacteria > Actinomycetota > Actinomycetes > Streptomycetales > Streptomycetaceae > Streptomyces. Next base: position 2,919 of record NZ_JOCB01000139.1, read on the forward strand.
CGTTCATGGTCTGCTGGAGTTCCTGGTGCAGGGTGTACGGGTTCTCCGCCGGCCCCGCCTCGCCCGCCGTCCCGGCGGAGAAGGGACGCAGCGCCTCCGCCGCGGCCGTGTCGACCTGGGCGTCGTCGACCGGCGGGCGCCGGCCGGTCAGGCCGCGCGCGTACTCGGCCGCGTGCCAGCCCGCCCGGCGGCCGAAGACCAGCAGGTCGGAGAGGGAGTTGCCGCCGAGCCGGTTGGAGCCGTGCATGCCGCCGGCCACCTCACCGGCCGCGTACAGCCCCGGCACCCCGCGCGCCGCCGCGGTGTCGGAGTCGACGGCGACACCGCCCATCACATAGTGGCAGGTCGGGCCGACCTCCATCGCCTCCGCGGTGATGTCGACGTCCGCCAGCTCCTTGAACTGGTGGTACATGGAGGGCAGCCGGCGCCGGATCACCTCGGCCGGCATCCGGGTGGAGACGTCGAGGAAGACCCCGCCGTGCGGTGAGCCGCGGCCCGCCTTCACCTCGGAGTTGATCGCGCGGGCCACCTCGTCGCGGGGGAGCAGTTCCGGCGGGCGGCGGTTGTGGTCCGGGTCCTCGTACCACCGGTCGGCCTCCTCCTCCGACTCGGCGTACTTCTCCTTGAAGACGTCCGGGACGTAGTCGAACATGAACCGCCTGCCGGCGGAGTCGCGCAGCACCCCGCCGTCGCCGCGCACCGACTCGGTGACGAGGATGCCCTTCACCGACGGGGGCCAGACCATGCCGGTCGGGTGGAACTGCACGAACTCCATGTTCAGCAGGGGCGCGCCGGCCAGCAGCGCCAGCGCGTGGCCGTCACCGGTGTACTCCCACGAGTTGGAGGTGACCTTGAAGGACTTGCCGATGCCGCCGGTCGCGAGGACCACGGCGGGTGCCTGGAGGACGAAGAAGCGGCCGGTCTCGCGGTCGTAGCCGAAGACCCCGCACACGCGGTCGCCGTCCTTGAGGACACGGGTGACCGTGCACTCCTGGAGGACCTTCAGCCGGGACTCGTGGTCCCCGGTCTCCCGGAAGTCCTCCTGCTGGAGCGCGACGATCTTCTGCTGGAGGGTGCGGATCAGCTCCAGGCCGGTGCGGTCGCCGACGTGCGCGAGGCGCGGGTACTCATGGCCGCCGAAGTTCCGCTGGGAGATCCGGCCGTCCTTCGTGCGGTCGAACAGCGCGCCCCAGGTCTCCAGCTCCCAGACCCGGTCCGGGGCCTCCCGCGCGTGCAGCTCGGCCATCCGCCACTGGTTCAGGAACTTGCCGCCGCGCAGGGTGTCGCGGAAGTGCACCTGCCAGGTGTCGTGCTCGTTGGCGTTGGCCATCGCCGCCGCGATGCCGCCCTCGGCCATCACCGTGTGCGCCTTGCCGAACAGGGACTTGCAGATCACGGCCGTACGGGCGCCCCGCTCGCGCGCCTCGATCGCGGCGCGCAGCCCGGCGCCGCCGGCACCGACCACGACGACGTCCCACTCCTGCCGGTCGACCACGGACATCAGTCGGTCCTCACTGATCTCTAGAAGAAGCGCGGATCGTCGAAGACGCCCGACGCGACGAGGTAGACGTAGAAGTCGGCGAGCGCCACGCTCAGCAGCGAGGCCCAGGCCAGCTGCATGTGGCGGGCGTTGAGCCGGCCGACGAACCGCCACGCCCGGTAGCGCACGGGGTGTCTGGAGAAGTGCTTGAGCTTGCCGCCGACGATGTGCCGGCAGGAGTGGCAGGAGAGGGTGTACGCCCAGATCAGCACGATGTTGGCGAGGAAGACCAGGGTGCCCAGGCCCATGTGTCCCCACCGGTAGTGCGTGTCCCTGAAGGCCAGCACGGTGTCGTACGTGAGCACGCCGGCCACCAGCAGGGCGGCGTAGAAGAAGTACCGGTGGACGTTCTGGAGGATCAGCGGGAAGCGGGTCTCGCCGGTGTACGTCCGGTGCGGCTCGGCCACCGCGCAGGCGGGCGGGGAGGCCCAGAAGGCGCGGTAGTACGCCTTGCGGTAGTAGTAGCAGGTCAGGCGGAAGCCGAGCGGGAAGATCAGGATGATGACGGCGGGCGAGATGCCCCACCAGCCGCCGAAGAGGTCGGCGTTGGGTCCGGCGCGCATGGTCCGGCAGTTCTCCGCCAGGCACGGCGAGTAGAACGGCGAGACGTACGGCGCGGCGTAGTAGTGGGCGTTGGCGAACGCCCGCCACGTCGAGTAGACGACGAAGGCGAACAGACCGGCCGCGGTGACGGCGGGCGCCAGCCACCAGCGGTCGGTCCGCAGGTGCGGGGCGGCGATCGCGGCGCGTGTGCCGGTGCGTACGCCGCCGCGGCCGGGTCGGGGTTCCGTACCAGTGGCCAAGTCAGCACTCCGGTCGGTAGGGGTTCCTCAGGGGGCGCGGCGGTCGCGGGCGCCCAGGCCCTCGTCGTCCGAGTCCGTCCACAGGGTGATGTCGTAGGGCGCGTCGGAGATGGTGACGAGGTCGGGCCGGGGTGCGGCCGGGGCGGCGGCCTCCCGCAGGAGCGCCACGCTCTCGCGCAGGTGCCGGGCGTCCAGCCGGATGCGGCGTATCTCCAGCCCGTCACTGCCGAGCTGGTGCTCCAGACGGCCCAGCGACCTGCCGAGATCGTCGAGACAACGCTGGACGGCGTTGATGTCGTCGTGCACGGACATGACTTGCCCTCGCTTCCACTGGTCCGGCGGGCCATGGGCGGCAACGTTCATGCGCCTTGGAGTGTTGCGCCTCACACCTGCCTGTGTGAAGGGATGTGCAGCGATTGGCCGGGGCGTACGGGTGCATCGCCCGGGAGGTTGCGCCGCACGGGTGGCCTTGGCGGCCGTCGCCGCCGTGTCGCCCGCTGTTGCCGGATCCTTTCCTCTTCAGTGGCCGCATAGATCTGATCAGCTCCATATACCGCCAAAAGTGATCAGCTCCATATACCGACAAATGTGAGCATAAGGCCCGTGGCTCCCCGGAGGTAGCAGAGATGTCCCACGACGTTCGGCAGCGCCCCGAAGGGTCCCGGCACTCGCGGCTCGGTGGGACGCGTTCGGTCGCCTTCCTCACCGCCGGCGCGCTCGCGGTACCGCTGCTCGCCGGCTGCGGCTCCGACGAGGAGACCAGCAGCCCCCTGGCCGGACAGGACATCGCCCCGGTCGCCCGGGACCTGGTCGCCGACGGAGGCTCGCTGACCTGGGCCGTGGACGCCCTGCCGGAGACGCTGAACACCTACCAGGCCGACGCCGACGCGGGCACCAGCCGGGTCGCCCAGGCCGTGCTGCCCTCGATGTTCCGGCTCGATGCCAACGGCCGCCCGGCGGCGAACCCGGCCTATCTGGAATCGGCCAAGGTCATCGAGACCGAGCCGCGCCAGGTCGTGCTGTACAAGCTCAACCAGCAGGCGGTGTGGAGCGACGGCCGGGAGATCGGCGCCGCCGACTTCCTCGCCCAGTGGCGGGCCCTGTCCGGGAAGAACAGCGCCTACTGGACCGCCCGCAACGCCGGCTACGACCGCATCGAGAAGATCGAGCGCGGGGACAACGACCTCCAGGTCCGGGTCACCTTCTCCCGCCCGTACGCCGACTGGAAGTCGCTGTTCTCCCCGCTGTACCCGAAGGACGTCACGGGCTCCCCGGAGACCTTCAACGACGGCGCCCGCCGCCAGCTGAAGACCACCGCCGGCCCCTTCAAGGTGGAGCGGGTCGACACCGCGAAGAAGGACGTGGTGCTCACCCGGAACGCCCGCTGGTGGGGCAGGCCCGCGAAGCTGGAGGAGATCGTGCTGCACGCCGTCTCCCCGGACAAGCGGGCCGCCGCGCTCGCCGACGGCCAGGCGGACCTGGCCGAGATCGACGCCTCGGACGCCCAGCGGATCGGACTCGCCCACCGCGCGAAGGGCACCGGCACCCCGCTCCAGGGCGGCGGCAGGACGTCGGCGAGGAAACTGCGCGACTGGGCGCTCGCGCACGGCCTGGACGCCGGCCGGGCGCACGAGGACGGCGAGAAGCTCACCGGGGCCATCACCCGTTACCTGGACGAGCAGCAGGCCCTGCGGGACGTCGAGGTCCGCAAGTCCCTGGAGCCCGTCTACACCCAGCTCGCCCTGAACGGCTCCGCCGGCCCCCTGACCGACGAACGGGTCCGCCGGGCCATCGCCCGCGCCCTGGACCGCACCGAGCTGACGCGTCTGGTGCTCACCCCGCTGGGCCTGCCCGCCGTCCCGGTCGGCAGCCACCTCGCCCTGTCCGGGCAGGCCGCCTACGCCGACGGCAGCGGCGCGCTCGGCGCCCAGGACGCCCAGGAGGCGCAGGCGCTGCTCACCGAAGCCGGCTGGGTGCGCGGCGGCCCCCTCAAGGAGGAGAAGAAGAACCAGAAGGCGGCCGGCCCGGAGAAGAGCGACAAGGACGAGTCCGACGGCGGCGACGACGGCGAGTACGTCGTCGGGGAGGACGACAAGGGGCACGGCGACACGGACGGCAAGGGCGGGCCCCAGGAGAGCGCCGACGACCAGGAGAGCGCCGGCCAGCACCTCGCGCAGGAGGGCAAGCACGGTGGCGCTCCCGGCGCGTACGCCCCCAAGGGCACGGCCGCCCCGGCCGCCGCGCCGGCCGGGCCGCTCGCCAAGGACGGCAAGCCGCTCGCGCTGCGCTTCGTGCTGCCCTCCGGCCCCGGCTCGGACACCCTGAACTCGGTCGCCGAGCGGATCTCCGCGATGCTGGAGCAGGTCGGCATCCGCACGACGATCACCAAGGTCTCGGACGAGAGCTACTTCAAGGACCACATCGCCGCCGGCGACTACGACCTCGCCCTGTACTCCTGGCCCTCCTCCGCCTTCCCGGCGACCGACGCCCGGCCCGTCTACGCCAAGCCGCTCCCGGCGGCGGACGGCTCGTTGAACGTCGAGCAGAACTACACCCGGGTCGGTACCGACCAGGTCGACCAGCTCTTCGACGAGGCCGCCACCACCCTGGACGAGGACGAGGCGCGGGGCCTGATCAAGAAGGCCGACTCCCGCATCTGGGCCGCCGCCGGATCGATCCCGCTCTACCAGCGGCCCCAGCTGGTCGGGGTGCGGAAGAACCTGGTCAACGCGGGGGCGTTCGGATTCCAGACACCGGTCTACGAGGACATGGGCTTCCTGAAGAAGGGCGCGAAGATCTCGGCGAGCCCCACCAAGGGCTAGGGGAGGGAGACGGCCCGGCGAGCCCCGGCTGCCGGGGCCACGTACCATGGGGTGAGGCCGTGGCGTGTCCAGCCCGGCAGGGCCCGCGCGACACGGACGTACGCGCAGGGCAATCCACACACCGGGAGTACGCCACACCATGGCCACGCGCCACGACATCCGCAACGTCGCCATCGTCGCCCACGTCGACCACGGCAAGACCACCATCGTCGACGGCATGCTGAAGCAGGCCGGTGCCTTCGCCGCCCATCAGCTCGAGCAGGTCGACGACCGCGTCATGGACTCGAACGACCTGGAGCGTGAGAAGGGCATCACGATCCTCGCCAAGAACACGGCGGTCAAGTACCACCCGAAGGATGGCGGGGAACCGATCACCATCAACATCATCGACACCCCCGGCCACGCCGACTTCGGCGGCGAGGTCGAGCGCGGTCTGTCGATGGTCGACGGCGTCGTGCTGCTGGTGGACGCCTCCGAGGGTCCGCTGCCGCAGACCCGCTTCGTGCTGCGCAAGGCGCTCCAGGCGCGGCTGCCCGTCATCCTGTGCATCAACAAGACGGACCGCCCCGACGCCCGGATCGACGAGGTCGTCAACGAGACCTACGACCTCTTCCTCGACCTGGACGCGGACGAGGAGCAGATCGAGTTCCCGATCGTCTACGCCTGCGGCCGGGACGGCATCGCCTCGCTGACCAAGCCGGACAACGGCACGGTCCCCGCCGACTCCACCAGCCTGGAGCCGTTCTTCTCCACCATCCTGGAGCACATCCCGGCCCCCACGTACGACGAGGAGGCGCCGCTCCAGGCCCACGTCACCAACCTCGACGCGGACAACTTCCTCGGCCGCATCGCGCTGCTCCGTGTCGAGCAGGGCGAGCTGCGCAAGGGTCAGACGGTCGCCTGGATCAAGCGCGACGGCTCGATCAGCAATGTCCGCATCTCCGAGCTGATGATGACCGAGGCGCTCACCCGCAAGCCCGCCGAGGTGGCCGGCCCGGGTGACATCTGCGCCGTCGCCGGTATCCCGGAGATCATGATCGGCGAGACCCTCGCCGACCCGGAGAACCCGATCCCGCTCCCGCTGATCACGGTCGACGAGCCCGCGATCTCCATGGTCATCGGCACCAACACCTCGCCGCTGGTCGGCCGCGGCGGCACCGGCAAGGGCGCCGACGCCAAGTCGGCCGTCAAGGACCGCAAGGTCACCGCCCGCCAGGTCAAGGACCGTCTGGACCGCGAGCTGATCGGCAACGTCTCGCTGCGCGTGCTGGACACCGAGCGTCCGGACGCCTGGGAGGTCCAGGGCCGTGGTGAGCTGGCGCTCGCCATCCTGGTCGAGCAGATGCGCCGCGAGGGCTACGAGCTGACCGTCGGCAAGCCGCAGGTCGTCACCAAGGAGGTCGACGGCAAGGTCCACGAGCCGGTCGAGCGCATGACGATCGACGTGCCCGAGGAGCACATGGGCGCCGTCACGCAGCTCATGGGCGTCCGCAAGGGCCGGATGGACAACATGTCCAACCACGGCTCCGGCTGGGTGCGCATGGAGTTCGTGGTGCCCTCCCGCGGTCTCATCGGCTTCCGTACCGAGTTCCTGACCCAGACCCGCGGCACCGGCATCGGCCACTCCATCCACGAGGGCCACGAGCCCTGGTTCGGCACGCTCCAGACCCGCAACAACGGCTCGCTGGTCGCCGACCGCTCCGGTGCCGTCACCGCGTTCGCGATGACGAACCTCCAGGAGCGCGGCGTGCTGTTCGTGGAGCCGGGCACCGAGGTGTACGAGGGCATGATCGTCGGTGAGAACTCCCGCTCCGACGACATGGACGTCAACATCACCAAGGAGAAGAAGCTCACGAACATGCGGTCCTCGTCGGCCGACTCGTTCGAGGCGATCGTCCCGCCGCGCAAGCTCTCCCTGGAGCAGTCGCTGGAGTTCTGCCGTGACGACGAGTGCGTCGAGGTGACTCCGGAGGCGGTTCGCATCCGCAAGGTCAACCTCGACCAGCGGGAGCGGGCGCGTGCCGCGAGCCGCGCCAAGCACGGCTGATCCACCGCGAATCGAGCCCGGGTGCCCCCATGATGGGGACACCCGGGCTTTTTGCAACCCATTTTCCGGTGGAGGCCGGCCACCCAGGGGCCGTCGGGTGTCCGGATTGCGGAGATCTTCGCCCGATACCCAGGTAACACGTCCGTTTCGCGGTTTTCTCAGGCGAACACTTTGTCCACTTTTTGGAAGTTGTTCGCGTCAGCTGTGACTGAATTGAGATTTACAGACAGTGGTCGGCTCCTGGCTCATGGCAGATAGTTAGCCGCGTAGCGCTCGGGTCAATGGGTCTCGCGCTGTGGGGACAGCGCCGACTCGCGAGCACCAGGGGGTGTCTGGCCTTCCGTCAGGGGTGTCGGAAGGAAGACGGTGACCCCCTCCTGTTGGTGAACATGTGGAGTCATGAGGAGGTACCCCCATGCGCGGTGTCACGACCATCGGGTGGGTCGGTCCGGCACGTCCAGCGGTGTGATTCGGCTGTAGAACTACGCGCGTCCGACTGAGGTCTCGCGCGTTCTCGGAGTACCCGGGCACCTCTCACACCGATACCTGTGAAACGGACGAACCGTGACAAGTCCTATCGACATCGAGGGCGGCGGGGCGTCGGTCGTCGTCGACGGCGCATTACGGCCGGCGGCGGAGGGCGAGGCCGTCGAACTCGCGGGCCGGTCCCCCGGCCGGCTGATGTGGCTGCGTTTCAGGCGCGACCGCACCGGCGTCGTCTGTGCCGTCGTCGTGATCGGCTACTTCCTCGTCGCGCTGCTCGCGCCGCTGCTGGCCAGGCTGCCGGGCACCGATCCGTACACCCTGTACGGCCAGGACCCCACCTACGCCGACAAGCCCGTGCTCGATGAATTCGGGCTTCCGCTCGGCTACTTGGGGGGCGTCTCGGGCGCCCACTGGTTCGGCGTCGAACCGCAGTACGGCCGCGACCTCTACGCCATGCTGCTGTACGGGATGCGCACCTCGCTGTACATGGCGCTCGGCATCACCGTCCTCCTCATGCTCAGCGGTGTGGTGATCGGCCTGATCGGCGGCTACTTCGGCGGGCGCACCGACTACTGGCTCGGCCGTGGCACCGACTTCTTCCTCTCCTTCCCGCAGCAGTTGTTCTTCATCGCCTTCATGCCCGTGGTGACGTCGTTCTTCGTCGATCCGCGCGAGGAGACGCCGACCTACTTCCGTGCCGTGGCCATGCTGATCGTGCTGTGGCTGCTGGGCTGGATGGGCATGGCCCGGCTGGTGCGGTCCACCGTACTGTCCCTGCGCGAGAGGGAGTTCGTGGAGGCCGCCAAGGTCTCCGGCGCCTCGCCGTGGTGGATCGTGCGCAAGGAGATCCTGCCCAACGTCGTCACTCCGATCCTGGTGCAGTTCACGTACCAACTGCCCAGCACCATCCTCAGCATCGCCTTCCTGTCCTTCGCGGGCGTCGGGTTCGTCGAGCCCACCCCCGACTGGGGACGCCTCTTCGCCGCCGGCGCCCGGTACGCCGAGCAGGACCCGGCGTTCATGTTCTTCCCCGGGGTCGCACTGGTGGTCTTCGTCCTGTGCTTCAACCTCCTCGGGGACTCCGTACGGGACGCGTTCGACCCCAAGTCCGGGCGGTAGGTCGTCCGTTGGGTGGGGGGTGACTGCCGCCCCCGCCGGTCCGCGCGGCCGGCGCCCGGCAGAGCTCACGGATTACAACCGACAGGTAGGTGGATTCGCCACATGATGTCTCATCGCGCCCGCGGAGCGCGTGCCGTCGTGATCGCCGTCGCGGCCGGCTCCCTCGCCCTCACGGGCTGCTCGAAGAACGAGGGCGGCAAGTCCGGCAAGGACTCCGGGAAGGACCAGAAGGAGGCGGCGGTCCAGTCGAAGGCGGTCACCTACGTCGACGCCGCGGGATCGACCGGACCGGCCGCCGAGGTGCCCGGCGCCAAGCCCGGCGGCACGATCATCGTGTACCAGGAGCCGGGCCTGTCCCACCTGGACCCCGGCCAGATCTACGTCTCCGACTCCGGCCAGGTCGCCAACCTGCTCTTCCGCCGCCTGACCCAGTTCCAGGAGGACGACAAGGGCGACGTGTCGGTCGTCGGCGACCTCGCCACCGACTCCGGCAAGTCCTCCGACGGCGGCAAGACCTGGACCTTCACCCTGAAGGACGGCATCAAGGACGAGACCGGCCGCGCCATCACCTCGGCCGACGTACGGCACACCGTCGAGCGCACGTACGCCAAGTTCGTCTTCGACGGCCCGACCTACCTCCAGACCTGGCTGAGCGGCACCGACTACCGCAAGGCCCTGCCCGGCGGCGGCTTCGACGGCAAGCACCTGCCGGCCTCGGTGCTCGACACCCCGGACGCCAAGACGGTGGTCTTCCACTTCGACCAGCCGCGGCCGGACCTGCCGCAGACGCTCGCCATGGCCGGCTACGCCGTCGTCCCGGAGAAGGGCGACACCAAGGAGAGGTACGAGAAGAAGCCGGTCGCCACCGGCCCGTACAAGGTCGCCGAGAACAAGATCGGCAAGAGCCTGAAGCTGGTGCGGAACACCCGCTGGGACCCGAAGACCGACTCCGTGCGCCACCAGTACGTCGACGGCTTCGACTTCCAGTTCGGCATCACCGAGTCCACCCAGACCAAGCGGCTGATCGCGGACGAGGGCGACAACAAGAACGCCATCCAGCTGACCGGCGGTGTCGAGGCCACCCAGATCCAGGACGTCATCGGCAACCCGGACGCCAGGAAGCGCACGGTCAAGGGCTACCAGCCGTACGTCATGACGCTCACCTTCAACCTCGACCGGGTCAAGGACAAGAAGGTGCGCGAGGCCGTCACCTACGCGGTCAACTCCAAGTCCCTCATCGCCGGCGAGGGCGGTGCCTACGGCGGTGACGTCGCGCCGAACTACTTCGCGCCGACACTGCCCGGCTACGAGCCGGATTACGACCCCTACGGCCGGCTGAAGTCCCCGCAGGGCGACATCGCCAAGGCCAAGGAGATCGTCAAGGGCCTCCCGGCCGCCGAGAAGAAGCTCGTCTTCGCCTACGCCAACAGCGAGCCCGGACAGAAGCGCAAGGTCGCCATCGAGGACGCGCTGACCAAGGTCGGCTTCGACGTCGTCGCCAAGGAGATCGACGCGGCGAGCTACTACGAGCAGATCGCCAAACTGGACAACCCGTACGACATGTACATCACCGGCTGGGGCCAGGACTGGCCGTCCCCGGGCACGGTCGTCACACCGATCTACGACGGCTCCCAGGTCACCGACGGCTCCGCGAACTACTCGCACGTCAAGGACCCGAAGGTCGACGCCCTCATCAAGAAGGCGCTCACCCAGGAGCCGGCCGAGGCCGCCAAGACCTGGAAGGAAGCGCACCACTACCTGCTGGAGAACGTCATCCCGGCGGCCCCGCTGTGGTACACGAAGCAGTTCCAGCTCTCCGGCTCGCACGTGGGCGGTGCCCGCTACGGCTCGGTGTCCAGCCTCATCGACGTCAACCGGCTGTACCTGAAGTCGTGACCAGCGGCCGGTGACGGGAGCGCGCTCCGCAGCGGGCGCGCTCCCGCCCCCGGGCGCCCCCACCCACCGTCTGTGCAGAGAGCAGCCAGCCCGCCATGGTTCAGTTCATCATCCGGCGCACGGTCGGCGCCTTCGTCACGCTCTTCCTCATCGGGGCGGCGACGTTCTTCCTCTTCGTGGCCGCACCCTCCGACTACGCCTCCCTGGCCTGCGGCAAGGACTGTTCGCCCCAGCGGCTGGCGGACATCCGGGACGCCCTCGGCCTCGACCTGCCCCTCGCGAGGCAGTTCTGGGACTTCATGTCCGGCATCGTCACGGGCCGCGACTTCCCCACCGGTCACTGCCCGGCCCCCTGCCTGGGCCAGTCCTTCTACTCGGGGGACATGGTCTGGAGCACGATCATGGACCGGTTCCCGCTCACCCTCACCCTGGCCGCCGGCGGTGCCGTCGTGTTCCTCGTCGTCGGGGTCGGCGCCGGGATGATCGCCGCCTACCGGCGCGGCACCCTGGTGGACAAGGTCGCCACCGGCGCGTCCATGGTGCTCAGCTCCTTCCAGATCTACTTCCTCGGCCCGGTCGTGCTGACGGTCCTCGTCTACAGCACCGGCTGGATGGAGGACCCGAAGTACGTGCCCCTCACCCGGGACCCGGTCGGCTGGTTCGTCGGGATGTCGATCCCGGTCTGCGTGCTGGCCACGATCTTCACCGCGCAGTACACCCGTATGGCGCGCTCGTCGATGATCGAGCAGCTCGCCGAGGACCATGTGCGCACCGCCCGGGCCAAGGGCATGTCGCGCGGGTACGTCTTCCTGCGCTACGCCTGGCGCGGCTCGCTCATCCCCATCGTCACCGTGCTCGGCATCGACGTCAGCTCCATGCTGGGCGGCGCCGTCGTCACCGAACTGACCTTCTCCCTCCAGGGGATCGGCCGGCTCGCCGTGGACGGCGCGGTCAACAAGGACCTGCCGCTGACGATGGGGGTCATGCTCTTCGGCGCCTTCTTCATCCTGATCATCAACATCGCGACCGACATCACCTACGCGTGGATCGACCCCCGCATCCGGCTCTCCTAGGAAGACCGACCATCGTGACCACAGTGACCAAGGCCGCGGGCGCGCCGGGCCCGGCCGGGCCGGACGGATTCCTCTCGGTGCGCGATCTCCAGGTGACGTTCTCCACCGAGGACGGTCCGGTCAGGGCCGTCGACGGACTCTCCTTCGACCTGCACCGCGGCCGGACCCTGGGCATCGTGGGCGAGTCCGGTTCGGGCAAGTCGGTCACCAACCTGACGATCCTCGGGCTGCACGACCCGCTGTTCACCACGGTCGACGGGGAGATCGTCCTCGACGGCCGCGAACTCGTCACCGCCACCGAGAAGGAACTGGAGCGGCTGCGCGGCAACCGGGTGGCGATGATCTTCCAGGACCCGCTGACCGCGCTGTCGCCCTTCTACACCATCGGCCGGCAGATCGCCGAGCCGTACATGAAGCACACCGGCGCCTCGAAGAAGGCCGCGTGGCGGCGTGCCGTGGAGATGCTCGCCAAGGTCGGCATCCCCCACCCCGAGGAGCGCGCCCGGGACTACCCGCACCAGTTCTCCGGCGGCATGCGCCAGCGCGCGATGATCGCCATGGCGCTGGTCTGCGATCCCGACCTGCTGATCGCCGACGAGCCGACCACCGCGCTGGACGTGACCGTGCAGGCCCAGATCCTGGACCTGCTCAAGGACCTCCAGCGGGAGTTCGGCACGGCGATCGTCTTCATCACCCACGACCTCGGGGTCATCGCCGACATGGCCGACGACATCATGGTCATGTACGCCGGACGCGCGGTAGAGCGCGGCACCGTCGACGAGGTCCTGCACGCGCCCCGGCACCCGTACACCTGGGGCCTGCTGAACTCCATGCCCCGGCTGGACTCCGACCTCGGCAACCCGCTCTCGCCCATCCCGGGCGCGCCGCCGAGCCTGCTCACCCCGCCGTCCGGCTGCCGTTTCCACCCGCGGTGCGCCTTCCGGGACCGGGTCCAAGGCGACCGCTGTGTCACCGAGCGCCCCGCGCTGGCACCGGACCGCTCCTCGGCGTGCCACCTCAAAGCGGAGCAGAAACGCACCATCTTCGACGAAGAGATCAGGCCCCGACTGGGCTGAGAGGACGCACCGTCATGACAGAGGACCTGGTCCTTCCCGCCGCCGGTGAGGCCGGTGACCACGCGCCGCCGGAACCGCTGCTGACGGTCTCGGGGCTGGTCAAGCACTTCCCGGTCAAGGGCGGCTTCCCGATCAGGCGGACGGTCGGCGCCGTACAGGCCGTCGACGGGCTGGACCTGACCGTGCACGCGGGGGAGAGCTTCGGCCTGGTCGGCGAGTCCGGCTGCGGCAAGTCGACCACCGGCCGGCTGATCACCCGGCTGCTGGAGCCCACGGCCGGCACGATCACCTACCGCGGCCGGGACATCAGCCACGCGACGCGCAAACAGCTCGCCCCGGTCCGGTCCGAGATCCAGATGATCTTCCAGGACCCGTACGCGTCGCTGAACCCGCGGCACACGGTCGGCAGGATCATCTCCAGCCCGATGGAGATCAACGGCATCGCCCCGCCGGGCGGCCGGGAGAAGCGCGTCCGGGAACTGCTGGAGATCGTCGGTCTCAACCCCGAGCACTACAACCGGTTCCCGCACGAGTTCTCCGGCGGCCAGCGCCAGCGCATC
>NZ_JOCB01000140.1 GCF_000718775.1 Streptomyces sp. NRRL S-31
CGTCGACTTCCCACGGCTTCGGCCGAGCCACCCCACACCCCCGGATCACCAGTTCCGAACTGATCCAACCACCTCGAAGATCATTTCGTTAGGAGTTCTTACGCGATCCGAGTGGTGCGACTTCATGGGCACAGGCGCGACCAGCAAGATCACAACTACGGCTGGAGTATTAGCTGAAGTTCTTTGCGTCGTGGATCGGCGCCGATCCGAACGCACGTTTGTAGTCGCGGCTGAACTGGGCTGGGCTGGCATATCCGACTGCCTCGGAGATGGAGGCCATGCTCCGAGAGCGTAGGGCCACGAGTCGTCGTGCCTCATGCAGACGCAGCATCTCCGGAGGAGCGGGACCAGGAGCGCCACCGCCGCGGAGAAGGCCGCCGCGATGGCTGGCCGCCACGGTTCGACCGAGGGGTCTGTCGACAGCGCAACATCGTCGAAGGCTGCGTCAACCGGCTCACGGGCTTCCGCGGTATCGCGACCGGGCATGACAAGACCGCCACCTCCTTCGAAGCGGTGGTCTTCCTGGCCTAGTTCCTGCTCTGGGCAGGATCCGTTTGAAGACGACCTTAGATGGCGGCCCCGGCTTCGAGGTCGAAGGGGACGCCCGTGAGCTGCTCGCTCGCCGCCCACAGCCGCCTGCCCTCCGCGGGGTCGTCGGCGCCTGTGGGGAGCTTGGCGGGCTTGGGGGTGCCGGAGGTCTGGTCCCGTCCGCGGGGCCGATGAACCGGCCCGACTGAACGTATGGGCTGGTCGCCGCGTACAGGGAGGGCCAGGCGGCGCCCTCGGCCGAGCCCATGAGCAGGCGTGCGGCGATCAGGGTGATCACGCGGCTCAGAGTGCCGTTGCCGTGCTGCTGCAGACCGGTCATCGCCGACCCCGGGCGGACGACAAGCGCCTCGACGGTGCTGCTTGCAGTGCGGCGCGCGAGTTCGAGGGTGTAGACGATGTCGGCGCGCTTGGACTTCGCGTGGGCGCCCATGGCGCGGTAGCTCCTTTCGCTCATCAGGTCGTCCAGCCTGCCCATCGGCCACCGCGCCGCGATGGCGCTGACGGTGACCACGCGCGGCGCGGACGAGCGGCGCACGGCGGCCCAGACCTGGGCGTCGAAGGCGAAGTGCCGAGGTGATTGGTGCCGACCGTCATGCCTCGGGGCTGGAGACAAGCGCCGTTTGTCTCCAGCCCCGAGGCGTACAGGCGGTGTCGCCGATCCGGCCCTCCTGAGCGTGTGTTACGGAATCAACCGCTGACACGTCGTCCTGATGGCTTTGCAGTCCGCAAGATCGTCGCAGGCCCCGCGGGACATCGCCCTGCCCACTCAGCGGACATCGATGACGGCTTTGCCCGGCACGCGGCGACCTGCCAGGTCAGCGGCTGCCCGCGCCACCTGCGTCCAGTCGGTGCGCAGGGCGACTTGCGGGTCCAGTTCGCCGCGGGCGGTGAGTGCAGCGAGCCAGGTGAGGTCGGCACCCAGCCCTGCGGAATCATCCAGCAGGTAGAAGGTGGCAATCTGGCGGTTGTGGCGGCGGCCGTTGCCGAAGAGGGCTCCGTAGGGGAACTGCTCGCCGTCGCCGGAGATGTGGCCTGCGGCAACCAGTACGCCGTTCTCGGTCAGGGCGCCGTGTGCGGCAACCATGTGGGTGCCGCCGACCAGCTCGACCACTCCGTGTACCGGTTCGAGGTGCTGAAGCGTGGCCAGGTCGGTGACGATCTCGTGAGCGCCGAGTGCGCGCAGTGCGTCGCCCTTCGCCGGGTCGCTGGTCACCGCGGTGACATGTGCGCCGCCTCGGGCCGCGAGCTGCAGAGTGAAGCGACCCACGCCGCCGCCCGCACCGGTCACCAGCACGCGCCGTCCAAGGATCGGACCGATGCGGTGCAGGGCACGCAGCGCCGTGCCCGCCGCGACCGGCAGTGTGCTGATCGGGCCGAGGTCAGCCCCCTCGGGCACGATGCCGATCAAATCCGTTTCCACCGCGCGCAGTTCGGCCCAGGCTCCGTCTGCCCCCACCGTGACGACGGGGGTGCCGACCGTGGGACCGGAGCCGTCAGCGGCTGGCCGGACCACCACGCCCGCGGCGTCCCAGCCGGGCACCGTGCCGACGTCACCCTCGGGTACCACATGGTGGACCTCGCCAGCGTTGAGGGAGAACGAGTGGACCTCGATCAGGGCCTGGTGGGTGGTGGGTTCGGGGTCGGAGACCGTGGAAAGTGCAAGGTGCCCGGGTGCTGTGTGATCAATCGTCAGGGCCTTCATGGCGAGAGATGGTGCCACTGAGTGGCATAAGCCTGCAAGAGGCAACAGTCACTGGGGGGTAGGCTTCGCTCATGCAGAAGGATCCGAAGAAACTGCCGCTGCGTGAGCGAAAAAAGCTCCGGACCCGGCAGGCTTTGGTCAATACAGCCCTCGAGTTGTTCACCGCACGGGGCTTCACCGCGGTCACCCTGGACGAGCTCGTTGACGCGGTCGAGATCTCCAAGCGCACCTTCTTCCGCACGTTCACCTCGAAGGAAGACGTGGCCCTGGCCCCGGAGAAGGAACTGTGGGCCGCCTACAGCGCATACATTGAGGGCCGGCCCCTGCCCAGCGAACACCTGTTTGGCGCCTACAAAGACGCGCTGTTCGCGGCGCTGGAGCAGATGGCGGACGGATGGGAGCAGCGCTTCCTGGCCAGCCGCAGCCTGGCCGACCGAACCCCCGCGCTCACCGCACACAGCCTGCGCCACTGCTCAGAGGTCTCCGCGAACGTTGTTCGGATCGTGGCGGACCGGCTGGCCGGACAGCATCCCGGCCACGCCGAACTGCGCATGCTGCTCGATCTCATGCTGGCCGCCTGGCACTGCGCACTGGAGACGTGGACCTCATCGGACGCCGCACAGCAGGACCGCGCGGCACTGATCCAGCACATGCGCAAAGCCTTCGCGGTAATTCCCGCGGTCGCGGCAGCGGCAGCACTGGACAGCTGAGTGGGCGGGGCGATGCCCCGCGGGACCTGCGACGATCTTGCGGACTGCGAAGCCATCAGGACGCCGTGCCAGAAGTCGTTTTCGCCTGATGTGATCTCAGGGAATCGGCTGTTTGGCCCGTGATGTCGGATCGTGCCAGGAGATGGTGCTCTCGCTGGTGAGGCGGCGAGCCATGAGGTCGGTCATGGCGAGGTGGATCATGGCTTCGGATCGGGTGGGCAGGGTTTCGTAGTCACCGACTCGAAGTCCGATCACGTCCCGCCCTCCCCGCCTCCTGCGGCTCCTGTGGGGCCGAGCCGCCCATGGGACGAACCAGCGTCTCTCAACCGAACATTGAGGGAGGACGTGACGGCAGAGGACCGGCTCACGGTCTCCAAACTCCTAGGACCTGTCCAGCCGATCATGTGATTGCTCCGCAGTCGTGTCGTTGATGTGGACATGGGGCGGGGCGATCTGACGGATGCCGAGTGGGAACGGCTGCGGCCCTTCCTGCCGGTCAGCGACAGGCGTTGTGGCAGGTGGCGGGATCACCGGCAGGTGATCGACGGGATTCTGCACCGGGTGCGGACCGGCGTTCAGTGGCGTGACCTGCCCGAATGGTTCGGCCCATGGAAGACGGTGTGTGAACGCCGCCGCCTGTGGTCGGCCGACGGAAGGTGGGAACGCCTGCTCCAGCAGGTCCAGGCCGAGGCCGACGCGGCTGAGGAGATCGACTGGGACATCTCGGTCGACTCCACCATCGTGCGGGCACATCAGCATGCTGCCGGCGCCCGCACCGAACCACCGCCGGCGCCCGTCTCAAAGGGGGCCGAACCGGCAGAACACCAGGGCGAGCCGCCGTGGCAGAGCCTCGTTGCCCGCCTGGTGGAGGTGGTGCAGGAGGTGAGGGCCTGGGCCGCTCGCGGGGCGGGTTCACCACCAAGCTCCACCTGAGTGCGGACGGCCGCTGCCGCCCGCTGTCCTCGATCGTCACACCGGGACAGCGGGCGGACTGCACGCAGTTCAAGCCGGTGCTGGAGAAGATCCACGTCCCGCGGATCGGGCCGGGCAGGCCGCGCAAGAAGCCTGAGAGCCTCGCGGCGGACAAGGCTTACAGCAACGGACCGTGCCGCGAGTACCTGCGGCGCCGGGGCATCCGGCACACGATTCCGGAGAAGACTGACAGCCAGGCCGCCCGACTGCGCAAAGGGTCACGCGGCGGACGGCCACCCGGCTTCGACGAAGAGCGGTACAAGAAACGCAACACCGTCGAACGGGCGATCAACCGGCTCAAGCACGCTGGGGCCGTGGCCACCCGCTACGACAAACGCGGCCACGTCATCCTCGGGACCGCGACTGCCGCAGCCCTCGTCATCTGGCTTCGTACATGATCGGCCGGACAAGTCCTAGTCGCAATACCAGTGACTTTGTTGGGTTCTGGGGGACTGTAAATCGTTCGGGTCTGTTTCGTAGTCGGTGGTGACGGTGAGCGAATCGAGGTGCTGCCCGGCCGGGAAGCCGCCACTTTGGAAGCCTGGCTGCGCGGGCATCCGGGCATCGAGGCCGTGTGCCGGGACGGATCGGCCACCTACGCCGAGGCGGTCCGCCGAGCCCTGCCCGACGCGGTCCAGATCAGCGACCGCCGGCACCTGTGGCACAACCTCGCCGAGGCCGTCCCCAAAGAAGTCGCCGCGCACAGCACCTGCTGGGCGAAGGCGGGCCCGCCCCCGGCCGAGGGGAGACAGGCCGCCACCACACGTGAGCGCTGGCAGCAGGTCCACGCCCCGCGCGAGCGCGGAGTCGGCCTGCTGGAGTGCGCACGGCGCCTCAACCTCGCCTTGAACACGGTCAAGCGCTACGACCGTGTCGCCGAGCCTGAACGCCTCATCCGCGCCCCCAAGTACCGGCCCACCCTCGTGGATCCCTACCGCGATCACCTGCGCAAGCGGCTGGAGAACCCGGCCGTTCCCGTCACCCGTCTCCTTCAGGAGATCAGGGAGCCGGGCTACACCGGCAACTCGAACCTGCTGGTCCGCTACATCAACCAAGGCCGCGTCGAGGCCGACCGGCCCGCCCTCTCGCCCCGGCGCCTGACCCGCTACCTGCTCCCCCGCCCCGACCGCCTCGAAGACCACCAAGCGGGAACGCATCGAGGCCGCCCGCACCACCTGCCACGAGATGACCGCTCTGACCGATCTCATCCACCACTTCGCCGCACTGCTGGATCCCGCCGACGGCAATGCCGCCCTGCTGAGCACCTGGATCACCTCGGCCCAGACCGAGGACCTGCCCCACCTGCATGCCTTCACCCGGGGCCTCGAGAAGGACCGCGCCGCGGTCGACGCCGCCCTCACCCTGCCGCACCACAACGGCGGCACCGAAGGCGTCAACAGCAGAACCAAGCTGATCAAGCGCCAGATGTATGGCCGCGCATCGGTGCCTGCGAGGGGGCGCGCTGACTCTGTGCGGCCCCTCTGCCCCGGTCACATCGCCGTCGTCCCGACAGCGCAGCCGTCGATGGCGGATCCCTGGCTCGACGGCCCCGCACCCAGGCTGTGATCCAAGCGCGGCGCGGAGCCACATCGGGGAACGCCTGTTCCCTGCTTCCAGCGCGCACCCGGTTCCGGACACCGTCCGTGCGGTGTGTTCGGGCGCGGCGGCGGCCATCACGAAGAAGATCCGACCGCTGCGACGAACCACTTTGGGTTCCCCCGGCTTCCGTGCCCGAGGCAGCCTGCACGTCAGGTGGCAGTCGACGTCCGGCAGGCGTTGTCACTGACCGGCACGGTCATCCAAGCAACCTTCCCGCCGTCACTCACGCGGTCGAACCCCCATCGGCCGCCAGCGAGTTGGTCCACTATGTGCAGGCCCCGGCCGCGCTCCGCGAGCAGTTCCACCACCTCGTCCGAACCAGGCCCGTCGCAAGGCAGCCCATCAGGGGCCGCGTGCGGAAGTACGGGGACACGCGGATCATGATCATGAACCTCGCACACAAGTCCGGATGCGCTACGGCGAAGAACCATCTTGTAGGGCCCGACCGCGTGTTCCGTGGCGTTCGCGACGAGTTCGGACGCGGCCAATACCGCACCGTCCACGACATCTTCCGCGAGCCCTGCCCGGTTCAGGGCCTCCCGCAGAGCCCTTCGCGCTGCGGACACCGGCGCACGGCTGCCCTTGGTCCACGTATAGAGGGTGTGGCATCGCTCGCACGCCGAGCCCTTGCCGGACAGCTCCGGCAGCGAAGGCCGGCCCGTCAGGGCCGTGAAATCTCCGGACATGGTAAGGCCTTCTCGGGAGGAAACCGGATGGCGGTCTGCCGCAGGGCAAGAGGTTCACGCAGCAGCAGTTGTTCGCCGCTCTATGAGGGGCAAACCCGACATACGCCCCAACGCTTCCCCGCAAGAAGTGATGATTCGGAATAACGGTCATCTTCACTCAAGATGAAGGCATCCCCGAGAGCCCTCCTCGGAGCCCCGGACGACCACCGCGCATAAAAGGCTGCGCAGATAGGCGCGGCTTCAGGCTCGTCGGCTTGGACTGGGTGTTTCAGACGCGCGGACGAGGTTACGCACGGTACGCCTTCAAGCGGCCCTTGCGCGTGGAGGCGCTCGCTCAGGTCAGACCCTCGCCTGGAAAGGCGGGACAGAACCTGGCTAGGCGGTCCGGGCTGTGCCGTTGAGCGTGCTGCAACGGTAGGCGGGGTATCAGTCCGTCCATCAGCCCGCGGGGTGGGCTACGGCAGTCCGTCCACCGGCAAGCGGCATGGGCTACGACAGTCCGTGGGCGACATCCAGCACCGTCAGCGCCGACCGGGCCTCGACGGCTGCGGTCGGGTCACGCAGGTCCAGCCCGGTCAGCGCTTCGATGCGGCGCAACCGCTGGCTGATCGTGTTGGGGTGGACGAGCAGCGCCTGCGCGGTCGCCTGGCGGTCCAGGCGGTGCGTCAGGTGCGCGCGCAGGGTTGCCACCAATGCGGTGCCGTGCTGCTCGTCGTGTCGGATCAGCGGGCCGAGGGTGCGATCGGCGTAGCCGCGCAGGGGCCCCGGATCGCCCAGCTGGAGAAGGAGGCCGGCTACGCCCAGCCCGTCCAGGGTGACGACGCCTCCGGTGCGGTCCGCGCGTGCGGCGACGGCGAGCGCGCCCCGGGCGGTGCGGTAGACCTCGGCGAACTCGCGGTCGGTGGGGCCGGAGACGGCGACCGTTGCGGAGGTGACCCCGACAGCCGCTGACAGGGTCTTGCGCAGTGTCTCGGCGGCATCCGGACCCGCCTCGGGGCCGGACGCCTGGACCGGCCACAGCGCCACGATCGCGTCCTGGTGCTGACTCACCAGTGGGCGCGGGGTGATGGTGGAGGCCAGCCGGTTCGCTTCGTCCGCCGCATGCCTCAGGGCCAGGGCCGCACTGCCCCGCCCGGTGGTCTCGATCTTTGCGACCAGCGCACGGTGGGCGCGTGTCAGGTCATGGCCGAGCAGACTGGCGCGGTGGCGGATCGCGTCCGTGCGGGGATCGGCGCCCCCGACCAGTTCCGCCAGCAGTTCGCCGCGCAGGTTCTGCTCGACCTCCAGCGCGGTGCGCCGACGGAGCAGTTCGAGTGACAGCACCACCGAGGCGTGCTCCAGTGCTCGGCGGTCCAGTGGGGACAGCGGCCCGGGGTGGCCGGGCAGCCACAGCCGGGCGGGCACCTCCCCGAAGAGGACGACGTCGGCTACGACGTGACCGTCCTGCTCGCGGACCAGCTCGGTGCCCGGTGCCGGTGCGGCCGTCGACCAGCCGGTGACGGGAGGCTCGGCAGGTGGCCCGGCCGCCGCCAGCACATCGCCGCGCGCGTCCTGCAGAAGCACCGCGGTGTCGAGCAGGTCGTGGAGGGCGGCGGCGATGCCGGGCATCCCGCCGGAGCGGACGGCCACCCGGAGCAGGCGTTCGTGGATCTGCTCCGAGCGGGTCACCAGTTGGTGCTGCCGGCGCAGGTCCTCGACGAGCCTGGCGGAGGTGATGGCGATCGCGGCGTGCTCGGCGAGTAGTTGCAGGCGACCGGTTTCCTCGGCGTCGAACTCGTGCACCGTGGAGCGATAGCTGTTGAGCGTGCCGATCACGCCGGACGCGGTGACGAGCGGGACCGACAGCATCGAACGGTAGTCCTGGTCGTGCGCGACACCACCCCAGATGAATCCCGGCTCGCGCGAGATGTCGCTGACCGCGGCCGGCTTGCCGGAGCGGTATGCCCGGCTCGAGGGCGCGCCGCTGTGCGCGTCGTCCTCCAGCGGGACCGGGTGGTCGGAGTTGACCCGGGCGACGTAGGTGGCCGACAGCCCACTCCATGCGGCGATCACCAGGTTGCGTTCCTCGGCGTCAGGCAGCAGGACGCCGCAGAAGTCGAGCCCGAGCAGGTGCCGGGCCGTCGAGGCGACCCTTTCCAGCACCTCGCGCAGCCCCCGGCCGGCGTTCACGGCCGACGTCAGCGTGCCGATCGCGGCCAGCCAGGCACGCAGCTCGTTCCTGTCCTCCACGAGAGAGGAGTGTTTCATAGGACATAACTGCTGTCGAATTATGTTCCCGCTGACATATCGGCCGCCTGCGGGCGTGGGTCAGACTCCGTAAGCCCCCTCCGCCGGATCACACCAGAAAGAGCCGGTATGTCTATGACTTCTGTTTCGTCTCCTGCTCACCCGCTTCCCGCCACTGGTTCGGGCCGCCCGGTGTTCGACCCGGCCACCGGGGCCGTCATCCGCACCGTTCCCGACAGCTCCGTCGCCGAAGTCGACGCGGCCGTCGCCCGTGCCCGCGAGGCGTTCCTCGAAGGCCCGTGGCCCACGCTGACCCGGACGGCACGCGGCCGCCTGCTGCTCCGCGTGGCGGACATCGTCGAGGAGGCCGCCGAGAACCTTTACCGTCTCGAGACCCGGAACAACGGCCGCCCGGTCACCGAGACCCGCGCGCAGCTGTCCCGGGTACCGGAGTGGTTCCGCTACAACGCCGCGCTGCTGGCCGCCCAGCGGGACGCGGTGCTGCCCTCGGACGGGCCCTACCTGACCTACCAGCGCCGGGCTCCGCTCGGGGTCTGCGGGATCATCACGCCGTTCAACCACCCGCTGCTGATCCTGGCCCGCAGCCTCTCCGCGGCGCTGGCGACGGGCAACACCGTGGTGGTGAAGCCGTCCGAGACCACGCCGTTGTCCACCTTGGCGATGGCCGAACTGTTGACGAAGGCGGGGATCCCGGCCGGCGTGGTGAACGTGGTGACCGGCGGTCGTGACGTGGGAGAGCGGCTCACCGGGCACCCGGACGTCGCCAAGATCACCCTGACCGGCGGGACCGAGGCCGGACGGGCGGCCGCCGTCGCCACCGCGCACCGCTTCGCCCGGGTGACCGCCGAGCTCGGCGGCAAGACCCCGATCGTCGTGTTCGACGACATCGACCCCGGCGTCGCCGCCGAAGGGGCGGCGTTCGCCGCCTTCGTCGCGGCCGGGCAGTCCTGTGTGGCCGGTTCCCGCTTCCTCGTCCAGCGTGCGAGCTACGACCGGTTCGTCACGGCGCTCACTCGGCGGGCGGACGCGATCCGCATCGGTGACCCGTCGGACCCGGCCACCCAGCTCGGCCCGATGGTCAGTGCGGCGCAGCGGGAGAAGGTCCTGGCACTGATCGAGAAGGGACGCGCCGAAGGGGCCCGTGTCGCCGCCGGGGGTGGTGTCCCGGAGCTGCCCGCGCCCCTGGACGGCGGGTTCTTCGTCCGTCCCACCGTGCTCGCCGACGCGACGATGGACATGCAGGTCGCCCGTGAGGAGATCTTCGGCCCAGTCGCCGTCGTCGTGCCGTTCGACGACGAGGCCGACGCGATCGCCAAGGCCAACGACAACCGGTTCGGGCTCGGCGCGGGCGTGTGGACCCGTGACCTGGCCCGCGGACACCGGGTGGCCGACCGTATCCAGGCCGGAATGGTCTGGGTCAACGACCACCACCGGCTCGAACCGTCGCTCCCCTGGGGCGGGATCAAGGAGTCCGGCACCGGCCGCGACGCGGGCACCGAGTCGTTCGACGACTTCAGCTGGCTCAAGACCGTCGTCGTGCGTACCGCGGCCGACGACGTCGACTGGTACGGCTCCGCTGAACCCGGCCGCCTCAACTGACCCGAAAGACGTTCGACTTACGGCAAAGGAGCCGCCCATGTCGAATATCACCATTCCGTCACCCCAGACATGGCGCACCGTCATCACCCGCACCCAGTGGCTGGTGCTGGCCGGCACGACGATGGGCTGGGCGCTCGACGGGTTCGCGGGCAGCCTGTACGCGCTGATCCTCGGACCGGCGATGACGGAACTGCTGCCGCACAGCGCCATCGTCCCCGCCGCAGACACCATCGGTCTCTATGGCGGCCTGACCGTCGCGCTGTTCCTCTTCGGCTGGGGCACGGGAGGGATCCTGTTCGGGATCCTCGCCGACTACTTCGGCCGCGTCCGGGTCCTGTCCGCGGGCATCGTGACCTACGCCGTGTTCACCGCGCTGGCCGCGTTCGCCGACACCTGGTGGCAGCTGGGCGTGCTGCGGTTCATCGCCGGGCTCGGTTCCGGCGTCGAGGCACCGGTCGGTGCGGCCCTGGTCGCCGAGGTGTGGCGCAACCGCTACCGGGCCCGCGCCTGCGGCGTGATGATGTCGGGCTACGCGATGGGCTTCTTCCTCGCGGCGCTGTGCTACTCCCTCATCGGCGACCACGGCTGGCGACTGATGATGGGCATCGCCGTCCTGCCGGCGCTGCTGGTGTACTTCCTCCGCCGGCACGTGCCCGAGCCGCCGGAGATCCGCGGCACGATCACCGCGCGCCGCGCCCGGCGGGCCCGCGGACAGCGCGATGAGCAGGACCGGTTCGTGCTGGCCCGATTGCTCACCCCGCCGCTGCTGCGGCCCACCCTCGTCGGCACGACCCTGGCCACCGGCTCGCTGATCGCCTTCTGGAGCGTGTCGACCTGGTACCCGCAGGTCATCCGGCAGGCCGCGGCTGCCGCCGAGCTGAGCCCGGACGTGGCGAACTCCCGCGTCGCCACCGCCTCCATGCTGTTCAACGCCGGTGGCGTGCTGGGCTACGCCACCTGGGGCTTCCTCGCCGACGCGATCGGCCGCCGCCGGGCGTTCGCCACCAGCTTCGCGGTCTCCGCCGCCGGCGTGGGGTTCCTTTTCCCGTTCGAGCACGGATGGGGAACGTTCCTGACCGTCATCCCCCTCGCCGGGTTCGGCCTCTACGGGGCCCTGTCCGGGATCCTCGTCTACGGCCCGGAACTGTTCCCACCGTCGGTACGCGCCACCGGAATAGCGCTGTACAACGGCATCGGCCGGTACATCACCGCGGCGGGTCCCCTGGTCGCCGGCGTGATCGCGGCGTCGTGGTTCGGCGGCGATCTCGGCCTGGCCACCACCTGCGTGGTCGCGGTCGGCCTGCTCGGCGCGCTAGGCCTGCTCTTCGCCCCTGAAACCCGCGGCCTGGCCCTGCCGGCCGACCCCGACCCCGACCCCGGCCCGGAACCCGCACCGGACGCCGCGGCCCGTCTTGAGGAGAGTTCCTGATGACCCCCTACGCCCACGCCCGCGCCGTCGTGATCGGTGGCTCCATCGGCGGGCTGACCACCGCGCTGCTGCTGCGCGACCTCGGTTTCGAGGTCGACGTCTTCGAGCGCACCCCGACCCCGCTGGACGGTCGCGGCGGCGGGATCGTGCTGCAGCCGGACACCGTCCGCTGGTTCGCGGAGCGCAGCGAACAGCATCCCGAGACGCTGTCCACCTCCACCGACCACGTGCAGTACCTCGGCCCCGGCAACGAGATCGTGCACCGGGAGCGGCGCCGCTGGACCTACACCTCGTGGGGGACCTTCTACCGAGCGCTGCTCGCCGACTTCGGCACCGAGCGCTACCACCTCGGCGAGTTCGCCTGCGGTGTCACGCAGGACGCCGACCGCGCGACGGTCCGGTTCGTCAGCGGCCGGAGGGCGGAGGCCGAACTGGTGGTGTTCGCCGACGGAATCACCTCCGTCGGCCGCCGGCTGCTCGACCCGGAGTCCGCGATGGAGTACTCCGGCTACATCGGCTGGCGAGGCACCGTGCCGGAGCACCAACTGCCCGGCGAGGTGCGGTCGCTGCTGGGTGACGCGATCTCCTACAGCGTCGTCCCGCATTCGCACATCACGCTCTATCCGATCCCCGGCGAGACCGGGACCGGGCCGCAGGACCGGCTGATCAACTACGTCTGGTACCGCAACGTACCGGCCGGCCCCGAACTGGCCGAGATGCTGATCGACAAGCGCGGCTTCACCGGCACCGTTTCGCTCCACCCCGGCCAGGTCCAGGACCGCTACGTCGACGAGATGCGTGCGACCGCGGCCGAGTTGCTGGCCCCGGCCGCGGCCGAGGTCGTCACCGCCACCGAACAGCCCTACATCCAGGTCGTCTCCGACGTCCGGTCGGCGAAGATGGCCGAGGGCCGCATCGCCCTGCTCGGCGACGCCGCGTCGGCCGCCCGCCCGCACGCCGCCGCCGGCACGGCCAAAGCCGCCGCTGACGCCTGGGCCCTGGCCGAGGCGCTGACCGGCTCCGACGGCGACATACCGGCCGCACTGCGCAAGTGGGAGCCCGCGCGGCTCGAACTCGCCTCCCGCCTGCTGGAGCGTGTGAAGGAGATGGGCGAGCGCTCCCAGTTCCACAACAACTGGACGCCCGGCGATCCGAACCTGCGCTTCGGCCTCTACGGCCCGGGCCGTTGAGCACCCTCCACCCTTACCCGAAAGGACCCACGATGACCGACACAGGATTCCTGTCCGACCTGCCTCTGGCCGGCGAACTGATCGGCACCGACTTCGAGGGCTGGAACCCCGAGTTGCGTGCCGAGTTCGAGGCCCACGCCCACGACGGAGCGGTCGGCTCGCGGCTGCTCAGTCAGAACGACCGCGTACGGGTCTGGGAGATCCGCCTCGCGCCCGGCGAGCGCTGGCACGCCCACCGGCACGTCCTGGACTACTTCTGGACCGCGGTGAACGCCGGCCGAAGCCGCCAGCACACCAGCGACGGCACCACCCGCGACGTCGCCTACGCCGCAGGGGAGACCCGGCACTTCACCTTCGCGGCGGGACAGTACCTGCTGCACGACATCGAGAACGTCGGCGACACCGAGCTGGTGTTCACCACGGTCGAGCACCTCGACAGCGCCAACGCGCCGCTCCCGCTGGACGCCGCATGACCGGCGGGATCGACATCCACGCCCACTGGCTGCCCGAGGAACTGTTCGCACTGCCACCGGGCGCGCCGTACGGGCCGCTGCGCGACCGCGACGGCGAACTGCACCTCGGCGAGGTCCCGCTGTCGATCGCCACCCGCGCGATGAGCGACGTCACGGCGATCCGGGCCGACATGGCCGAAGCGGGCGTCGCTGTGCGGGTGCTCTCCGCGCCGCCCTTCGCCTTTCCGGTGGCCGGGCCTGCCCCCGACTACGTCGACGCGTTCAACGACTCACTCGCCGCAGTCGTCGCCGATTCCGGCGGTGCGTTGGCCGGCCTCGGCCTGGTGCCACTGGACGACGCCGCGGCGGCCACCGCCCGGCTGGTGGGTCTGGCGTCGGTGCCCGGGATCGCCGGCGTGGCGATCCCGCCGCTGCTGGGCAGCGAGTCGCTGGACTCCGGTGTGCTGCGGCACGTCCTCGCCGAGTGCACGCGGCTCGGGCTGGCCGTGCTGGTGCACCCCATGCAGCTGCCCCGGCCGGAATGGGCGCACCACTACCTGGCCAACCTCATCGGCAACCCGGTGGAGACGGCCACCGCGGTGGCGGCACTGCTGCTCGGCGGGGTGCGCGAGGCGCTCCCGCGGCTGCGGATCTGCTTCGCGCACGGCGGAGGCTGCACCCCTGGGCTGCTGGGCCGCTGGGACCACGGCTGGCGGGCCCGGCCCGACGTCCGCCGCGACTCGGCCCGCCCACCTGGCGAGGCGGTACGGGACCTGTGGTTCGACACCGTCACCCACGATCCGGCGCTGCTCGGCCTGCTGGCCGGACGGGTCGGGAAGCAGGCCGTCGTCTGTGGCAGCGACTACCCGTTCGACATGGCACAGCACGATCCGCTCGGCTTCGCCGCCTCCGGCGGCCTGGACGCCGACACGCTCACCGCCAACGCCCGCGCCTTCCTGGGGTGGGCGCCCTGAGCGGGCTGTAGAAGCCCCTGCGGCTGCGCCGCCGGCAACTGCCAGACCGGTTCCGACGCACGGGCCGGTGTACCCATCGACACAAGGAACACGCCTTGATCAGCCTCGACCACATAGCCGTCTGGTCGGACAACCTCTACCGAACCACTGCCGAGCTGAGCCGGAGGACCGGCCTCGGAAGCGCCGACGGCGGCTACTTTCCCGGTCTCGGCCTCGGCCAGAAGCTGCTGTCGCTCGGCGGCCACGTGTACATCGAAGTCGAGAGCATCGTCGACCACCGGATGATCGCCGAGCGGGCCCCGATGGCGTTGGAACTGGAACGCCAGACCGCCGACGGGGACTGTTTCGCCGGGCTGTGCCTGCGCAGCGACGACCTCGACGAAGTGGCGGAGTTCGCCCGCCACCGCGGCATCACGCCCGTCGGGGACATCGCCGGCGGCAAGGTGCGCATGGTTCCCGCGCAGGGCACCTCGCCCGCGGTGCACGCGCCGGACTTCCGGAACTCCTGGCTGCTGGGCAAGCCCAACATCTACTACGTCCCCGACCTGACGAACCACTCCAGTCTGCTTCCCCCGCAACCCGGCACCGGTGACGTGCGGGGGACCGGTGTCACCGCCATCGAGATCGGCGGTACCGAGTCCGGCTTGAAGGCCTGGCTCGGCGATGTCGTCGCGCCCGCGGAACTCGGCATCGACATCGCCTACAACGGCGGCCCCGACGGGCTCTATGCGGTCACCTTCGACACCACCGACGGCCCCCGGACCATCCGGCTCCACCCGATCACCTTCTGAGCCCCGGCTCAACCGCACAATCAGGAGCTGCCCCATGCTCACGACTTCTCACGCCCTCAGCGCGCCGAGATCCCGGAAGATCCGCCGCGCGGCAGTCTCCGGCTTCTTCGGCAGCGCACTGGAGTACTACGACTTCCTGATCTACGGGTCGGCCGCCGCCCTGGTCTTCGGCAAGATCTTCTTCCCGGACGCCGGGGCGACCGGGACGCTGTTGTCGATCGGCACGTTCGGCGTCGCCTACGTCGCCCGTCCCTTCGGTGCCGTGTTGTGGGGACACCTGGGGGACAAGCTGGGCCGCCGGCTCGCCCTCATCCTGACGATCAGCCTCATGGGCGTCGCCACGTTCGCGATCGGGCTGTTGCCCTCCTATGGCACGATCGGCGTCACGGCTCCGATCCTGCTGGTCCTGCTCCGCCTGCTGCAGGGCCTGTCCGCGGGCGGTGAGTCGCCCGGATCGACGTCCTTGACCATGGAGCACGCCCCGGAGAACCGGCGCGCCTACTACGCCGGCTTCTCCATGAGCGGGATGCAGCTCGGCATGGGCCTGGGCAGCCTGGTGTTCCTGCCGCTCGCGGCCCTGCCCGAGCAGCAGTTGCTGACGTGGGGCTGGCGGCTGCCGTTTCTGCTCAGCGGCGTGCTGACGGTCGTCGCCTACCTTCTGCGGCGCAAGGTCGAGGAGCCGGAGGTGTTCACCGGTATGCAGGAACGCCAGGAGCGCGCCTCGCTGCCCATCGCCACGCTGCTGCGCGAGTACTGGGTGGCCACTCTGCGTGTGGCGATATGCAGCACGATCAACGTCGTGGGAACCATCTTCACCGTCTTCGCCCTCGCCTACGCGACCGATGCCGCCGACATCTCACGGCCGGTGATGCTCACCGTGGTGTCGCTGGGCAACCTGGGCGCGGTCGTGATGGCCCCGCTGGTCGGGCGCCTGTCGGACCGGATCGGCCGCAAGCCGGTGTTCGTGCTCGGCGCCCTGGGCTCCAGCCTGTCGTTGTTCGTGCTGTTCGACGCCATCGACGCGGGCAACACGCCGCTGGTGTTCGCCGCTGGGATCATCGGTACGGGGGTCTTCTTCATCATGCCGGTCGGAGTCGGCGCGGCGTACTACCCGGAGCAGTTCCCCGCGCAGGTCCGCTACACGGGCATGGCGGTCGGGCTGATGCTCGGCCTGCTCGCCTCGGGATTCGCTCCCGCCCTGGCCCAGGGACTCAGTGCCGGCGAGAGCACCTGGCACCCGACCGTGTGGATCTGTGTCGGAATCTCGGTTCTGGCCTCGATCGCGGTGCTGAGCGGCCCGGAGACCTACCGCGTGCCGACGAACCAGCTCGGCCGGCGATGAACAGGCGGCGTCGCATCAGCATCCGACGCCGAGCGTGAGTCGACCCCCGGCGGCACCGTCGGGCCGAAACGGCTGCCGCCGGCTCACCTGCGACGACCAACTCGCCCGGCCTCACTGCTGTGGTCGATGCGCGCCTGTCACCGGCAGCGGTGGGAGGAGGCGCTCGGGCACTGCGCGTCAGTAGGAGGCCGGCTCGGCGCACGCGCAGGCGAGTGGTCGGCCGGCGTATCTGCCGCCTGTGGCGGCCAGCCCGGGGCCGCCTGCTGCTGGACGCGGGCCAGCTGTCGAAGGCAGCACGGGAGCCAGCGGCCGTCGGGCCAGGACCGCATCGGCCGGGTGTCTCTGCGGTGGATTCAGCGGCACTGATGTGTAGGTGTATCGGCCGAGAACGGAAGGACTGTGGCGTTGAACGCTGTATCACCGGGAACGGACAGGGGGCCCACGGGAGAGAAATGCTCAGATCCTGTGGATCGGCTCGGGGAGGACGTACCTTCCCGGGTGATTGATCGATAGGTCACCGAGCAAGAACGGTGTTCGCAGCACCGGCGGGGAAGGCACGTCCGTGCTCAGCGTAGTGAACGACGACGGCACCACCGCCAACGGCTCCTCCCTGGTCGACGAGGTCGTCCGGGAGGGCGCAAGAAGGATGCTGGCCGCCGCGCTGGAGGCTGAAGTCAACGCCTACATAGCCGAGTTGGCTGACCAGTGTGACGAGCGTGGCCGTCGCCTGGTGGTCCGCAACGGCTACCACCAGCCCAGGAAGGTCACCACCGCGGCTGGCATAGTCGAGGTGAAGGCGCCGCGGGTGAACGACAAGCGCGTCGACGAGACCACCAGCGAGCGCAAGCGGTTCTCCTCCGCGATTCTGCCGCCGTGGTGCTGCCGGTCCCCGAAGATCAGCGAAGTGCTGCCGCTGCTCTACCTGCACGGACTGTCCTCCGGCGACTTCGTGCCCGCGCTGGAGCAGTTCCTCGGCAGCTCGGCCGGGCTGTCGCCGGCAACGGTCACCCGGCTGACCCAGCAGTGGCAGGCCGACCACGCCGCGTTCATGGACCGCGACCTCGCGGAGGTCGACTACGTGTACGTGTGGCCAAAGCCTGCGTACTCGTCCTCGTCGGCGTGCGCGCCGACGGCAGCAACGAGGACCGCGACCTCGCGGTCAAGGCGATCAAGACGTTCGCCCAGCTCTACGGAGCGAAGTTCCCCAAGGCCGTCAAGAAGATCAGCGATGATGAGGCCGAGCTGCTGGCGTTCCACGACTTCCCCGCCGAGCACTGGATCCACCTGCGGACGACCAACCCGATCGAGTCCACATTCTCCACCGTCCGCCTGGCGCACCAAGGTCACCCGCGGCGCCGGCTCCCGCACCGCAGGACTGGCGATGGTCTTCAAGCTCGTCGAATCCGCCCAGGCCCGGTGGCGGGCCGTGAACGCACCCCACCTCGTCGCCCTCGTCCACGCCGGAGCCCGCTTCGAACACGGCCAACTGGTCGAGCGCCCCGCCACTGCCGCGGCATAGGGTCTGGTGCACCATGACCGACCACCACACCTACGGCACCAGCACCCACACCGCCGGCGAGCTGGTCCGGCTCGTCAGTGACCGTCTCGGGCTGGTCTTCACCGAGCACGACAGCGACTACCGAGGCGTGCCGTCCCGCTGCCAGCGCCGGAACAGGTCATAGACCCGGTCCCACGGCCCATGACGTTCGGGCACGTCCCGCCAAGGAGCACCGGTCCGCGTCCGCCACCGTATGCCGTCTATCAACTGCCGCCGCGTCCACACCTGCGGCCGACCCGGCTTGATGCCCGTCGGCACCAGGGGCTCAAGCCGGGCCCACTGGCCGTTCGTCAGATCTCCACGTCCCACAGGACGTGATCATCAACGAACAAGATCCACTTTCGCAACAGTCCCTAGACGGCTGCCTTGCCGAGACAGGACTGACCATCAACCCCTGATCCCGGAAGACGACATCACGAGTTCAAACTCAGTAGCCACCGCAACTGGAACCCAAACCGTGGGGCAAGTCAACCCGTCACCCATACCTGCAGCAGACCCAACCGAGTAGACCCACAGCTATGAAACGGTGGACTCACCGCTAACGACACTTCCGGGGGCGCCCGGCATCCTGAGGTGACTGCACATGGACGGACCCTCGGTGCTGCAGGCTGCAGAGCCGATGTGCGCGTGCTGTCTGAGTCGTGACGAAACGGGAGGATGAAGAGAGAATGGTGAAGCATTTCAAGGCGAAGGCTGCGTTGATTACTGGTGCCGCATTGTTCGGCTCGCTGTCTTTCGCCGGAAGTGCCGTGGCAATAGACGGTAGCGTCACTGCCGTCTATAAGGGCGGCCCCGCTGCGGAAGCGCTGTCCTATGGCGCAAACGGCGCCGTCAAGGTGTGTGACATCAGGGCCGACGGCTACGCTGTCGCCACCGAGTACCAACGAGCCAACGGCACGTGGGGGCGCCTGGAGAACCACAATGGCAACGGCACGTGCAAATCAACCAGCAACATCGAGAGCAACCCGATCATCTGGTACAACGCGTGCGTCATGGACTCGGGTGATCACTGCACCGCATACGTCCGCGGTTGGTAAATTCCGTGCGGGGTGCTGTTTTCGGGGATCCGGGTGTGGGCGCCGGCCACCGCCCCGGGCCTCCAGCTTCGACATGATGTCGTCGGCCTGCTTGTCCGTGAG